>CAWKOL010000001.1:0-807220 GCA_963851285.1 uncultured Alphaproteobacteria bacterium
TCCAGGGCGATGCCTATGATCTGCGTGGCACTTTGGGCGCGCGGCTCGGCGCGCCGCCTATCGCCGTCGTCTCCAGCCTGCCGCTCATCACCCGGCCCGAGGCCGCAGCGCGCGGCGCTGCTGGCGGAAGCTTTCGGCCTGATGGCGCCGGGAGGTCCCTTCGTGCAATTCTCCTACAGCCTGTTTTCGCCGGCGCCGCGCAAACTGCTGCCGCCGCATACGCTCGAGACATCGCCCTGGGTCTGGCGCAATGTGCCGCCGGCGCGGGTCTGGGTCTATCGCCGCCGCCGGAGCCGCCGCATGAGCGTCGTCAAAGCCTCCGACCGGCTGATCGTCGCGCTCGATTTTTCCGACGTCGCGCAGGCGCGCGCGCTGGTCGCGACGCTCGGCGACAGCGTGTCGTTCTACAAGATCGGCATGGAACTCGCCTATGGCGGCACCGCCGACAATGGCTTCGCCCTCGCCGACGAACTTGCGCGCGAAGGGCAAGAAAATCTTCCTCGATCTCAAGCTGCACGACATTCCCAATACGGTGCAGCGCGCGACGGCGCAGATCGCGCGCCGGGGCGTCGATTTTCTCACGGTTCATGCTTTTCCGCAGACGATGGCGGCGGCCAAGAGCCGGCGCGGCAGGCAGCAATCTCAAGCTGCTCGCGGTGACGGTGCTCACCTCCTATGACGACGACGATCTGGCGGCGGCCGGATATCGTTTCCCGGTGCGCGATCTCGTGCCGCATCGCGCCCAGCAGGCCGCGCGCTTGGCATCGACGGGCTGGTTGCCGCGGCGTCCGAGGCGGCGGAATTGCGCCGCGCGCTTGGGCCGGAGATCATCCTGGTGACGCCGGGCATCCGCCCGGCCGGCGGCGCGGCGGGGGATCAAAAGCGGGTCGCGACGCCCGCGGCGGCGATCGCGGCGGGGGCGGAGTTATCTGGTGGTGGGGCGGCCGATCACGGAGGCGGCCGATCCGCGCGCCGCAGCCGAGGCGATCCAGCACGAAATCGCCACGGCGCGGGGATAATGGCTACGCGGAACGCACGCAAAAACTGCAACGCAAACTGCAACTCAAACGCAACGCCGCAACGCGTGACCGAGGGCAAGCGCAAGCGAACGTACATCCGGCTCGCCTGCCCGGCGCTCTGCCGGAATGCTTCCCTGGTCGAGCAAAACCTATCGCGGCTCTATGACCCGCCCGTGACAGGCATTCTCGCGGGCAGAACTTTTCATTCGCCGCGCCCGCCGTATAGACGGCAGCAGTCCTGGAGGCTGTAATGAGCGATATGCGGCTCATCGTAGCCGGGCGCGGCGGGCCGCATGGGCTGCGCGGTCATCGAACTGATCGCCAAGACGCCGGGCGTCAGCCTTGCCGCCGCGCTTGGAGCGGCCGAAAAGCCCGGCGCTGGGTCAGGACGCGGGCATATATGCCGGGCTGCGGGCAACTCGGCGTCGCGATTTCGAGCGATCCGCTGACCGCCGCGCTCGATGCCGATGGCATCATCGACTTCTCGATCGCCGCATCGCAGCGTCGAACTCGCCGCTCTCGCCGCGCAGGCGCGTATCGTCCATGTGATCGGCACGACCGGGCTTTCGGCCGAGGATCACGAAAAGATCGCGGCGGCGGCAAATCACGCGGCGATTGTCCAATCGGGCAATATGAGTCTCGGCATCAATCTGCTAGCCAGCCTCGTCGAGAAGGTCGCGCAGGCGCTCGGCCCGGAGTTCGATATCGAAATCGTTGAAATGCACCATCGGATGAAAGTCGATGCGCCGTCCGGCACCGCCTTGCTGCTCGGCGAGGCGGCGGCGCGCGGCCGCGGCGTTTCCCTCGCCGAACAATCGGTGCGCAGCCGTGACGGCCACACCGGCGCGCGGACCGAGGGCGCCATCGGCTTTGCGACCTTGCGCGGCGGCACGGTCGTTGGCGACCATTCGGTGATTTTCGCCGGCCCCGGCGAGCGGCTGGAACTGAGCCCACAAGGCCGAGGATCGAACCATTTTCGCGCGCGGCGCGTTGCGCGCGGCGCTCTGGGCGCGCGGGCGCAAGCCCGGCCTTTATTCGATGGCCGACGTGCTCGGCTTGAAATAGGAATGTCCATGCAACGGCTTCTCGTTCTCGTGCGGCACGGCCAGAGCGAATGGAATCTCAAGAATCTCTTCACCGGCTGGAAGGATCCGGGGCTGACGGAGCTCGGCGTTGCCGAGGCGCGCGGCGCCGGCCGGCGTGCTGAAGGCGGCGGGTTTGGGCTTCGATAAGGCCTATCACCTCCGAGCTTGGCCGCGCCCAGAGGACCCTGGACGCTGATCCTCGATGAACTCGGCACGCCCAATCTGCCGACGACTCCGCGATATCGCTCTGAACGAGCGCGACTATGGCGATCTCTCCGGCCTCAACAAGGACGAGGCACGGGCAGCGATGGGGCGAGGAGCAGGTGCATCTGTGGCGCCGCTCCTACGATGTGCCGCCGCCGGGCGGCGAAAGCCTCAAGGATACGATCGCGCGCGTGCTGCCCTATTATTGTCAGGAGATCCTGCCGCGGGTGCTGCGGGGCGAGCGCACGATCGTCGTCGCGCATGGCAATTCGCTGCGCGCGCTCGTCATGGTGCTCGACAGATTGACGCGCGACACGATTCTCGGTGCCGAAATCGCGACCGGCGCGGCGCTGGTTTACCATCTCAATGCGGATTCAACCGTGGAATCCAAAGTGGTTCTGCCACCGCAGCTTTGACGGCTGCATTGCGTATGTTCCCGATTGCGCGGGCGGTCGCCTGTCCTAATGTTGCTTGCGACTCGCGAGGAAGCATCATGCTGAAATTCACCGGCGCCCATGAATGGCTCAAGCTCGATGGCGATGTCGCCGTCGTCGGCATCACCCGTCATGCCGCCGGGCAGATCGGCGATCTCGTCTTCGTCGAACTGCCGAAGATCGGCGCGGCTCTGAAGACGGGCGAGCGCGCCGCCGTTCTCGAATCGATCAAGGCGACCGCCGAAATCCGCGCGCCGGTCGCTGGCGAAGTCATCGAAATCAACGAGGATGTCGTTGCCCATCCGCCGCGCGTCGACGCCGATCCGCAAGGCGAGGGCTGGCTCTACCGCCTGCGCGTCGACGATGTGGCGGCGGTGAACGCGCTGATGGACGAAGCCGCCTACCGCGAATTTTCTCGGCGCGGCCGCCTGAAGCGCGATGACGCTTTTCAAGGGAGCGCGCGAGACTTTCGCCGACGGGCTCATCTATGCGCCCGGCTATCTCGACATCCGCGAACAGGAGCTTTGCTGGCGCGAGATCGAGGCGGCGATCGAATCGGCGCCGCTGTTCCAGCCGCGGATGCCGCGCACCGGCAAGCCGTTTTCGGTGAAGATGACGAATTGCGGTGCGCTGGGCTGGGTCTCGGATCAGGAACGCGGCTATCGCTATCAGGCGACAGCATCCCGAAACCGGGCGCCCCTGGCCGGCGATCCCCGCGCTGGCGCTGCGCGCCTGGAAGAACTCGGCGATTATCCGCACGCCCCCGAGGCCTGCCTCATCAATGTCTATGGGCCAGAGGCGCGCATGGGGCTGCATCAGGATCGTGATGAGGCGGATTTGACGGCGCCCGTCGTCTCCCTTGTCGCTCGGCGCCTCCTGCATCTTCCGCTGGGGCGCCAACGCGCGAGCGGCAAGACGCAATCTATTGGAGCTTGCGTCGGGCGATGCGCTGGTCCTCGCCGGGCCGGCGCGCCTCGCCTATCACGGCGTCGCGCGAATTCTGCCCGGCACGTCCGATTTGCTTGACGGCGACCGTATCAATCTCACGCTACGGCGCGTGACGAAGCCTCAAACGATGTCGTTCGGCGCGATCCGGCACATCCGGATCGCGCCGCGACGGCATTCCATAACGCCAACCTCAATGATGCAGGAACAGCGCAAGAAGAATGATGACCGGGATCGGAATACCGATCAGCCAGAGAAGCAATCCTTTTCCGAGACCCATGATCTGTCCTCCTTTTGAAGGTGTCGGAACAACGGGATCGGAGCTTTTCGGTTCCGTGCGGAAGCTCACAACCTTCAACGGAACTTTTGCGCAGAGCGCGCGTTTTGCGGGCCGGTCGCCGCTAACATGAGTGCCGCCATGAAGGACATTTTCGCGAAATTCGCCGCGGCCTGCGCGCATGTTGCCGGCCATCCGCTCGCTTTCGGCATCTCCGCGGCGCTGATCGTCGTCTGGGCGATTGTCGGCCCCTATTTTCATTATTCCGATACATGGCAGCTCGTCGCCAACACCGCGACAAGTATCATCACCTTCCTCATGGTCTTCCTGATCCAGAATTCGCAGAACCGCGACGGCGCGGCAATCCAGGCCAAGCTCGACGAACTGATCCGTGCCGGCGACGCAGAAAACCGCTTCGTCGGCATCGACTCCCTGACCGAGGATGAAGTCAACGAATTGCGCGCGATATGCGCCGCGCGGGCGACAAAGCGCGGATCAGCGCCAATGGCTAGCCGCAAGATCGTCCATGAGATCCGGCAAGATCGCTTCGTGATATCGCCGGCGCGGCGCTAGCCGGAAGCGGTCCTTAGCCGACGCTGTCAGCCAGCAGTTTGGCGCCGCCGCGCGAAATGCCGACCTTGGCCGGCCGCAGCATGCGCTCGCCGATCGTGTAGCCATCCTCGACGACTTTGACGACCGTTCCGTTGGGGAGCGATTCGTCCGGCACTTCATAAAGCGCCTCGTGCAGATTGGGGTCGAATTTGCTGCCGAGCGGCTCCATCTTCTTGGCGCCGTGGCGCGCAAGCCGGGAGATGAAATCGCGCTCGATCACTTCGATGCCGCTGATGAGGGTCTTCACGCGCCGGGTCGGCACTTTTGCGCAATTCGTCGGGAATATTTTCGACCGTGCGGCGCAGATTATCGGCAAAGCTCAGCATGTCGCGGGCGAAGCTCGAAACGCCGTAGAGCTTGGCATCGGCCACTTCCTTGTCGGTGCGGCGGCGCAGGTTCTCACTCTCGGCGAGCGTGCGCAGAAGCCTGTCCTTCAGCTCGCCATTCTCGCGCTGGAGGGTCTGCAGGACGGCAAACGGGTCCGGCGTGTTTTCGGCCGTCGGGCCTTCGCGCGGCCGTGGAATTCGATTTCGGGCAATGTTTCGTCGGGCATGGTCGATCCGCGGCTCGTCATGTGTCGTTGATGGAGAATTACAGCCGATATCAGGGTTTGGGCCGCGAAAATCAAGCCACAGCGGGGCTTTTGCCGCCCGCGCCGGCCTTTGCCGGCCGCCTGGCCGGGGAAGGCCGTGAGCAGTTTCTGCCGGATGGCGGCCCTGCGGCCGCTCGTCGTGATCTTCGCGCCGGTGAGATCGGTGACATAGAAAACGTCGGCCGCCTTCTCGCCGAAGGTCACGATATGCGCCGAGGCGATATTGAGGTTCAACTGCGAGAGAATATCGGTGATCGCATAGAGCAGGCCGGGCCGGTCGCGGCCGGAGACTTCGATGACGGTGTAGCGGTTCGACAATTCATTATCGATCGAGACCTGCGCCGGCACGTCGAAGGGCGTGTCTTTCGGCCGCTGCCGCGTGCTTGGCGGCGAGGATCTCGGCGAGACGAATTTGCCCGCGCAGGGCCTGCTCGATGGCGAGTGCGATCCGCTCGCCGCGACGGATTTCGTCCTCGTCGCGCTCGAAGGTGCGGGAGACGAAGAACGTATCGAGCGGCAAGCCCGTCGTTGCTCGTGAAAATCTGCGCGTCGACGATATTGGCGCCGGTCGCGGCGCAGGCGCCGGCGACGATCGCGAGCAGGCGCGGATGGTCGAGCGCGATCAGCGTGATTTCGGTCACGCGCGCGGAAGGCGTCCGTCCGGATATCGATGATCGGCTCGGGCAGGTCGATCTCGGTCTGGTTGAGAAGCTGCGCATGGCGGATTTTGCGCGGCAGGTCGACGCGCAGCCAATAGGCTTGCGAATGGCGTGCGGCATAGGCCTCGAAATCGGCGTCCGTCCAGTTCGGCAATTGCGCGCGCAATTCGGCCTTGGCCTTTTGAATGCGCTCGGTGCGCTCGGTCTTGGTATGGCCGCCGCCGAGCACGATCTGCGTCTCGAGAAAGAGCGTGCGCAGCAATTCGCCCTTCCAGCCGTTCCACACGCCGGGGCCGACCGCCTGAATGTCGCAGACGGTGAGGACGAAGAGCATTTTGAGCCGCTCGATGGTCTGCACGCGCGCGGCGAAGGTTTCGATCGTGCGCTGGTCGGCAAGGTCGCGCCGCTGCGCCGTATCGGACATGACGAGATGATTCTCGATCAGCCAGGCGACGGTTTCCGTCTCCGCCGGCGTCAGGCCGAGCCGGGGGCAAAGGTGCCGCGCGACGGCGGCGCCGGCGATCGAATGATCCTCCGTCCGCCCCTTGGCGATGTCATGCAGAAACACCGCGACATAGAGCGCGCGCCGCTTCTCGATCGAGGCCATGATCGTGTTGGTCAGCGGCAGGTCGTCGCGATGGCGCTGCGCGTCGATGTCGGCGAGATAGCCGACGGCGCGCAGCAGATGCTCGTCAACCGTGTAATGATGATACATGTTGAATTGCATCATCGCGACGATGCGGCCGAACGGCGGAATGAACCGGCCGAGCACGCCCGCTTCGTTCATCAGCCGCAGCACCACTTCCGGCGAATTGCGCGACGAGAGAACGTCGAGGAAGAGCTGGTTCGCCTCCGGGTCGTCGCGCAAATTGGCGTCGATCAGGTGAAGCCGCGAGATGGCGAGATGCATCAGGTCGGGATGCAGCGCGACGCCATAGCGGTCGGCGAGCCAGAACATCCGGATCATGTTGACCGGATCGTGGTCGAGCACATCGGGGCGCCCGGCTTTCAGACGGCCGTTCTCGATGAGGAAGCCGAATTCCTTGATCAGCTTGTCCTGGCGCCGCACGCGGATATGGAAGCGGTCGAGCACGGCGGCGGGCTTGGCGTGGCGCTCTTCCAGCGCCGCGCTCAGCACGGCGGTCAGGTCGCCGACTTCCTTGGCGATCAGGAAGTAATGCTTCATGAAACGTTCGACGCCGGAGAGGCCGCCGCGTCCGGCATAGCCGAGCCGCTCGGCGATCGGGCGCTGCAGATCGAAGCTCAGGATTTCCTCGGCGCGGCCGGTGATGAAAGTGCAGATGGCAGCGCACGCGCCATAGGAATTCTTCGCAGCGGCAGAAAAGGCGGTATTCGCGCCGCGTGAACAGGCCGGCATCGACGAGATCGGACGCCTCGCGCACGCGATAGACATATTTGGCGATCCAGAACAGCGAATTGAGATCGCGCAGGCCGCCCTTGCCCTCCTTGACGTTGGGTTCGACGAGATAGCGCGACTGGCCTGCCTTGGAGATGCGGGTGTCGCGCTCTTCGAGCTTGGCGACGACGAATTCGCGCGGGCTGCGCTGGACGATCTCCTTGTCGAAGCGCCGGCACATGTCGTCGAAGAGCTTCTCGTCGCCGAGGATGAAGCGCGCTTCGAGCAACGCGGTGCGGATGGTCATGTCGCGCCGCGATTGAACGAGACATTCCTCGACCGAGCGCGTCGAATGGCCGACCTTCTGCTTCAAGTCCCAGAGCAGATAGAGCATCGACTTCGGTGACACGCTTGCCCCAGGCGTCTTCGGCCGAGGGCAACAGGAACAGAAGATCGATGTCGGAGCCGGGCGCCAGCGTTGCGCGGCCATAGCCGCCGACCGCGGCGACGACGAGGCGCGGCGCGTTCGCGATCGGGCGCTGGATAGAGATAGGTGACCGAAAAATCGTGCAGCGCGCGGATCAGTTCGTCTTCGAGCTTGGAGAGATTGCTGGCGCAGGCGAGGCCGCCGCCGGAGGCGAACAAGACTTCCTGCGCGCGCTCGCGGCCGGCTGTCGAGCCCGGCGCGGAAAAGTTCGAGCGCCTGTTTGCGCAAGGCGTCGCCGGCGCAGGCCCTCGGCATGCGCCTTGGCGATCTGCGCGGCGATCTTGGCGCGATCGAAAAGTTGCGTCAGGGGGATCGCCGTGACGTGCGCGGCGCGGCTTCTCCAGGGGCGGGGCGAGATCGCTGAGGCTCATGCGCGGGTTTCCTGCCGCCTGTCGCGGAGCTTGGCCTCGATCGCGTCCCAGATGATCGCGGCGACATCCGGGCCGCCGGTCTTGGCGATGGCGCGGATTCCCGTCGGCGAGGTGACGTTGATTTCCGTCAGATAGCCGTCGATCACATCAATTCCCACGAACAACAGGCCGCGGCGTTTCAGCTCCGGCCCGAGGGCAGCGCAAATCGCCTTTTCGCGGGCGGTGAGTTCGGTCGCCAGCCGCCGCCCCGCCGCGTACCATATTGGCGCGAATGTCGTTTTCCGCCGGCACCCGGTTCACCGCGCCGGCCGCGACGCCGTCGGCCAGGATAATGCGTTTATCGCCCTTTGCGATCTGCGGCAAAAACTCTTGCGCCACCCAGGGCTCCTTGAAGGTGGCGGCGAAAAGGTCGTAGAGCGAGCCGAAATTGGGGTCCTTGCGGCTGAGTTTGAACACCGCCGCGCCGCCATGCCCATAAAGCGGCTTGATGACGATCTCGCCGTGCTCCTCAAGAAAGGCGGCGATGGCCGCCTTGTCGCGGCTGATCAGGGTCGCCGGCATGAATTCCGCGAATTCCATCACGAACAGCTTTTCCGGCGCGTTCCGCACCGCGGCCGGATCGTTCACGACCAGCACGCGCGGCGGCAAATGCTCGAGCAGATGGGTCGAGGTGATGTAGCCGAGGTCGAACGGCGGGTCCTGCCGCAAAAGCACGACATCGACCTCGGCAAGCTCGAGAAGCTGCGGTTTTTGCAGGGTAAAATAATCGCCGGGCCGGTCCCGCACGGAGATTTTCGCCGCCTTGGCGGTGATGCCGCGGGCGCCCCAGGTCAGTTCATCGGGCGTGTAATGGTAGAGCGTATGGCCGCGCTTCTCCGCCTCCAGCATCAGGGCGAAGGTCGAATCCCCGGCGAAATTGATCTTCTCGATCGGGTCCATCTGGACCGCGACGGCGAGGGACATGACGGCTCCTTTTGCGGCTGCCGGGTCTTAGCGCGCTTTCCGGCCGGAGGGAATTCTGCTCCGGCGCCCGGAAGTAGCAAAAATCTCGGCGCTGCCGGAACCGCTGCGTTAACTTCCCATGAAGCGCGCCAGGCATATTGTCGCCGAAGCATGCGGCAGAGGCGAATTCATGGGCAATCTCTCCATTGGCCGAAGCTTGGTTCTAAGGCAATTCCTTTACATCGGCCTTCTGGTCGTTCTCAGCATGGTCGCCTATTGGGCCTCCCTTCAGCTGCGCGATCTGGCGCATGTCGTCGTCACCGCCGACCCGGCCACGGCGCATCTTGACGGCCGATCAGCTCGACCAGTGCGGCGACGACGCTCAGCCGCGATCTGCTCTATGGCTCGGCGTTCGGCTGCCTGCTCGTCCTGCTGGTCTCGACGCCGATCGCCTATTTCACCATCGCCAAGCCCGTCGATATTCTCGCCAGGCAGATGTCGGCGCTCGCCGCCGGCGATGTCGATATCGAGATCAGGGCACCGAGCGCAAGGACGAGATCGGCGTCACCTCGCGGGCGCTGAGCGTCCTGCGCGACGCGGTGCGGAAAAACAATGAACTGGCGAGCCGAAATTCGCGACCGCGACGACCGCGAGCAGCGCCTCGTCCGCGAGGCGGCCATCCGCGCCAAGGTCGAGAAGTTTTCCGCCGAGCTGTCGGCGAGCGTCGCGCGTCTGACCGGAAATGACGAAGCACATGGCGAGCGCCTCGCAGGAGATGATCGAAGGCGCCCGCAATGCCGCCGAGGGCTCGTCGCACGCCAAGGTCGCCTCCTCCAACGCCGCCGGCGATGTCTCCTCGGTCGCCGTCGCCTCCGAGGAATTGCTGGCCTCGATCGAGGAGATCAGCCGCCAGGTCGTCCAATCGACCACCGTCGTCAAACGCGCGGTCTCCGAAAGCATCGAGACGTCGAGCGGCATGGCCCGCCTGACCGAAGCGGCCCGCCGCGTCGGCGATATCGTCAGCCTTATTTCGCGGATCGCGGCGCAGACCAATCTGCTCGCCCTCAACGCCACGATCGAGGCGGCCCGCGCCGGCGAGGCCGGCCGCGGCTTCGCGGTCGTCGCGCAGGAGGTCAAGACGCTCGCGACCCAGACGGCGCGCGCGACGCAGGATATTTCCGGCCAGATCGCCGATATGCAGGCGGCGACCGAAAGCTCGGTCACCGCGATCGACACGATCCAGACCAAGATCGGCGAGATCGAGCAGATCTCCGCGATCATCGCCTCGGCGGTGCAGGAGCAGGGCGCCTCGACGCAGGAGATCGCCCGCAACGTGCGCTCCGCCGCCTCCGGCACGACCGCGACCTCGGCCTATGTGGAGGATGTCGCCAAGGCCGCCGCGCTCACCAGCCAGAATGCCGAATCCATGGTTCGGCTGGCGAGCGAGCTCGATGAGCTCGCGGCGCGCGTTCTCGCCGACGTGCGTGCCTTCGGCGAGGCGCTGCGCGAAGCGGCCTGACAGGATTTCGCGCCCGATTTTCAATTGACTTGGTCCGCGATCCCCGCGAACTAGGCGCCATGAAAATCAGCCTGATCCAGATGAATTCCGGCCAGGACAAGGCGGCGAATATCGCCGCCGCCTGCGGCGCTCATCGAGCAGGCTGTGGCGGAGGAGCGGCCGGATTGGGTCGGCCTGCCGGAATGTTTCGATTTTCTCGGCGGCCAGCGCGCCGACAAGCAGGAGGCGGCCGAAATCCTCGGCGAGGGGCCGGCCTATCGCGCCATGCAGGAGCTGGCGCGCCGGCACGGCATCTTCATCCATGCCGGCTCGATCCTCGAAAAAATTCCCGGCGAGAATCGCATCCATAACACGACCGTGGTCTTCGATCGCGACGGCAACGAGATCGCCCGCTATCGCAAGATCCATATGTTCGACATCACCGCGCCGGACGGCACGCAATATCGCGAAAGCGCATCGTTCAAGCCGGGCGAGGCATCGTGACCTATAAGGCCGAGGACTTCACCTTCGGCTGCGCCATTTGCTACGATCTGCGCTTTCCCTATCTGTTCGCCGCCCTGGCGGAAAAGGGCGCCGATGTCATCGCGCTGCCCGCCGCCTTCACGCTGCTTACCGGCAAGGACCATTGGGAGGTTCTCTGCCGCGCCCGCGCCATCGAGACGGAGACCTATTTTTGCGCGCCGGCCCAGACGGGCGCTGCATCAGGTCGGCAACGAGTACGCGCGCGACCTATGGTCATTCGCTCGTCGTCGATCCGTGGGGGCATGTGATCGCCCGCGCCTCCGATGGCGTCGGCATCGTCTCGGCGCGGATCGCGCGCCAGCGCGTCGAGAAAGTGCGCGCGCAAATTCCCGTCGCCGCAGCATAAAATCAAATTGACGATAGATCGGAAAGGGAGCATGCGTGCGCCGTCTTTGGTATCAACGGCAGACCAGGCGTCGAGCGCGCGCAGAAGAAGCCGCGCACCGGCATTCGCGCCCTCCTCAACATCATCGGTCCCGGCTTCATCACCGGCGCCGCGGATGACGATCCCTCGGGCATCGCGACCTATTCGCAGACCGGCGCGCAATTCGGCTTCGGCCAGCTCTGGACCGCGCTTTATCAGGTGCCGCTGCTGCTCGCGGTGCAGGAATGCTGCGGCCGTATCGGCGCGGTCACCGGCAAGGGGCTCGCCGGCGTCATCAAGGAGCATTACAGCCGCAAGATCCTGCTCGGCGATCGTGCTCCTCGTCCTGGCGGCGAATATCATCAATATCGGCGCTGACATCGGCGCCGTCGCGGCGTCGGCGCGGCTCGTCTATCCGGCGCCGTTCTGGCTCTATGCGATCGGCCACGGCCGCCGTGGTGACGTCGCTCGAGATCTGGCTCACCTATCCGGCCTACGCGAACATTCTCAAATGGCTGGCTCTGGCGCTGCTCGCCTATGTCGCGACGGCGCTCATGGTCGCCAATGATTGGCACGCGATTCTGCGCGCCACCTTCGTTCCGCATATCGAGTTCAACTTCGCCTTCCTCTTCATCATCACCGGCGTTTTGGGCACGTCGATCTCGCCCTACATGTTCTTCTGGCAGGCCTCGGAGGAGGTCGAGGAGGAAAAGGCGATCGCCGAGCGCGACGGCAAGACGGAGCCGGAACTGCCGCCGCATTTCATCCACAACATGCGCATCGACACGACGCATCGGCATGGTCGCCTCGCAGCTCGTGCAATGGTTCATCATCATCACCACCGGCACCGTGCTCTTCGCCCACGGCGTGAAGAACATCAACACCGCGGCAGATGCTGCGGCGGCGCTTGAACCGCTGGTGCACTCGTTTCCCAATTCCGGGCAATTGGCGCGCGATATTTTCGCGTTCGGCGTCATAGGGCTCGGGCTTCTCGCCATTCCGGTTCTCGCGGGCTCCGCCGCCTATGCCCTGGCCGAGGCGCTCGACTGGAAGGAGGGCCTGTCGAAAAAATTCGGCGAGGCGCGGGGCTTCTACGGCATCATCATGGTCGCCACCCTGATCGGGCTGGCGCTGAATTTCATCGGCATCGATCCGATGAAGGCGCTGGTCTATACCGCCGTCTTCAACGGCATTGCCGCCGTGCCGCTCCTCTTCGTCATCGCCAGACTGAACGGCCGCGCCGATGTTCTCGGCGAATATCGCGGCGGCCCGCTGTCGCGCTTTTTCGTCTGGCTGGCCTTCGTCGTCATGGCGATCGCCGGCGCGGCGCTGGTCTATACGACCCTGCACGGCGGCAGCTGATTTTCCGGTCGCTAAAATTTTAGCAATCCCGCAAAAGGAAGATGAAGCCGCGCGAGCTATGACGTTACCGTAATAAAGGGGGAAACGTTCATGGCGCTTTACGCCGTCGGATTTGGAACGTCACAATTTTCGCGGGCGCCCGTTGCCCAGGCCCCGGCGCGGCAAAACGTTGCCGCGCAGCAGTCGCGCGACCTGTCCGACGCCCTGGTGGCGTTGCAGGCGCCGCAGATCCTGGCGACATCCGTTCGCGCCAGCGCCGGCACGCAGATGGCGACGCTCTGCCTCGTCCAGCCGAGGGACACATCGAATGATACAGCAGGCCAGTCCGGCGCCGCGTCGCCGCGCGGCGCTTTGGGCAACGCGCTTGCCGCCTATGCGACCGTGCTGGCGGACTAGCCGCGGCTCGTGGCGTCTGGCGCTGAATTGCCGGCGGCGACAGAAGATTGAATTGCGCCTTCTGCTCGTCGGTGAGCGTCGCATAGAACGCCTTCAACTTCGGCTCGACCTGTCTTGATCGCCGCGATCGTCGCCTTGAGCCGCGCGTCGATGGCGTCGAAACGCTCAGTGACATTCTGCGGCGCCGTGTTCGGGCAGGCCGCCGCAACCGTCGCGCTGGCTTCGTCGGCGGCGGTTTTAGCGCGTCGAAAGCGGGCTTTTGATCCTGCGTCGGCTTGAGCGTATCGGCGATCTGCTGCGCCGGCAGGCCGGTGAATTGCTGCGAGCGCTCCTTGCAAACGGCAGCGACATCGTCGGGTTGCTGTTCTTTCGCCTTGCTGGGCCGGCGCTGGCGTCCCAGCGCGACCGCGTCGAACTTGGCTTTCTGCGCGTCGCCGAGCGAATCGTAGAGGCGGGCGAGCGGCGTGCGGATGAGATCGATCGCCTGCTGCGTCGCCGTGAGCCTTTGTTCGATGGCGTCGAAGCGGGCCACGGGAGTCAGCGGCACCTGACTCGGGCAGGCGGCATGGAGAATGTCGCCGGCCTTGGTCTCGGCGTCTTTCAGGTCGTTCAGCAGATTGGTCTGGTCGGCGCTGGGCTGGATCGCTTGGCGATGCGATCGGTCGGCAGGGCAGTCGCGGCCGGTGCCTGCGCTGCGCAAGCGTCCGCGCCATTGGCTGGCGCTTTCCGGCTGCTGCGTCCGCTGACGGTGGTGTCGGCTGCGATGCCGCGATGGCGGCGCTTCGGCATAAAGGTTGCCGGACCAATAGCCGCCGGGATAGGCGCCGTAGCCGCTATCGTCATAGCCGGGCCAGAAAAGGCCGGCGAAGAGCGCGTCCGGCCCGTAATCGAAAAACGAATCGTCGTAATAGTCCGGCCACAGAGCGAAGAAGAGCGCGTCGCCGTAATAATAGGGCCAGAAGACCGGACCGCCCCAGCCCCATCCGCCATAGCCGTACTGATTATGCCAATAGCCGCCGTGGCCCCCAGCCGCCATGTCCCGCCCATGCGCCGTGATTGAAGCCGTGCCCCGCGGCTAAGCCGTGGCCAAAGCCATGCGCAAAATGCTGGTGGCCGTGGGCATGAGCAAAATGCCCATGGCCGAAATGGCCAGCCGTAGTGATGGCCGCCGAAATGATGGCTGGCAAAGTGATGACCGCCATAGCCGCCGAAATGGCCGAAGTGGCCGCCTCCGAAGTGCCGCCGCCACCAAAATGTCCGCCGCCGAAGTGACCACCCCCGAAGTGACCACCACCCCCGAAATGACCACCACCTCCGCCGAAATGGCCGCCTCCGCCGTGGCCGAAGGCGTAGGCTTGGTCGCAAAGCTCAAGGCAAGGCAGAGAGCGGTTGTCGCGGAAAGCAATCTTTGTTTCGGGCCCGGCATGTCAGCCTCCATTCCCCCGCGGTCGCAATAGAACGCGCGGCGGCTGTAGAACGCGCAGGCGGCTGCGCCGTTGCATTGACGCCGTCAAACCGCCGCGCGCGCTCTCGCCGGCAGGCTAGACAAGCGCGATTGCAGCAATGAGACGGCCATAATCCGGCTCGTTGCGATGCACGGAGCGGCGGTAGGAGAAACAGCGCGCCTCGTCGGCATAAGTGTCGACGCCGCAGCTCTCGAACTGGCCAATTCCGGCGCTCTTCACGCGCGCGCCGATGAAGCGCGGCAGATCGAACATGAAATGGCCGACGCGCGCCGAGGGCTTGAAAAATTGCGCATAATCTTGCGCGGCATCGAGAAAGCGCGCGAAAAATTCCGGGCCGACTTCGTAGGAGTCCGGCCCGATCGTCGGGCCAAGCGCGGCGCTGATGGCTGTCCCGCCGCGCGCCCTTCGTCTCCATCGCATCGATGGTGGCTTCGAGCACGCCGGTCAGCGCGCCTTTCCAGCCGGCGTGCGCCGCGCCGATGATCTGCCGCTCCGCATCGGCGAAGAGAATGATGCCGCAATCGGCGCCGGTGACGCCGAGGCCGAGGCCGCGCGTCGCGGTGACGAGCCCGTCGCATCTCGGCCGTTCCTCTTGCGCGAAGGGCGCATCGACCTGCAAGGCGATGGCGGAATGGACTTGGAACGGCACGAGCAGATGATCGCCGGCAATGCCGAGCGCTTCGGCCATGCGGCGGCGGTTCTCGTTGACGCGGGCCGGATCGTCCTTCGAGCCGACGCCGCCGTTGAGCAAATCATAGACGCCCTCCGAGACGCCGCCGCGGCGCGTGAAAAAGCCATGCGCGATTCCGGCGGCCTTGAGGAGATCGCTTTGGATGGCTTCGGCCTTCATGGATCTTGTCCTGCAATCCGATCGAAGCCGGGCGGGGCGGCGAGATCGGGCGACGTGATTGCGAGAACCTTAAACAGCTCCGCCATGCTCGCGTTCGGGCCGCTCTGCGGGCCGGGCAGAGCGAGCCGCGCGAGCGCCGCATCGATGGCGGCGCTTTGCGCTTCTGTCGCTTTGCGCTTCAACATTGCGGCGCGCTCGAAAATGCCGAGCCGGGCGAGAAATTTGCCCTGGCTGATCGGGCCATAGACGGCGGCGCCTTCCGCCCGCGCCGCCTGCGCCAGCGCGGCGAAATCGACATGCGCGGTCAGATCGGCTTCGCCCGGCGCGCGCAGCGGATCGTCAGGTTTGTGATGCTGTCACGGCTTGCAGCGTTCGCACTGCCGCCCGGCTGCGCATAGCCGTAATCGATGGCGAGCAAGCGCACCGCGCCCTGTGACAAGCCGCGCGGCGAGCGTGCGCATCGCGGCTTGCGCCGCCGCGCCGACTTCGAGGATCGCGCCCTGCGCCACATGCCGTTGCTCGCCGGTGCGCCAGTCGGAGCCAGTCCGAAGCAGAGTTCGCCCGCCGCGTCGAGGCCGACGACCCGCTCGCAGAGGCCCTTCCCGGTGCTCACATATTGGCGGATCGGCAGCGCGTCGAAGAATTCGTTGGCGATAATGATCGCCGGGCCGTCGGGGACGTCTTCAATCGTGCGATGCCAGGTGATCGGCGCTCCCGCCAGCGTCTCGCGCTGCACGTCCATCAGGGCTTCGCTGGCTTCGACGAGGTGTATCTGCGCCGCGTGCAAAAAAGCCGGCCGCACTTTCGCCGCGCGCAGCAGATCGGCCATCAACGTGCCGCGCCCGGGGCCAAGCTCAATGAGATGGAAGGGCGACGGCTCGCCCATCTGCTGCCAGACCTCGACCGCCCAGAGGCCGATCAATTCGCCGAACATCTGGTGAATTTCCGGCGCGGTGATGAAGTCGCCCGCCGCGCCGATCGGCAGCTGCGTGCGGTAATAGCCGTGGCGTGGATGCAGCAGCGCGAGCGTCATGAACCGTTCGAGGCTGATCGGGCCGTCCGCGGCGATCATCGCGGCGATCTCCTGCGCCAGCGCGTTCACGCCGCTTTGCTCCGCGCCGCGTAGAGGATGAGCGCGAGCCCGGCGAGGATCAGCGGCACCGAGAGCAGCATGCCCATGGTCGCGCCGCCGAAGAGAAAGCCGAGCTGCGGGTCCGGCTCGCGGAAGAATTCGCAGATGATCCGCGCCGTCCCATAGCCGAGCGCGAAAAGGCCGGTCGTCAGCCCCGGCCGTTTGAGCGCGCCGAGGCGGATCGCCAGCGCCAGGATAAGGAACAGCGCTACGCCTTCGAGGCCCGCTTCATAAAGCTGGCTCGGGTGGCGCGGCTGCCCGTCGGAGCCGGGAAAGATCATCGCCCAGGGCACATCGGTCGGCCGGCCCCACAGCTCCGGCTTGATGAAATTCGCCAGCCGGCCGAGCGCGAGGCCGATCGGCACCGAGGCCGCTGTCGGGTCCATCACCGCGAGCACCGGCACGCCGACGCGGCGGGCGAACAGGATGATGCCGAGCATGGCGCCGATGAGGCCGCCATGAAACGACATGCCGCCCTTCCAGACGGCGAGAATTTCGAGCGGATGGGCGAGATAGACGGGCAGATTGTAGAACAGCACATAGCCGATGCGGCCGCCGAGAATGATGCCGAAGGCGACATAGACCACGAGATCGTCGATGCTGGCCGGGCTCGGATGTGCGAACCTTGCCCCAGAGCGAATCCTTGCCGACGAGATGGCGCACATAGGCCCAGCCGAAGATGATCCCGGCGATATAGGCGAGCGCGTACCAGCGGATCGGCAGCGGGCCGATATCGATCAATACCGGATTGATCCTGGGATAGGGGATGAGGGCGAGCATCCGTCCGAATTCTGTCTGAAATCTGCGGCGGTCATGCGACGCAGCCGCGGCGAGGTCAAGCCATCGCGCGCAGCGGGCTTTGCGCTTGCGGCAGCCGCGAAAACGCGCAACATAAGGGGAACGAAGACGAGGATCTGGAGAGCGCGCGATGCCGCAAAGCCGCAGAGTTTTTGACGATTTCAGCCGCCTGATGAACGACGCGACGGAAATCGCCCAGGGCGTGCGCCGCGAGGCCGAAGGCGCCGTCAAGGCACAGGTCGAGCGTTTCCTCTCAGCGATGGATATCGTCAGCCGCGAGGAATTCGAGGCGGTGCGCGAAATGGCGATCGCCGCGCGGGACGAGAACGATCAGCTGAAAAAGCGCATCGAGGCGCTCGAGGCGAAGCTCGGCGTCACGTCAGCGTCCTGAGCCGTGCCGCCGTTCAATGCCCCGGCGGCCGTCGTCGATGGCCGCCAATCCGACATGGCTTTGGCGATCGCGCGGGGCACCCGGCGGCTGCTGCGCAATCTGCGCTTCTCGACCCTGATGGAATTGCCGCTGGCCAGTGGGCGGCGCGCCGATATCGTTGCGCTGGCGAGCGACGGCACCATCCTCATCGTCGAGATAAAATCCTCGCTCGCGGATTTCCGCGCCGATCAGAAATGGCCGGATTATCGCGCCCATTGCGACAGGCTCTATTTCGCGATCTCCGACAATCTTGCGCCCGCGATCATGCCGGAAGATGCCGGCCTCATCGTCGCCGATTCGTTCGGCGCCGCCGTGCTGCGCGAGGCGCCGGAGCATCGGCTCGCGGCAGCCACGCGCCGCGCCATGCTGATGCGTTTTGCCCATGCGGCCGCGCACCGGCTGCACGGCCTGACCGATCCTGAGATTTTGGGCTTCGGGCCGGTGTGAGGCTTACCGCGGCGCGCGCTTGGCGAGGATGCGCTGCAGCGTCCGGCGATGCATGTTCAGCCGCCGCGCCGTTTCGGAGACGTTGCGTCCGCAAAGTTCGTAGATGCGCTGGATATGCTCCCAGCGGACGCGGTCGGCCGACATCGGATTTTCCGGCACTTCGGCCTTGTCGTGATAGGTCGCCATCAGCGCGGCATAGATATCGTCGGCGTCGGCCGGCTTTGCCAGATAATCGAAGGCGCCGAGTTTCACCGCCGTCACCGCCGTGACGATATTGCCGTAGCCGGTAAGGATGATCGCGCGCGCCTCGGGGCGCTTGGCCTTCAGCTCGGAGATGACGTCGAGCCCGTTGCCGTCGACGAGCCGCATGTCGATCACCGCGAAGGCCGGCGGTTGCTGGGCAATCGCGGCGAGCCCTTCGGCCACGGATTGCGCGGCGGTGACAATAAAACCGCGTCCTTCCATCGCGCGCGCGAGCCGCGTGAGGAAGGCGCGATCGTCATCGACGATCAGCAGCGTCTTGTCTTCGGGCAGATCTCCAGCGGTCGAAATCGCTTCCACCCTGGCCCCCGCCGAAGGCTCGTAGGGGTCAATTTTCGTCATGATCTGCCTATACTAGTGCGAAATTGCGCACCCGAGAATGGGAATTTCTGTCATCCGCCTTTTGCCTCCCGCCTTTTTGCCTATCGGGCGGCGAATGGCAAATATCGTGCGTCGGCGCGCCGGTCGCTGTGCGGCGCAACGCCGGTATCGAAACGGCGCGCGGCCAGCGGATCGTGATGCGGGCGCCGGATTGCGGCGGCAGCCTGTTGCTGGTGATGACCGTGGCGCCGGAACGTTCGAGCAGGGTCTTGGCGATGAACAGCCCCAGCCCGAGCCCGGAATCGGCCTCGTGCTTAGTGTGCCGCCCGGCGCGGGTGGTGATATAAGGCTCGCCGATGCGGTCGATCACGTCCGGGGAGAACCCCGGTCCATCGTCCTCGATGGTGATCTCGATGATGGCCTTGTTCCAGCGCGCGATGACGCGCACTTCCGACTTGGCGAAATCGGTGGCGTTCTCGATCAGGTTGCCGAGGCCGTAGATGAGGCCCGGATTGCGCTTGGTGACGGGCTCCGGCGCGCTGCCGTTCTTTACGATATTGATCGCGATATCGACGCCGCGATTGGGCGCCACGGCTTCTTCGAGCAGAAGATCGAGGCTCATCTCCTGCAACATCGCACCCGGCTCGTCCTCGTTCAGCGAGGCGAGCTTGCCGAGGATGCTGCGGCAGCGGCCGATTTCCTGGATGATGAGGCTGACATCGTCATCGTAGGGGCCGGCGGCGAGCTGCTTGTGCAGCTCCTTCGCGGCAATGCTGATCGTCGCCAGCGGCGTGCCGAGTTCGTGCGCCGCGGCGGCGGCAAGCCCGTCGAGCTGGCTCAAGCAATTGTTCGCGCGCGATGACGAGTTCCGTCGCGGCGAAAGCGTCGGCGAGCTTGCGCGTCTCTTCGGCGATGCGCGAGGCATAGATCACGGTGAAGGCGGCGCTGACGGTGACGGCGGCCCAGATGCCAAGGCTATAGAGCCAGGGAAGATGGAACGGCGCGTTCTGCGCCCAGGGCAGCGGATGATGAAAGAAGCTGATGGTGGTCGCGGCGATCACCATCAGGACAAAAAGGCCGATCGCGGTGCGCGCCGAGAACGAAACGGCGGCGATCATCACCGGCGCCAGGAACAGAACCGCGAACGGGTTCTCGATGCCGCCGGTCAGATAGAGCAGCGCCGCAAGCTGGATGATATCGTAGGCAAGGATCGCGGCGGCCGGCTCTATCGTCGAGCCGGTCGCTGCGCTGATAGCGCAGGCCCAGAACAATATTAAGCCAGGCCGAGCCGGCGATGAACAACAGGCAGATGCTGAGCGGGATCGGAAAGCCGAGGCCAAAGCGCACCAGCAGCACCGCCGCCAGCTGGCCCAAGACGGCGAGCCAGCGCAGCTTGACCAGCGTGTCGACGTGCAGCCGCCGCGAGCGGCGGCCAAGGTCGAGATCGGCGCTGTCCGTCATCTCCCGCTTCTTCCTCTGTCCGGGCTGGTCGTCAAACGCCGGCACATTGCAATAAAAATCGCCTCAGGCGATGCCGCGCGGCTATATCCGGGCTTCCGACCGCGGCCGTGGAATCATTATCCAGTGGCTATCCGGCACGGCGTACCGCAATATGTTGCGAGGCTCGCGCCGCCGCCCTATGGTTCGGGAACCGATCCGCCAGTTACTGCAATTCAGCTCTAAGGCTGGCTTGGCGCGGTTGCAGTAGCCTAAGACAAGTAACCATAATAAGCATTGCTGCATTGCAGCAAATGGCATCCGGTTGGGGGAATCACGAAACCGCGGATTTTCTCAACCCGGCCGGGGAGAAACTAGGATGGCCTGGGCGATGAAGGATTCCTATTCGTATCAATGGCACGAGTTGGCCTATCTGGCCCTGGCGCCGGCGCGGGCCGTCTCCGATATCGCCCGGGTCTGGTTCAAGAGCCCGCTCAATCCGCTCATCGCATACGCCCGTTGGCCGCAATGTCGCGGCGTCGGCCGAACTTTTCGAACGTCTGACCCGGCGCTATGGCAAGCCGGTCTTCGGCCTGGACGAGACGACCGTCGATGGCGAGCACGGTGCCGATCATCGAAAAGGTCGTCTGGGAACGCACGTTCTGCCGGCTGCTGCATTTCGAGCGGCAATGGCCGCAGGCCGCACGCGCCGCAGGCCAAACTGCTGATCGTCGCGCCGATGTCGGGCCATTATGCGACGCTGCTGCGCGGCACGGTCGAGGCGTTTCTGCCGTATTATGATGTCTACATCACCGATTGGGCCGATGCGCGCATGGTGCCGCTCGCCAGCGGCGGTTTCGATCTCGCCGATTACATCGATTATCTGATCGACATTTTCCGCGTGCTCAGCGTCCGCAAGGACGGCCTGCCGCTGCATACGATCGGCGTCTGCCAGCCGGCCGTGCCGTTGCTCGCCGCCGTCGCGCATCTCGAGAAGCTGCACGATCCCGATGTGCCGGCCTCGATGGTGCTGATGGGCGGCCCGATCGATACGCGCCGCAGCCCGACCGCCGTCAACAAGCTTGCCGAGGCGCGCGGCAGCCAATGGTTCAAGGACCATTGCCTCCATCCGCGTGCCCTATCCCTATCCGGGCGCGCGGCGGCTCGTTTATCCGGGCTTCTTGCAGCTCTCCGGCTTCATGGCGATGAACTTCGATCGCCACGTCAACGCGCATATCGACATGTTCAATCATCTGATGGAGGGCGACGGCGATTCGGCCGAGAAGCATCGCGAATTCTACGATGAATATCTGGCGGTGATGGACCTGACGGCGGAATTCTATCTGCAGACGATCGAGACGGTTTTCGTGCGCCACCTCCTGCCGGAGGGCAAGATGACTCACGACAATCAGTACATCGATCTCACCGCGATCAATCGCACGGCGCTGATGACGGTCGAGGGCGAGAAGGACGATATTTCCGGCCTCGGCCAGACCAAAGCGGCGCAGGATCTCTGCACCAACATTCCGCCGAAGCTGAAGCTTGCATTACGAGCAGGCCGACGTCGGCCACTACGGCGTGTTCAACGGCTCGCGCTTCCGCAAATTCATCGCCCCGCACATCCGCGAGTTCCACGCGGCGGTCGCGCCGGTCTAAGCTCTTGCAATCAGGGTAAATTGGCCGCGAGGCGCTCTTCCCTCTATGTTGCGCTGCAAAATAAGACGATTCTCACACGGCGGGAACGGGTAAGATGCCGCCATTGTGAGCCGCTGAGTTCAGTGGCGACTCGGCTTGGCAGCGGCTAAATTCGGCCCATGCCGGCACCCCGCAAGAACGCACCCAGAACATCCGATCTCGCCTTTATCGAGGTTTCGCATGCAGGCGAAACCTTTCGGATTGCGCTGAAGCGCATCAGCACGGCGCGGCGTTTCACGTTGCGTGTGCGCGCGGCGACGCGCGATGTCGTGCTCACCATGCCGCCGCGCGGCTCGATCATCGGCGCGCGCAATTTCGTCGAGCGGCATGCGGCCTGGATCGGCGTGCGGCTGCAACGTTTGCCTGCGCCGATGCCGTTCGGCGGCCGGCGAGATCGTGCCGATCCGCGGCGTCAATCACCGCATTGTCGAGCGTCCGCGTCAGCGCGGCACGGCCTGGATCGAGGCCGCGCCAAATCCGAAAAGCGACAAGAGCCTGCCGATGCTGTGCGTGACCGGCGAGCGGGCGCATGTCGCGCGGCGCGTGCAGGATTTTCTGATGCGCGAGGCCAGACGCGACATCGAGGCGGCCGTCGCGCGCCATGCCGGCAAGCTCGGGGTCACGCCGCGCGCGGATCACCTTGCGCGACACGACAAGCCGCTGGGGTTCGTGCTCATCGACCGGCGCGCTCAATTTCTCCTGGCGGCTGATCATGGCGCCGAGCTACGTGCTCGATTATCTCGCCGCGCACGAGGTCGCGCATCTCGTTCACATGAACCATTCGCCGGCGTTCTGGAAAATCCTCGGCAAGCTTTCCGCGCATGTCGAGCGCGCCGAGGCCTGGCTCAAGATCGAATGGCGCGGGGCTGCTGCGTTTCGGGCCCTACAAGGCCTGATTTTTAACGCGTTTCTTCGCTCGAAAGCGTTCTATGTCCGCACGAAGGTGAGATAGACCGGCGTGCGCCCGGCCGCGAGCGCCTTTGCCTCGTAGCGCGTCGAAGCCCAGCCGGACCAGGGTTCGCGCCAATCCTGCGCCGATTGCGCGCGCCACTCGAAATCGGGCGAGCGCAGCACGCGCGCGAGCGTCCAGCCGGCATTATCGTCGATATCGGTGGCGAAGCGGATTTCCGCGCCGGGGCGCATGATGCGCGCGAGACGCTTCAGCATATTGTCGGAGAGAAACGGCGCTTGCGCTGGCGCCGCTTCGGCCAGGGGTCGGGATAAAGCAGATAGGCGCCGGCGAGGCTCTGCGCCGGCAGCGCGTCGATGATCGCGCCGGCGTCGCCTTGATAGAGGCGGACGTTGTCGAGGTCTTTGTGCGGCGATCAGCGTCAAAGCCTTGACGACGCCATTTTCGAAGAATTCGCAGCCGATGAAGCCCTCATCGGGATGCGCCGCGGCTTCCGCAGCCAGATGTTCGCCGCCGCCGAAGCCGATTTCGAGCCAGATGTCGCGCGGCGCGTTTGGAAACAACGCCGGCGCGGAGACGATCGGCTGCGCCGGATCGAGCGCGAGGCGCGGCAGGAGAGTCTCGCGCAGATTGACTTGAAGCGCGCTGAGCTTCTTGCCCTTGCGGCGCCCGTAAAGGCGCGTCGCAAGGGCGATGTTCGTCGGTCATGCGCGAGATCGCGTGCGTTTGGCGGAACGTCGCTTAGCTGAAGCTCGCGCGCAGCTTGTCGGCGAGATCGGTCTTCTCCCAGGAGAAGCCGCCGTCGGCATCGGGCGTGCGGCCGAAATGGCCATAGGCCGAGGTGCGCGCATAGATCGGCTTGTTGAGTTGCAGATGGTCGCGGATGCCGCGCGGCGAGAGACGCATGACCTGCGGCAGCGCCGCTTCGAGCTTGTCTTCCGCGCACGCGGCCGGTGCCATGCGTATCGACATAGATCGACAGCGGCTCGGAATAGCCGATCGCATAGGCAAGCTGGATCGTCACGCGGTCGGCGAGATCGGCGGCGACGATGTTCTTGGCGAGATAGCGCGCCGCATAGGCCGCCGAGCGATCGACCTTGGTCGGATCTTTGCCGGAGAAGGCGCCGCCGCCATGCGGCGCCGCGCCGCCATAGGTGTCGACGATGATCTTGCGGCCGGTGAGGCCGGTGTCGCCATCCGGGCCGCCGATGACGAATTTGCCGGTCGGGTTGACGTGCCAGATCGGTCTTGTCGCTGATCCACTGCTTCCGGCAGCGTCCTGCGGATATAGGGCTCGACGATCGCGCGCACGTCTTCCGACGACAAATTCGGATCGAGATGCTGCGTCGAGAGCACGATCTGCGTCGCGGCGACGGGCTTGCCGTCGGCATATTGGATCGTCACCTGGCTCTTGGCGTCGGGGCCGAGCTTGGCGGCGTCGCCTTCGCCCGCGTGGCGGGCCTTGGCGAGGACTTCGAGAATCTTGTGCGAATAATAGAGCGGCGCCGGCATCAGCTCCGGCGTTTCGCGGCAGGCATAGCCGAACATGATGCCCTGGTCGCCCGCGCCTTCGTCCTTGTTGCCGGCGGCATCGACGCCTTGCGCGATATCGGCCGATTGCGCGTGCAGCAGAACTTCGAACTTGGCAGTGCTCCCAATGGAAGCCCGTCCTGCTCATAGCCGATCGCCTTGATCGCCTTGCGCGCCGTATCTTCGATGACGTCGGACGAGAGTCGGGGCCGCGCGTTTCGCCGGCAATGACGACGCGATTGGTCGTCGCCAAAGTCTCGCAGGCAACGCGGACTTCGATAAGGATCGATGCCGGCCTTGGCGCATTCGCGGAAGAAGAGATCGACGATTTCGTCGGAGATCCGGTCGCAGACTTTGTCGGGATGACCTTCGGAGACGGATTCGCTCGTGAACAGATAGTTTTGCCGAGGCACGAAATACTCCAGAGTCGCCAAGTGCCTGAAAACGGGTGAAAATCCTCTCGGCCACAGCGGGAGACGACAGGACCAAGCAGATCAGCTGGAGTTTCGGCCAATCCGTTCGTTTCGTCAAGCTGAATCGGCGAGATACGTTCGTTATAACGAATGACGGCTGTGGCCATCTCGACCTAAGTCTTGGTCTCTTCTTCCACTTTTTGGCCCGCAGTGGTGCCGGCGGATGTCATCGCCGGCGAGGCTCGTGACGAGATCGATGATGCGTTTGCGCACTTTCGGATCCTGAATGCGCGCGAAAGCCTTGTTGAGGTGCAGGCCCTCCGCCGTGGCGATGAAATCGAGCACAAAAGTCGAGCTCGACGGTTCGGCGACGGCGAATGGCGTGACGCCATTTTCCACCGGTCGTTCGTCATGCAGCGGCGCGCCGTCGAAGAAGAAGGCCGGCGGCACATTCAACGTGCGTGAAATCTGCTGCAGCCGGCTCGCGCCGATGCGATTGGTGCCTTTTTCGTATTTCTGGACTTGCTGGAACGTCAGTCCCAGCGCCTCGCCGAGTTTTTCTTGGCTCATTCCGAGCAGGACGCGGCGCATCCGAACGCGGCTGCCGACATGACGATCAATCGGATTCGGAGCCTTCTTCACAAGACACTTTTTCCTTTTACTGCCGCGCGGTGCGGCGGCGCATCAGGCTCATATCGCAAATAACGTTCATATCACCGAAATGGCCACGACGAAGCCGGTGTGACGGGCTGGTTTCTCGTGATGTTGGAGACCGATCAGAAACGCGAGTCAACGCGCGCGATTTATCGCGAGCTTGCTCTATCGTCTCGTTCTCGCCCCCACGGCAGATTTTCTCATATAAATCCGGTTATCCGCGGTTGTCAAACAATCCATCGTAGCGAGAAGCGACAGCAAGCAAACTTAAAGCCCAGGCTAAAATTCCGGCAAGAAACGGGCCCGCGCAAATGGCGGCGACGCAATTTTTCCGGGCAATGCGCCATCGATAACGCCTTCCGTTGCCCAGCCGAGGTGTTGCAGCACACGCCCGTAGGGATCGATGATCGCGGAAATGCCGGTATTGGCGTCGCGCACCATCGGCAGGCCTTCCTCGATCGTCAAAAGCCGCGCTTGCGCCAGATGCTGATAGGGCCCGGCGGTGCTGCCGAACCAGGCGTCGTTGGTGACATTGATGATGAAGCCGGGCGCGTCGCCGGGCGGCAAGCCTCGGCAAAGCCTCTTCCGGGAAGATCGCTTCATAGCAGATGAGCGCGAGCACCGGGGCAGACCTGGCAGGTTCAGCAGCCGATGCGCGGCGCCCGGCGCGAAGCCGCCAGGAATATGGACGAAATGATGCAAGCCCAGATGCCGGACGAAGGATTCGAACGGCAGATATTCGCCGAACGGCACCAGATGCACTTTATCGTAAGTGTCGAGGATGATGCCGCCGTGTGCGATCGCCAGCATGGAATTGAAATAGGCCGGATATTCCTTGCCGGCGCGGCAACGATGCCGATCCGCGCCGCGCCTGTGACCAGCGCCGTGTTTGGCGGCAAAGCATTGCCGATCTTGGCGAGCGCCTGCGGGTCTTCGCGTCAGGATGAAGGGAAAGGCCGACTCCGGCCAGATCAGCAGACTGACATCGGCAAGCCCGGTATGTTCGGGACTCGTCGCGCGATCGGAGAGAGCGAGATAATGCGCGACAATCTCGTCCTTATGCGCGGCGGTGAAGTTTTCGTCCTGCGCGACATTGGGCTGCATGAGCCGAACTTTCACGCCCGGCAGATCGCGCGGCGGCGGCGCTGCCAGGCGCACGGCGCCAAAGATGCAAAGACCGACAAGCGCACCGGCGGCGACGAGAAGGCCGGCCGGAATGCGCCGCGTGTCCTTTACGCGGTGCATCCGGCGAACAGCGCCGGCGCGGCAAAGATCGCGACCGTGAGAACATTCAGCGCCGGCAAGTCCGCCGATGGCCGCGAATTGCGCCAGCACGAGATGGTCGCCAAGCGCCATGCCATAATCGTTCCAGGGAAAGCCGGTGAGAAGATGTCCGCGCAGCCATTCGCTGAAGCCGAGCGCCGCTGCGAGCATCAGAATGCGGCTCGGCCCCGGCGACCAGCCAAGCCGCGCCAGCGCAAAGCCCAACGCCGGGAAAAGGCCAGAAACGCCGGCAAGCCGAAAACGCCGAGCGGCATCGCCCAGACGAAATCATGCGGCTCGACCAGAAAGGCCGCGCCAAGCCACCAGAAGCCGGCGACGAAATAGCCAAAGCCCCACCACCAGCCGGCGGCGAACGCATTGCGCACGGCGAGCCGAACGCAGCTTCGCGCCGGGCGCTTGCTTTGCTTCCGCCGCGCCGTCGATCAGCCAGACGGCGATGGTCATCGGCACGATCATCGCCGAGAAGAAAATTGAAGGGCGCGAGCGCCAGCGCGCCGCACGCGCCGCCGCCGAAGGCAATCAGTCGGCGTCGCCAGCCGCCGGCAAGGATGACAAATTCGGCGACTGGATACATGAGTCTCGCGGAGCTGAACGAGCTGCGCAAGGCGTGCCGGAGCGAATTGATGCAATCTACCGGCTTTTTGCCGGCTCGCTAAGGCCTGGCAGTGCGGCCGCCGTCGTCCGCAGCGCTGCGAGATTCGGGCACGGCCGGTTGCTCGGGCATAATCCGGCGGATCTTGATGCGCTTCACGCGGCGCGGATCGGCGTCGAGAACTTCGAATTGAAATCCATCGGCGGTGAGCGTCTCGCCGCGCAACGGCACATGGCCCGCAAGGCTTGTGACCAGGCCGCCCAGAGTATCGACGTCTTCGGCATCGACGAGGTCCGAAAGATCGCGGTCGAGCACCTCGCGAGACATCGTCGAGGCTCGCGCGCGCATCGGCGATGAAAGTGCCGTCGGCGCCGCGTTCGATCTTCGGCGTTTCGTCATCGTCATGCTCATCTTCGATATCGCCGACGATCATTTCGACAACATCCTCGATCGAGGCGAGACCATCGGTGCCGCCATATTCGTCGATGACAAGCGCCATATGCGTGCGTGTCGCCTGCATTTTGACGAGAAGATCGAGCGCCGGCATGGACGGCGGCGCAAACAGGACCGGCCGCAAAATGCCGGATTCCGCGAGCGTCATTTCGGCAAAGCCGCGCTGGCCCGGCTGCGGCGCATTGAGCGTGAAACCGTCGGTCACCTTGGCGATAAAATCGACAAGGTCGCGGATATGGACCATGCCGCGCGGGTCGTCGAGATTTTCGGCGTAAACCGGCAGACGCGAATGCCCGGCCGTCCGAAACGTCTCAAGCACTTCCGCGAGGCTCGCATCGATGCGCGACGGCGATGATGTCGGCGCGCGGGATCATGATGTCGGCGACGCGGACCTCATGCAGCGACAGCACATTGGCGAGCATCTCGCGTTCGAGCGCCGAGAAGCCGGAGGCCTCGGTGATTTCTTCGATCGCCTCCTGCACGTCGTCGCGCAGCGAGCCGCCGCCGAGGCCGAGCAGCGCGCGCAGCCGGCCGAGCAAGCCCTGCTTGCCGGTCTTTTCGCTGGCGTAGTCTCGGGTCGTCCGTTGATGCTCATTCGACGCCCGCAACGCGGATGGCATA
Organism: uncultured Alphaproteobacteria bacterium; assembly: GCA_963851285.1. Lineage (GTDB taxonomy): Bacteria > Pseudomonadota > Alphaproteobacteria > ATCC43930 > CGMCC-115725 > JAATGI01. The sequence continues at coordinate 28,442 of CAWKOL010000001.1, forward strand.
AGGATCATCGATGCCAAGCGCGGAAAGAATCTCGCGTTCAAGCGATTCCATCGCCACCGCTTCCGCTTCCTCTTCGTGATCGTAGCCGATGAGATGCAGGAAGCCGTGGACGATGAGATGCGTGACATGCGCCTGAAACGTTTTTAGCTCGGCGCCCGCTTCGCGCTCGCATGTCTCGTAGGCGATGACGATATCGCCGAGCGATTGCCGTGTTTCGACCGGCCCCGGCGCCGGGAACGAGAGCACATTCGTCGGCTGGTCCTTGCCGCGCCATTGCGCATTCAATTCGCGGATCGCTTCGTCGTCGGTCAGCAGGATGCTGATCTCGACATCCGGGTTCGAGTTTGACGCCCGACTTCAGGATCGCCTCGCCGATCGCCGCCGCCGCCCAGCCGGGAACGTCGGGCGCATTCTGCCCAAAGCGCCCCTTCGACGGCGAAATCGATGACCGGTTGCGTGCTCATCGCCGCGGCTTTCCCTCGATCAGCGGCGGGCGCGCGCCGCGTTTCATAAGCCGTGACGATGCGGCGGACGAGATCGTGGCGCACGACATCGCTGTCGGCGAAACGCACATGGCCGATGCCTTCGAGCCCCGACAGCAGGCCGACGGCTTCGCCAAGGCCGGAGATTTGTCCGGGCGGCAGATCGACTTGCGTCGGATCGCCGGTGACGATCATGCGCGAGCCTTCGCCAAGCCGGGTCAGGAACATCTTCATCTGCATCGAAGTCGTGTTCTGCGCTTCGTCGAGCAGAACGCAGGCATTGGAGAGCGTGCGTCCGCGCATGAAGGCGAGAGGCGCAACTTCGATCATGCCGGTCTGCATGCCGCGCTCGACCATGCGCGGGTCCATGAAATCGTTGAGCGCATCGAAGATCGGCCGCAGATAAGGATCGACCTTTTCGCGCATGTCGCCGGGCAGGAAGCCGAGCCGTTCGCCGGCCTCGACCGCGGGCCGCGACAGGATCAGCCGCTCGACGATGCCCTGTTCGAGCAGCGAGACGGCATAGCCGACCGCGAGCCAGGTCTTGCCTGTGCCGGCCGGACCTTCGGCGAAGCAGAGCTCCTGACGTTTCAGGCAGCGGATATAGAGATCCTGCGCCGCGTTGCGGGCGCGCACGATGCCGCGCCGGCGCGTGCTGATCTGCTCGAAATGCGTGCGCGGAATATCGGCATTGGGAAACAGCGAGCCTTGCAGCGCGCGTTCCTCGATGGCGCCATCCACATCGCCCGGGCCGACGGCCTGGCCGAGCTTGACGCGGTCATAGAGGGTTTCGAGAACCTGCCGCGCCTGTTCGCAGGCTTCCGGCGGTCCCTTGATCGTCACCTGATTGCCGAGCGCATTGGCGACGACGCCGAGCTTGCGTTCGACCTTGGCGAGGTTTTGATCGTAGAGGCCGAACAGAACCGAAGCGTGCTTGTTATCGTCGAAGGCGAGGGTCACTTGTGCCGGCAGTTCGGGTGCCAGAGGCACGGGCGAAGAGTCGCTGCGCAGCGACATCGAACGGTCAGATGGTCTCAAAGCCTCTCCTCAGATCACGATGATTTTGGATTAAATCGATCCAAAATCATAAACGTGATCGGTTCTCATAATCGGAGCGGGATTCAAGCGAAAAACCGGCATCCACTTTTTCGCATCCCGCTCCATCCGCCAGCCGTCCAAACAGTGAATTCGTCCCCAGGCCGGTAATCTCGACCGGTACAATCCGGCCGATCAGCGTTTCCGGCGCCTCGACCTGAACAGGTTGTAGATAGGGAGACCGGCCGCCGATTTGACCGGCACGCCGCCCCTTACGTCGAAACTCGGGCGATTGCTCTTCGCGCTGCGCGACGCGGAAAGGCGGGTGCGGTTCCTGGGGTATTCCGCTCGGCCGCCCAGGTGTTCGTCTTCACCATATCGGCGGTGCTGGCCGGCGTCGCCGGCGCGCTTTACGTGCCGCAGGTCGGCATCATCAACCCCAGCGAATTTTCGCCGGCCAATTCGATCGAGGTCGCGATCTGGGTCGCGGTCGGCGGCCGCGGCACGCTGGTCGGCGCGGTGATGGGCGCGATCGTCATCAACTACGCCAAGACCTACCTCACCGGTGCCGTGCCGGAACCTGGCTCTATTTCCTCGGCGCGATCTTCGTCCTGGTGACCTTGGTGTTTCCGAAGGGCATCGTCGGGCTGGCGGCCGCTGGCGCGGCGCTCCGCCGCCGCCGCCGGCGACCGCAAAGCTCGCCGACGAAAAGGTGGCGCCATGAGGGAGCGTCGGCGGGCACCACCTCGCCAGAATTCACCACGTCGCTGCTCTATCTCGACAGCGTCACGGTCAGCTTCGACGGGTTCAAGGCGTTGAACGCGCTGTCCTTCATCATCGACCGCGGCGAGCTGCGCTGCATCATCGGCCCGAACGGCGCCGGCAAGACCACGATGATGGACGTCGTCACCGGCAAGACCCGGCCCGACGAAGGGCACGGTGATGTTCGACGGCAAGGTCGACCTGACGCGGCTCGACGAGGCGGCGATCGCCAATCTCGGCATCGGCCGCAAGTTCCAGAAGCCGACCGTGTTCGAGAATCTCTCGGTGTTCGCCAATCTCGAACTGGCGCGCAAGACCGTGCGCGGCATCACCCGCACCCTGTTCGCGCGGCTCGACGGCGGCGCGCGCGACGAGATCGACGCCATGATCCGCCGCATCGGCCTCGCCGGCCGCGAGCAGGTACTGGCCGGCGCGCTGAGCCACGGCCAGAAGCAATGGCTCGAGATCGGCATGCTGCTGATCCAGGATGCGCAGCTTCTTCTGCTCGACGAGCCGGTCGCCGGCATGACCGACCGCGAGACCGAGGCGACGGCCGAACTGGTGCGCTCGCTCGCGGGCAAGCACACCGTGGTGGTGGTGGAGCACGACATGGAATTCGTGCGCAGCCTCGCCTCGCGCGTCACGGTGCTGCATGAAGGCTCGGTGCTGGCCGACGGCTCGATCGATTTCGTCCAGAACCACCAGGCCGTCATCGATGTTTATCTGGGGCGCTAGAGCGATGCTCGTCGGCCGAAAACATCGACCTCTATTACGGCGCCAGCCACATCCTGCGCGACGTCAGCGTCACCGCCGAGGCGGGGCAGATCACCTGCGTCATGGGGCGCAACGGCGTCGGCAAGACCAGCCTGATGCGCGCGCTGATGGGGCTGCAGCCGATCCGCTCGGGCAAGATCATGTGGGAAGGCGACGACATCACCGGTCTGAAGCCGCACGAGCGGGCGCGGCGCGGCCTGGCCATGGTGCCGCAGGGCCGCGAGATCTTTCCCGCGCCTCACCGTGCACGAAAATCTGCAGACCGGGCTGGCGCCGCTGCCGCGCGACAAGCGCTCGATCCCGGACGAGATATTCACGCTGTTTCCGGTGCTGAAGGAGATGCTCGGGCGGCGCGGCGGCGATCTGTCGGGCGGCCAGCAGCAACAGCTCGCCATCGGCCGCGCGCTGGTGACGCAGCCGCGGCTCCTGATTCTCGACGAGCCGACCGAAGGCATCCAGCCCTCCATCATCAAGGATATCGAGCGCGTCATCCGCGAGCTGGCGCGGCGCGGCACCATGGCGATCTTGCTGGTCGAGCAATATTTCGAATTCGCGCAGGCGCTGGCCGATCGCTTTGTCGTCATGGAGCGCGGCGAGGTGGTATTGTCCGGCCTGGCCCGCGACATGGTGGAGGACGATGTCCGCCGCTACCTCACGGTTTGAAGTTTCTCCCTCGCCCCTTGAGGGCGAGGGATCGGATAGCGGCACTGCAGCGCTGCGACGGCGCGGCCGAGGTCGCGTTCGCGCGGCGCGGCGCGGCGACGCCGTGGCGCGCCTTTATCACCGCGCGCCTTGCCGCGTCGAATTTCCCCATGCCGCGACGGGCGAGCCGGCTCTCGCGATGCTGCTCAACACCGCCGGCGGGTTGACCGGCGGCGACGCGTCGCTATGGCGGTGACGGCGGAGGCCGCATCGTCCGCCACCATGACCACCGCCGCCGCGGAAAAGATCTATCGCTCGCTCGGCCCCGACAGTGCGTCGCGGTCGATCTCGTGGTGGGCGAAGGCGCCTGGCTCGAATGGTTGCCGCAGGAAACCATCCTGTTCGCGCGCTCGCGGCTGCGCCGGCGGGTGACAGCGCGCGTCGCCGCGACCGGGCGCCTGCTGGCGGCGGAGATGCTGGTGTTCGGCCGCGTCGCGCGCGGCGAGCGCTGGACCGGCGGCGCGTTGCGCGAGCGCTGGCGGATCGAGCGCGCCGGCGCGCTGGCCTGGTACGATGCGATGCGGCTCGACGGCGACGCGATCGGCCGGCCCGCCGGCTTCGCCGGCGCCGAGGCCTTCGCCACCGTGCTCTATGTCGGCGCCGATGCCGAGCGCCATCTGCCGCTGGCGCGCGAAGCTGCCGAGGGCGATCTTGCCGCGCGGGCGCGACGCTGGTGAATGGCATGCTGCTGGCGCGGTTTATCGGCGCGGCGGTCGCGGTGCGCGCGGCGCTTGCGCATTATGTCGGCGCGTTGCGTCACGCCGCGGCGGGCTTGGCGGCGCAGGCGCCGCGCGTCTGGAACATATAAGGGGAGGGGCATGAACCTGACGCCGCGGGAAAAGGACAAATTGCTGGTCGCGATGGCGGCCAATGTCGCGCGGCGGCGGCTCGAGCGCGGCGTCAAGCTCAATCACCCCGAGGCGGTGGCGCTCATCACCGATTATGTCGTCGAGGGCGCGCGCGACGGGCGCAGCGTCGCCGAGCTGATGCGCGACGGCGCGTCGGTGCTGACGCGGGCGCAAGTCATGGACGGCATTGCCGAGATGATCCACGACATTCAGGTCGAGGCGACCTTCCCCGACGGCACCAAGCTCGTCACCGTCCACCAGCCGATCCGGTGAAGACGATGAAACGCTGCATGATGCTGTGTGCCCTTCGATTTTCGCCTGCCGAAGGGAGGGCGGGGACCCAGGGTGAGTCGACGTTGCATAGCGTCGGAAAAGATTCCTGCTTTCCGAGCGCGGAGAATGACGGATTTTGGCGAGATCAGTGAGGGACGCACGATGATCCCCGGCGAAATCATCGCCGAAGGACGGCGAGATCGAACTGAACGCGGGCCGCGCGACCGTGACGCTCGAGGTCGCCAACACCGGCGACCGGCCGATCCAGGTCGGCTCGCATTATCATTTCTTCGAGACCAACGAGGCGCTGCGCTTCGACCGCGCCAAGGCGCGCGGCTTCCGCCTCGACATTCCCGCCGGCACCGCGACGCGGTTCGAGCCGGGCCAGACGCGCACCGTGCGCCTCGTCGCCTATGCCGGCGCGCGCAAGGTGTACGGCTTCAACGGCAAGATCGGGGGCGCATTATGAGCACGCGCATCTCCCGCTCGCTCTATGCCGACATGTTCGGCCCGACCGTCGGCGACAAGGTGCGCCTCGCCGACACCGAGCTGATCATCGAGGTCGAGGAGGACCGCACCATCTACGGCGAGGAAGTGAAGTTCGGCGGCGGCAAGGTGATCCGCGACGGCATGGGCCAGAGCCAGGTCGGCCGCGCGCGCAGGGCGCGGTCGATACCGTCATCACCAACGCGTTGATCCTCGACCATTGGGGCATCGTCAAGGCCGATATCGGCCTGAAGGACGGGCGCATCGCCGGCATCGGCAAGGCCGGCAATCCCGATGTGCAGCCCGGCGTCGACATCATCATCGGCCCGGGCACGGAAGCGATCGCGGGCGAAGGCAAAATCGTCACCGCCGGCGGCATCGACGCGCATATCCATTTCATCTCGCCGCAGCAGATCGACGAGGCGCTCTATTCCGGCGTCACGACCATGCTCGGCGGCGGCACCGGCCCGGCCTCGGGCACGGCGGCCACCACCTGCACGCCCGGCCCGTGGCACATCGCGCGCATGATCGAGGCGTCGGAAGCGTTTCCGATGAATCTCGGCTTCTTCGCCAAGGGCAATGCCGCGTTGCCCGACGGGCTGGTCGAGCAGATCGAGGCCGGCGCCTGCGGCATGAAGCTGCACGAGGATTGGGGCACGACGCCCGGCCGCGATCGACAATTGCCTGACCGTCGCCGACCGCTACGACGTGCCGGTGTCGATCCATACCGACACGCTCAACGAAACCGGCTTCGTCGAGGATACCATCGCGCGCCTTCAAGGGCCGCACCATTCACGCCTTCCATACCGAAGGTGCGGGCGGCGGCCACGCGCCCGACATCATCCGCGTGTGCGGCGAGCTCAACGTGCTGCCGTCCTCGACCAATCCGACGCGGCCCTACACGGTGAACACGCTCGACGAGCATCTCGACATGCTGATGGTGTGCCATCATCTCGATCCGAGGATCGCCGAGGACGTCGCCTTCGCCGAAAGCCGCATCCGCCGCGAGACCATCGCCGCCGAGGATATTCTCCACGATCTCGGCGCGATCTCGATGTTCTCGTCCGACAGCCAGGCGATGGGCCGCGTCGGCGAGGTCATCATCCGCTGCTGGCAGACCGCCGATAAGATGAAGCGCCAGCGCGGCGCGCTCGACGGCGAGACCGGCGACAACGACAATTTCCGCGCCAAGCGCTACATCGCGAAATACACCATCAATCCCGCGATCGCGCAGGGCATATCGCCGCGCATGTCGGCTCGGTCGAGAAGGGCAAGCTCGCCGATCTGGTGCTGTGGTCGCCGGCGTTCTTCGGCGTGAAGCCCGACCTGGTGCTGAAATGCGGCAGCATCGCCGCGGCGCCGATGGGCGATCCCAACGCCTCGATCCCGACGCCGCAGCCGGTGCATTACCGGCCGATGTTCGCCGCCTTCGGCCGCGCCATCGCGTCCTCGTCGGTGACATTCGTCAGTCAAGGCGGCGGCCGATGCCGGGCTGGCGAAGCGGCTCGGCATGGCGCGGCCGCTGCTGCCGGTCGCCAACACGCGCAGCGGCATCGACAAGCGCAGCATGATCCATAACGGCGCGCTGCCGAAAATCGAGGTCGATCCCGAAACCTACGAGGTGCGCGCCGACGGCATGCTGCTGACCTGCGAACCCGCCACCGTGCTGCCGATGGCGCAGCGCTATTTCCTGTTCTGACAAAAATAGGCTAGTTCTTTACATTTGCAAGCGCACCGGTCCCGGCGATGCACTGCGGGACCTGAAATTCGCAGAAGCAGATCGGGCGGAACTGATGCGCCGCACAAGCGATGCGAAAGGGCGGGCATGGCCGGCGAGAGGCAAGGCCGTCACGCTGGCCTTCGACGACCGCCATCGCCGCCGCATCAAATTGCGGACCGACGACGGCACGGACTTCCTGCTCGATCTCGCCGAGGCGACGCGTGCTGGACGAGGGCGACGGGCTGGCGCTCGACGATGGCGGCTGGCTCGCGGTGCGCGCCGCGCCCGAGGCGCTGATGGAGGTGACGGCGCACGGGCCGGAGCAACTGGCGCGGCTCGCCTGGCATATCGGCAACCGGCATTTGCAGGCGCAGATCGAGCGCGACCGCATCCTGATCCGCGAGGATGCGGTGATCGCCGACATGCTCGCCGGCCTCGGCGCGCAGGTGCATCGCGTGACGGCGCCGTTCTCGCCCGAGGGCGGCGCCTATGACGGACACATGCCGGGCTACGCGCACGATCCCGACGGCAAGCCGCATTCGCACCACGATCCACGCGCACGACCATCATCACGACCACGGCCATGACCACGATCACCACTGACGCCGCGCTCTATCGGCTGATGACCTGGCTGTCGCCGGCCTATCCGGTCGGCGCCTACTCCTACAGCCACGGCATCGAATACGCCGTCGAGGCAGGAATGGTGCGCGACCGCGACACGTCTGGTCGATTGGATCGCGCACGCGGTGCGGCATGGCGCCGGCCTGACCGACGCCGCGCTGTTGGCGGCGGCGTGGCGCGGCGACGATCTGCGACGCGGATCGGCGCGCTTGGCGAATGCCTGGCGCGGCAGCGCGCGAGATGGCGCTCGAATCGCGCGCGCAGGGCGCCGCGTTCCTGGCCGCGACGCGCGCCGCCTGGCCGCATCCGGCGCTCGACGAATTGGCGCTGCGCTGCGCGCGGCGAGGCGATGCTGCCGGTCGCGGTCGGCGTCGCCGCGAAGGCGCATGGCGTGCGCGCTCGACGCCACGCTCACGGCCTATCTGCATGCCTTCGCCGGCAATCTCGTTTCCGCCGGCGTGCGCCTCATTCCGCTGGGCCAGACCGAGGGCCAGCGCGCCATCGCCGCGCTCGAGCCAGCCATCGCGCGAGGCGTCGCGCGCGGCGCGCGACACGCCGCTCGACGACATCGGCACCGCGTCGCCGATGATCGACTGGTGCTCGATGCGTCACGAAACCCAATATACGAGGCTGTTCCGCTCATGAGCGCTTCGCCCCACGGCCCGCTGCGCGTCGGCGTCGGCGGCCCGGTCGGCTCCGGCAAGACCGCGCTGGTCGACCGGCTCTGCAAGTCCATGCGCGACCGCTACAACATCGCGGTCGTCACCAACGACATCTACACCAAGGAGGACGCGGAGTTCCTGATGCGCTCCGGCGCGTTGGCGACCGAGCGCATCGTCGGCGTCGAGACCGGCGGCTGTCCGCACACCGCGATCCGCGAGGACGCGTCGATCAATCTCGCCGCCGTCGCCGACATCAACCACCGTTTCCCCGATCTCGATCTGGTCTTCATCGAATCGGGCGGCGACAATCTGGCGGCGACCTTCAGCCCGGAGCTGGCCGACCTCACGCTCTACGTCATCGACGTCGCCGCCGGCGACAAGATCCCGCGCAAGGGCGGGCCGGGCATCACGCGCTCCGACCTGCTGTCATCAACAAGATCGACCTGGCGCCGATGGTCGGCGCGGACCTCGACGTGATGGACCGCGACGCCAAGAAGATGCGCGGCGCGCGGCCGTTCATCTTCACCAACCTCAAGGAAAACAAGGGCGTCGCCGATATCGCCGGCTTCATCGTCGAAACCGGAGGGCTAACCCCATGAAATACGCATCACAGATTCTGAGCGCGATCGCGATCGTGCTGCTGCTTGCGGGCGCGGCGCGCGCCGAAACGCCGGAGGAATGGGTCGCGCTCGGCACCCGCGTCCACGGTTTTTTCGGCGGCTTCATCCCCGCCGGGATCCGCATCGGGCTCGATGCGCTCGACAAGCTCAAGGCCGAGCCGCGCGGCCTGACCGTGACCTATTGGAAAGGTCCGAAGGCGGTGTGTCCGTGCGTGCTCGACGGCATAATGCTTGCCGTCAATGCCAGCCCGGCTCAGGGCACCGTGGCGATCGCGCCCGAGCCGGCGCCGGACGGCGACTACGCGGTGATCGTGATCCGCGACCGCAAGAGCGGCGCCGGATTGAGATACACGATAATGCTCGACCAACACCGACGATGCTGGCCTGGAACAGGGAACCACCGGTCGCGCGCTACGACGACGCGATGAAGGCGGTAGGATTGTTCACGGTCGAGCCGGTACCGGCCATGTCGAAGTAATTTGGGGGGAGCCATGCTGTATCGTTTCATCCGCATCTTCGACGACGCGCCGCCGGCGCTGCGGGCGAAAATCGTCGCGCTTTATGTGTTGCTGTTCGCCGTCAACATCGCGGTTTGGGTCTGGGCGCTGATCGCGTTCCGGCATTATCCGTTGCTGCTCGGCACCGCGTTCCTGGCCTATGGCTTCGGTTTGCGTCACGCGGTCGACGCCGACCACGTCGCCGCCATCGACAACGTGACGCGCAAGCTGATGCAGGACGGCAAGCGCCCGGCCGCCGTCGGCTTTTTCTTTTCGCTCGGCCACTCGACGGTGGTACTGGGGCTCACCTTCGTGATCGCGGCGACCGCGGCGGCGATGCAATCGCGGTTCGACGCCCTGAAGGACACCGGCGCGCTGATCGGCACCATCGTGTCGTCGCTGTTTCTGTTCGCCATCGCCATCGCCAATCTGATCGTCCTGCGTCAGATCTACGCCGCCTTTCGCCGCGCGCGGCGCGGCGAGCACATCTCCGAGACCGATCTCAACGTGCTGCTGTCGCGCGGCGGCTTGCTTGGCCGGCTGTTCCGGCCGCTGTTCAATCTGGTGCGGTCGAGCTGGCAGCTTTATTTCATCGGCTTTCTGTTCGGCTTGGGCTTCGACACCGCGACCGAGATCGGCCTTCTGGACATATCGGCGGTCGAGGCGGCGAAAGGCGTGTCGATCTGGTCGATCATGGTGTTCCCGGCGCTGTTCACCGCCGGGATGGCGCTGGTCGATACCAGCGACGGCGTGCTGATGCTCGGCGCCTACGGTTGGGCGTTCCGCAACCCGCTCCGCAAGCTGCACTACAACGTCACCATCACCTTCGTTTCGGCAATGGTGGCGCTGTTGATCGGTGGTATCGAGGCGTTGGGGCTGATCGCGGATCGGCTCGGGCTCGAAGGCGGTTTCTGGACCGCGATTGGCGCGCTCAACGACAATTTCGGCAGCCTCGGTTACGCCATCGTCGCGTTGTTCGCGCTGAGCTGGCTGGTATCGGCGGCGCTCTATCGCCGCGCGGCGCGGTCGTAAGCGCCGGAGGATAAACCCCGGCAGGTGCTCGATTCCGGGTTGCCCGTTCGCGACCCGTCCGTCTACCCTTGCCCCGCGTAGTTTTGACCGACCGCGGAGGCACCGATGACGGACGCTTCGCCGTTTTCCACGAACCGTCGGAAGTTCCTCGAGCTTCTGGCAACCGGCGCCGCGGTGGCGTCGGTCGCGTCGCCGCGCGCCTTCGCCCAGGCGTCGAGCTTGTCCGCGATAAAGATCGCCACCATCGGCGCCGGCCGCGAAGGCGGCGCGCTCGGCACGCTCTACGCCAAGCTGGGCCATCCGGTGATGTTCTCGTCGCGCCATCCCGATGAACTCAAGAACCTGGTGGCGGGCGCGGGCCCGACCGCGCGGGCCGGCACGGTCGCCGAGGCGGTCGCGTTCGGCGAGGTCATTTTCCTTGTCGTGCCCTATACGGCGGTGGCGCAGATCGGGCGGGATTTTGGCGCGGCCCTCGCCGCCAAACCGCTCGTCCTCGACGCCTCCAACCCGATTGCGCGACGCGACGGCCAGGAAATCATCACGCGAGTCGCCGGTGAGGGCGGGCCCGGCCTCGTCACCGCGAAGCTGCTGAAAGGCGCGCATCGTGCGGGCCTTCAACGCGATCGGCGCCGGCTCGCTCGAAAAGATCGCGCGCCGCCCGAGCGATCCGGTCGGCGTTCCGATTGCCGGCGACGATCCACAGGCGATCGAGCTCGCGAGCCGCCTGATCCGCGAAGCCGGCTTCGAACCGGTGCTAATCGGCGACTTGGCGAAGGGCAAATACCTGGTCCCGGGAACGCCGCTCGCCGGCCAGCATACGCCGGCCGAACTTCGGCAAATCGCGGCGACCCTGAGTTAAGCCACCCCGCAACCCCAAATTTTTTCCGGCGCGTCGCTGGCAAAGACGCCGCCCTAACCAGGGCAGACAATGGATAGTTCTGTCGCGCGTACCGTTCGGCCGCGCGAGCAGTAGCGTCCGAGGTCAACGCAGGTGCGGTTGGGCGCTGGAGCGGGTGAAGGGAATCGAACCCTCGTCGTAAGCTTGGGAAGCTTCTGCTCTGCCATTGAGCTACACCCGCGCGGCACGGATAGGTATTAAGCCGGACCGAGGTGTAACTTCAAGGGATAGAAGGGTTTTTTTGGGCTGGGTTACGTTACCTCCGAATACGTGCTCGGGTCGCAAGGCCCCCCTTTCGGCATCGCTTGGTCACAACCGGGTCACAACGGAAGGATCAGGCAATGGCAACCTATCGAAAGCGTCGCTCGCTCTGGCAAGCGCAAATCAGGCGCCAGGGACACCAGCCAACGAGCAAAAGCTTCAAAACGCGAGCGGACGCAGAAGCATGCCTCACTGAAGGAAAATAAGTAGCGCGGGCGTCCCTCCGTAGCGGCGCCACGTGTTCACCCTAGCGGGATTAGCCGGGCTTGCGTGTTTCGTCGCAGCACACGATTTCAAGACCCATCGAGCGTCACCAATTCAGAGGTCGAGCTAATGGCTGGCATCGTGTCAAACGAATGGAATTTCGTCGCCGACAAACCTCGGGCTTACACGGGTTTGCTGCACAACTCACCCGGGGAAGACCTTCGGGACCGTGCCGAGCTTTTCTTGGTGTTCGTGGTGCTGATTGCGCTATCTCTTGGAGTGGCGTTCCTTGTCAGGCCCGAGCTTGCAGTCGTTCAAGTCAGCCCATATGGAGATGCCCCTGGAAGCTGCCGCTGGATACTCGCGTCGCCAGTGCAGAACGGAGCCATGCTGTGCGCTCCCGTTCCCTAATCCGCCGTTTAGGCCGGATCGCCCATTGGGGACAAGGCCTGTTGGAATTTGCGGGGGCTTATCGGGACGGCTAGGATGCCTCGCGCCTTTTTCCTTTCCGTGGGGGCCGGAAAGTTCGCTAAAGCATGAGCGACACTGGGCATTAGAACGCTGAACGGCTACGGCCGCAGCCCAAGAGGCTTAGAAGAAAGTTAACCAAAGTTTCTTAGACTTCAGCGATGGAATCTGGCCGCCCTGCCCCAACATACGACCGCCGTTTGACCCGTCGCGTATTGAGCAAATGGATCGCCATCACTGAGGAGCGGCGCTTGCCTCGACGTGCTGAGGTATCGGCCGAAGCTTTTGGCGACGATTGGTCAGCGTGTGCCGTTCTCAAGCTAGCGCCCGAATTTTCGAAGTCCCAGTTTGTGTATTTGGGCGACCAACTCTCCTTTACTGGCAACATAGGGATGGCCAGAGTATTTGGCGACGTCGCCGATGACCCGATATTCCAGCGTGTAGGACGAATTGTTTTGGCAGTTGTCTCGACGCCGTTCCCGATCGATTTTGACGGTGTATGTGTGACCGGCAATCAGGTAAGGCTTTTCCGATCCCTCGCCTTGCCGTTATCAGAAGATAACAGAGTAGTTGATCATGTACTTATCGCGATTAGTCACCGGGACGTTCCCCTAGAATAATCGTCGGCTGACAGACTGACAGAAATCGAATTGGGAAGCGTTGATCATGTTGAACTTATGGCAGACGAAGATGATCAGACGATTTTGCTGTAGCGATCAGAATTGAGTCGGGACCACCCGCGAGACAAAGTTCAGTCCGCTGGTCCACCTCCGATAAATCAAAACCTGTGCGTCTGTGACACGAATGACGTGATGACGTGGATTCCGAAGAAAATACCTATACTGATTCTCCCATAGGAATTTTCTCTAGAATCCCTGTCACCGTGTCACTTGCGCCACGGCCCATCCCATCAAAAGTGGTGTACTCGATAAAAAATCTGTTTGTGGTTCTTGGGGGGCTTTAGAGACCCGGAAAACCATTGGGAGGATTTTAGGCCGTCCCTAGCAGTCCCTAAAGGTGCCTGAGTGGTGTACAAAATGTCTCCTGATTCAGCCGCCGGCCATCCCTGAGTGTGGCTCGGGTCAGCCTGTGATCGACAGATATTCTGATCACCGGATTCGGCACGATGTGGCGACGATGGCATAGTTCCGGTAGTACGCCATCTCATGAACTTTGATACGCAGAAACTCATATTCGCTGAAGCCCGGCTTTAATCGTTCGACCACCTCAAGCCGACACGTTCGGCCCGGAAGGAGCGTCACTGTCATGGTGCGCGTGCTCTGTGGGAAGTCTTGTTTCCTGATCAACGTGCCGTTCGCTGCCACCTGCCACGATACGCCGTCCGCTTGCTCCCCAAACTCCTGGATGTCTTGCGCCATCGCGTTCTTGTCTGCATAGGGACCGATATTCCGATTGCGTCGCTCAGACAGGATGTCCCCGTTGTTGATTCGGATGTGGAGATTATGGTGCACGTGGAGACCCGGCAAATTTTCCGGCCGAACCATATCCAGCGTGGAGTCATAAGTTAGATCGATCGAAATCGGCTGGTCGGCATAGGCGGCTGACGCCGCGAGCATCGCCACCAAACCAGCCCCTAGGATCGACCATGTCTGCTTATTCATGTCGCCCCATTTTCGCAAGATCGGCATGTTAGATGCGATCCGCTAGACCGCAAATACTCTTTCGTTCGCGCTGACTACGGCCCGCACTAGGACGCGTGTGGCGCACTGATGACTGTTTCTAGGAAAATCCCTATAGACGATTAAAGATTCTAATTTTCCTCGAAAGACGTGTCACTGCGTCACTCACGTCACGGTGAAAAGTGGTGTACAGAGAATCTCAACTCCATCCCGAGGTCATATTCGAAGGCATGCCTAGGTGGCCCTGGCCCCTGCATGGTGTCGGTCACAAATGGGGCACACATATTTCGCGTTCGGTGTTTGATTGGGGAAATATCCAACAGTAGAATCCCTTGTGAAACCAAGCTTTGTACGTGAGGGTGGTTCGGAAAGTTACTCGACTTACCGCTTGGGAAGCTTCTGCTCTGCCATTGAGCTACACCCGCGCGGCACGGATTGTAGGAGAGGCGGGCGGCGCTTGCCAACTGCCGCGCGCGTCTGGCACATGCCGAGGACGGCGCGCCCCGTCGCGTCGCATCTCACCGCCTGGTACGTCTCACCGCTTGGTGCCGAAGAACCGATCCCACACGTCGGAGGTCACGCCGAAGCCGGAACCGCCGTCCTTATAATGATGCCGCAGATGGTTGAGGCGAAGCTGCGGAAACCATGGATGCAAATAGGACGAGCGGTGATGCGCCGCGTCGTGGACGCCGATATAGAGCAAATAGCCGAGCAATAGCCCCACCACGACGGCGATGCCGCCGCCCCATCCCAGCACCGCCACGATCGGCAGACCGCCGGCGAGGAAAAAACCGAGCGAGTACCACACCGGCACGCCAATCCAGCCCGACGGGTCGTCGTGGTGCCCGCCATGCATCCGCGCGATCGCGGGGAGCGCGCCGTGAAACACCAGGCGGTGCAGCCAATACTCGATCAAGGTCCAGGCGATGAACCCGGCGACGCACCATTGCAGCCACCCAAGCGACAGGCCGGCGCGCCGCGCGCTCAGCCCCACCAGTGCCGCGATCACCACGGGATAGACCGCGAAATCGAGGTAATAGCTGAACCGGGTCAGCCGCCACGCCCGCATGATGCCGGCGCCGTCGCCGTCGGGTAGGTTGACCATCGCGTGCTTCTCCATTGCGCCGCCGGTCAGCCCGGGCGCTTTTCCTCGCGGAAAAAGCCGAGCTTTTCGTGAACGCCCTGGTCGGAATAGCTGAACAGCACGGCGTCGCCGCCCACCGGTTCGTGGCGCACGAATTCCCAACTCGGCACCACCCAGATGTCGCGCGGCCCCCAATTGAATGTGCGGGTGCCTTCGCCATCGCCGACAACGCTCTTGCCGGAGCCTTCGATGCACACGAACACGGTCGACGCGGTGGACCGGTAGGGTGCGGTCTTGAAGCCCTTGGGCAAGAGCTGGATGAACGTCGCGATGGTCGGAATCGCGTAGTCGCCATTCTTCGGGTTGGCGTATTTGAGCTTGAGCCCGTGCCACGCGTTCCACGCGTTCTCGCGGCGCATCTCGTCGAGCGCCTCACGGGTCTTGTCATAGCGGTAATTGAACACGGGGGAGGTCGGACGGCCGTAGCTGTCGTCGACCGGGAGCAGGTTGGCGCCGTAGCGCGCCTCGCTGTCGCCTTCGGGCCGCGTCACCGTGCCCGCTTCGTCGGACCCGGAACCTTCGCGAAAGCTCGCTTCGAACAGCTTGATCATGTGCATGTCGAGCCCGTCGAGCCACACCATCGGGCCTTTGCCGACATTGCCGTGATCGTGCCAGGTCCAGCTCGGCGTGATGACGAAGTCGCCCGGTCGCATGAACGTGCGCTCGCCGTCGACCGAGGTATAAGCGCCTTCGCCTTCGAGCACGAAGCGCAGTGCCGCCTGGGTATGGCGATGCGGCGCCGCGATCTCGCCCGGCAGGATGATCTGCAAGCCGCCGAAGAGGCTCTTGGTAATGCGCGATTCGCCCGGTAGCGCGGGATTCTCGAGGACGAGCACGCGGCGCTCCGCCTCTTTCGCGGTGATCAGCTCGCAGGCTTCGAGCAGATCGGGCTTCAGCGAATCGTACCGCCAAAGATGCGGCACGATCTGCGTCTCGGGCGTGGCGGTGACGAGCTTGTGCAACACCTCCCACAGCGGCGCCAGGTTGCGCTCGCTGATGCGGCCATAAAATTCCCGCCGCGCGGGGTCGATATTGTGGGTCGGCTGCACGCTCACGCCCGATCTCCTTGTTCAATCCGCTTCATGCCATACTGATTGCCAGCGGAAGTCAATCAGCCCAGGAGGCAAGGAACATGCCCGAGATCGCACTTATCGTCGGCGCCGGTAGCGGCTTGAGCGCGTCGCTGGCGCGGCTTTGCGCCCGCGAGGGGATGCGGGTCGCTCTGGCGTCGCGCGACATCGGAAAACTCCAACCCGTCCTCGACGAGACCGGGGCCGCCGCCTTCCCCTGCGATGCCACCGACGCAAACCAGGTCGCGGGTCTGTTCTCGCTGGTCGAGCGCCAACTCGGCGTCCCCGATCTCACCGTCTTCAACGCCGGCTATCGCACGCGCGGACCGCTGGTCGAACTCGATGTCGAGGAAGTGCGCAAGACGCTGATCTCGTCGGCATTCGGCGGCTTCCTGGTGGGGCAAGAGGCGGCGCGCGCGCTGCTGCGCCGCGGCCATGGCGGCACCATCATCTTCACCGGCGCCTCGGCGAGCGTGAAGGGCTATCCGAAATCGGCGCCGTTCGCGATGGGCAAGTTCGCGCTGCGCGGCCTGGCCGAAAGCATGGCGCGCGAGCTCCAGCCGCAGAACATCCATGTCGGCCATGTCGTGATCGACGGCGGCATCGGCAATCCTGGCCGCGATGCCAATGCGCGCGGTCCCGACGCCATGTTGCGCCCGGACGCGATCGCCGAAAGCTTTCTCTATCTTCACCGTCAGCACCGCTCGGCCTGGAGCTGGGAGATCGCGGTGCGGCCGTGGGTCGAAAATTTCTGAGGCGGGAGCCGCGGCGAAATCGTGGTCAAAAAAATGGGCCGTGTCGAAACGCGGCCCAAGTTTAGGGAGGAAACGCCTAGGAGGCGTTCACCAGTGGATTTAGTAGGCAATGGCACTATAGACAACGGGCTTGGCGCATGGCGGCGTTGCGTCATGCGCAAGCGTCTGCCGGGGATGTTTCGGGTGGTCCTGTGATGGACGGGAATCCCGGTTGGCAATCGCTCGCCGGGCTCGCCGCGCGACTGGCGGCGGTGCCCCTTTTTTCGGGGCTCGATGCCGCCGCGCACGCCGCGGTGGCCGCTGAAGCCGAATGGTTCAGTCTGCCCGGCGGGACGGTGCTCTACGCCGAAGGCGAGGCCCCCGATGCCTTCTTCATCGTGTTGTCAGGTTTGCTGAGCATCGTGCGGGGCTCCCAGGCGCGCGGTGCCGACGAGACCATCGACGTGCGGGCCGGCGAGACCGTCGGCGAAGTCGGCCTGTTGACCGGACGGCCGCATACCGGCTCCGTCGTGGCGTTGCGCGACAGCACGCTGGCGCGGCTGTCGAAACCAGCCTTCGATCAATTGATCGCGCGTTATCCGCAGATTCTGCAGCACCTCGCCCAGGAAATTGCCTCTTGGTCGGCGCGTCCCGTACTCCGCGACCGGCCGCCCGGCGAACGGCGCACGGTGATGTTGTTGCCGCTGTCGCCGGAACCGCCGACGCGTCTCGCGCATCTCCTGAAGGACGCGCTCGAGGCGGTGGGGCGGCGCACCGTCTTGCTCGACAGTGCCGATCGCGACCGAGTCGACGAAGAATACGACGCGATCGAAGCGGCGCACGACGTAACGATCTATTGCGGCGAAAACACCACCTCGACATGGTCGCTCCTTTGTCTGCGGCGCGCCGATTACGTCATGCTGGTCGCCGACGGCGCCTCGTCGCCCCGGCGTCCGGAATTGATGCCGCGGCTCGAGGCGTTACGCCGTCGCCGCGTCATCCTGGTGCTGACGCACGACGAGGCCCGACGCTTGCCGGCGCCCGCCGCCGGGTGGCTGGCGCATGTTCCGGCGCAATTTCATCGCCACATCCGGCTCGACCGTGCCGACGACATCGCCCGTCTCGCCCGGTTCCTCACCGACCGCGCGGTCGGGCTCGTGCTGTCGGGCGGCGGCGCGCGCGCCTACGGTCATATCGGCGTCGCGCAGGCGCTGCGCGAAGCGGGGATCGAATTCGATCTCTTGGGCGGTACCAGCATGGGCGCGATCGTCGCGGCGGGCTTCGCCCATGAATGGGGAATCGACGAAATTCGCGCGCGGCTGCACGAGGCGTTCGTCGCGTCCAATCCCCTCGGCGACATCGCGCTGCCGATTCTGGCGCTGAGCCGGGGCGCGCGCGTCAGTGCGCGGCTGCGGCAGAATTTCGGCGCGAGCCGCATCGAGGATTTGTGGCGGCCCTATTTCGTCGTGTCGTCGAACCTCACGACCGGCAAGGTGCAAGTCCATCGCGAAGGCCGGCTGTGGCGGGCGCTGCGCGCCAGCGTCGCGATCCCGGGCCTGCTGCCGCCGGTGATCGAACACGGCGAGGTGCTGGTCGACGGCGCGGTGATGAATAATCTTCCGGCCGAGGTAATGACGTCGGTCAGTTTCGGCCCCGTCATCGGCGTCGACGTCGGGCGGCGCGAAGATTTCCGCCCGGTCAATCGCGGCTGGCTCGCGAGCCTGATTCTCGGCGCCGATGCCCGCGCCCCCGGGATGGTCAACATGCTGCTCCGCGCCGGCACGATCGCGAGCGAGGCCGAAACCGAACTCAGCCGCCAGCATGTCGATCTCTTGATCGAGCCGCCCTTGGATCAGATCGGCATGCGCGATTGGCGTTCATTCAATCGCGCCGTCGAGGCGGGCTACCGCCACGCCGTGCAGACGCTCAAGCACGTCGATCTGGTGAAGTTCCGGTCGTGAATAATGTCGTGGTTTGGGGCAGGGGTTCGACGCGGCTAGCGCGTCCGGGATACGCTTCCCCCAAAATGAGCGGGGCTGCTCTGACCCCCCACCGGTACAGAGCAGCCCCGCGATCGCCTGAAAGTCAGACGGGCGTCGTACTACTTCTTCTTCCGCTTCGCCGTCTTTTTCGCGGGCTTCGCTTTCTTCTTAGCAGCCATTTCAATTCCCTCTAACTCGGGCCGCAACGGACCATCCGATGCGTAGCCCAGCAATGCAACCTATCATAACTGCAACATATAGTACAGCGAGACATTGACGTCCCTAGACCTAGATATCCGAGTTTCTTTTCTCCGTCCTAACCACGTCACAAAATTGCAATGCCGGGCCCCTAGAGTGCGACCCGGTTGGGGGACTAAAACCAAGGAGAAAATGATGGTGTTTCGCATTCGCCCGATTGTCGCCGCGGCGGCGGTCGCGCTTATCGGCATGGCGGGCGGTGCCCGCGCCATGGATATTTCCGGCGCCGGCTCGACGTTCGTCTATCCGGTGCTGGCGAAGTGGGCGGCCGATTACGCCACCAAAACCGGCAACCACATCAATTATCAGTCGATCGGTTCCGGCGGCGGCATCGCGCAGATCAAGGCAGCGACTGTCGATTTCGGCGCCACCGATAAGCCGCTCGATCCGGCGACGCTGGCGAAGCTCGGGCTCGGTCAGTTCCCGTTGGTGATCGGCGGCATCGTGCCGGTGGTCAATATCGACGGCGTGGCCCCGGGTCAGCTCCGGCTTTCGGGGCTGGTCATCGCCAACATCTATCTCGGCAAGATCAGAAGCTGGAACGATCCCGCGATCCAATCGCTCAATCCCGGCCTGAAGCTTCCCGAGACCAAGATTTCTGTGGTGCATCGCTCCGACGGATCGGGCACGACCTTCAACTTCGCCAATTTCCTCTCGAAGGTCAGTCCGGAATGGAAGACCAAGGTGGGCGCCGACACGTCGATCTCGTGGCCGACCGGAATCGGCGGCAAGGGCAATGAGGGCGTGGCCGCTTACACCAAGCAGATCAAGGGCGCGATCGGCTATGTCGAGTACGCCTACGTGCTGCAGAACCATATGAATTACGCGGTCGTGCAGAACGCCGCCGGCACGTTCACCAAGCCGGACGCACATTCGTTCCAGGAAGCGGCCGCGACCGCGGACTGGATCCACGCCAAGGACTTCTATCTCATCATGACCAACGCGCCAGGGAAGGACGCCTACCCGATCGCGGCCACCGTGTTCATCCTGATGTACAAGGAGCCGAAGGACCCGGCGCGGCAAAAGGCGACGCTGGATTTCTTCGGATGGGCGATGCGCAACGGCCAGGCTGACGCCGAATCGCTCGACTATGTGCCGCTGCCGTCATCGCTGGTGACACAGATCGCGGCGTATTGGTCGCGGCCCTTCTAGCACCCCCCTGGCCCCGACCCTTACGTCGCGGGCGTCGAGGCCGGAACGGGGTTCCGGCCTCTTTTTTTGGGCCATCGTTTAAGTAATGATGGGGCGCGTGCCCGAGCCGGTCATCAGCGTCTCCCATCTCACCAAGCGCTTCGGCGACATCGTCGCGGTCGATGGGCTCGATTTTTCGCTGGTGCGGGGCGTGACCGCGGCGCTTCTCGGCGGCAACGGCGCCGGCAAGACCACGACGCTGTCGATGCTGCTGGGCCTGCTGCTGCCGAGCGCGGGGAGCATCGAGATTTTCGGCGAAAACATGCTGACGCATCGCTATCGCGTCCTGCCGCGGGTCAATTTTTCCTCGCCCTATGTCGATCTGCCGCATCGTTTGACGGTACGGCAGAATCTCACCGTCTATGGCCGGCTCTATCGCATCCCGAACTTAAAGCAACGTATCGAGTTGCTGGCGGCGGACTTGCAGATCGTCGATTTCCTCGACCGGCCGTTCGGCAAATTGTCGGCGGGACAGAAAACCCGCGTGGCGTTGGCGAAGGCGCTGCTCAACGAGCCCGAACTGCTGTTGCTCGACGAGCCGACCGCGTCGCTCGACCCTGATACCGGCGATTGGGTACGCTCCTACATCGAAGCCTATCGCCGGCACGGCGGCACCACCATCCTGCTTGCCTCGCACAATATGAGCGAGGTCGAGCGGCTGTGCTCGGACGTGATGATGATGAAGAAGGGCCGGATCGTCGATCGCGGCAGCCCGCGCGACCTGATCGCGCGTTACGGCCGCGCCACGCTCGAACAAGTGTTTCTCGACATCGCCCGCGGTCCGGATGGCGACGGACCGCGCGAGGCGGCGCAATGACGGCGCTGTCCCAAAGCCCGCGCCGCCCGCGCGTGCCGATCGACGACGGCTTCTCGCCGGCGCGGGTCTGGGCAATGATGCTGCGCTATCTCTTTTTGCTGCGCAGCTCGTGGCCGCGGACGCTCGAACTCGCCTACTGGCCGGCGATACAGATGATCCTTTGGGGCTTCATGAGCCGGTTCCTGATGACGAACTCGTCGTGGGTGGCGCGCGCCGGCGGCGTGCTGCTCGCCGCCGTGATGTTGTGGGACGTGATGTTCCGCGGCCAGCTCGGCGTCTCGGTCTCGTTCCTCGAGGAGATGTGGTCGCGCAATTTGGGCCACCTGTTCGCGACGCCGCTGCGCCCCTACGAGTGGGTGATCTCGCTCATTTTCATGTCACTAGTGCGCGCCGCCATCGGCGCGATCCCCGCGGCGCTGCTTGCGATTCCGCTCTACCACTATTCGATCTTCAGCCTCGGCTGGCCGCTGATCGCGTTCTTCTCGTTGCTGATGGTCATGGGCTGGGCGATGGGCCTCGCGATCTGCGGCCTGATCCTGCGCCACGGACTCGGCGCCGAAAGCATCGCCTGGTTCGCGGTGTTCATCATCGCGCCGGTGAGCGCGATCTATTATCCGGTCTCGATCCTGCCGTGGTGGCTGCAATATGTCGCCTGGTGCCTGCCGTCGGCCCATGTCTTCGAGGGCATGCGCGCGGTGATGTTCCAGAATGAATTCCCGCTCGATCACTTCCTCGCGGCGGTTGGCCTCGATTTTGTATGGTTGGCGGCGGGTGGAATTGTGTTCTTGATCTTCATGCGCCAAGCAAGGCGGCGGGGCGCGTTGATGCAGATGGGGGAATGACCGTGGCCGGGGGACGCACGCTGACACGATGGTTCTGGGTCCGCCACGCGCCGGCCATCGATCCCGAGGGCCGGCTTTACGGCCAGCGCGACGTCGAATGCGATTGCAGCGACGCCGCCGCGTTCGCCGGCCTGGCGCGCATGTTGCCGAAAGACGCGACATGGCTCGCGACGCCGCTGAGCCGGACCACCAGGACCGCCGCCGCGATCCGCGCCGCCGGCCTCGACGCCCCGGAACCGATCATCGAGCCCTTGCTCATGGAACAGAATTTCGGCGAATGGCAGGGTCAGATTCGCAGCGAGGTCACCAAGCATCGCCTGTGGATCGCCGCGCCTTATACCCAGGCGCCGGGCGGCGAGAGTTTTGTCGAGGTTTATGCGCGCTGCCGGGTCGCGATCGAGAAATGGACCGCCGAGCTGCGGGGTCGCGACATCGTCGCGGTGGCGCATGGCGGCACGATCCGTTCGGCGCTTGGCGTCGCGCTGGACCTGCCGCCGGAGATCGCGCTGGCCTTTTCCGCCGAGAATTTGTCGCTGACCTTCATCGAGCATTTCGAGAGCGACGCCCGCGCCCATGATTGGCGCGTAGCGGCGGTCAATCGATTACCCCGATAGATCGTCTGCCAACAGCAATCTTTCATGGTGCCTCGGGAACCGCTGCCCTATGATTCGGTATTGTACCTGTGGCGTTTGATCACCGGCGAATTGAATCAAGGAGAATGAAATGACTCGGCGTTTTGCCATCGCCTTATTTGGCTTTTTATCCTTGGGGCTGTTGGCCGCGCCCGGCGCACGCGCCCAGTCGGACCAGCAGCAGATCGTCGACGAAGCGGTCGGCGTCGTCCATTCCTTCCATAATCCCGGCAATTACACCGACAACGTGCGGTCGCTGGTACGGCGCTCGCGCGCTGTCCTGATCGTGCCGAATCTGGTCAAGGCCGGGTTCATTTTCGGCGCGCAGGGCGGTCAGGGCGTCCTGTTGATCCACAATCGGAACGGCTCATGGAGCTATCCGGCGTTTTATAACCTCGGCGCCGCATCGTTCGGCCTCCAAGCGGGCATCGCGGTATCGAAGGTCGTGCTGATCATCATGAACGATCGGGCGCTGCAACTTGCCATTACGCAGGCGCAGCTCAAGTTGGGGGCCGAGGCCGGCCTCGCCATCGCGACACTGGGCGCCGGCGCCGAGGGCTCGGTAACGAGCGCCGGCGCGGACATCTACGCGCTGTCGAACTCGAAAGGGCTGTTCGGCGGCATCGCTCTCCAGGGGGGCGCGATCGGTCCGAACCGGGATTGGAACGCCCGGTACTACAATCGGCCGGTCACGACGGAACAGATCGTCTACGGCCATGCCCGGCTGCACCAGCCCGGCGCCAACGCGTTGCGGCGCGCGCTCGGCCGGCTGTAGTTCCGCCGGCGCGCACGACACGGCATGATCGAGCAATGGTGTAGGGGCGTTCGCCCCTACATCCTTCTCGGCCTTCTGTCGCTCGCGCTTTATCTGCCAGGCATTGCGACGCTGCCGGTCCTCGACCGGGACGAGGCGCGTTTCGCTCAGGCGACGCGCCAGATGCTCGAGACCGGTGACTTCCTGCGCATCCGCTTTCAGAACGAAGCGCGCAACAAAAAGCCCGTCGGCATTTATTGGCTGCAAGCGGTTTCGGTTGCCGCGTTCAGCGATGCCGAACGTAGTGCCATCTGGCCTTATCGCGTGCCGTCCCTCATCGGCGGCGTCGCGGCGGTGCTGTTGACCTTCGGACTCGGCAAGGGATTGGTCGGACGGCGCGAGGCGTTGATCGGCGCAGGCTTGCTGGCCGCGACGCTCGAGTTGACGGTCGAGTCGCATATCGCCAAGACGGATTCGGTGCTGCTGGCGACGGCGGTGGCGGTGCAAGGCGCGCTGGCCACGATCTATCGGACGGCGCGTGAGCGGCAGCCGGTAGCCTGGCGCTGGCCACTGCTGTTCTGGCTCGCGCAGGCGCTCGCGGTGATGATCAAAGGCCCGGTGGTACCGGTGCTGTCGCTGTTCACGGTCGTCACCGTGTCGATCGCCGATCGCGACGCGCGTTGGCTTGGGGGATTGCGTGCTTGGTGGGGCGTACCGTTATTGCTCGTGATTGTCGGGCCTTGGCTCGTCGCCATCGAAGCCGCGACCGGCGGTGCGTTTCTCAGCCAGTCGGTTGGGCACGATTTCATCGACAAGCTGATGGGCGGCGCGGAAGAGCACGGCGCGCCGCCGCTCACGCATCTCGTGATCCTGATGGGGGGGTTCTGGCCGGCGACGTTTTTTCTCGGCCGAATCGTCGCCCAAGCCTGGCGTGACCGCCGTGCGACCGCCGTGCGCTTCCTGATCGCATGGGCGGTGCCGTTCTGGGTCTTGATCGAATTGGTGCCGACCAAGCTGCCGCAATATTTGCTGCCGGTGTATCCGGCGATGGCGTTGATGGCGGGCCACGCGTTGGTCGCACCCGATCGGACATGGCGGCGCTTCGATGTGCTGTTCGCGGCCATTTGGATCATCGTCGCGCTGTGCCTGATTGCGGGCCTGACCGAAGCGCCGATTCAATTCGGCGCCGGGACTCGATCCGATCGGCGTCGCCACGGCGATCGCATTGGCGGTTGTCGGCGTGGCGCTGTTATGGACCCGCGCGCCGTGGATCGCCGTTTGTTGCGCTCTCGTGACCTACATCCCGCTCGCGCAATGGGTCGCGCCGCGGCTCGATTGGCTGTTCCCGTCGACCGAGATTGCGGCTCGCGTGCAAGCCCGGCCGGTCGCCCTTGTCGGTTACAGCGAGCCGAGCCTGATTTTCCAACTCGGCACCGACACGCGTTTACTGCCGCCCGAAGCGGCGGCGGCGGCCCTGACGCAGCACAAGGTCGCGGCCGCGATCGTGGCGCAAAGCGACGAGACCGCATTCCGGAAAGCGCTCGGCGGCGCCGCTATCCCGGCGGCCACGGTCTCCGGCCTCGACTACTCGAAGGGCAGGCCGGTGACGCTGATGCTGTTCAACCGCCCGTAATCAGTTCGTTGGCGGTCGCGCCGTCGGCAGCGTCCCGACGAAATCGAGCCGCGCCTTCAGCAAGTCGTGCCTCGCCAACGCTCCGTCACCGGTGAAGTCGAGCCATTCCTCCTTGCCGGCGGTATAGGCCGGCCAGTCGCCGGGCTTGCCGGTCTTGACGAAATCGACCCAGCGCGAATGCATCGCTTCCGCGACCTTCGCCGTCGCCGGCTCGGGGTGCGGCTCGAACAGCATTTCGGTACCGAACACGTTGGGCACTTCCCAGAAATGCGGCGCGCCCGGGTACCGCGCCCGGATCGACGGCGTCACGTAGGAGAAATAATAGACGTAGGTCGGCATGCCCGCCTTGACCGCGTCGCGCGCGAGCGCGCGTGTCGGTTCGGTCAGGATTAGATCGGTCGCGACCTGCATTTCCAAAATCTTGGGATCGTGACGGCCGAAGCCGTCGAACAGCTTTTCCGCCGTCGGCCATTCCTTCGCGTCCCGCTGCGACAGGCCCATCGCCATCATCGGAAACAAGCCAATCTCGTAACTGTTCGAGCCGACGATTAACGGCACATGCGCCATATGCCCGTCATTGAAGGCGTCGATGGTCTGCTGGGGAATGATCTTGCCGTCGATCATCGGCCAGAAGCCGTTATGGCTCATGGTGGTGTCGCCCAGAACCTTGTCCGCCGGCAACGCGCGCAGCGCCGCTGCATCGTCGCCCGTCACGCCCCAGCTCGCCGCGGCGGCCTTGCCCTTTGCCTCCGCCTCGGCGAAGGACTGGAGGTGGAAGCGGCCGAAGCCCAATTCCGAAATCGCGCGGTCGAACAACCCCTTTGCCAGGGGCGAGGTCATTAGGTATTGCACCGACATGGCGCCGGCACTTTCGCCGAAAATGGTGACATTGTTCGGATCGCCGCCGAACGTTGCGATATTATCCTGCACCCATTTCAGGCCCGCGATCTGGTCGAGCACGGCGTAATTGCCCAACGGCGCGTCGGGGCTTTCCGTTGTGAGCGCCGGGTGGGCGAAGAAGCCGAACTTGTTGAGACGATAGTTGAAGCTGACGAAGACGATGCCGTCTTCGGCGAAGTGCCCGCCGTCGTACAGCGTGGTGGCCGAGGAACCGATCTGGAACCCGCCGCCGTAGATCCAGACCATGACCGGCAGTTTCGCGCCGGCCGCCGCGTGGGCTGGTTCCCAAATATTGAGATAGAGGCAGTCTTCGGACGGCGTCGGCTCACGGTGCGGCCACGGCGCGCGCATGTTCGTGTTCTGCATGCAGTCATGGCCGAAATGGTCGGCGAGCAGGGTTCCGCTCCACGGCTTCGCCGGTTGCGGCGGGCGCCAGCGCAGATCGCCGACGGGCGGTGCGGCGAAAGGAATGCCCCAATAATGGACGATGTGGCCGTCGGCGACCCCTTGGACCGTCCCGCCGGCGACGGTGACGGGCGCCGGCGCGGCACCGGCGGCGACCGGCACAAAGGCGGCGAACAGGACCAAGAGTTTGAACAGGCGCATTACATCCTCCATCGCGCGCCTCCGCATGGCGGACACGCTTCTTTGATCGTTCCGTTTATGCTCGCGCATTCCCATTTACGCTGCAATCCAGTAATCATCGGGCCTTCATAACAACCAAACCGACACAGGGGAGCTAAAGTCATGGCGAAAGTACTGGTTCTGTATTACGGGGCTTACGGGCATATCGAGACCCTGGCGCAGGCCGTGGTCGAGGGCGCGCGTTCCGTGCCCGGCTCGGAAGTAACGCTGAAGCGCGTCAAGGAATTATTCACGGCCGAGGAGGCCAAGGCGCGCTACCAGAAGTCCGATTTCGTCGCCCCCGAGGCCAATCCCGAGGAGCTCAAAGATTACGACGCGGTGATTTTCGGCACCGCGACGCGCTATGGCATGATGGCGGCGTCGATGAAGCATTTCCTCGACCAGACCGGGTCGCTGTGGTTCACCGGCGCGATGATCGGCAAGATCGCCAGCATCTTCACCTCCGCCAACACCCAGCATGGCGGGCAGGACGCGGCGATCCTGAATTTCCAGACGGTGGTGCAGCATCTCGGCATGATCATCGTGCCGATCGGCTTCGCCAGCCCGGGCGTCAGCAATGTCGACGAGATCAGCGGCGGCTCGCCCTATGGCGCCAGCATCGTCGCGGGCACCATGCAGAAGCCGAAAGCGGTGAGCGAGAACGAGAAGGAAATCGCGCGCTACCAGGGCAAGTTCGTCGCCGAGACGGCCGACGCGCTGGTCAAGGGCCGCGCCCTGCAAAAGAAGTAGGAGCATTGCGATGGACGGATCGACCATGATCTTGCGGCCGGCGGCGCGTATCGTGCGCGGCGTCCCGGTGAGCGACGGCGCCGGGGTGAAGCTCAACCGCCTCATCGGAACGCAGCAGCTCGACAGCGTCGATCCGTTCCTGATGCTCGACGAGTTCCGCTCCGACAACGCCGACGACTACATCGCCGGCTTTCCGGAGCATCCGCATCGCGGCTTCGAGACGGTGACCTATATGCTCGCGGGGCGCATGCGCCACGGCGACAACAAGGGCCATTCGGGCCGTCTCGACGCCGGTTCGGTGCAATGGATGACCGCGGGGCGCGGCATTGTCCATTCGGAAATGCCGGAACAGGAAGACGGGCTGATGTGGGGCTTCCAGCTCTGGGTCAACCTGCCGGCCAAGGACAAGATGACGGCGCCGCGTTATCAAGAGATTCCGCCCGCCGAGATTCCGACGGCATCGCTGCCCGGCGGGGTTACGGCCAAAGTGATCGCCGGCGAGGTCGCGGGCGTGCGCGGTCCGATCAACGGCATCGCGACCCAGCCCATCATGCTCGACATCGCCCTGCCGGAAGGCGGCAGCGCGACCTTGCCGCTGCCCGCGACTCATGCGGTATTTCTTTACCCATTCGAGGGCAATATCGCGGTCGGCGAAGCGCCAGAGGCAATCGGCCATGGTAATCTTGTCGTCCTTGGCGCCGGCGACGCGGTGCGTGTCGCCGCGTCGGGCGGCGCGGCCCGGGTTCTGTTGGTCGCCGGCCGGCCGCTTAACGAGCCGGTGGCGCGGTACGGTCCGTTCGTGATGAATACGCCGCAAGAAATTCGTCAGGCGGCGATGGATTTTCAGGCGGGGCGCTTTTAGGCCGCGCCGAGGGGAGATCGGGTATGGGCAGGGCATTCCCGTTGATGGCGGCGCTCGCGCTGTCGGTGTCGCTGGCGGCGTGCGGCGGCCCGCCCGATTGGACCAAGGACGGCGTTACCCCCGAGGTCG
The DNA here is from genome assembly GCA_963851285.1 of uncultured Alphaproteobacteria bacterium. Taxonomy (GTDB): domain Bacteria; phylum Pseudomonadota; class Alphaproteobacteria; order ATCC43930; family CGMCC-115725; genus JAATGI01. Next base: position 56,749 of record CAWKOL010000001.1, read on the forward strand.
CCTCCGCGGACTATGCCGATTGCCGTCACGAGGCGCAGCATGCGATCCAGCGCGACGTCAACATCGATACGGACATCGCCGCGTCGCGCCAACACGATTGGTCGCAGTCGCAAACGACCGAAATGCATCTCGCCGAGGATGCATCGAGCGACCGACGGCTCAGCGGCGACATGGTCCGGGCCTGCATGCAGAGCAAAGGCTACGCGCCGAGCGGCCCGGAACCGACCAACGGCCCGCATTGGTGGCAGATTTTCGATATGTAGTGGAGCGTTATCGGTCGTCAGTTGTCAGTACGCTACAGACGACTGATCCTGTTAGCTGTTACTTCTTACTTCCGTAGGTATGTTCGGGGCCGGGAAAGCGACGCTGGCGCACATCTTCGGCGTATTCCTCGGCCGCCTGCACGATCGTCGGCGCCAGTTCCGCATACCGTTTGACGAAGCGCGGCTTGAAATCGGTGAACAGGCCGACGACATCGTCCGTCACCAGAATCTGCCCGTCGCAATGCGCCGACGCGCCAATGCCGATGGTCGGGATCTCGATCGCGTCGGTGACGGCCCGCGCCAAGCTTTCCGTCACGCCCTCGACCACCACGGCGAACGCGCCCGCCGCCGCGACCGCGCGCGCATCGGCCAGAATCCGTGCCTGATCCTCGTCGCTCTTGCCTTGCGCGCGGAAGCCGCCGGTCGTCACGGTGTTCGCCGACTGCGGCTGCAGGCCGATATGACCCAGCACGGGGATGCCGCGTTCGACCAGAAAGCGGATCGTCTCCGCCATGATCTCGCCGCCCTCGATCTTGACGCCGGCGACGCCGGTCTCGGCCAGGACGCGCGCGGCATTGCGATAGGCTTGCACCGGCGTTTCCTGATAGGTGCCGAAGGGCAGGTCGAGGATGACACAGGCATGCCGCGCCCCACGGGCCACGGCGGCACCGTGGCGAATCATCATTTCCAACGTCACCGGCACGGTGGTTTCAAAACCGTAGACCACCATGCCCAACGAATTGCCGACCAGGATCAGATCGACGGCGTTGTCGATAAGGCGCGCCATCGGCGCGGTGTAGGCGGTGAGGCAGACGATCGGCACGCCGCCTTTGCGCTGACGCAACGCGACCGGACTGACGCGGGCTTTGGGGGTCGGAACCGGATTCGTATCCACGCTTCTGGCTCCTGATCAAAATCGCGGCACAGGTACGCCCAGCCCGGCGGCGGGTCAAGGACGCTTTGTGCGGTGCAGCGTAACGAATCTTAAGGCGTTAGACGATGAACGTCTTCGTATGCCATTTTATCAATCTTAGAGTGTTTTATTAACCTATTAATTCTTGCAAAAGTAGAGTAAGCGCCAGATTGATGGGTGGAGGTTATGCCGGATTGATGGGTGGAGGTTATTATGAGTCCGGTTCCCCTGCGCCTTCTTGTGATCGAGGACGCGCCTGACGACGCCGAACTGCTGCGCTTCGAACTGCGCCGGGCCGGTTCCGACGTGACCATGCGGCGGGTCGAGACGCTACGGCATGGCGGAAGCGCTCGACGAGCGCGAGTGGGACTTGGTCGTATCGGATCATTCGATGCCCGGCATGACGTCGTTCAGTGCGCTCGACGTGTTGCGCGACCACGATCTCGACCTGCCTTTTATCATCTTTTCGGGCGGCATCGGCGAAGAGGAAGCGGTCGCGGCGATGCGCGCGGGTGCCAAGGACTACGTGATGAAAGGCAATGTCGGGCGCCTCGTTCCGGCGATCGCGCGCGAATTGAAGCAAGCCGACGCGCGCCGCCAGCGCCGCGCCGCCGAAGCGGCGATCCGCGAGCTCGAACAGATGCGCGAATTCGCATTGGAATCGGCGCATATCAGCGAATGGGAGATCGAGCTCGCGACCCATGAGTTCCATCCCTCGCCGCGTTTTTTCCGCTTGTTCGGCCACGGCGAACCTCCGCGGCGCTGGACCTATGACGAGGCGATGGCGCAGATCGCGGCCGACGACCGGCCGCGCGTCGACGAGGCGTTCCGCCGCGCGCTCGACCACGGCGCCGAAATCGATCTTGAATTCCGCGTCACCTGGTCCGACGGCAGCCTTCATTGGCTGTGGGCGCCGCGCTCGTGGCGGTCGCGCTCGTGGCGGCGATCCTGCTCGTGAACCGCGACCGGCGCGACGCACGCCTGGCGCTCGCCGACAGCCGCGCCCGGCTCGACCAGGCGGTGAAAGAGGCGCGCGCGGCCACCGACGAACTCGACTCCTTTTCCTATACCGTGGCCCACGATCTCCGTGCCCCGCTCCGCGCGATCGACGGTTTTTCCCGCGCGCTGATCGAGGATTTCGCGGACACGCTCGAGCCCGAAGCCGCGCGGCTGTTGGGTATCGTGCGGCGAAACAGCGTGCGCATGGGCCGATTGATGGACGACCTTCTCAGCTTCTCGCGCCTATTGCGCCAGCCGCTCGAAAAGCGCCGCGTCGAGCCCGCCGCGATCGTGCGGCGCATTCTTTCCGACGGCGACGCCAAATGGGCCAATCGCGACGTCGCCATCGAGGTTGGCGCCCTGCCGCCCTGCGACGCCGATCCGGCGCTGCTGACGCGGCTTTATGTCAACCTGATCGACAACGCGATGAAGTTCACCGCCAACACCGACAAGCCGCGCGTCGAGATCGGCAGTCGTGACGAGGACGGCCGCACGGTCTACTTCGTCGCCGATAACGGCGTCGGCTTCGACATGGCGCATGCCGGCAAGCTGTTCGGCGTGTTCCAACGCCTGCACCGCGCCGAGGATTTCGATGGCACCGGCGTCGGCCTCGCGGTGGCGCAGCGCATCGTCCATCGCCATGGCGGCGCGATCTGGGCCAAGGCCGTGCTCGGCGCTGGGGCCTCGTTCTTCTTCATACTCGGAGAACATGCGGCATGAGCGCGGTCGAGATCATGCTGGTCGAGGACAATCCCGACGATGTCGAACTGACCGTGCGTGCGCTGCGGAAAAGCAATTTTACCAACCCGATCCGCGTGCTGCGCGACGGCGCCGAGGCGCTCGATTATCTCTTCGGCGCCCGGCCCGACGGCACACCCAACATGGAAGCGTCGCCGGTGGTGCTGCTGCTCGACCTCAAGCTACCCAAGGTCAACGGTGCCGAGGTGCTGCAACGGGTCAAAAGCGACCCGCGCACCAAGACGATCCCGGTGGTGGTTCTGACCTCGTCGCGCGAGAACCGCGACCTGCACGAGACCTACAAGCTCGGCGCCAATTCCTACATCGTGAAACCGGTCGATTTCGAGCAATTCAAACGCGCCGTCAACCAGATCGGTATGTACTGGCTCCTGGTTAACCAGCATCCGGGGGGCTAGACATAAATTTTCCCTCTCCTCCCTGGGGGGAGGAGAGGTTAGGTGAGGTAGGGGATTCCAGGGCGTTGCATCGCGTGACCACCTCACCCTCCCACGCCTTTGGCGCGGGTCCCTCCCTCTCCCCCCAATGGGCGGAGAGGGTAGCGAGAGAGTCCGGCTTTTGTTACAAGAGCCGCGCCGGACGTTCTTGCGCCGGCCTGGAGACCTGCCTTGCCCAAGGCGACTGTTGCGTCACGCGTCAAATCCTCGGGGCGCATCGCGACCGTCGAGCGCAACACGCGCGAGACGCGGATTGCCGCGACCATCAATCTCGACGGCACCGGCCAGTACCAAGTGTCGACCGGGATCGGCTTTCTCGACCACATGATCGAGCAGATTTCGCGTCATAGCCTGATCGACATCCAGCTTCAGGCGAAGGGCGATCTCCATATCGACTTCCACCACACCACCGAGGATACCGGCTATGTCATCGGCGAGGCGGTGTCGAAAGCGCTGGGTAATCGTGCCGGCATCGCGCGGTGGGGTGAGGCGCTGGTGCCGATGGACGAGACGCTGACGCGGGTCGCGCTCGATTGCTCCAACCGGCCTTATCTGATCTGGCGCGTCAACGTGCCAAAGCCGAAGCTCGGCGAGATGGATACGGAACTGTTCAAGGAATGGTTCCAGGCCTTCGCGCAATCGGCCGGGGTAACGCTGCACATCGAGAATCTCTACGGCGAGAACAGCCACCATATCGTCGAGTCCTGCTACAAGGGCTTGGCGCGCTCCTTGCGCATGGCCGTCGAGATCGATCCCCGCCGCGGCGACGCGGTACCTTCGACCAAGGGCGTGCTCGGCGGAAGTCTCTGATGCTTGTGACCATCGTCGATTACGGCTCGGGCAATCTGCGCTCGGCCGCCAAGGCGCTTGAGCGCGCGGCGCGAGAAGCGGGTGCGGCGGCCGAGGTCGCGGTGACGGGCGACGCGGCCAAGGTCCGCGCCGCCGACCGCATCGTACTACCCGGCGTCGGCGCGTTCGCCGATTGCAAGCGCGGCCTGGCCGCGTTGCCGGGCATGATCGAGACGCTGAACGAGCAGGTCATTCGCGGCGGCAGGCCGTTCCTCGGCATTTGCGTCGGCATGCAGCTCATGGCGACGCGCGGGTTGGAGTTCGAGACCGTTGCGGGACTCGATTGGATTCCGGGCGACGTCAAATTGCTGGGGCCGTCCGATCCGACCTTGAAAATTCCGCATATGGGCTGGAACCAATTGCAATTCCGCGTCGCGCATCCGGTGTTCGCCGGCATCGCGCCGGGCGCGCATGCCTATTTCGTGCACTCGTATGGCTTCGCTTGCGCCGATCCGACGCATGTTCTCGCGACCGTCGATTACGGCGGGCCGATAACGGCGGCGGTCGGACGCGACAATCTCGTCGGCACGCAATTCCACCCTGAAAAAAGCCAGGAGACGGGGCTGCGGCTGCTCACCAATTTTCTTCGGTGGCGGCCATGATTCTTTATCCGGCGATCGACCTCAAAGGCGGGCAGTGCGTGCGTCTGCTCCGCGGCGACATGGACAAGGCGACGGTGTTCAACACGGATCCCGCCGCGCAGGCGCGCGAATTCGTCGAGGCTGGCGCGCAATGGCTCCATATTGTCGATCTCGACGGCGCGGTCGCGGGAGAATCCCGAAATACGGCGGCGGTCAGGTCGATTCTCGGGGCCGTGCGCGTGCCGGTACAACTCGGCGGCGGGATCCGGGACATCGCATCGATTTCCGCTTGGCTGGATGAAGGAATCTCGAGGGTTATCCTAGGCACCGCCGCGGCACGTAACCCCACCCTTGTGGAAGACGCTTGCCGCGATTTACCCGACCGCATTGTCGTGGGGATCGACGCCAGAGATGGATTGGTCGCCGTTAAGGGTTGGACAGAAACGGGGACGATGACTGCCACTGAGTTGGCATGGCGTTTCGAGGGTGCTGGCGTCGCGGCGATTATATTTACAGACATAGAACGTGACGGCACGCTTCACGGCGTCAACGTCGATGCAACTGTCGCTCTAGCGGCAAACGTTTCGATTCCCGTGATCGCATCCGGAGGCGTTTCTAAACTTGATGAGATAGCCGCACTAAAGCGCTACGAGCATCGAGGCGTTGGAGGCGTGATCGTCGGCCGGGCGCTTTACGAAGGCCGGTTCGCGCTCGCCGATGCTTTGAAAATAGCGGGGGGCTGAAATGCTATCGTGCGTCCCTCGACTGCTCCCGCCGCGCTGTCGCGCGGCAGTGCGCGCTCGGGATGAGGCGAGAGCTTTCGGTGGTGCGGGCACGTACCGACACTTATCTTTCCTCATCCCGAGCGCGGAGCCTGGCATAGCCAGGCGAGCAGTCGAGGGACGCAGGGCAATCGCGAACGGTACCGCATGAGAATTTTGGTCACCGGCAGCGCCGGGCATCTGGGCGAGGCGTTGGTTCGCACCTTGCGCGAGTTACGGCAGCACGAAATCGTTGGGCTCGACATTCTGTCGTCGCCGTTCACGACGCAGGTCGGCTCGGTTGCCGACCGGTCCGCCGTCCATCGCGCCATGAACGCCGTCGAGATCGTATTCCATACCGCGACGCTGCATAAGCCGCATGTCGCCACGCATGCGCGCCAGGATTTTGTCGACACCAACGTCACCGGCACGCTCAATCTCTTGGAAGAAGCGGCGGCGGCCGGTATCCGCTCGTTCGTGTTTACGAGTTCGACCAGCGTGTTCGGCGACGCCATGTCGCCGCCGGCGGAGGCGCGGGCCGCCTGGATCACCGAGGAGGTGGTGCCGGTACCGAAGAATATCTACGGCGTGACGAAGGCGGCGGCCGAGGATCTGTGCCAGCTTTTTCATCGCAATCAGCGTCTGGCTTGCATCGTGCTGCGGACGTCGCGCTTTTTTCCGGAGGGCGACGACGATCGCGAAATCCGCGCCGCTTATAGCGACGCGAACGTCAAGGCCAACGAATTTTTGTATCGCCGCGTCGAGATCGAAGACGTCGTGAGCGCGCATCTCTTGGCGTCGGAGGGCGCCGCCGCGCTCGGTTTCCGCAAATACATCGTCAGCGCGACCACGCCGTTCCAACGCGAGGACCTTGCCGAGCTCCGCGCCGATGCGCCGCGCGTCGTCAGTCGGCGCGTACCTGGGTACGAAGCCGAATATGAACGGCGCGGCTGGAAGATGTTTCCCGGCATCGGCCGGGTCTACGCCAACGACCGCGCCCGACAAGAATTGGGTTGGCGGCCGCGCTACGATTTCGCGCGCATCCTTGCGGCGCTTCAGGCGGGTGCCGACCCGCGCAGTCCGCTGGCCCAGGCGATCGGATCGAAGGGCTATCACGATCGCGTCTTCACCGACGGTCCGTATCCGGTGGAGCGGTAGCCATGTTGAAGATGCGCGTCATTCCTTGTCTCGACGTCACCGCGGGCCGGGTCGTGAAGGGCGTCAATTTCGTCGATCTGGTCGATGCCGGCGATCCGGTTGAACAAGCGCGGCTTTACGACAAAGAGGGCGCCGACGAATTGTGTTTCCTCGATATCACCGCGTCGTCGGATAATCGCGACACGCTCTATGACGTGGTGGCGCGCACCGCCGAGCAATGTTTCATGCCGCTCACCGTCGGCGGCGGCGTGCGCACGCTCGAGGACATCCGGAAGTTGCTGCTTGCCGGCGCCGATAAGACATCGATCAACACGGCGGCCGTGGCGCGGCCCGACTTCGTCGCCGAAGCCGCCGAGAAATTCGGCAGCCAATGCATCGTCGTGGCTATCGATGCGAAGCAGACGGGACCGGATAAATGGGAGATTTTCACTCATGGCGGCCGGCGGGGCACCGGGCTCGACGCCGTGGACTGGGCGAAACATATGGTGGCCTCAGGCGCCGGTGAAATTTTACTCACATCGATGGACCGAGACGGCACGAAGCGGGGTTTTGACATTCCGTTAACCAAAGCCGTCGCGGACGCCGTGCCGGTGCCGGTTATCGCCTCGGGCGGCGTCGGAAATTTGCAACACATGGTCGAAGGCATCCGCGACGGCCACGCCACGGCGGTGCTGGCGGCCTCGATTTTCCACTTCGGCACCTATCGCATCGCCGACGCCAAGGCGGCGTTGCGCCAAGCAGACATTCCGGTGCGCTAAAGCGGACCCGTCCCGCAAATTAAGAAAGTTTCAATAAACCCGGCGTACGTAAGGTATAGGCGATCGTGTCCCGGCGGAGGCTGGCGTGCGCAAGACGATATTTCATGAGGATTGGTGGCTCGACATTGTGGCGCCTGGCCGTTGGGCCGAGGTGAGCACCGAACAAGGCTATCTACGCTACGCCTATTCCAGCCGGCTCATGTTTCGCTCGATCAAAATGCCGCCGCTGACTCGAACCCTGGGTCCGGTGCTCAAGGTCGAAGGCAAGAAAGCCGAAACGCGGCAGCGGGCGATGTTCACCACCGTCTGCGACTTGCTCGACCAGCTTCCCGAATTCGACTTTATCCGCTTCCGCCTCGATCCGTCGCTGACCGATGTCGTGCCGTTTCAGGCTCGCGGCTATCAAACCAGCCTGCAACACACGCTGCTGGCCGATTGCCGCGATCCGGAGGCGACGCTGTGGGCCGGGATGCGCGACAAAACGCGCAACATCATCCGGCGCGCACAGGACATTCTGTCGGTCGTCGAGGTCGACAATCCCGAGCGCTTTGCCCAGTTCTATGCCGACAATCTGGACGGCGACAAATCCTATTTCGACCTGGCGTTGATCGCCCGCATCTATCAGGCGGCGCAAGCCCGCGGACAGGCTCGGATCGTCGCCGCGGTCGATGGGCAGGGCACGATACACGCGCAGACGTTTTTCATCTGGGACGATCACTCCTATTACTATTTCCTGTCGAGCCGGAACGACGCCGTCGCGCATGCCGGCGCCGTCAGTCAACTGCTGTGGACCGGCATGCAACATGCCCACGAACTCGGTCTCACGTTCGATTTCGATGGCATCACCAGCCAGGCGCGTTATCAGTTTTTGGTCGGGTTCGGCGGCCAGCCCGCAACCCGCTTCATCGTTTCCAAGGGCCTGTTCCTCTATGAGATGCAGGCGGGCGCGCGGAAACTGGCCGACCGGTTGGTCGGCGCCAAGGCCGCAGCCTTCTGACCGTCGCGCCCGCGTGACGCGGCGGGCGCAAATGTGCTAGCCAAGGTGCATGTCCGAACCAGACGGTACCGCCCTGGACAAGCTTTACCAAGTGATTGCGTCACGTCGTGACGCCGATCCCGCGGAATCCTATAGCGCCAAGCTGTTGGCCGAGGGCGCGCCGGCCATCGCCAAGAAACTTGGCGAGGAAACCATCGAAGCCATCATCGAGTCCGTGAAAGGCGACCGCGCGCGTCTGGCGGCCGAAAGCGCGGATCTTTTGTACCACCTTCTGGTGCTATGGGTGGCGGCAGGCGTATCGCCCGCCGAGGTGTGGCGCGTCCTCGAATCGCGCAGCGGCACGTCCGGGCTCGCCGAAAAGGCCGCGCGCCAGAAATAGGGGCCTCCTATGTCCTACGATCGAACCAACGTCTTCGCCCGCATCCTCCGGGGCGAGCTACCGTCGCGGAAAATCTACGAGGACGAATACGCGCTCGCCTTTCACGACATCAACCCGTTGGCGCCGGTTCATGCCTTGGTGATTCCGAAGGGCGAGTACGTCTCGTTCGACGATTTTGTCGCCACAGCCCGCGCCGCCGAAATCACCGGTTTTTTCCGTGCGGTCGGCAAGGCGGCCGAATTGCTGGGCGTATCGGGGACGGGATACCGCATCCTCGCCAATCACGGTGCCCACGCTCATCCGGAGGTGCCGCATTTCCACATCCATATTTTTGGGGGCAAATCCTTGGGTGCGATGCTGCCGCGTACCAGCCTCTGAGGGCGCACAAGCGGCCAGTTACCCTAGTTTGTATGGTTGACGAATTTTAAACCTTGCCGTGTAACGATGGCTCCATCGACGAAACCGCACTCGCGGGAATAGGGATCGAGGAGCCAAGGGATGCCGCAGGTTCGGGCATTGTCGGCGAAAGCCGCGACGGCGCGCGCAAGCGCGCCGGTGCCGCCCGGCGTCCAGTCGACCCTATTCGGTTACAAGGGTGCGGTGCTGTTCCAGAATCAGGCGGCGCGCGCGAATTTCGCGGCGCCGCGCGACATGAAGCGGGCGGCGTGCGCGTTTGTCCGGCATTTCGCCGACCGGTCCGAGGGCCGTCACCTGTTCGAGCAAGCCGCCGCCGGCCAGTCGAGCGTCGGCGAGAAACTGGTTCACACCAGTGCCGGCGTTGCCCGGCGGATGGTCGAAATTTCGTGTCTCGCCGGACCGGACGACGAACCCGCCATCATGCTCAACGAACGCCTGGTCGATCCCGCCGTGGTGGACCGCGATGCCGAGGCGATCCGCGTCTTTGCTCAGGCCGGCGCCGACTGGTTCTGGGAAACCGATGCCGAATTACGCGTCACCTTGATGTCTGACCGTCCCAATCTGGCGGCGACGTCGCTGACCGCCGACCTGCTCGGCCGCGTCATTTACGAGACGTTGCCGGCTATCGAGGGTTTCGATTATGCCGGCGTTCGCGAGGCGATCGAGCGCCGTGACGTCTTTCGCGATTTCCGTTTCACCCGGCGCGACCGCGAAGGTCGCCGCCGCCACTTTTCCACGAGCGGTGCTCCTTTCTTCGCGCCGGACGGCACATTCCTCGGCTATCGCGGCACCGGGCGCGATCGCACCCATTCGGTCGAGGCGGAGGAACAAGCCGCGACGGCGCAGGCGCGATTGATCGCGGCAATCGAGAGCATTCCCGAATCCTTCGTCCTGTTCGATCGCGATCAGCGGCTGGTGATGTGCAACAGCCGTTTCCGCGAAGAAAACGCGGCATTTGCCGACCGCTTGCGCCCTGGCGTCACCGCCGCGGAGATCACCGCCGCGGCGCGTCGCGCCGGCCGCACCGTTCCCGCCATCGACTACGTTGCCGCCGGCGCCCACGAGGGCCGGGGTCATGTGGCGGTCGAGCGGCAGGCCGGCGATCGCTGGTTCCAATTAGGCGCGCGCCGCTTGCCGGAAGGCGGCATCGCCGTGGTGCAGACAGACGTCACCGCGTTGAAACAGCGCGAGGCCGAGCTCGAGGAAAAATCGGCGCTGCTCCAGGCCACGCTCGACAACATGCACCAAGGCATCTTGGTCAACGATGCCGATGGCAAGGTGGTGATGTGGAATCACCGCTTCCTCGAAATGAACGGGTTACGACCTGACGTGATCCGCGTGGGCATGCCCGGGCAAGACCTGGTACGTGCCGCCGCCAAGCTCGGCGAATATGGCGGCGACGATGTCGAAGGCGCCGTCGCGCAACGCATCGAACAGTTCGGCCAGCGCGGCGTCGCCACCATGCGCGTGCGTCCCGACGGTACCGTGATCGAGAATCACGGCAGTCGGATGCCGGGCGGCATGGTCATCCGCACCTTTACCGACATCACGCGGATCAAGCAGCAGGAACGGCAAAGCGAAGATCAGCGCCGGCTGTTGGCCGCGACCCTAAGCAACATGGACCAGGGCATGTTGGTGTTGGACGCCGACATGCGGATCAAGCTGTGGAACCGGCGCTTGTTCGAGCTGATGCAGATACCGGAAAGCGTGTGCCATGTCGGCATGACGCTGGGCGAACTGATTGCGGCGATGCGGCAGGAACAAGGATTTTCGCCCGCGGGCTTTGGCGAGACGGCAACAACGCGGCTCAAGGACGCCAGCCACCCCGCCGTCATTGCCTTGGCGCCCGAGAATTTCGGCGGCCGCACCATCGAGCGCCGACGGCGGCCGCTGCCGGACGGCGGCATGGTCTTGACGTATACCGACGTTACCGAGGCCAAGCGGCGCGAGCAAGAGGTCGCGGAAAAATCCGCCTTGCTTGCCGCGACCCTCGAGGGGATGGATCAAGGCATCATGGCGGTCGACGCCGACGGCAAGGTGCGGATGTGGAATGAGCGGCTGGTCGAGCAATATGGCCTGCCGCGAGACTTCTTGCGCCTCGGCATGTCGACGGACGAGGTGGTCGAACAATTGGCGCGCCAGGGCGAATTCGGCGACGGCGATCCGGTCGCTTTGGCCACGGCACGCGTCGCCGCGATCGAAGGTGAGGCCGGCCTCGTTTTCGCGCGCCGACTCAAGAATGGTCGGGTGATCGAACGGCGTCGTCGCGTGATGCCGGACGGCAGCGCGATCTTGACTCATACCGACATCACGGCATTGGTCGAGCGCGAAAGCGAGATTGCGGAGAAGAGCGCGTTGCTCGCCATGGTTCTGGAAAACATGGACCAAGGCATCATGGTGATCGACGCCGATCGCAATGTCCGCATGTGGAACAATCGCGTGGTCGAACAGCACGCCCTGCCGCCAGATTTCTTGAAAGTCGGCTTGCCGGCGAGCGAGGTCATCCATCAGCTGGCGCGGCAAGGCGAATATGGATCCGACGGCGACCGGGCGGCCCACGACCGGCTACGTGAAGTCGAAGGCAGCATCGACCTGGTGTTCCAGCGCCGCCACTCGAATGGGATGATAATCGAGCGTCGTCGTCGTCCAATGCCCGGCGGTGGCACGGTGTTGACCTTCACCGACATCACCGCGCTGACAGAGCGAGAGCGCGCGCTCGAGGAAAAGAGCGCGCATCTCTCCGCCGTGCTGAGCAGCATGGATCAGGGCATGCTCGTACTCGACAGTGACGCCGAAATCCAAACCTGGAACGCGCGCGTCGAGGAACTGCTGAACTTGCCGTCAGGCTGGTTGCGCGTCGGCATGCCGGCGACGGAACTGACGCGCTGGCTCAGTATCCGTCTCGGTCAGTCGCCTGACGAAATCGAAACATCGATCGCGCAGCGTCTCCACGAAATGCTCGCCGGCGAACCGCGCATCCTGGGCGGTCCGACGCTCGACAATCGGGTCGTGGAGCGGCGCAGCCGGCCGATGCCGGACGGCGGAGTGGTCGTGACCTATAGCGACGTCACCGAACGCAAACGTCGCGAGGACTTCATCGCCGAAAATTCGGCGCTGCTGGGTGCCACCCTGGACAACATGGATCAGGGCCTGGTGGTCGTCGATTCGGACTACCGCACCAAGTTATGGAACAACCGCCTCGTCGAAATGTTCGATCTTCCGCCCGATCTGATGCGGCGGGGCCGGCCGTTCGTCGAGGTGCTGCGCTATTTCATCGAGGGCTACGGCACCCCCGCCGACCAGATCGAGGCGCGGGTTGCCGAGCGCTTGGCCGAACTGGAGGGCGAGCCGGTACCGGTGATCGACCGCTATCGCCCCGACGGTCGCGTCATCGAGCGCCGCCGTCGGGTCATGCCGTCAGGCGGCTCGGTGATCACGTATGGCGACGTCACCATTCGAAAGCGCGGCGAGGCGGCGTTGCAGCGGGCCAAAGAAGAAGCCGAAATCGCCAGCCGCAGCAAGACCGAGTTCCTCGCCAATATGAGCCACGAACTACGCACGCCGTTGAACGCCATCATCGGCTTTTCCGATATCCTCGTGCGGCAATTGTTCGGCCCGCTCGGCGTTCGGCGCTACGCGGAATATGCCAAGGACATACACGACAGCGGCCAGCATCTCCTCAGCTTGATCAACGACGTCCTCGACATTTCCAAGATCGAGGTCAACAAGATCGAGCTGGCCGAAGAGACGATCGACGTACCGGCCGTGATCGAATCCTGTCAGCGATTGATGCGTGATCGCGCAACCGCGGCCGGGGTCGTCATTGCCGTCGAGATTCCGGCGGCGCTGCCGCCGGTGCGCGGCGATGACCGCCGCTTGAAGCAAATCCTGCTCAATTTGGTTTCCAACGCGGTCAAGTTCACGCCCGCGGGCGGGCGCGTTGAAATCCGCGTCGAGGCCGACGATTCGGGCTTGCGCTTCATCGTGGCGGACACCGGTATCGGCATCGCCAAGTCCGATCTTGAAACCGCGTTGCGGCCGTTCGGCCAAATCGACAGTTCGCTCGCTCGCCGCTACCAGGGCACCGGTCTCGGCTTGCCGCTGGCGCGCTCCATGACCGAATTGCACGGCGGCAAGCTCGACATCCAAAGCGAGCCCGGTGTCGGCACGACCGTCACGGTGTGGCTGCCACCCACGCGGACGACGCACTAACTCGCCGGTTGGTTCTTCACCTCGCGGCCGCGCAAGCGGGCGAGCGCCGCGCTCAGTTGATTGTCTTTGTCGGTGCCGATGATCCGCGTGTCGACGGTGATGTCGTCGTTCGATTCCGCGGGATTCGCGAGGCCGCGCGCCGTGTCGTTTTTCAACGCACCCGGCAGATTGACCTCATGGACGATTTCGCCGCGCGTGTCGGCCGCTTCCTTGTTGGGCAGCACGATGATGTCGGGCACGATGCCGTCGCCTTGGATCGATCGACCGGACGGCGTGTAGTAGCGCGCCGTCGTCAGGCGCAACGCGCCTTGGCCGTCGAGCGGGATGATGGTTTGCACCGAACCCTTGCCGAAGCTGCGCGTACCGAGCAGCGTCGCGCGGTGCCGGTCTTGCAATGCCCCCGCGACAATTTCCGACGCGGAGGCGGAGGCGCCGTTGAGCAGCACCACAACCGGCACGCCCTTGAGCTTGTCGCCATCGGGCGGCGCACGATAGGTCTCGTCGTCGTCTTGATGCCGACCGCGGGTCGTCACCACCACGCCGCCATCGAGGAAGTCGCCGGCGACGCGCACGGCGGTGTCGAGCAGGCCGCCGGGGTCGTTCCTGAGATCGAGCACGAAACCGGACAGGGGGGCCCCTGCCTGGTGCCGCATTTCCTCCACCGCTCCCATGAACTCGCTCTCGGTGTGCTCACCGAAGCTGACAACCCGGGCATAGCCGATGTGGCCCGCTTCCAGTTTCGACTTCACCGAGACGACGCGGATCACCGCGCGAGTCAAAGTCACGTCGAGCGGTTTTTGGCTGCCGCGCTCGATGGTGATGTGCACGGCGCTGCCGGCGGGGCCGCGCAGTTTATCCACCGCATCGCGCAGCGTCATGCCGTCCGTCGGCTGACCGTTGATGCGCGCGATAATGTCGCCGGCCTTGAGGCCAGCATTGGCCGCCGGCGTATCGTCGATCGGCGAGATGATGCGCAGCCGGTTGTCGTCGCGATTGATCTCGATGCCGATGCCGGCGAACTCGCCTTCGCTATCCGAGATCAGCTCCTGATACTCCCGTTCGTCCAGATAATCCGAATGCGGGTCCAGTCCGGACAGCATCCCTTTCAACCCGTCGACGACCAGTTTCTTGTTCTCCACCGGCACGACATAGTCGGCGTCGACCCGGTCGATCACCCGCTTTACCAACGCGAGGTCCGGCGCGGCGGCGGCCATTTTGCTGTCCGGCGTCTCGGGCGTGCACGCCGCCAGGGCCAGGATGCACAGCGCGAAAAGCCCGGGCATCACGCGCCACACCGGCGTTGCGGAAGATCGGGGAAGTCTCATCGGGACACCGCGTAATTTAGCTATCGATAGCACGGAACCAATCGCGTCCGCATCACAAGCTTAGGAGCGACGTATCAGCGCGCCGGTGCGCCTCAGGCGGCGACCCAGGTGCCGTGGACCTGGCAGCGCAGGCGTAGCGGCATCTGAATGCGCGCGATCGGTCCGGCCGCGACCTTGGCCGCTTCCAGCAACTGGATCTCGGAGCCCATCCGGTCATGGAGGTCCACGACAAAAAGCAGATAGCCCTCATGGCCCGGCTGCTTCGATGGGATGTGGACATGCTCTTGCACGGTGCATTCAAGGCCGGGCGCGTAGCTCGCCAGCTTGCCGGTCTTGACCTCGATCCGCGCCACGGTGTTGAAGCCGGCGCCGACCGGGCCGACAACGTGCGGCGCGCCGTTCTGCGGGAAGTAGGTCTGGTAATACCCGATGTCGTAATCCATGCCCGCGTCCTTGCGCGCCACGCACGGCATGTCGCCACCGGGACCGATTGGCGTTTCCTCGTAGCTGCCGCCGTTCTTGTCGAGATCGAAGGTCCAACGCACCAATCCGCGCCCGCCGCCTTTTCCGAGCGGTACATGAATGCCGGAGGCTTCTTGGATGAAGGGGAAGCCCACCACGTTGGCCGGGGCGAAATCGATATGGACCTTGTTGCCGTCGGAATGGGCATTGAGATAGTGGAACGCGCTGCGCGGCTCGAAATGGAACCAGCGCAGATGCTTGACGCCGCCGCCGCGCGGCATGATGCCGATATAGCTGCCCTTTTCCGGTTCCCACATCCAATGAGCGCCCCCGGCCTTGAGGCGGCCGAGATCGGAGGTCATCGGCCAAACCGGAAATATGACGTGTCGCTCGGTCAGAAGGAAATCGTGCATCAGGCTGCAATACGGCGCCTCGAACCATTCCTCATGGACCAGCTCGCCGTTTCCGTCCTCGATGCAATAGGCGACGTCGCGCGTCGCCAGCCCGGATGCCTCGTAGCCGAAGAAATGCATCTCGCCCGTCTTGTCGTCGAGGCGCGGATGCGCGGTGAAGGTCTGGCTCTTGAGGCGGCCGCCGTAGTTCCATTGGCCCTTGGTTTCGAGTGTGACCGGATCGACTTCGTAGGGTAGCCCGTCCTCCTTGGTCATCAGCAGGCGCCCGCCATGCCAGACCGGCGTGGTGTTGGCGACGGTGCGGTCCTTGCCTTGGACTGACGGATCGTCGGTGTAGGGATTACGGTAAAGCCCGTGCAGCGCGCGCCGCGCCGCGCGGTCGTTCTTGAGCCGCTCGGTCAGGACATAGCGTTGTTTGAAATCGGCGTGACCGTTCTGGATGCGCAGCGAGCTCACCATGCCGTCGCCGGAGAGATACGTGTCCTTGGCGAATTTCGGCGGGAAAGCGTGGTCGGGAATGGCGCGGAACCAAGTGCCGTCGATCTCGGCCGGGATCGTGCTGTCGACGATCAGATCGTACAGGTCGCATTCGACGCGCGACGGCGCGTTGAAGCCCTGAAAGTCGAACACCTCGGGATAGTTTTGGGTCATGCCTCCGCTCCCTATTTCACGACGCCGGCGCCTTCGGTCAGCATCCGGGCCGCCTCGTCGCCCGTTACTTCGCGGCTGAACAGATGGCCTTGGGCCTGCTGGCAGCCCTGCGCCACCAACAACGACCGCTGCGCCGCATCCTCGACTCCTTCCGCCGTTACCGCAAGACTGAGGCCCGATCCCAAGCCGATCAACGCATGCACGATGGCGGCGCTTTCGCGGTCGCGGGTCATGGCCTCGACGAAGCCACGATCGATCTTGATCCGGTCGAGCTTGAAATTGCGCAGATGATAGAGGCTGGAATAGCCGGTGCCGAAATCGTCGAGCGCGATCTTGACCCCGGCCGCACGCAACGGTCCCAACACCTCTTGCGCTGTATCCATGTCCCGCACCAACGCGCTCTCGGCGATTTCGAGCTCGAGCCGCGCCGGCGCCAGGCCGGTCTCCGCCAGGATCGCCAACACACGCTCGCCGAGTCCGCGGTCGCGCAGCAGGCCCGGCGAGATATTGACCGACAAGGGCACGGGCAGGGGCCACGCCACCGCGTCACGACACGCCTGGCGCAGGATCAGATCGGTCAGGTCGCCGATCATGCCTCGATCGTCCGCGATGGGAATGAAGCGGCTCGGCGGGACGATGCCAAGTGTCGAATGTGTCCAGCGCGCCAGCGCCTCGAACCCGGTGATCGCGCCCGATCGCAGATCGATCTGCGGCGCGTAATGGGGAAGGATGGCACCGGCGGCGATGGCGGCGCGTAGTTCCGTCTCGATTAGGTCGCGCTCGCGCAGTGCAGCGTCCATGCCGGGCTCGAAAAAACGCAAGGCCGAGCGCTTTTCCGCCTTGGCGCGATAGAGGGCGATGTCGGCCTTGCGTAGGATTTCCTCGCGGGTCACCCCGTCCTGGGGGTAAAGCGCGATGCCAATGCCGGTGGCGATCTGGTGCGACCGGCCGGCGATAACGAAGGGCGGCGTCAGCCCCTCGACGACACGGCGGCCGATGCTCGCCGCCGATTCAGGCCCCGCCACATGCATCGCTAGGATCGCGAACTCGTCGCCGCCGATCCGCGCCACGATGTCGCGCCCGCGCATCGCGCCTAGCAACCGCGCGCCCACCTGGGTCAGCAGCTCGTCCCCGGCGGAATGGCCGTAGACATCGTTGATCCGCTTGAAGGCGTTGAGGTCGAGCATAAGGACCGCATGCGACGCGCCCGCCGCCGGTGGCGAGCCGAGCGCCCGCTTCAGCATGTCCTCGAAGCGCCGCCGGTTGGGCAAGCCGGTCAGCGGGTCCTCGAGGGCGAGCCGCCGGGCCTCCTGCTCCGCGGCGACGCGGCCGCGGCGCTCCCGCCGCTGCTGGATGACGTGTCCGGCGAGCACCACCAGCACGCCGAAAAACAGCGCCGCCAGCACCAGCGCCTCGTCAAGCTCGACGGTCTTTTCCTCATGGAAGTTGCCATCCGCGTCGGGGAAAATGTCGTAGGTCCAGGCGACATAGGCCGCCGCCGCCAGCACGATGACATAGAACACCAGACTCTGGATCACGGCGCGCTGACGGCGGAACGCCGCCCAAACAAGCGCCGGCGCCGTCGGGGCCGGCGTGGTCGCCGTCGGATTCACGTCGCCAGTGTCCGATGTCTCTCCGGACAAGAATCGATTCTCCCGATCCGCCAAACCGAAAGCGCGCGCCAATGGGATGATACCCCAACCGCGGCCCTGAGTGTGTTAAGGGCGCCGCCGAACCAAACTGGGATTGAGGTCGCTGATCTTGGCAATGCCGCACAACGCCATGGTGGAATCGATCTCGGCCTTCATCAGCCCGATCGCGTGCGCCACGCCGGCCTCGCCCGCGGTCGCGACGGCATACGCCGCGGCCCGGCCGATCTGCACCGCCGTCGCGCCCAAGGCCAGTGCCTTAACCACATCGGCGCCGGTTCGGAAACCGCTATCGATTAGGATCGGCAACTTGCCGCCGACTTCGGCGACGAATTCCGGCAGGATTTCGATGGTAGCGACCGCCCCGTCGAGCTGCCGCCCGCCATGGTTAGAAATGACGATGGCGTCGATGCCGGCATCGAGCGCGATCTTGGCCTGGCGCGGATCGGCGAGGCCTTTCACCATCAGCGGCTTTTTCCATTCGTCGCGGAACCAGCGGATCAGGTCCCAATCCAGCGCGGGTGAGAGCCGCGTGCGCATGTCGGGCGCGGCATTGGGCGCGCCCCACGGCACATGGAACATCAGTTGCGGTCGCGGAATGCCATGGGGGCCGATCCGGCTGGTCCAGTCGGGGTGCGTCACCACGTCGAACAGCTTGGCCGGCGTCCAGGCGAACGGCATCGAGAAACCGCGCCTGATATCGCGTAGGCGGCGGCTCGGCACCAGCGTATCGACGGTGATCTGCAACGCCTCGAACCCGGCTTCGTTGGCAAGGCGCGCCCAGGTCTTGGTCGCTTCACGGCTGGGCGGAACGTAAAGTTGAAACCATTTCGGCCCGTTGCCCGCCGCCATCGCCTCGTCGAGCATGACACTGGCATTGTTGGAGAGCACCCACGGAATGCCGTGCTGGGCCGCGCCGCGCGCCAGCGCCAGCTCGCCCTTGACCCAAAACGACGACGCCAGGCCCAACGGTGCCACGATCAGCGGCAACGGGAACGCGCGGCCGAACAGGCTGATCGCGAGCGAGCGTTTCGACACGTCGGCGGGCGCCGCCGAGACCAGGCGAAAGCGCTCGAACGCGGCGGCGTTCTCCACGAGGGTGCTTTCGGTGCCGGCGCCGCCATCGAGATAGTCGAACACCATGCGCGGCAGCATGCGCCGCGCCGCCGCCCGGAAATCGGCAATGGAATGAATGCGTTTCAGGCGTCTGGCGGGGTTCATGCCGGAACTTTACGCGAAGACGCGGGCGAACTCACTCCGCCGGTTCGGCGGCGAGCATTTTCGGCGGATGACGGCGGACCGACAGGCCTTGGACGCCGAAACGGTCGCGAATTTCCGGCCACAGACCGTTCGGTGCATACAACATCAGCGCCATCGCGGCGGCACCGAGCGCGATCAGATACCAGGCGCCCGACAGATTGAGTTCGTTGGTAAAAATCTCGCGCAGGCCAAAATAAATGATGGTGCCGATGATGGGCCCCTCGAGCGTGCCGATGCCGCCGACGATGGTGATGAACAGCATCGCCACCACCCAGTTCGGGTCGAACGCTTGGCCTGGTCCCATCGAGAGCTGGGCGGTGAAATAGACCGAGCCGGCGAGCCCGCAGCCGGCGCCCGCGATCACGAACACGATGAACCGGTTCATCCAGACATCGACGCCGAGGCTGGACGCGGCGAGGTCGTTGTCGCGGATGCTCATCAGCCCGAGCCCGATCGACGAGCGCATCAGCGCGTACGAGCCCCATACCGCCGCGAACGCCAAGCCTGCCGCGATCCAGAAGATCACCTGATCGAACCGGTCGAAATTGATCAGCGGCAGCACGTCGCTGAGCTGATAACCGGACGCGCCGCCAAGCTCCGGCGTTCGCGCGATGAAGCTCGCGATCATGTCGGACAGAATCCACGTGCCGATGGCGAAATAAATGACGCGCAGCCGGAACATGAAGAGTGCCGCCAGCGCCGCCATCGCCGCGGAAAACACGAACGCCAGCGGCATCACCCAATAGGGCGACACATTGAGCTTCAGCGAGGCGTAGAACAGGCAATAGGTGCCGAGGCCGATGAACATTTGCTGCCCCATGCACAATAGGCCGGCATAGCCCGCGAGCAAGTTCCACAGTTCCGCCATGGCGAGATAGAGGAACATCTCCGACATGAAGCGCAACGCGCCCGCCCAATCGTAGATCGGCGCCACGAGGCCAGCGGCAGCAGCCAGCGCGGCATAGGCGACAAGGGCAATGACGGCCTTCATGGCAATTTGATCCCCATCAGGCCTTGCGGCCGGAACAGTACGACCGCGAAGAACGCGACGTGGACGTAGAAGATGCCGGCGTCGGGATCGAAATGTAGGCCGATCAACTGTGCCAGGCCCAAGAGGAAGCCGCCGAGCAACGCGCCCCAGAACGAACCGAAGCCGCCGATCACGATCACTTCGAACGCCACCAACAGATTGGCGAGGCCCGAGAACGGGGTGAAGGTCGACCGCATCGCCAGCAGCATCCCCGCGACGGCCGCCATCGCCAGGGCGAAGCCCATGGTAATATTGAAGACTCGCGTCGGCTTCACGCCCATCAGGCGCGCGACGTCGCGATTGTCGGCGGTGGCGCGGATGGCGCGGCCGAAGGCAGTCCGCGAAATCGCAAGTTGCAACGCGACAAAAAACAGAATCGCCAGCGCCAGCGTGATCAACGGCAGCACGCCGATCGACACGCTGCCGAGCGAAATGCTGAGCCGCGACAGGCCGCCCGCGGTCAGGCTGCGGACGTCGGTACCGAACAGCTCGAACATCACGTTCTGCAGCACGATGGAAAAGCCAAAGGTCAGCAGGATCGGCCCAAAGAAATCGGATGACGTGACGACGCGGTTGAACAGCACCGCCTGCACGCCATAGCCGACCAAGAAGAACAGCGCCGCGACCGGAATCAACAGCCACAGCGGATTGACGCCGACCAATTGCGCCGACGCGAACACGCCGACGAACGCCGCCATGACGATGAACACACCGTGCGAAATATTGACGAAGCGCATCACGCCGACCACCAGCGCCAACCCGACCCCAAGCACGCCATAAAGCCCGCCGAGGCAGATGCCGTTGATGAAGAGATCCAGCCAGACCATTAGGCGGTTCTCCGCGCAAGCCCCAACCCCAACCCTCCCCCGCAGGCGGGGGAGGGAGGATTGAAGCCGCAGGCTTCAATCGGGAGGCGGCCGTTTTCCGGTGCGGCGCGCGGTCTGCTTTTGCTCATGTGCCGAAATACGCATGAGAGAGCGCGTCGAAGCTCAGCTCCTTGGAACGGCCTTCGAGCGTGACGCGGCCCTTCAGGAGGCAATAGGTGTAATCCGACGCCGATGCCGCGCGCTTCACCTCTTGCTCGACAATGATGATCGAGGTGCCTTCGGCGCGGATCGCCGGGAACGATTTGTAGATCTGGTCGACGACGACCGGCGCCAGGCCCTGGCTGATCTCGTCGGCGAGCAGGAGCCGGGGATTGGCCATCAGCGCGCGGCCGATCGCCACCATCTGCTGCTCGCCGCCCGACAGCACGAACGGCATTTGACCGCCACGCGACGCGATGCCCGGGAATAGTTCGTAGACCTTGGCGAGGTTCCAATAGCCCGTGCGGCCGGTATAGCCGCCCATGATGAGGTTTTCCTCGACGGTCATGTTCTGGAACAGGAGCCGGCCCTCCGGCACCAGCGCCATGCCAAGCTGCGCGATCTGTTCGGCGGGCAGACCGCCGACCTCCTGCCCGTCGAAGGCGATGCCGCCGCGTTTCGACGCGATCAGACCGGCTACCGATTTGAGGAAGGTCGTCTTGCCGGCGCCGTTGGCGCCGATCAGAGCCACGGTCTGTCCGGCCTCGACCGAAACGCCGATATCGAACAGCGCTTGCAGGTCGCCATAGAAAACGTTGAGGCTCGTGACCTCAAGCAGCTTCATCGGCCGCGAGCCCCATATAGATCTGCTTTACTACCGGCGACCGCAACACCTCGGCGGGCGGGCCATCGAGCAGCTTCTTGCCGAAATGCAGCAGGAGAATCCGGTCGGCGGCGGCGCGCAACGCGTGCGCGATATGCTCGACCCAGATAATGGCGTGGTCGCGCTTTAGTGTGACGATGAGGGCCGCCAGCTCCTCGACCTCGCGTTCGGTCAAGCCGCCGGCGACCTCGTCGAGTAGCAGCAGCTTTGCCTTCGACGCGACGGCCTTCGCCAATTCGAGACGCTTGCGGTCGAGCAGCGTCAGGCTGCCGCCGAAAAGTTCCGCTTTGGCGGCAAGGCCGAACTCGCGCAGCACCTGCATCACCCACGCTTCCGCGTCGCCGGCGGTTAGGCCGGCACCGTATTGCGCCGCGACCAGCAGATTTTCGTAGACCGTCAGCTTCGGAAACGGCTGCGGAATCTGGAACGCGCGGACGATACCGGCCCGGGCGCGTTTGTAGGCGGGCATGGTTGTCACATCCGCGCCGTTGAAGCGGACCGTTCCGGCGTCGGGCGACAGCGTGCCGGCGATGAGATTGAATACCGAGCTCTTGCCGGCGCCGTTCGGCCCGATCACGCCGAGGCATTCGCCGACATCGACGGCGATGTCGACCTGGTCGGCCACCACCACGGCGCCGAAGCGTTTCGACAGGCCCGAGACGTCGAGGAGAGCCATTCGCTTGTACCTATCCCTCCCCCTCGAAGGGGGAGGGATATCGTCCAGTCACGTCCATCGCGATCGAAGGGCTCAGCCCGCGTAGGGCTTTACCGGCGATTGGACCGGAATGTCGGGCGAGGTCTTGTTGGTGACCACGAGCAGCTCGTATTTGAAACGGCCACCCTTGGTCAGGTTCCACTGCCCCGTCGTCATCGGCGTCTTCGAGACATTCGGGATGTGGGTATTCTTGAAGTCGATCTGACCGGTCAGGGTCTCGACGTCGAGCGCCTTGAGCGAATCGCGGATCGCCTTCTTGTCCTTGGGATTGGACGATTGCTGCAATGCCGCCATGCCGGCATCCCACAGGGCCATGGTGTAACCCAGGGGCTGCGTCCATTGCTTGCCGGTGTCCTTTTCCCACTCGGCGGCGAATTCCTTGGCGGTCTGGCCGGTGATGGGCGACTTATAGGGCCAGTCCGGCGTCCACCACACTTCGGTGGTCAACCCGTCGCCGTGATCACCCAATGCCTCGATCGAGGCCGGGAACAGCGGTGCGCCGGCAATGGTCAAAATCTTCGCATGAAGCTTCTGCTGCGCCATCTGGTTGACGATCACCACCATCTGCTCGGGACTGGAATAGGACACGATGATGTCGACGCCCGCGTTCTTGAACTTGGTGACCTGGTTGGAAAAGTCGTTGTTGGTCATTTGGAAGAAGCCGCCCTGGACTTCCTTGTAGCCGGCCTTGGCCGCCACCGCCGGCACGCCGAAATGCACATCGCCGAAAGCGCGGCCCGCAGGATCGTCCTGCCACAGCGAGCCGACGATCTTGTTGGTCGGCAATTGGTCCCAAGTCGCGACATAATCGGTCAGCATATCCTCGACGCCAAAGCCGAGATGGAAGCTGAAGGGAAAGCCGGTATAGCCTGGGCCCGGCATCTTGCCGCGGCCGAGGACGAAGGCCTGCCATGGTGCCATGCCGGTCAGCGCCGGCACGCCGCGCGCGTCCGCCAAGGGACCGATTCCGAGGATCGCCGAACCGTTATTGCCGAGAACAAAATCGCAGCGGTCGCGCAGCACCAGCTCGTTCGAGACGCGCGCCGACACGTCGTTGTCCGACTGATTGTCCTTGACGATGATGTCGAGCGTGTAGGTGCGGCCATTGACTTTGAGGCCGCCCGCGTAGGCCTTTTTGACCTTGGCGATGATCCACGGATCGGGCACGTTGAAATTGGCCAGCCAGCCCGATTTGGCGCCGATATAGCCCAGTTTGATCGTGCTCGAATCCGCGCCCCAGACATTAACCAACGGCAGCGCCGAGGTCGCCGCCGCGGCACCAAGGGCGCCGCCAGCCTTGAGCACGGTACGCCGGCCGATGGGGCGCCCGGATGAGTGTCTAGTCATCGCCTCTCCCTCCCTCGTTGATTCTTATGCGGTATATCGGCCCTCAACCTATGGCAAAGCGCCGACGCTGCCAAGACCGCGAAATCGCCACCCGGGACGCGAAATCGCCACCCGGGATAGGCGTCATCCGACCGGCGTGACGAGATAGTTGTTGCTACATGACGCGAAATTCAGATACGAAAATTCAGCGATTACGAGTGATGGTTGGAGTTCGATCGCGTATGAATCCGGTTGCCGGCCCGCCACCGCATCCGCCACCGTCGTCGGACCGATCGACCGACGCGGCGCTTCGCGATATTGCCGCGGCGCGTATGCGCCGCCATGCGGTGATCGCCGGAATCGTTGGCAACGTTCTGACCGCCTATGATTTTATCGTTTATGCCTTCTTAGCGTCGCTAATCGGCCGGCTTTTTTTCCCCGAGTTCGATCCGGCGTTCCAGTTGCTTGCGAGCCTCGCCACGTTCGGCATCGGCTTCGTCATGCGGCCGCTCGGCGGCATCGTGCTTGCGATTTACGGTGACCGTCGCGGCCGCCGCGCTTCGTTAACATTGGCGATCGGGCTAATGACGGTGGGCATTCTGATTTTCACGGTGACCCCGACTTATGCCCAGATCGGCATGACGGCGCCGATCGTCATCGTCATCGCGCGATTGATGCAGGGCTTCGCCGCCGGCGGCGAGTTCCCCGGCGCCATGGTCTATCTCAGCGAATATTCGCTCGCGGGGCGGCGCGGCTACTACACGTCATGGCAGCAATCGAGTCAGTTCTTCGCCACGCTCCTCGGCGCCTTTATCTGCACGGTGGTGGTACGCGTATTGAGCGCGGACGATTTCGTCGCTTGGGGCTGGCGCGTACCATTTGCGCTCGGCCTGATCGTCGGGCCGGCCGGCTTCTATATCCGCAATCGGCTGGCGGATACGCCGGTGTTCCGCGCCTCGCCGCCCCCCGCGTCGACGATGTTGCTGAGCGAAGCGCTCCGTAACCATTGGCGGGCGGTGCTGAGCGGCTTCGGCGTCGTCATGTTCGGAACCGTCAGCGTCTATGTCATCGTGCTGTATCTTCCGACCTATGTAATTGCGCAGTTTCACATTCCGACAGCGCTGGCGCTCGCCGCGTCGGCCGCGATGAGCGCGGCGTTGGTCGTCCTGTGCCTCCTGTTCGGCCGGCTGTCGGATATGGTCGGGCGCAAGCCGGTGATGGTGGGCGCCAGCGTCGCCATGGTCATTCTGGTCTATCCCCTGTTTCATCTACTGGCGGCGGCGCCGAGCTTCGGCCGGCTCTTACTGGTCGAAGGGGTGTTCGCGATCATGATCGCCGCCTTTACCGCCCCCTCACCCGCCATGATGGCCGAACTGGTGCCGACCCGGGTGCGAAATACGACAATTTCCCTGTCCTATAATTTCGCCGTCGCCATTTTCGGCGGCTTTGGACAGTTCATCGTCGCCTGGGTGATTCTCGCAACCGGCAACCGGATCGCCCCCGCTTATTACGTGCTTGCCGCGGCCGTCATCGGCTCTGTCGCGGTGGCGGCGATGCCGGATCGGACCGGGGTACGCCTCGAATAGTCGTAATTTTGTCCTTAACAACAAATTAGGCTTTTGGGTCGAGAACTCTCCCCGGTCACTAAAGTCCATGGGCCGGGAATGAGTATTGATCTTCAGAGCGAGCGACTAGCTCTCGGACGACGCGATCGC
This sequence comes from uncultured Alphaproteobacteria bacterium, assembly GCA_963851285.1. GTDB lineage: Bacteria > Pseudomonadota > Alphaproteobacteria > ATCC43930 > CGMCC-115725 > JAATGI01. The sequence continues at coordinate 82,464 of CAWKOL010000001.1, forward strand.
GTCGTCCGGCGCCGTTTGCCGTTGTGGGAACCGGAGCCTCCGAAGCAGAAGGCCCTGATGGACCTCTACCGATATTGGGAATCGCTCCGGCCGGCCGGCATGATCCCACAGCGGCAAAGTTTTGACGTCCTGCGTCTGAAGCCTGTCATGGGTCTGGTGTCGGTCGTCGAAGTGGCGGACAAGGAGCCTGAAGAATTCCGCTTTCGCCTGCACGGCACGAACGTTCATCTTCCAAAGGACCTGTCCAACCGCACGTTGGCGGAAATGAACTATTCGGAGGTCTATCGCGAGGTGCTAGCGCAGGACTATGTCGCCGCTCGGGAAATCGGCGTGCCGCTTTACCATGAGGTCGCGGCGATGATCGATTACGTGACGCATTGTTATTGCCGCCTGATCCTTCCCTTCGCGGAGGACGGCAGGAAGGTCACGCAACTGATCGTGAGCTCGGTCCGGCAGAACTTCCCGGACCTTATTGCGCTGCTTCGTTGACGACCAGCGACCCGGCGGTCTCGAACTCCTCGAGTTCCAAAACAGAATTACATTCCGGCAGCAGCAGCCAGTGCTCCATGCGCCGCAACGAATCTGCGCGCGACATGTGGTAGAAACCCACCGTCGTCATCGTTCCGCCCGAGTAGAAATCGAAGCTCACGCGCCCGTCCGCCGGCGGCCAGCCATATTGCTTCGTGCCGATCCCGGTTGCAGCTAAGCTCTCGGTTATCACCGCGGTGATGTGATCGAACCAAAAATTCTTCAACAGCAACCCGCGGGCGAGGTGGTCGAGCAAGCCCGAGAGGTTTTTTTTGCGGAATTGCGGCTCGATCCACAGGCCGCCCGTATGGCCGATCCGGCCCGATAGCGCCACCGAGGGCCGGCGGTCGATACGCACGACGCCATGGGCGCGGTCCGGCAAATCGTGCCAGATGCGCTGATTTTGGAATTCTTCGAAAAAATCGTCGCTGTCGAAAATGCGTTCCGCGATCATTGCCGCGGTGTTGCCTTGACTGTCGACCGCGCGCAGCCAAAACGCATTGTGGAGGGAGAGGCCGCTGTGGAGGGGATCGTAGGTCGGATTATGAATGTAGTGCGGCGACATCTTACGCCGCAGTTCGATGTAATCGCGGAAGTTCGACTCGACATAAACGTCCAGCCCGACCGCGGCGATTTTCTCCGACATCAACTGACAAAAGCGCTGAACGACAGCAAAATCTTGGTTCGTCAGAGGGGTCATCATGCGACTCCCAATGAAAATTTATTGTTCCCGTCTGCTTCGAACTATAAGTCGCCCAGCATTTGAAGAAAAGTCGTCGCGTTTTGTTTTTTAACGATTTACCTACGATTGCTAATCTGCGGTTGTTATTTTCGCCTTGGCGTAGGTATTCATGCCAATAATGTTGGCGTCACCAACAAAACATAAAGCCGTCCGAAGGCGGCTTTCGTGCTTAAGCCCCCGATAGCGGGATACGCTCTTAGTAGCCTTCGCGCTCCATGCGCTTGCGGAGCAGCTTGCGATAGCGGCGCACCGCTTCGGCCTGTTCGCGGGCCCGGCGCTCGGACGGCTTCTCGTAATTGCGGCGGAGCTTCATTTCGCGGAACACCCCTTCGCGCTGCATCTTTTTCTTGAGCGCGCGAAGCGCCTGGTCGACGTTGTTGTCGCGGACGAGAACCTGCACGAGCGCTCCTTGCCTAAGGGACGGTAAAAGAAACGGCCGCCTGAGGCGACCTGAGGGCGCCGTTTTATCACCTGGCGCGGCGTTTCTCAAGCAGCACCGCTTTACCGCCGCCGGCCGGCCCGCCATATTTCCGCCATGGCAATCCTCAAGATAGCCCGCATGGGCCACCCTGTGTTGCGTGCGGTGGCGGCGCCGGTCGCCGACCCGGCCTCGCCAGAGGTCCGCGCGCTCGCGGCCGACATGCTGGAAACCGCCGAGGACGCGAGCGGCACGGGGCTGGCAGCGCCGCAAATCCACGTTTCACAGCGATTGGTTGTGTTCATGGTCGGGCCGCAACGCCTTACCGGCCGGCCCCTCGATTTGGCGCAGGACTGGGGCGTGCTCATTAATCCGGTGATCGAACCGATCGGCGATGAACAGGAATTGGGCTGGGAGGGTTGTCTGTCGGTTCCCGGCTTGCGTGGCGCGGTGCCGCGCTGGACCAAGATCCGCTATCGCGGTGTCGGGCTCGAGGGCGAGGTCATCGACCGAACCGTCGAAGGCTTTCACGCCCGTGTCGTGCAGCACGAATGCGACCATCTCGACGGCATTCTCTATCCGCAGCGCATGCCGGATTTGCGCCTGCTGCAATTCAACGAGGAGGCGCTGCGTTTCCCGGTCAAGCTGTCCGGCCCGGATAATGTCGATGAGTGATACGCCCGAGCCCGGTCGCGAAGGATTGTTGCTGGCGTTATTGCCCGACGTGCCGTTCGACGGCTGGACGCGGCATGCGTTGCTCGCCGCGGCCCACAAGGCCGGGATAAGCGAAGGCGAAGCGGCGGCCCTGTTCCCTGGCGGGCCGGTCGACATGGTCGCGGAATTTAGCCGATGGGCCGACCGTCAAATGCTGACGCGGCTTGGCCATCTCGATCTGGCCAATCTGCGCACCCACGAAAAAGTCGCGGCCGCGGCGATGGCGCGGATCGAGGCGCTGGCCCTGCACCGCGAGGCGGTGCGTCGCGCGCTGCGCGTGCTGGCGCAACCGCACAATGTGCCGTTGGCCGCGCGGCTGCTCTATGAGACGGTCGATGCCATCTGGTACGCGGTCGGCGACGAGGCGGTGGATTTCAGTTTCTATACCAAGCGCACGATCCTCGGCGCCATCTATGCCGCGACCACGCTCTATTGGCTTGAGGATCGCTCCGCCAATTTCACCGACACGCGCGACTTTCTCGAGCGCCGCCTTGCCGACATCGGCAAATTGCCGCGGTGGCGCGAAAGCGTGGCGTCGCGGTTCGATGTGCTGCCTAATCCGTTCCGGCTCGTCCGCGCGCTGCGCGGCCGCTAAGATCGACACAACCGAACCGACGCGGCATCCACCCGCGAATCCGCGATACGCCGCCCCGGTGCGGGATTACAGTACCGATAAGCGACGACGCAAAAATTACCAACGCGCGGAGGAAACCCATGCGCTCGATCTTGACCGGGGGAAACCCGGTCGCTTCGGTCTTGACGTTTCTGGTCGTGATACTCGCGGTGTTGTCGGCGGTGGCGGCGCGGGGCGGTGACGCGCCGGCGCTTTATGCCGTCACCGTCATCCTGGTCATTATCGCGGTGCTGCTGCCGCGTACCGTGAAGATGGCGAATCAATGGGAGCGCGCGGTGGTGCTGCGCCTCGGCAAGCTCAAGGGCGTGCGCGGCCCGGGTCTGTTCACCATCGTGCCATTCGTCGACGCCGTCGCGGCGATGCTCGATCAGCGCATCCAGACCACCGAGTTCAACGCCGAATCCGCGCTTTCCAAGGACACGGTGCCGGTCAATATCGACGCGGTAATTTTCTGGCAGGTTCACGATTCCGAGAAGGCAGCGCTGGAGATCACGGATTTCCGTTCGGCGATCGCGCGCGTGGCGCAGACGTCGTTGCGAGAAATGGTCGGCTCGTCGCTGCTCTCGACGCTGTTGTCCGAACGCAAGACAGCGGACGAGGTGCTGCGTGCCGAAATCGGCCGCAAGATCGCGGGCTGGGGCGTCACGGTCCACACCGTCGAGATCCGCGACGTCGGCATCCCGATGGCGCTGCAGGACGCGATGAGCCGGCAGGCGCAGGCCGAGCGCGAGCGCCAGGCGCGCGTGCTGCTGGGCCAGGCCGAGGTCGAGGTGGCGCAGAAGTTTCTCGACGCGGCCGAGACCTATTCCAAGAATCCGGCGGCGCTGCAACTGCGCGCCATGAACATCATTTACGAAACCACCAAGGAGCGCGGCGCCACCATTCTGATCCCGACCGCGATGATCGATGCGATGAACCCGGGCGGGATTTTGGGCTTGGTCGCGGCGGCGCCCGCCGGAGCGGGCAGAACCCCGCCGGTCAACGCGAAGTAGGCCGCGTCTCCGGCAACCCGAACAGGATCACCAGGGTCGCCGCGATGCCCGCCACGCTGAGGCCGAGGAACCCCATCGTATAGCCCAGAAATTGGACGGCCAGGCCCGAGGTATAAAGGGCGACCGACGCGCCGATGCCCTGCATCGTGCCGACCACGCCGAGTGCCATGTTGTAGCGTCCGGTGCCGCGCATGCCGTCGGCGACGACGAGCGGCGTCATCATGGCGAAAATGCCGGCGCTGATCCCGTCCAGCAACTCGGCGCCGATCAGCCAATAGGTATTGTCCCACATCGCGAACAATGCCGCGCGGAGCGGCAACGCGGCAAAGCCGACGAGCAGGATCGGCTTGGCGCCCCAACTGTCGGCCTTGCGTCCGGCAAACAGGGAAATGCCCAACATCACCAACTGAGCCGTGATGATACAGGCCGACAGCATCACGGTCGCATCCTGCGGATGGGCGAAGGCCATCTCCTGTCCCGCCAACGACAGGAGCGGCGCGTTTGCGAATTGGAACAACAGCGACGCGGCCGCGAACACGAGCATGGTCCGGTGCCTCATCAGGTCGCGCCAGCGCGTCGATTTCTGACGGCGCTCGTGGTGCTGATGCCGGCCCTCGAGGCCGCGCGCGCGGTCGAGGTCGATGGCGTCGTTCGGGATCGACAGAACGGAGAGCACCGCCAGTACGGCAAAACCCGGCGCCAACAGGAACACGGCGCGCTGCGAGAACAGATAGCCGATCGCCGCCGCGATCAGCGCCACGGCGGCGTTGCCGGCATGCTCATAGGCGGCGTTGCGTCCGAGACGCCGCGCCAGATAGCGATGCGCGTATAGTCCCAGCGTGATCGCCGCGACCGCCGGCACGAACACGTCGCCGACGACGGCGATGGCGGCATTGGCGACCATCACCGGCCAGAAATCCGGCACCGCATAAATCACCATCCCCGAGACGGTCAGGACGACGAGGGCGACGACGAGAGCGCCGCGCTTGTGGATGGTGTGGTCGATCAGCCAACCGATCGGCGTCTCGGTGATAAGCCCGATAATGCCGCCAACCGCCATGATCAGGCCGACGCTCGACTGCGTCCATTGAAGCTGCGTCACCAGGAAGACGTTGACGAACGGCCCGAACGCGCCGCGCACGTCGGCCAGGAAGAAATTGACCGCGTCGAGCGACCAGCCGATCGAGCGTCGACTTGGTGGCGGAGCGTCGTCGGCCGTTACCGCGCTAGCCATGCGGCCCCCAGCGCAAGGGTGACGAGAGTGACCGGTGCGCCGGCCAGGAAATAAGTCCAAAAGCCGATCGCAATGCCGCGCCGCTCGGCGCCCTGAACCACGATCAGATTGGCGACCGAACCCAAAATAGTGAAATTGCCGGCGAGGGTCGACGCCATCGCCAGCACCAGCCAGCCGTGCCGCGGATCGGTGAGGTTGGCGATAAACGGTTTCAACACCAGGACCGCGGGCACGTTGCTCACCAGATTCGACAGTACCGCCGTTACTAACGTCAGAATCGGCGTCTGGTTCAACGGTAGATCGCGGGCATGTGCCAGGAGATCGGCCCTGAGCGCTGCTTTTTGCATCGCCGCCACCACCACGAACAGGCCGACGAACAGCAACAGCAACGACCAATCGATGTCGCGATAGACGCGCTGCGGCTTGATCCGCCGCGTCACGAACAGTAGCGAGCCGCCAAGTACGGCTGCGAGGGACGGGCGGACGCCGAGAAAACAAGCGATCACGATTGCCACGGTCACCGCCAATGACTTCGCCAGCAGCCCGCGGTTGATCGCGACCGGCGGCGCGCTCACTTGAAAGCGCGCCGGCGACAGAAACTCGCGTCGCCAGGCAAGCGCGACCACCACGACGATAACGACGAGCGCCACCGCCGCGATCGGTACGAGCGCGCTCGCGAAATCGCCATAGGCGATATGGGAGAAACTGCCGATCATCATGTTCTGCGGATTGCCGGTGATGGTCGCGGTGCTGCCGGCGTTCGATGCCATTGCCAATGCCAGAAGATACGGCACCGGGTCGCGTTTCGCGCCGCGCGCCGTGTCGACGACAAGCGGCGTCAGCATCAGGCACACCGTGTCGTTGACCAGCACCGCCGACAGAACGCCGGCGACCGCGACAACGCCAATGAGCAACATCGCCGGCCGATGGGCCCGCGTTGCGATGAACCCGTGGCACAAGCCGAAAAATCCGGAAAGCCGCAGATTGGCGACCACGATCATCATGCCCAACAGCAGCGCTAGCGTGTCGAGATCGATGGCGCGATACGCCTCCGCCGGGGAAAGCGCGCCGGTCGCGACCATCAGGGCCGCGCCGATCAGCGCCGCGCCGGCGCGGTCGAGCCGCAGGCCGGGCACGCGCCCGATCGCGACCACGACATAGGTCGCGGCGAAAATAACCAGAGTCAGGATCATCCCGGCTTGCGGTTCTGTTCCATCCAGCGCGCCGCGAAATCGACCAGGTCGCGCTGCCGCATCAGCCGCGCGTTGGCCATGCCGACGCGGCCGATCCGTTCTTGCCCGGTCGCGCCGAATGCGTCGCCGAGCGTGGGGAAATCGTCGGTGTCGAACGCGATGTCGTCATAAACCGCCCACACGCGTTCATCGCCGCGCTGGATCGGCCCGCCTCTTTTTTCGCGCCGTCGGGTCGGAACGCGGGTCCGGTGTTCGGCGAGATGGATCGAGCTGTTGTTGCCGTGACCGACGCCGAGCAACAGGATTTGCGCGTGGCGCTCGTAGAGCCGCGCCAGCGGCGAGGTTTCGCCCAGCGAGTCGCCGAGGCCGTGTCCCGCGATGATCGCGGCCGCTTCGGGACCGCGCGCGGCGAAGGACACGTGCGGGTGGTTGCTCCGTTGCGTGTTCGGCAGAGTGCGGAACAGTTCGGGGATCGCGCCCATCTGCCGCGTCGGCGTCGCGGTGGGATCGAACGCCGGTTCGTGCGCGCGGATGATCGGCCACCATTCGCGCGGCACCGGCGGCGCCACCCAAGAGGCGGGATCGGTCAACTGGCCGGTGAATGTCGGCATCACCAGCGTGCCGGTCGGGCCCAGCGCGCGCTCCAACGCGGCGATCGCGGCGACCGGTCCGCCCACCACATAGCCGAGCGCTTTCATCGAGCTGTGCACGATGACGATACCGCCGGGCGCCAGGCCCAAGGCGGCGAGATCGCGCGCCAGGCTGTCAACAGTCGCGGGCAATCCGCTGGTCGCGGCGATAGGGCCGGCTTCGCTCATGAGGGGATGATACCAACGCAAGGGGCGTAGATATCAAGATACCGGCCGCGAAATTTTCACCCGCAGTGGCGTCGGCGTGTCTTCGGGGGTTGCTGAAACGTGCTAAGACAATGCCATGAGCGATAAGCGCCGCCGTGGCCTCCGCGCCGACCCGAGCGATCGGCCGTCGCGCCGTTCGCCGCCGGCGCCCAACCGGCGTCGCGTCGCGTCCTCCGGCGACGGCGGCGGAAGCCGCAAACCGCCGCGCCCGCCGCGCGAAGCGGATCGGCCAGCGTTGGTGGCATTGGGCCGCCTTCGTCGCGGTGTGGGCGGTCGTCGTCTTCGTCGGCGTGCTGGCCTATTTCTGGATGACCCTGCCGCCGATCGACGACTTGACCGCGACGACGCGGCGGCCGTCCGTCACCTTGCTCGGCAGCGACGGCCAAGTCATCGCCACGTTCGGCGACCTCTTCGGCCAGCCTGTCAAACTCAAGGACCTGCCGCCCTACATGCCCGAGGCGGTGATCGCGACCGAGGATCACCGTTTCTATCACCATTACGGCGTCGACGCGATCGGCCTGATCCGCGCCGCGGTCGCCAATTTGCGCGCCGGCCATGTCGTGCAGGGCGGATCCACGCTGACGCAACAGCTGGCGAAAAACCTGTTCCTGTCGCCCGACCGCACGATGACGCGCAAAATCCAAGAGGCGTTGCTCGCGGTCTGGCTCGAACGGCGCTTCACCAAGGACGAGATCCTGGAGATCTATCTCAACCGCGTTTATTTCGGCGCCGGCGCGTATGGCGTCGACGCCGCGGCGCATCGCTATTTCGACAAATCGGCGCGCGACGTCTCCCTTTATCAAGCCGCCACCATCGCCGGCCTGCTGAAGGCGCCGACGCGCTTCAGTCCGGCGCACGACCAGGCCGCGGCCGCCGAGCGCGCCCAGCATGTTCTCGATGCGATGCGGGACGAAGGCTATATCACGCAGGCGCAGGAAACCGCGGCGGTCGAGCAGCAGAAAGAGTTGGCGGTGGCCCAGCGCGTAAGGCCGAGCACACGCTATTTCGCGGATTGGATATACGAGCAGATTCCGGAATATGCCGGGCTGGGCGACCGCGATCTTGTCATTACCACCACGCTCGATCCGAAGACGCAGCAGGCCGCCGAAGCCGCGGTCGAGATGACGCTCGATCAGGACGGCGCCAAGGACAACGTCAGTCAGGGCGCGCTGATCGCCATGACGCCCGACGGCGCGATCCGCGCCATGGTCGGCGGCCGCAACTACAACGGCAGCCAGTTCAACCGCGCAACGCAAGCATTGCGCCAGCCGGGATCCTCGTTCAAGGCGATCCTCTACGCCGCGGCGCTCGAGCACGGCATCCGGCCCTACGACCATTTCAACGATCATCGCGTTACCATCGGCAAGTGGACGCCGCACAATTACGAAAACGAATATCGCGGCGACGTCACCGTCGCCGACGCCGTCGCCTATTCGATCAACACGGTGGCGGCGCAAGTGATCGAACGCGTGGGCGTCCAGAACGTCATCGACATGGCGCGCCGGCTCGGCATCACCACCGACATGCAGCGCGACGCCAGCTTGGCGCTCGGCACCAACGAAGTGACGCTGATCGAATTGACTTCGGCTTATGCGGCGTTCGCCTCGGGCGGCGTCGGCGCCTGGCCCTACGGTATCCTCGAGATCAAGGATTCGGGCGGCAAGGTCGTCTATCGGCGCGAGGGTTCGGGACCGGGCCGCGTGTTCGGCGCCGACGCGGCCGGCGAAATGAACCGCCTCCTCGCCGGCGTGATCGATCACGGCACCGGCCGCGCGGCGCGGATCGACCGGCCGGCTGCCGGCAAGACCGGCACCACCCAGGATTTCCGCGACGCGCTGTTCGTCGGCTACACCGCGCAACTGGTCGCCGGCGTATGGTTCGGCAATGACGACAATTCGCCGATGAAGCACATCACCGGCGGCACGCTGCCGGCAAAGACATGGCACAATTTCATGGTGGCGGCGACCGCTGGCATGCCGGTCAAGCCGTTGCCCGGTCCGGGGGCCGGCTCGCCGCTGCTGGCGGCGCCTTCGCCCGCGCCGGGGCCGGCGCAGCTTGCCTCCGGCACGTCGTCCGAACGCGGCGGCCTCGACGGTCTGCTCGATCGGATTTTCGGCCGGTCGCCGGCTGCGCAACCGGATCGTCCGCCACCGCAGAATTACTACGTGCCGCCGACGCGTTATCGTTGATCGGGTATAGGCGTGGCCTCGGCGCGCCACGCCACCAACTCCCGATAGAAGCCCGAGAGCACGCTGGCGCCCAAGGCCGCCAGCAACATGTCGGATACCGCCTCGATCACGCCCAGCAATATGACAAAGCCCATGGGCGGCGTCGGCAAGATCGGCGGTGCCGCCGGGCGCCACCAGCGCCACGACGACCGCGGTTAGGATGAAGCTGACGAGCTTCAGCGGCAGGGCGGTCAGAAGCGATGCCCAGATCAGCCGCCAACTGTTGCCGCGCATCAACCGCCAGCCCGTACGGATGCCGATCGGTTTGCCGCACGCCGCCGCCGGGAACAGCAATGCGCTCCGCGCTGTCGCCAAGAGCACCAGCCACGCGACCACCATGGCCGCGAACAGGATCAGCGCTTGGGCGGTCGTGCTGCCGGTCATCCGCACCAAGCCGAGCGCCGTGGCTGCGACCAACGCGCCCAGCACCGCATAGAGGATGCAGCCATAGACCAGAAAGCGCGCCCAACCGCGGAAAAACACCGCGACCGGCTGTCGCCGCGGATCGCCCAGGAGGATGAATTGATGCCAGCGCACCGCGAACGCGCTGAGCGCGAGGAGCGCAACCGCCGCCTTGACGTAATCTTGCGGATCGATGCGCAGTTCGCCGGCAGCATGGCTTGTCGGGAGCAACAGGTCGGGGAGGATCGACACCGCCAGCAACGCCAGCAGCATGATCCAACCGAGCTCCGGAACCAACTCCAGCCGGCCGAAGACGCTGCGATAGGCGAACCGCACCATCGCACCGATCGCAACCTTGCGCGGCACCACCGCTTCGACCATTCCGCCCGCCCGTCTATTGAGAACGCGCGAGAATGCCCGCGCGGCGAGGCGGCGGCAAGTCGCGATCAGTGTGCCGCGGTATCGAGCGCGTAGCCGGCGGCGCGGACGGTGCGGATCAAATCGGGTCGGCCGCCCTCGTTCAGTGCCTTGCGCAGCCGCCGGATATGAACGTCGACGGTGCGCAGCTCGACCTCGGCGTCGCGGCCCCAGACGCCGTCCAGCAGTTGCTCGCGCGAAAACACGCGCCCCGGCCGTTCCATGACGAAACGCAGGAGGCGGAACTCGGTCGGGCCGAGCCGTACCGGATTGCCGGACCGCGCGACGCGATGCGCCGCCAGGTCCATCACCAAGTCGGAAAAGCCCAGCGTCTCCGCCGCGGTGGCGGGTCGGGCGCGGCGGATCACGGCGCGGAGCCGCGCGATCAGTTCGGAGGGGCTGAACGGCTTCACGATGTAGTCGTCGGCGCCGCTGTCGAGGCCGCGCACCCGGTCGCCTTCCTCGCCGCGCGCGGTGAGGATGATGACCGGCAGGTCGCGCCAGGCCGGAACGCGCCTTATCTGGCGGCAAACCTCGAGGCCCGAGACGCGCGGCAACATCCAATCGAGAAGCACCGCGTCGGGCGCCGCCTCGCGCAGTTGCATCAGCGCTTCCTCGCCGTCATGCGCTTCGGTGACGGCGAAGCCTTCCTTCTCGAGGTTGTAGCGCAGCAATGTGACGAGCGGCGCTTCGTCTTCAACCACGAGGACGCTGGGACGTTGCATCAGTTGGGCTCCTCCATGTCGTCCTCGCCCCCCGGCTCGGTCTGCAGGCTGGTTCGGTCGCGCTTCGGTCGCATCTGCGTCAATGGCACGCCGTGGACGAAGAAATAAATCGTCTCGCCGATGTTTGTGGTGAGATCGCCGACCCGTTCGAGATTCTTCGCCATGAACAAAAGATGCGTGCAAGCCGTGATGTTGCGCGGATCCTCGATCATGTAGGTCAGGAGCTCGCGGAACAGGCTCGTGTACATTTCATCGAGCTCTTCGTCGCGCAGCCACACCGCGACGGCGCGCTCGGCGTCGCGCGCGACATAAGCGTCGAGGATGTCCTTCACCATCTGCTGGCAGAAATTGCCCATGCGCGGGATCGCGTGGACCGGCCGCACCGGCGGCGATAGGGAGAGAGCGAGCGAGCGCTTGGCAACGTTCGCCGCGTAGTCGCCGATGCGCTCGAGATCGGCCGAGATCTTGAGCGACGCGACGATCTGGCGCAGATCGCGCGCCATCGGCTGACGCAGCGCTAGAAGCCGGACGACCAGCGTTTCGACCTCGCGGTCGAGCTCGTCGATTTCGACATCGCCCTCGACGACGCGGGTCGCCAACTGGGTGTCGCGCTTCGCCACCGCGTCGATCGCGGTGGCGAGCTGACTTTCCGCGAGTCCGCCCATCTGCGTGATGGTGTTGTCGAGGCGCCTAAGCTCCTCGTCGTAGCTCTTGATGATATGGTCTGCCATCGTGCCGCGCCTCAGCCAAACCGGCCGGTGATGTAGTCTTCGGTCTGCTTTTGGCTCGGATGCGTGAAGATCGCTTCCGTCGCGTCGAATTCGATCAGCGAGCCAAGATACATGAAGGCGGTGTAATCGGAGCTGCGGGCCGCCTGCTGCATGTTATGGGTGACGATGACGATGCAGTAGTCGGACTTCAGCTCGGCGATCAACTCTTCGATGCGCTGGGTCGAGATCGGATCGAGCGCCGAAGCCGGCTCGTCGAGCAGCAGGATCTCGGGCTTGACCGCGATGGCGCGCGCGATGCAAAGGCGCTGTTGCTGCCCGCCCGACAGCGACAGCCCGCTTTGCCGCAATTTGTCCTTTACCTCGTTCCACAAGGCGGCGCGGGTGAGCGCCTCTTCGACGCGCTCGTCCAGTTCGCGCGACCGGACCTTCTCATAAAGTCGGATGCCGAACGCGACGTTGTCGTAGATCGACATCGGGAACGGCGTCGGTTTCTGAAACACCATGCCGATCCTGGCGCGCAGGAGATTAAGGTCCTGGCCCGGATCGAGAATGTTGCGCCCGTCGACGAGGACCTCGCCCGTGGCGCGCTGGTCAGGGTAAAGCTCGTAAATCCGGTTGAGAATCCGCAGCAAGGTCGATTTGCCGCAACCCGACGGGCCGATGAACGCCGTGACGCGCTTGTCGTGCAGCTTGAGATTGATGCCCTTCAGCGCTTCGTATTGCTTGTAGTAAAAACGCAAATCCTTGAGCTCGCACTTGATAGCGAGCTTGGCGGCGGCGGTCGGCTGGGCGTGGGCGACTTGCGGTGTCAGATTGGGCAAGGTCTTCGCCTGTGACGTCGGTTCGGAAATCGACATAGTGGGCTTTGGCGGTGTCGCCAAGGGGGGCTTCGCCTCAGAATAATCCATGGTCATGGCGTTTGGTTACTCCAACTGACGAGCGTGCGCGCCAGAATGTTGAGGATCAGGATGGTCATGGTGATCAACAAGGCGCCGCCCCAGGCCAGCACCTGCCAGTCGTCGTAGGGACTCAGGGCGAACTGGAAAATCACCACGGGCAGATTCGCCATCGGCGCGTTCATATTGGTCGACCAGAATTGGTTGTTGAGCGCGGTGAACAGCAGCGGCGCGGTTTCGCCCGCGATGCGCGCCACGGCCAACATCACGCCCGTCAGCATGCCCTGAAGCGCGGCGCGATAGATCACCTGCGCGATTACCCGCCATTGCGGCGTGCCGAGCGCCGAGGCCGCTTCGCGCAGGCTCGACGGCACCAGCTCCAGCATGTTTTCCGTGGTGCGTACCACAACCGGGATGACGATCAGCGCCAGCGCAATGCTGCCGGCCCAGGCCGAGAAGTGACCCATCGGCATCACCACGATCTGATAAACGAACAGACCGATAATGATCGACGGTGCCGACAACAGGATGTCGTTGACGAAGCGCACCACCGGCGCGAGATGGCCGGTCCTGCCGTATTCGGCGAGGAAGGTACCCGTCAGTATCCCGATCGGCGTGCCGACCAGCGTCGCGACGATGGTCATCACCACGCTGCCATAGATCGCGTTGGCGAGGCCGCCCGCGTTGCCCGGCGGCGGCGTCGCGGCGGTGAACAGCGTTCCGCTCAAGGCGGGAATGCCGTTGCGCAACAGCGCGTAAAGCACCAGGAACAAAAAGACCAACCCGACCGCGGTCGCGGCGAGGGATAGGCTGAGATAAATCCGGTTGGCGACGCGGCGGCGGGCATAGCGGCTCATGTCAGGTTCCCGCCTGTTGCTGCAGGCGGATCAGCATGAATTTCGCCGCCGCCAGCACCAGGAACGTGATGACGAACAGGATGAAGCCCAGGGCGAACAGCGAGGAGATATAGAGCTTGGTCACCGCCTCGGTGAACTCGTTGGCGAGGGTCGCCGAGATCGTGGTGCCCGGCGCCAGAAGCGAGGCATGGATTTCGTGGGCGTTGCCGATGACGAACGTCACCGCCATGGTCTCGCCCAACGCGCGGCCGAGACCCAGCATGATGCCGCCGATGATGCCGGTGCGGGTGTAGGGCACGACGATGTCGCGCACCACTTCGGACGTGGTGGCGCCGATGCCGTAGGCCGATTTCGCGCAATACCGACGGCACCGTATGGAACACATCGCGCATCACCGACGTAATGAAGGGCAGCACCATCATCGCCAGGATGAAGCCGGCGGTCAGCATGCCGAGGCCTAAAGGCGGCCCTTCGAACAGCAGGCCGAAAAGGGGGATGTTGCCGAACACGTCGATCAGGAACGGCTGCACCGTCTCCTGGAGGAACGGCGCCAGCACGAACAAGCCCCAGATGCCGTAGATGATGCTCGGCACCGCCGCCAATAGCTCGATCATGGTCCCGATCGGCCGGCGCAGGAACGGCGGGCACAGTTCGGTCAGGAAGACCGCGACCCCGAGCGCCAGCGGCACCCCGATCAGCATCGCGATGAGCGATGTCACCAGCGTGCCGAAAATCGCCGGCAACGCGCCATATTGGTCCTCGACCGGATTCCAGGCGGTGCTGACGAGAAAGCCAAGGCCGAAATGGGAAAAAGCCGGCCAAGCGCCGATCCCCAGCGCCACCATGACCCCGCCCAACAATATGAGAACCAGGACGGCGAAGCCGCGAGTCGCGTTGCGAAATAAAATATCGTAAACGCGCTGGCGGTCGTGTTGCGCGGTGACCGTCGCGATCGCCATCCGGAATTGGCCTTCCTTTTGAGTCAGCCAAGCAGTAACGACGCAATGTTACAAGTTTATGACAGTCTTGCCGCCGACCTGTGGGTAAGTCAGCGAAAAACTACACCGCGCGCTGGCGATCCTGCCCGTTCCCCTGGTGTTGGCGCTTAGGCCCGCCGCCGAACGGGCGCTTGCCCCGGTGCCGAGACGGCCGCTGAGGCCCGGCCGGCCGGTCCACCGGTGCATCCGCCGGCGCGGCGCCCTCCGGCGTCAGCCGCTGGCGCGTCAGTTTTTCGATGTCGCGCAGGAAAGCGCGTTCCGAGGGGTCGCAGAGGGAAATAGCGACGCCGTCCGCCCCGGCGCGGGCGGTGCGGCCGATGCGATGGACGTAGGATTCGGGCACGTTCGGCAACTCGAAATTGACGACATGGGTAATGCCGTCGACGTCGATGCCGCGGGCCGCGATATCGGTCGCGACCAGCACCCGGATATGCCCGTCGCGGAAATCGCCGAGCGCCCGCTGACGCGCGTTCTGCGATTTGTTGCCGTGGATCGCGCCACTTTTGACGCCGGCGCGGTCAAGATGGTGCGCGACGCGATCGGCGCCGTGCTTAGTGCGGGTGAAAACCAGCGTGCGCCCGATCGCCGGGTCCTTAAGCAGATTGGCAAGCGCGTCGCGCTTGTCGGCGGTGGCGACGAACAGCACGCGTTGCTCGACGCGCTCGACGGTGGTGGCTTGCGGCGTGACCTCCACGCGCGCGGCGTCGCGCAGGATGAATTGCGCCAACTGCTCGATCTCGCGCGGCATGGTCGCCGAGAATAGCAGCGATTGCCGCTCCCGCGGCAGGCGCCCGACAATCTTGCGGATCGGGTGGATGAAGCCAAGATCGAGCATCCGGTCGGCTTCGTCGAGCACCAGAATCGACACGCGATCGAGCCGGACATGGTTCTGCTCCATCAGGTCGAGCAGGCGTCCGGGCGTCGCCACGACGATGTCGAGACCGCGCCGCAACGCCTCGACCTGGCGGTGTTGATTGACGCCACCGAAGATCACGGCCGAGCGCAGGCCGAGATGCCGGCCGTAGGCGCGCACGGACTCGTCGATTTGGATCGCGAGTTCGCGTGTCGGCGTCAGGATCAGCACGCGCGTCTCGTTGCGACGCGGCGGTTGCCGGTCGGCGGCGAGCCGCTGCAGCAAGGGCAGGGCAAACGCCGCCGTCTTGCCGGTGCCGGTCTGCGCGATGCCGAGCAAGTCGCGGCCCGCGAGAAGATAGGGAATCGCCTGCGCCTGGATCGGCGTCGGCGTGAGGTAGCTTTCGTCGGCGAGCGCACGCAAAATCGGTTCGGCGAGACCGAGCGAGGAAAAGGAAACAGTCATAACGGAATTACACTTTCAATATCGGCGGGACACGGTCGATGACCGCCGCCTGGTTTTGGCTTGCCCACGCGCGGCGGGGTGCCGTTGTTTATCGGGTTAAATCTCGAAACTCGATGCGCCGGCATTTAATGTTGCGGCGCACATCGCGCGATCGCGAGAAAGATAAAGCGTCGCTAACATAGGATGTTGCGACGCAAAAATCAAGATCGAAGGCCGCGATTCGCCGCGGCGTCTTGTAATTTCGGCTTCCGAGAGCCTTATATAGGGGACCTTCACCCTGTTTTCGGTCGGCTCGGGACCCGCCGGATGGCGCCGCCGCCGTCGCGTTGCGCCCTTTCGGCAAAGGAGAAAAAACGATGTTCAAACCGAATTACGGTCAGCAGCGCGCCGAACGCAAGCGCGCCCAAGACGCGCGCCGCGAACAGAAGCTCAAGGAGCAACAGGAAGCGACCGCGCGCCGACGCGCGGCGAAGGCCGAAGCCGAGGCGGCCTCCGCGCCAGGCTCCGCGCCCGCATCCAAGGCCGACGGCGAGTAAGGAATAAATCGATGGCGATTAAAAGAAGAACCGAGAACGCCTTCGTGTCGTTCGACGTGATCTATGAAGACGGCATGCGCACCTCGAACCGGCGCGTGCCGATGACGGCACTCGGCGGCTTCGACGGCGATGAGCCGGCCAAAGCGATCCTCGAGGCGCAAGATCGCGACATCGCCGCGGCGTCCGGCCGGCCCGGGCGCGGCGCGATCAAGTCGATCGTGCGCTCCACGCGCTGACGCAGGGACATCCCATGTTGCAATCGAAACGAGACAAGGTCGCGACCGCGACGCGGCACGCCAACGAAAAATTCGCCAAGGCGGCGGCGCGCGAAGCGGAATTCCTGCGCGAAAGGGAGCGGTTGCTTCAGGTTGACGCGGCCAAGACGGCGCGGCTGCGCGCGCTGCGTTTAGCGAAGGAAGCCGCCGACCGCGAGACGTTGGCGAAGGAAGCCGAGGAAAAACGGGCCGCCGCCGTCGCGGCACGACCGACGCGCCGCACGCGCAAGAGCGTCACTAGTCCGTAACAAGAGCGGGGAATTGGGCGCTGGCCGCGCTCGCTTTGACCTGCGGCTACGCGCCCCATAAGATTGCGGCCTGATAATTGGGGTGGCCGTGATGGACCAGACGATCATTCGGGTGACCGAGGAAGAGGCGCTGCAATTCCACAAGCGCGGCACCCCGGGAAAGCTCGAAATCGCCCCGACCAAGCCGCTTACAACCGCGCACGATCTGTCGCTCGCCTATTCGCCCGGCGTCGCTTTTCCATGCCTCTCGATCGAGCGCGATCCCGCCGCCGCCTACGATTACACCGCCAAGGGCAACATGGTGGCGGTGATCTCCAACGGCACGGCGGTGCTCGGCCTCGGCGATCTCGGCGCGCTCGCGGCCAAGCCGGTGATGGAAGGGAAGGCGGTGCTGTTCAAGCGCTTCGCCGGCATCGACGCGGTCGATCTCGAGATCGACACCAAGGACGTCGATCAGTTCGTCAATTGCGTGCGCTATCTTCATCCCGCGTTCGGCGGCATCAATCTCGAGGACATCAAGGCGCCCGACTGCTTCGTGATCGAGGAGCGGCTGCGCGAGCTCTTGGACATTCCGGTGTTCCACGACGATCAGCACGGCACCGCGATCATCGCCGCCGCCGCGCTGATCAACGCGCTCGACCTGACCGGGCGCGCAGCTTTCCCAGGTCGCGTCTGGTCGTGAACGGCGCCGGCGCCGCCGCCATCGCCTGCGTCGAGCTGGTGAAGTCGATGGGACTGCCGAACAACAACGTCATCCTGTGCGACACCAAGGGCGTCGTTTATCGCGGCCGGACGACCGGCATGAATCAGTGGAAATCGGCGCACGCGGTCGAGACCGAGGCGCGCACGCTGGCCGATGCGCTTGATCGGCGCCGACGTGTTCCTCGGCCTGTCGGTCAAGGGCGCGGTAACGCAGGACATGGTGAAGTCGATGGCACCGCGCCCGATCATCGCCGCGATGGCCAATCCCGATCCCGAGATTACGCCCGAGGACGTGAAGGCGGTGCGGCCGGACGCCATCGTCGCGACCGGCCGCTCCGATTATCCGAACCAGATCAACAATGTGCTCGGCTTTCCCTACATCTTCCGCGGCGCGCTCGATGTCCGCGCCTCGACCATCAACGAGGCGATGAAGATCGCGGCCGCCGAGGCGTTGGCGGCGATGGCGCGCGAGGACGTGCCGGACGAGGTCGCAGCCGCCTATTCCGGACAGCGGCTGCGCTACGGCCCGGACTACATCGTGCCGACGCCGTTCGATCCGCGCCTGATCTGGTCGGTGGCGCCCGCGGTGGCGAAGGCGGCGATGGAATCGGGCGTCGCGCGCAAGCCGATCGCCGATTTCGAAGCCTACCGCACCAGCTTGAAGAGCCGGCTCGACCCGACCGCCGCTTATCTGCAACTGGCGTTCGCCAAGGTGCGCACCAATCCGCGCCGCGTCGTCTTCGCCGAGGGCGAGGAGGAACGCACCATCCGCGCGGCGCTCGGCGTTCCGTGCCGCCGGATACGGCACGCCGGTGCTGATCGGGCGCGAGGACCGCATCGCGGCGACGATGCGCGGCATCGGTCTGGCGCCGATCGATCCGCTCGAAATCCACAACGCCGCGCTCTCGACCGCCAACAAGGCCTATACCGACTTCCTTTATCAGAAACTGCAGCGCCACGGCGCGCTCTATCGCGATTGCCAGCGCATGGTGAACCAGGACCGCAACATTTTCGCCGCCTGCATGGTGGCGTGCGGCGACGCCGACGCGCTTGGTGACGGGCGCGACGCGCAACTATTTCACCGCGTTTGAGGACGTGACGCGCGTCATCGGACCGAAGCCCGGACAGCGCGTGTGCGGCTATTCGCTGCTGATTTCGCGCGACCGTTCGGTACTTGTCTCGGACACGACGGCGCACCCGACGCCCAACAGCGAGGAACTGGCCGACATCGCGATCCAGTCGGCGGAGCGCGCGCGAGGCATGATCGGGCAGGAGCCGCGCGTCGCGCTGTTGTCCTATTCGACCTTCGGCAATCCCATCCGCGCCGACGCCGACCGCGTGCGTGACGCCGTCGCCATTCTCGACAAGCGCAAGCCCGCATTTCGAATATGACGGCGAGATGAGCGTCGAGATCGCGCTCAACCACGCGCTGATGCGCGAGCGTTATCCGTTCTGCCGGCTCACCGGCGCTGCCAACGTGCTGATCATGCCGGGGCTGCATACCGCCAACATCGCCTCGCAACTGCTGGAGCAGATGGGCGGCGGCCGTCATGTCGGCCCGCTGCTGATGGGCCTCGACAAGCCGGCGCAGATCATCGAAATGGGCGCGACCGTGTCCGACTACGTCAATCTAGCCGCGCTCGCCGCCCACGAAGCGATTGGATGAATCCGCGCTGGCTGGTCGCCGCGTTGCTGCGCGCCAGCCCCGCGCTGATTGCATTTATTGTTCTCGCTTGGGCCGGCGACCTGGCACCCGGCGTCGCGGCGCTGGCGGGGATCTTTGTGCTGCTGGCGCTCGTCCTGCTGGCGGCGCCAATCTATATCGGGTTGGCGCGCATGCGCGAAGCGATCGACCTGATGGCGGAAGACGACGAGGCGCGGCCCGAGGTCGAAAGCATGTCGCCGGCGATCCGCGATCTGTGGCTCGCGATCATGCGCTGGGCCCGCGCGAAACGCGCCAAGGCGCAGGCACGCGAGATGGAGATCGATACCGCGCAACTCGTGCTGCGCAATCTGCCCGATCCGATTCTGGTGCTGGACGACGCGCGGCGCATCGCGCGCACGAACGCGGCGGCCGACGCCTTGCTCGGTCCGAACCTGGTCGCGCGCGACCTGGCCGGCGCGCTGCGCCAGCCCGCGCTGCTCGCGGCGGCAGACGCGGTGCTGCGCGGCGAAGGCGATCGCCTCGTCGAGTTCGATCTCACCACGCCGCTCGAGCGGCACTTCATCGCGCGCATCGTGCCGCTGCCTGCCCGTGCGCGCCGACGGCAGTGCGGTCATCATCGTGCACGACGTCACGGTACTGAAGCGGAGCGAGCGTCTCCGGGCCGATTTCGCCGCCAACGCCAGCCATGAATTGCGGACGCCGCTGGCGTCGCTGATCGGTTTCATCGAGACGTTGCGTGGCCCGGCGCGCGACGATATCGCGGCGCACGACGGATTCCTCGCGATCATGGCCGAGCAATCCGGGCGCATGGCGCGGCTGGTCGAGGATTTGCTGTCGCTCTCGAAGATCGAGATGAACGAGCATCAGACGCCGACCGACCGGATCGATATCGGCGATCTGCTCCGCCGCGTCGTCCGCGGTCTCGATCAGCGCGCGGCGGGGCGCGACATGACGATCCGCGTCGACGCGCCGCCCGATCTCCCGCTGGCGCTCGGCGATGCGGACGAACTGGCGCAGGTGTTTCAGAACCTGATCGACAACGCCATTAAATATGCCCGCGCCGGCACCGCGATCGCCGTCACGGTGTCGTCCTCGGCGAAGCGGCCGGGCACGCTTGCCATTGCCATCGCCGATCAGGGCGAAGGCATCCCGCGCGAGCATCTGGCGCGGCTGACGGAGCGGTTTTACCGCGTCGACACGGCGCGCTCGCGCGAACTCGGCGGCACCGGGCTCGGCCTCGCCATCGTCAAGCACATCGTCAATCATCATCGCGGCCTGCTCGAGATCGACAGCGAACTCGGCAAGGGTGCGACCTTCACCGTGCATCTGCCCGTCGCTCCGGCCACCACCCCCGCGCCGGTCTAAACGATCCCATTCACGAGCGATTTACCGGTGCGGCCGACGGAGGCCCGCTAGACTATCGCCGTGCCGCCCGGGAAGCGGCGGCGACAACACTAAATCTTTGGGGGACCGCATGTCCGACATTGTCTTGCTGATGATCGCCGTCATTCTTGGGATGCTGCATCTCGGCGTCACGTCGCAGATGGCGCAGAAATACCGCACGCCCGACTGGGGCTTCGGCCCGCGCGACACGCCGATGCCGACCGAAGGCACGGCGGCGCGCCTGGAACGCGCCTATCGCAATTTCATGGAGACGTTTCCGCTGTTCGCGGCGGCGCTTCTGGCGGTTGTGCTGCAAAACAAGTCCGGTGGCCTGTCGCACTGGGGCGCGATCCTCTACGTCGTCGCACGCATCGTTTACATCCCGCTCTATGCCTTCGGCGTTAAGTACGTCCGTACTCTGGCTTGGTTCGTCGCCACGGTTGGGATCATTCTGCTGATCATCGCCGCGCTGACGTAGCGGTGGACAGCATGAGCCGGAGCGGGAGGGCGGCGGCGGGCCGCCCACGTTCAACCCGAAAACTTGCCAGTTCGGGGATTCACCCGTTAACCATGTCCTGTTAACGATTTTCTCAACTAATTCGGGAACGAGCCGATTTGCCCGATCATTGATTCGGGCATGGACAGATCACCTGTGGATTTCCGTCGCGAGGCGGAATGCACGCGGAGATTGGCTTTGGAAACGGCCGATGCCGCAATGGAGTCGTTGTTGATCCGGCTAGCGGACGCCCTGGAGGAGGCAGCGCGGCTAAACGGAGCCGATCCCGGCGAAATCCCGCCCCAATCTGCCGATGTTCATACGCTTCTGCCCTTGGAGCGTTTCTTCTCCCGGTCTGAAGGGCCGGCGTGACGCGCGGGCGTCAAATGTCGATCACCAGAATGTCCGACAGCGATCGCGAGACGCAAGGCGTGAAGATTTTGCCGCTCTCATGTTCCTGCTTGGTCAGGATCAGATCGCGGTGGTCGGGCACGCCCGAGACGATGTTGGTAAGGCAGGTGGCGCACACGCCTTGCTCGCACGATACCGGGATGTCGATGCCGGCGGCACGCAGCGCCTCCACCACCGTCTTATCCGCGGGAATAGTGATGAGTTGTCCGGTCTTCTTGATCTCGACCAAGAATTCGCGCGCGTCGCCGGGTTTTGCTTGGACGCCGGTGAAGCGTTCGAGATGGACTTGGGCGTCGGGCCAACCTTGCTTCTTCGCGAGATCGACGACGATGTCCATCATCACCGTCGGGCCGCAGACATAGAGATGCTTGCCGGGCGCCGGCGTTCCGATAAAGGCCGAAAGATTCGGTTTCTGCTCGTCCGGCCCGTCGTCGAAATGGAATTTGACCTTGTCGTTGTATTCGGCGCCGGCGACACGGTCGTGGAACGCCGTCCGGGCGCGGTTCCGGGTGCAATAATGGAACACGAAGTTGGCGCCGAGCGCGTGGAGCCGCGATGCCATCGCGAGGATCGGCGTGACGCCGATGCCGCCCGCCAACAGCACGCTCTCGGTCGCGTCCGTCGCCAGCGGAAAAAGATTATGCGGCCCGCGAACGAGGACCGTGGCACCTTCCTTGACGTTGTCGACGAACGCCGCCGAACCGCCGCGTCCCGCCAGCTCACGCTGCACGCCGAGAATGTAGCGATGGCGCTCGCTCGGCGGATTGGCGAGCGAGAACTGCCGGATCTTGTCGTCGATCTTGACGTCGAGATGCGCGCCCGCCTCGAATGCCGGCAATTCCTTGCCGTCGGGATCGACCAGCTCAAAAGAATAGATACCGGTCGCTTCCTCGCGCTTCGCGGCGACCCGCGTCGAAAACCAGTCCGAGCTCATTCGTGCTCCAGGAACGATATACGTGCGTCAGCCAGCCGGCGGGCCGGGTAGGTCCGTTGCAATGCCACGAAGCACGAGGCGGATCAATTCCTCCGCGACATGCTTCATGGTGCCAATCGGCTCCTTGCCGGGCCAGTGCGCCGCGTGATTGCACATGCCGAGGATGGCGTCGCGAGCGATTTGAACATCGAGATCGCGGCGTATCTCGCCGACGGCAATGCCTTGCTCGAGGACGTCCTCGACGATGCCTTCGTAGCGCCGCGCCACCTTGCCGATGCGCCGCCGCGCCTCCTTGGGCAGGAACCGCACTTCATGTAGATAGGCGCGCAGGCTTGCGCAATTGTCCGCAAGCGGCTCGACGTGGCGGCGCATGATCGCGGCAAGACGCTCCAACGCGCCGCCCGGGCCCGCGGCGATGACTTCGGTGTCGCCGATGATATGCTCGATGCCGCGCTGGCAGACCTGCTCGAGCGCCGCCTCCTTCGACGTGAAATAGTAATAGAGACTGGCCTGGCGCATGCCGAGCCGGTCGGCGATGTCTTGGGTCGACGCGCCATGGAAGCCGCGCTCGGCAAATACGGCGGCGGCCGCCTCAAGCACCTCTTCGGCGCGCCGGCGGGGCCCGGTCCCAACTCGCCGCGACTGGACATAGGGTTCGGCCAAATTGGCGGCGCGCGCGCGTGCTCTCGTTATCCCCTCGCTCATTGCCTCGCTCTTTGGTCAGACCCCCGATCGGCTCGGGCGCGAAGTCTGTTGCCGCCGCCGCGCGCGGTCAAGCGCCTGCTTTACAACCCTCCCGGGCGAAAATTCACGCGCGGCGACGCCTGGTCGCCCGCGGCGGCTCGAAGAAAAAGCCGCATAAAAGTGACTGGAACAAGCCGCCGTCTCACTTGTTCCCCATCTTCGCCGCATTTTTGCCCCGCTCTCCGCACCTTTTTGCCACGATCGGGGCTCATCGCCGCGAAAAGCCGCGCTTTTCCGGGGATTTCCGACCGGCCGGGACAATTCGTTATTGCGGCACCGATGCCTGGAATGGGGCAACGGAAATCACAATCGCGCCATAACCAAACCCAACTCGGCCAGCATTTTCGCGGTCATCGACACGCCTTTCTTGGCGACGCGACAACCGCACGAAAGCGGAGGAGGAACAGATGATCAATGGGACCAGCCATTCACACCAAGCCAACAGCGTGGTCGCGCAATTTCCAGACTGCGTGCTGGCTTTCGAGATGCCGCGTGGCGCGACTTTCGCCGATTTGGCCGAGCGCGTCGCCAGTTTCGAACGTCGCATGGACGAGATGCCGATCAGCATAGCCGTCCGGCCCGCGGCTTAAGCGGCCTGTCGTCGATCCCGTGTCCAGTTCCGTCGAGGAGAATCCAATGACCCCGGTCAACGCCGTTTTCGCCCGCCAGCTTGGCGAGAAGATGCCCGATTTGCGTCGCTACGCGCGCCGCCTGACGGGCAACGCCGCGGACGCCGAGGATTTGCTGCAGGATTGCCTATTGCGGGCCATGGTGAATTGGCACCGTTTCCAGCAAGGCACCAATTTACGTGCATGGCTGTTCACCGTGATGCGCAACCTGCATATCAATTCCTATCGCCGCCCGGCGCACCATGAAGTGGCACTGGCGCCCGACGAGCTCGCCATGGTGGCGCCGACCCGGCCGCCGGCGCAGGAAGCGGCGGTTGAAATGAGCGACTTTCTCCGCGCTTTCGGTCGGCTCAGTCAAGCTCGGCAGGAAACCATCCTGATGATCGGCTGGGACGGCATGAGTTATGACGACGCCGCGTCGCGTCTCGGCGTGCCGACCGGCACCGTCCGTTCGCGCCTATCGCGGGCCCGCGAGGAGCTTCGCACCGCGCTCCGCGGCGAACACGACGAGCAACTGGATCGCGCGGCATGAGCGACAAGGCCGCCGAAAGCGATGTGGCGCAGTTGATCAACGACGTGCAAGCCTTGAAGCGCGATCTCGCCGCGTTGGCTGAACATTCCCGCGACACCGCCGCCGGCACGGCGGGCGCGCTCGGGGATGAGGCGCAGCGTCTTTACAGCGCGGCCGCAAAACAGGGCCAGCGTCAAGTCAAGGCGTTAGAGTCATGAGATCGAGGAACAACCGCTTCTAAGCGTCCTGATCGCTTTCGGGATCGGATTTTTGGGCGGCCGTATCCTGCCGCGCTAAGAGCACAATGAACAAAATGCTGAACGCCGCCGCGGCGGGAATGCGCCTCGGCGGCGTCTTCGCGCGGACGCAAGCCAAGTTGCGCTATATCGCGACGACGGCAGTGGCGGGCACCATCGCCGCCGGTTTCATCGTGATTGCCTTGCTCTGGTTCGACGTCGCGCTGTGGTTCTACTGCGCGCCGCGACTCGGTCCGGCGGTCGGCGCATTGATTTGCGGGGGCGCGTTCTTGTTGGGCGCGTTGATTGCGATGCTCGTCATCGTGCTGGCGCGGCCCATCGCGCCGCGTCCGCGACCGCGCGACCCGAGCGCCGCAACCGATGCGCTTGCCGCCGACGCCATCCGCGAGCTCAGTGGCTTTGTCCACGACAATCAAGCGACAATCCTGATTGCGGCCGCTCTCGCCGGCCTCGTTTTCGGCTCCCGGCCCAAGCGCCCCTAGATTTATCGCCGCCCCATGCGCACATTGGGTGGCATGGCGAAAGGCAAGGGCCATCACGAACAATCGCAGCGCCAATTGCGTGTCGGCGAGGAATTGCGGCACGCGTTGGCCCGCCAGTTCGAACGTGGCCAATTGCGCGATCCGGATCTCGCCGGCGCCGCGATTACCGTCACCGAGGTGCGGGTCTCGCCCGATCTGAAACATGCGACGGCGTTCGTGATGCCGCTCGGCGGCGCCAAGCTTGCCGACGTGCTCGCGGGGCTTGGCCGTTCGGCCGGATATCTGCGGCGGGAGCTCGCGAAGGAAGTGCGGCTTCGCCACGCTCCGGAACTTCATTTCAGCGCCGACACGAGCTTCGAACACGCCGGTCGCATCGACGAATTGCTCCGCCGGCCCGAGGTCGAGCGCGACCTCCAGCCCGGCGAAGGCGTAAAGCGCGATGGCGCGTAAGCGCAAAGGCCAACCGGTTCACGGCTGGGTCATTCTCGACAAGCCGTCGGGCATGAGTTCCGCGCAAGCGGTCGCCAGCGTGCGGCGATTGTTCGATGCCGCCAAGGCCGGTCATGCCGGCACGCTCGATCCGCTGGCGACCGGCGTGTTGCCGATCGCGCTCGGGGAGGCGACGAAGGCCGTGTCCTACGTCATGGACGGCGACAAGGTCTACCGCTTTACCCTATGCTGGGGCACGGCGACCGATACCGACGATGCCGAAGGCGAGGTGATTGCGGCCAGCGCCGTTCGCCCGACCCGCGAGGCGATCGAGACGATCTTGCCGCGCTTTGTCGGGACGATCGAGCAAACGCCGCCGGTCTATTCCGCCCTCAAAGTCGACGGGGTCCGGGCTTATCGGCGGGCGCGGCGCGGCGAGAACGTTAACGTCGCCCCCCGGCGGGTCACCATCCAACGGCTTGAATTAGTGGCGCAACTCGACCGCGACCATGCCAGTTTCGAGGCTCTGGTCGGGAAGGGCACTTATATCCGGGCCCTGGCGAGGGATCTTGGGCAGGCGCTCGGCACACTGGCCCATATCACCGCCTTGCGGCGGCTGGCGGTCGGGCGGTTCCAGGCCGACCGGGCGATTTCCCTGGAAAAGCTGGCGGTTATGGGGCATAGTGCCACCGCTTCCGAGCATCTGCTGTCGGTTGAGACCGCGCTGGACGACATCCCGGCGTTGGCCGTAACCGAAGCAGAGGCGGCTTCCCTCCGACACGGACGGCCGGTGACCAACGCGAACGATATGCGTTGTCAGGGCCTCGGCGAGGGCGCCACCATTCGGGTCGTTAACGGCGACCGTCTGGTGGCATTCGCGCAAATCCGTGACGGCGGCTTGCGGCCGATCCGTGTCCTCAATTTTGATTAAGGAGAGACCGATGTCGATCACCCTTGCGCGCAAGCAAGAGATCATTGGCGACTACGCCCGCAAAACCGGCGATACCGGTTCGCCCGAAGTGCAGATCGCGATTTTGAGCGAACGCATCCGCAACCTCACCGACCATCTGACGACCCACAAGAAAGATTTTCATTCGCGCCGTGGCTTGCTGGTCATGGTCGGTCAGCGCCGTAGCCTGCTGGACTATTTGAAGCGCGCCGATCACGCCAAATACGCAAGCGTCATCGAGCGTCTGGGACTCCGCCACTGAACCACCGGACCGACGATCATGCCGTCGCTGCGGCGCTTGGCGCCGCGGGCGATGCTTGCGATTCCATCAACCATTTCCGGCATCGGGCGCGCGATCGTCGCGGCGCCGTGCCGATATCAGTTCCCAAGAGAGAGAAAGCAGAGAGAACGATGTTCAACAAGATTACCCGCGAGCTGACCTGGGGCGGACGCCGCCTCACGCTCGAAACCGGCCGAATTGCGCGCCAGGCCGACGGCGCGGTGCTGGCGACCTACGGCGAGACCAGCGTGCTGTGCACCGCCGTCGCCATGAAGAAGGCGAAGCCGGGCCAGGATTTTTTCCCGCTCACCGTCAACTATCAGGAAAAGAGCTTCGCCGCCGGCAAGATCCCAGGCGGCTTCTTCAAGCGCGAAGGCCGTCCCTCCGAAAAGGAAACGCTGACGTCGCGTCTGATCGACCGGCCGATCCGGCCGCTGTTCGTTCACGGGTTCCGCAACGAGACGCAGGTGGTGTGCACGGTTCTGTCGCACGATCTCGAGAACGATCCCGACATCGTCGCCTTGATCGGCGCGTCGGCGGCACTGACGATTTCCGGCATTCCCGTTCCTCGGTCCGATCGGCGGCGCGCGCGTCGGCTATATCGACGGGCAAGTACGTCCTCAATCCGACCCAAGATCAGATGGCGAAATCGCAACTCGATCTCGTCGTCGCCGGCACGCAGGAAGGCGTGCTGATGGTCGAATCCGAGGCGCACGAACTGTCCGAGGACGTGATGCTCGGCGCGGTCATGTTCGGCCACAAGCAGATGCAGCCGGTGATCGACGCGATCATCGGTCTGGCGGAGCGCGCGGCCAAGGAACCGTGGGAATTGCCGGCGCCGTCGCCAGAAGGCGACGCAATCGAGGCGCAGGTGCGCGCCGCGGTGTCGAACGATCTCGCCGCCGCCTACGGCGAGCGCAACAAGCAGATGCGCAGCAACATGCTCGACGCCGCCAAGATCAAGGCCGAAGACGCTGTTCGGCGAGGATTTGGCGAAGCGCCAGCATGCCGGAAACGCCTTCAAGCATCTCGAGCAGGAAATCGTGCGCGGCGCCATTATCAAGGGCGAACCGCGCATCGACGGCCGCGACACCAAGACGGTGCGGCCGATCCTGGCCGAAGTCGGCGTTCTGCCGCGCACCCACGGCTCGGCGCTGTTCACCCGCGGCGAAACGCAGGCGCTGGTGGTGGCCACGCTCGGCACCGGCCAGGACGAGCAGATCATCGACGCGCTCGAGGGCGAATATCGCTCGAATTTCATGCTGCATTACAATTTCCCGCCCTACTCGATCGGCGAGGCGGGCCGCATGGGCACGCCCGGCCGCCGCGAAATCGGCCACGGCAAGCTGGCCTGGCGCGCGGTGCGTCCGTTGCTGCCGGCGAAGGAAGCCTTCCCCTACACGCTGCGCGTCGTGTCGGAGATCACCGAATTCGAACGGCTCGTCCTCGATGGCGACGGTGTGCGGCTCGTCCTGTCGTTGATGGATGCGGGCGTGCCGCTGAAGCGGCCGGTCGCGGGCATCGCGATGGGCCTGATCAAGGAAGAGCGCGGCTTCGCCGTGCTGTCCGACATTCTCGGCGACGAGGATCATCTCGGCGACATGGATTTCAAGGTCGCCGGCACCGAACAGGGCGTCACCGCGCTGCAGATGGACATCAAGATCACCTCGATCACCGAGGAGATCATGAAGATCGCGCTGGCGCAGGCGCGCGACGGCCGCTTGCACATTCTCGGCGAGATGGCCAAGGCGCTGACGCGGCTCGCGCGAGGCGGTCAGCGACAACGCGCCGCGCATCACCAGTCATCACCATCCCGAAGGACAAGATCCGCGAAGTGATCGGCTCGGGCGGCAAGGTGATCCGCGAAATCACCGAGGTCACCGGCGCCAAGGTCGATATCGAGGATGACGGCACCATCAAGGTCGCGGCGGTCGATGCCGCGGCGGCGCAGGCGGCGATCGACTGGATCAAGGGCATCGTCGCCGAGCCGGAAGTCGGCGTGATCTATACCGGCAAGGTCGTGAAGACCGTCGATTTCGGCGCCTTCGTCAATTTCCTCGGCGCGCGCGACGGCCTCGTCCATATCTCCGAACTGGCGCCGCAGCGCGTCGGCAAGGTGACGGACGTGGTCAAGGTCGGCGACCAGGTCAAGGTCAAGGTGCTGGGCTTCGACGACCGCGGCAAGATCAAGCTGTCGATGAAGCGCGTCGATCAGCAGACCGGCGAGGACCTGTCGGCCAAGCAGGAAGCGGAGCGGCCCGGCAGGCGGCAACCAGGCGCCGCGCACAACCCGCATCGTGACCGCGCCGTCAGGTCCCGCCTGTCGACGCGACGGCCGGCATTTGCTTCGATCGCGGGCCGGACGACCTGAAAGTTCGTGTGTCGATGGAGGATTCGGAGGCTAGGGACAGACGTGAAGGCGCTCAAGCCGCTGTTGATATCGGGACGCGAGGTGTTGCCGCTGGTCGAAGGCGGCAAGGGCATTTCCGATTTCGAACGGCGAAAGCTCCGGCGCCTGGGCGGCGTGCGGCGGCGTCGGCACGTTCTCCGGCGTCAACGCCGATTTCTTCGACGACGCCGGCGGCGTCGTGCCGCAGGTCTATCACGGCCGCACGCGCCGCGAGCGCCATGAGGAGCTGATCGCCTATCGCCATCGCCGGCGGCATCGAGCAGGCGCGCGTCGCCTACGACGCGCTCGAACGGCGACGGCCGCATCCATATGAACGTGCTGTGGGAGATGGCGGCGGCGGAGCGCATCCTGCACGGCGTTCTCGACGGCGCGCGCGGCCTCATCAACGGCGTCACCTGCGGCGCCGGCATGCCCTACCGCATCGCCGAAATCTGCGCGCACTACAACGTCTCATTACTATCCGATCGTGTCCTCGGCGCGCGCCTTTCGCGCGTTGTGGAAGCGCGCCTACCACAAATTCTCGGAATGGCTCGGCGGCGTCGTCTACGAGGATCCGTGGCTCGCCGGCGGTCATAACGGCCTCTCCAATGTCGAGGATCCGGAAAAGCCCGAGCCGCCATTCCCGCGCGTGCGCGAACTGCGCACGCTGATGCGCGAGTTCGGCCTGGCGGAGACGCCGATCTTCATGGCCGGCGGCGTATGGAATCTTGCGCGAGTGGGAGGATTGGATCGACAATCCCGAGCTCGGCCCGATGGCGTTCCAGTTCGGCACGCGGCCGCTTCTGACTAAGGAAAGCCCGATCTCGGACGCCTGGAAGCGGCGGCTGCTCGAACTGAAGGAAGGCGACGTCTATCTCAACCGCTTCAGCCCGACCGGGTTCTATTCCTCGGCGGTGCGCAACGCCTTCCTCAACGAGCTCGCGGAGCGTTCCGAGCGGCAGATTTCGTTTTCGGTCGAGGCGGTCGGCGATCATTCCGCGACCCTGGCGATCGGCGCGCGCGGCCGCATCGTCTATGTCACGCCGCACGATCGCGAGCGCGCGCAAGGCTGGATCGCGCAGGGTTTCACCGAGGCGATGCGCACGCCGGACTCGACGCTGGTGTTCGTGACGCCGCAAGGCTCGCAGGATATTCGCCGCGACCAGGTCAACTGCATGGGCTGCCTCAGCGCCTGCATGTTTTCGAACTGGGCGCAGAACGAGGCGGGCACCACCGGCAAGCTGCCCGACCCGCGCAGCTTCTGCATCCAGAAGACGCTGCAGGCGATCCGCCACTCCGCCGAGGTGGACACCCAGCTCATGTTCGCCGGTCACAACGCCTATCGCTTCGCCAGCGACCCCTATTACGCCAACGGCTTCATTCCGACCGTGCGCGAATTGGTCGAGCGGCTGCAGACCGGCGAGTAAGCGTGCATCGCCGGTAATTCAATCCCCGCTTCCGGCGAGACGGCCGATTATATTAGGCTGGCAATGACGCGAGCTCGCGCCCTTACGCCAACGCCATCGAGATGATCCGCGCCGCGCATCTGCGGCCGACGCGGCAGCGGCTTGCGCTCGCGCGCTTGTTGTTCGAGAGCGGCGACCGTCACGTCACGGCGGAGCAGCTGCACAACGAGGCGCTGGCGGCGCAGGTGCCGGTCTCGCTCGCCACGGTTTACAACGCGCTCCATCAATTCGTCGCCGCCGGGTTGCTGCGCGAAGTCGTGGTCAATCCCGGCCGCTCCTATTTCGACACCAACGTCAGCGACCATCATCACTTCTTCCACGAAGAGAATGGCCAGCTCACCGACATCGCCGGCGACCGCATCGAGGTCAAGGATTTGCCCAAGCCGCCCCCCGGCACCGCCGTGCGGCGGGTCGACGTGATCATCCGCGTCTCAGAAAAAGATAAGCTAATAACAATATCTTACATCGTTTTTATAATCTATATAAAATACTTGACGCGGTCGCGCCGAAGGGCGCATATAAGGTTTCGCGCCCAGGCGCATTCCAACCCTGTTCCCGTGGAGGCCCGCGATGCCAGC
This sequence comes from uncultured Alphaproteobacteria bacterium, assembly GCA_963851285.1. Taxonomy (GTDB): domain Bacteria; phylum Pseudomonadota; class Alphaproteobacteria; order ATCC43930; family CGMCC-115725; genus JAATGI01. The sequence goes on from CAWKOL010000001.1 coordinate 113,713, forward strand.
TCTCAAAGGCTCGAAAACCGAAACCAATCTGAAAGACGCGTTCGCCGGCGAAAGCCAGGCCAACCGCCGCTATCTCTATTTCGCGCAAAAGGCCGACGTCGAAGGCCATAACGACGTGTCGGCCGTGTTCCGCTCGACCGCGGAAGGCGAGACCGGCCACGCGCACGGCCATCTCGAATATCTCGAGGAGGTCGGCGATCCCGCCACCGGCAAGCCGATCGGCGACGACCAACCTCAATCTTGCCGCCGCGATCGCGGGCGAGACGCACGAATATACCGACATGTATCCCGGCATGGCGCGCACCGCCCGCCAGGAAGGCTTCGACGAAATCGCCGACTGGTTCGAGACGCTGGCGAAGGCCGAGAAGTCGCACGCCGGCCGCTTCCAAAAGGCGCTCGACACGCTCTAAGCGGGTCGATCGTCGCGCCCACTTCCGATCGTCATTCCCGCGTAAGCGGGGCCTAGGGTGCGACGCAGCGTCGAGCGGCTGGGTCCATGTTTCGCATGGTCGACGAAGAGATCCTGAGGCATGCGCGAAGGCAGTCTCGAAGCGCCGACCCGTCACGTCATCGATTGGCAGGATCCGGATTATACCGATCCCGCCAAGCTCGATGCCGAGATGCGCCGGCAATTCGACGTCTGTCACACCTGCCGGCGCTGCTTCAATCTGTGCGATTCGTTTCCGCGCCTGTTCGACCTGATCGACAATTCGTCGAGCGGCGAGCTCGACGCCGTGCCGAGCGACAAGCTCGGCACCGTCGTCGATGCCTGCACGCTGTGCGACATGTGCTTCATGACGAAGTGTCCCTACGTGCCGCCGCATCCATTCAACATCGATTTTCCGCATCTGATGCTGCGCGCGCGCGCCGCCGATCTGAAGCGCGGCAAGTAGCGATTTCACCGCGAAGCAACTGAGCGAGACCGACCGCAACGGCAAGCTCGCCGGCGCCGTGGCGCCGCTCGCCAATTGGGGCAGCGACGTCAAGAATCACCTGACGCGGCCGGTCGTCGAGGCGATCGCCGGCATCGATCGCCGCGCCTATCTGCCGAAATTCCACGGCAAGACGTTCGCGATGCGCGCCAAAGACGAGCAAGCCGCCGCGTGCCGTCGAAGCGCCGGCGAAGGCGCGGAAGGCCGCGATCTTCGCGACCTGCTTCGTCAACTACAACAATCCGCGCATCGGCGAGGCGCTGATGGCGGTGCTGGCGAAGAACGGCGTCGAGACCGAAGTGGTCTATCCCGGCTGCTGCGGCATGCCGCTGTTGGAGCGCGGCGACCTGGCGCGCGTCGCCGAGACGGCGAAGAAGACGGCGGCGCATTTCGCGCCCTGGCTCGACAAGGGCTTCGACGTGGTGGCGCGCGGTGCCGTCCTGCGCGCTGATGCTGAAATTCGAATGGCCGCTGATCGTGCCCGACGATCCGCGGTGAAACGGCTGGCGCAAGCGACGTTCGACGCCAGCGAATATCTCGTCGACATCGCCAAGAAAGAAGGATTGGCGCCGGGCCTCGAGGCGCTGCCCGGCGGCGTCACGGTGCATCTCGCCTGTCACGCGCGCGCGCAGAATGTCGGCGCCAAGGCGGCGGAGTTGCTGCGCCTCGTGCCCCAGCGCCGATGTCGCGGTGATCGAGCGTTGTTCCGGCCACGGCGGCTCATGGGGCGTGCTCAAGGCGAATTTCGATACCGCGCTGAAGGTCGGCGCGCCGGTCGCGCGCCAGGCGGTGAAGAACGACAAGATGTTCGTGGCCTCGGAATGTCCACTCGCCGCGGCGCATATTCTTCAAGGGATGGAACGCGTCGAGGATGGCAAGAAGGCGCCGGCGGAATCGTTTCATCCGATCGAACTCTTTGCCCGCGCTTATGGAGTCCTGCCATGAAGCGTGAAATCTCTCGGGCCGACATCATCGATATCGACGATTACGCCAAGAACCGGCGTGAGCACAAACGGCACGTCAGCGAGATCAAGAGGAACCGCCGTGTCGAGGTCGGGCCGTTCGCCACCTTCTATTTCGAGAATTTCGACACGATGTGGCATCAAGTCCACGAGATGCTCCACATCGAGCGAGGCGGCGAGGCGCAGATCAAGGACGAGCTCGACGCTTATAATCCGCTGATCCCGCAAGGCAGCGAACTGGTCGCGACGGTGATGTTCGAGATCGACGATCCGAAGCGCCGCGACAATGTCCTGGCGCAATTGGGCGGCATCGAGAACCGTATGTACCTGTCGGTCGCCGGCGAGCGCATCTTCGGGCGAGGCCGATCCCACGCGCGAAAACACCAGCCCCGAAGGCAAGGCATCGGCGGTGCAGTTCGTGCGCTTCCGCTTTTCGCCGGCGCAGATCGCCAAGTTCCGCGAGCCGTCGACCCAAGTGCTGGTGGGCGTCGACCATCCGCGCTACGGCCATATCGCGGTGATGCCCGACGCGGTGCGCACGGCGCTCGCCGGGGATTTTGCCCCTTAGTTTCCCAGTTCTTTCGCGAGGAACGCGGGCACGCGCTTTAATGCATCGCGCCGCGCCGCCGGATCGGTTCCCAAAATTGGCACCGCGCTCTTTGGCTCGGCATAAGCCGGAAACTTGATGCGCTTCAGATGCGGCGCGTCGAACGCATGATACGCGTGCGGATAAACCCGAAACGTGACGTTCGCGCCGCGTGCCTGCGCCTCTTTGACGAATTCGCCGCATTGCCGCGGCGGAGTCCAGACATCGCGCCCGCCGTCGAGGATCAACAGCGGCACGTCGCTGGTCCATTGCGGCGTATCGCTGTCCGCCCACGGCTTGACGAAATATTTATCGGCACACAGGGCGGGGTAGAGCGCCACCGCGGCGCGGAAATCGCCTTTCGTCAACATGGGCGGCTTGACGAGCCCGGCCTTTGCGATGGTCAGCAGCACCACACCGCCGCCCGCGTCCCAACCCATCAGCGCGACGCGGTCGCCGCGCACGTCATTTCGGGTCTGCAAATATTCGAGCGCGCCATAGGCGTCGTTGATGCGCTTCAAATAGAGCGGGAGCTGAAACGACCGTGACGAGCAGATTTCCTTGATACCGCGCGGCGTGTTGCTGTCGACCATCAGCACGTCATTGCCGGCCTCGGTCAGCCGTTCGGCCCATTGGCGCTGAACCGCCGAGATCACACCAGGCGTATCGAACAGGCCGAAACAGCCGTGGAGAAACACCACCGCGGGGCGCGGGCCTGGGGCCGTGGCGTCATAGAAATAGCCGTCGAGCGTGGTCGGGCTTTTACCGGCGCCGTTATCGTAGAACGATAAGAATTGGACCTTGTCCTGCGCCCACGCAGAGCCGTTCGCAATGAATACCGTCACCGCCAGTGCGAGCGCTTTCCACCAACGCATTTCTTCCCCCTCTCGCGGACCTTAGAACGGCAACTTCATGCCCGGCGGCAATTTGAGGCCGCCCGTCAGCTTTTGCATTTCTTCGGCGACGTAAGCGTCGAGCCGCGTCTTGGCGTCGTTGAACGCCGCCATGAGCAAATCCTCCAGCACCTCGACCTCGTCGGCCACCATCAGCGACTTGTCGACCTTGATGCGCTTGACCTCGCCCTTGCCCGTAACGGTTACCTGGACCAAGCCCGCGCCCGAGGCGCCTGACACTTCCGCCTGCGCCAGCCGCTCCTGCATCTCGTTCATGCGGCCTTGCATTTCCTGGGCCTGCTTCAGCATCTGACCGATATTCTTCATGCCGGAAATTCCCCTTCGTCATCCTCGGCTTCGGTCGCCGGGGGCGCCGACTCATCCGGCTCCGGCGCCGCGATATCGCGGACCACCTCGATGCGCGCGCCGGGAAAGGCGTCGAGCACGGCGCGCACCAACGGATGGCGCGCCGCCTCGCCCCGAATCGAATGCTCGCGCACTTCGTCTTGTTCCTTCAATGTCGGTTGGCCGCCCTCGCTGGCGACGCCGACCAACCAGGTCTGCCCGGTCCATTCCGACAATTTCTGGGCGACGCGGTTGACCAAGTCGCGCGGCGCCGCGGGATCGAGCTGAAGCTGAACCCGTCCCGGCTCGAACTGTACCAGATGGACATGCGCATAGAGATGCGCCCGCAGGATCGCTTCCCGGTGCTGTTCGAACAATTCGAGGACCTCGCGCAAGCTGGTTGGTGACGGTACCGCGTTCGACGCTTGCGGCTGTGGCACGGCGCGGGCGGAAACCGCGGTGGCGCCGCGATTGACCGTGGCGGCAACCGATGCGCCCGCGCCCGGCCCGCGCGCTGCCGGGGCCGCCGGCGGCTCGCGGCCTTCGCTGGCGGCTTTGATCACGTCACCCGGCGGCGGCAACTCGGCGACATAGGCCAATCGCACCAACACCATCTCGGCGGCTTCAAGCGGCGACGGCGCGATCTGCGCCTCGCCGATGCCTTTGAGCAGCATCTGCCACGTCCGTGTCAGCACCGGCATGCCGAGCTTTTCCGCCAGGGGCAGGCCGCGCTCGCGCGCGCCGGCCAAGGTCGGGTCGTCCTCGCCGGCATTGGGCGTCAGCTTGAGCCGCGTCAAGAAATGCGCGAGTTCGAGCAGATCCTGCAACACCAACACCGGGTCGGCGCCGCCTTCGTAGAGCGATTCGAGCTGCCGGAGTGCGTCGGGTGCTTCGCCCTTCAACACGGTCTCGAGCAGGTCGAACACCAGATGACGGTCGGCGATGCCGAGCATGTCGCGCACGGTCGCTTCGTCGATCGCGGCGCCCGCGGCAAGCGCGATCGCCTGATCGAGCAGCGACAGTCCGTCGCGCACCGAGCCGTCCGCGGCCCGCGCGATCAGCGCCAGCGCCATCGGCGCAATCGTGATTTTTTCCGCGTCGGCGACGCTCTGGTAATGCGCGATGAGCTGCTCGATCGGCACGCGCCGCAGCGAAAAACGCTGGCAGCGCGACAGCACCGTCACCGGCACCTTCTGAATTTCGGTGGTGGCGAAGATGAAAATGACGTCGGGGGGCGGCTCTTCCAGCGTCTTCAACAGCGCGTTGAAGGCGTTCTTCGACAGCATATGCACTTCGTCGATGATGTAGACCTTGTAGCGCGCCGAAACCGGGCGGTAGCGCACGCCCTCGGTCAGTTCGCGGATATCGTCGACGCCGGTACGCGACGCCGCGTCCATCTCGATGACGTCGACATGCCGGTCCTCGGCGATGGCGCGGCAGGGATCGCACACGCCGCAGGGCGCCGCGGTCGGCCCGCCCTTGCCGTCGGGACCGATGCAGTTCAGCGCGCGCGCCAGGATGCGCGCCGTCGACGTCTTGCCGACGCCGCGAACGCCGGTAAGGATGAACGCGTGCGCGATCCGTCCGGTCGCGATGGCATTGGTAAGGGTCCGCACCATCGCTTCCTGGCCGATCAGCTCGGCGAAGCGCTGCGGCCGGTATTTCCGCGCCAACACGCGATAGGCGCCACCGGGCTCGGTCATGGCAAGGCGGACTCTGTCATCGGAAGCGGCGGGAGACTGGACAACGACCCAGACCGAAACTCGTTACGGCTGCTTCCTTCCGGACCTGACCGGGTTGGCGAGGGACCTGTCCATCGCCAGCCTCCCAACCCACTATATCAGGCCCGGGCGGGGGAGTTGCAAGCGAGAAACCAAGCCGGATTCGTGAGGATTTTCCTCGTGTCTCGGCCGTTATAGAACCAGTGCCGCGTGCGTTTGCCGCACCGCTTGATAGTTAACACCACGAACCCGGTCCGCCAATCAACCCAGCATGTCCCAAGTCGCCCCTCAAAATATCGCGAGTAAGCTGGCGGCACGGGTCGCGCGTCCGTTTGGGCGACGCGGTGCGGCTGCCGCCGAAGCGGGTCCCGCGCCGATCCACGATCACGACCGGCGCGCGATCGGGGTGCGCTTGCGCGCGTTGCTTCGCTCGTTCGGACGACGGCAGTTCCGCAACAACGAGGTCGCGCTCATCGCGCTTGCCGGCATTTTGGGTTTCCTGATCGGTCTCAGCGTGGTCGCGGTACGCGGCCTCATGCAATGGATGCACGAAGCGAATTTCGCCATGCCGGCCAACCGGCTGCTGAGCGAAGGCATCAACCCCATTCCCTGGCGCGTGGTGCTGGTCCCGATTGTCGGCGGGCTGGCCGTCGGCGTTACCGGGTGGCTGATCCGCCGCTGGCGGCGGCACGACATCGTCGACGCGATAGAGGCCAATGCCCTCTACGGCGGCAAGATGTCCCTGATCGACAGTATCAATCTCTCCCTCATGACGTTGCTGTCCGGCGGCTTCGGCGCCTCGGTCGGACTCGAGGCCGCCTATACCCAGCTCGGCGCGGGTTTCGCGTCGAATTGCGGCGAAGCACTACGCGTACGTCGTCAGGATTTGCGAACGTTGGTCGGGTGCGGCGCGGGTGCGGCGATCGCCGCCGCGTTCAACGCGCCGTTGGCCGGTGCGTTCTATGCCTTCGAGCTCGTCATTGGCTCCTATTCGCCGACGGTGTTGGCACCGGTCGGCGTCGCGGCGCTGGCGGGGACATTCGCGGTGCGCTGGACCGTCGGGCCGGAGCCCTTGTTCTTGGTAAGCGATCCGATCGCGATCGGAAATTGGGATTACCTCTGGTTTGTCGTGCTGGGGCTGGGGGCCGGCGCGCTAGGCATTGTGACTATGTTGGGGGTGACCACCACCGAACGTCTGCTACGCCGTCGGGCGATCCCGGCGTCGCTACGGCCGGTATTGGGCGGCGCCGCGCTCGGATTGATCGCGCTTGCTTTTCCCCAAGTGCTCGGCAGCGGTCATGGCGCGATCCAACATGTTCTTGGCCGCGATTTCGTGCCGTTGACGTTGTTGCTGCTGATGCTGGCAAAGGCGCTCGGCTCGGCGGTGTCGGTCGGCGCCGGCTTTCGCGGCGGCTTGTTCAGTTCGTCGCTGTTTCTCGGCAGCCTCTATGGCGGCGCCGCGGCCGGCCTTTTGGCGTGGGCCGCGCCCGCCGCGCACGTCGATCATGTCGCTTACATGCTGGTCGGCATGGGCGCGGTGGCGGCGTCGATTGTCGGCGCGCCGGTCACGATGATCCTGCTGATCCTGGAACTGACCGCCGATTTTTACGTCGCGATGGGCGTGATGGTCGGCGTCATCGTCGCCAGCTTGGTGACGCGCCTGGCCTTCGGTTATTCGTTCGCGACATGGCGCTTCCACCTGCGCGGGGTGCCGATCCGCGGCGCGTTCGATATCGGCTGGATTCGCGATCTCACGGTGGAAAAGATCATGCGGCGCGACGCGCACACGGCGCCGGCCGATATGCCGCTCGACGAGTTGCGGCTGAAATTTCCGCTAGGCGGCACCAAGCGTATCTTCCTGATCGATGACAAAGGCGGATTTGCCGGTGTGGTCAACACCGCCGATCTGCACGATCCCAACCTCAAGATCGATGGCGGCACGGCGTCGGCGCTGGGCAAAGGCGAGAACCAATTTTTGCTGCCGCAGCAAAACATCCGTGTCGCGCTCGACCGTTTCATCACGGCCGAGCTCGAAGCGTTGCCGGTGCTCGCCGGATCGGCCGACCGGAAGATCGTCGGCTTCGTGACCGAGGCCTATGCCCTGCGCCGCTACAACCAAGAGTTGGAGCGGGCAGGCGGTTCCGAGATCGCCGACAGCCGGCTGTTCGGCGCCGACTGAATGGCGGAGGTACCCGCCGTCGGTCCGCCCCGTAAACCCGCCAATGCCTGCAAAAGGGGGTTGTTATCCGGCCCCGTTACTGGCACCTTTTCCCGACTTCTCCGGGAAAACGGAGATGCCCGGTCAGCAAGCGAATAATCGAGGCGACGGGGAGGATGATGCTCGGGCTGGAGACCACACGAACGGCGTCGTCGGCGGAAAAACCATCCGCCGTAGAATTGCGGCACATGGCCGTGCGTGCTTCATCCAGCCAGCGATCGACGCGACGACCGGCGAAATCGGCCAATGCCTAAACAGGAGGAAGAGCAATGAAACGTCTCATAATGGCGGCGGCGGTCGCTGCGCTATTGCCGATCGCGGCATACGCGCAGTCCGACGCGGACCTCGCGAAGGGCGACACGAACACCAAGAATATCTTCTACGGCGGCGGCTACAGCCAGAACCGTTTCAGCCCGCTCGACACGATCAACACCAAGAACGTCCACGAACTGGTGCCGATCTTCGCCTATCAGCTGTCGAACGACAAGGCACAGGAAGAACAACCGATCCTTTACGACGGCGTGTTCTATCTCTCGGATCACGACGCCACCATGGCGGTCGACGCCCGCACCGGCCAGCAACTGTGGAAGAACCAGCTCAAGTACGCCGACGATCTGGCGAAGGAAATCTGCTGCGGGCAGATCAGCCGCGGCGTCGCGGTGTATGACGGCATGGTGTTCCGCAACTCGCTCGACGACAACCTTTATGCGTACGACGCAAAGTCGGGCAAGGAACTTTGGAAGCAGAACGTCTTCGACTATAAGCAAGGCTACGCCATGACCGGCGCGCCGACGGTTGCGGACGGCGTGCTGATCACCGGCATCGCCGGCGCCGAATACGGGGCCCGCGATTTCATCGACGGCTGGGACCCGAAGACCGGCAAGCATCTGTGGCGGACCTACACGCCGGCCTGCGCGCCGGATGCGGGCGGAGACACGTGGGGCCCGGGCGACGCCTGCAAGCGCGGCGGCGGCTCGACATGGATCACCGGCAGCTACGATCCGGAGCTCGATCTGGTTTACTGGGGCGTCGGCAATGCCGGCTCCTGGTATGTCGGCGACCGGCCCGGCGACAATCTCTACACGTCGTCGGTGATCGCCTTCCACCCGAAGGACGGCAAGATCGTTTGGCACTATCAGTTTTCGCCGCATGAAGGCATGGATTTCGACGGCGTCAACGAGATGGTGCTGACCACCCTCAAGGTCGAGCGGCAAGCCGACCAAGGTGCTCCTGCACGCCGACCGTAACTCGTTCTTCTATGTCATCGACCGGACCAACGGTCACCTCATCCAGGCCTTCCCCTTCGCCAAGCAGAATTGGGCGGAGAAGATCGACCTGAAGACGGGCCGTCCGGTGCTGACGCAGACGGCGAAGGACTATTACGCACGGTAAGCCGGAAGCGTTGTGGCCGTTCTTTTACGGCGGCAAGAACTGGAGCCCGATGTCGTACGACCACAAGACGGGCCTGGTTTACATCAACGCGCTGAACTACGGCTTCAAGGCGGCGCAGAAGAAGCAGGCCTATCATGCCGGCGACTTCTATTTCGGCGCCGACTTCCTTGGCCCGGTGGACGCGCCGGACACGACCGGCGGCTTCCTGAAGGCGATCGAACCCCTGACCGGCAAAGTCCGGTGGCAGCAGCCTTCGTTCATCCCGCGCTATGCCGGGGTGCTGACGACGGGCGGCGGGCTGGTGGTTACCGGCGCGCTGACGGGCGACGTGCAGATCTACGACGCCGTCAACGGCAAGCCGCTGTGGACGTTTCCATGCCGGCTCCGGCGTCGAAGGCCAGCCTCTCACGTACGAGATGGACGGCAAACAGTACATCGCCGTCACCAGCGGCAACGGCGGCGTGTTGACCGCGGTGGTGAACGATCCGCGTCTCGCCAACGTGCCGCGCGCCGGCACGCTCTGGGTGTTCGGCCTCTACGGCTCGCATCCGCAGGCGATGGAAGACATGAAGAAATCCGGCAAGATGTAACGCTCGGATAATGCTTGATACCGGGCCGCCCCGGTTGGGCGGCCCGCTTTTTTGGTGGCAGAGATGAAAGCGAGCTTTTTTATTGGTGTTGCCGCGGGTCTGTTGGCCGCCGTTGCGTTGATACCCCTGTCGCGCGCGGACGATGCCAAGCCCGCGCGCCAGGCTGCCGCGGCGCCGGCCACGAATATTCCCGACGCCAATTTGATTCCGCCCGATCTCGGTCCGAACGGGCCGACATCGCAGCCGACCGGAAAGGAATGGCCGAAGCCGATCGCAGGCACAGTTCGACGAAGGCAAGCGCATCTTCCAGAACCGTTGCGCGCGATGCCACGGCTGGAACATGGTCAATCTCGGCTCGATCGCGTTCGATCTGCGCCAATTCCCGCACAACGACGCCGTGCGGTTCTTCCACGACGTGCGCTACGGCAAAAAGGCGATGCCAACCTGGAAAGAAATACTGTCGACCGAGGATATCGCGAATGTGTGGGCCTATGTCCGCACGGGAGGCAAAATGTGATGCGCGTAAGCTTCGTGGTGCTCGCTGTCGCGTTCGCGTTTGCCGGTGCCGTACGCGCCCAGGCGGCCGAAACCCTGACCGTCTGCCTTGAGAGCGACACGCCGCCGTTCTCCTATGCATGAGGGGAAGAAGGCCGCCGGCTTCGATGTCGCGGTGTCGACGGCCGTGGCCCAGCGGCTCGGCGGCGAGCTCAAGATTCAGTGGTTCGAAATCGGCAAGTCGCCGGACGAGGACGACCCCGATCCAGCGCGCGCCGAAAACGCGATGCTCAATATCGGCAAATGCCAGTTGGTCGGCGGGTTTCCGCTGATCGCGAACGACCTTGCGCCGCCCGAGGATAAATCGCGGCCGCCGGATTTTCCCGGCGAGACGCGCGACCAACGCAAGGAGTGGGTGCCGATCGGGAAAATGATCGCGAGCAAGCCCTATAATTACTTTGCCTTCACCGTGCTGCTCGGCCCTAAAGCGGCCGGCCGCAAGATTGCGTCGCTGGCCGACCTTGAAGGCCTCCGCATCGCGTCGGAAGACGGCACGCTCGCCGATGCCATGCTGATGTGGTACGGCCATCGCCGTTATTTCCGGCAGATCACGCATTACACGCCGGCGAAGACCATCGAGCACGGCGGCGGGTTGCTGGAGCATCTCGATCGCGGCGATTTCGACGCCACGATGGTGGCGCTGCGGCGCTACGATGTGTATCGCGCCGAGCATCCCGACACGAAGATCGTCCCGAGCGGTTACTATTATCAGCTCGGCTTCAATATCGGTTATGTCGCGAAGGCGAGCGACACGGCGCTGGTGGACCGGGTCAACCGCGCATTGGCCGATTTGGCGGCCAAGAATGAATTCGTCGCGATGGCCAAGGCGGCGGGCATGACCTATGTCGCGCCGCGCGCGCCCGCAATCACTGGCGGTGTCACGTTAGGCGAACTCAGCGGCGGCGACGAGAAGTAGGCGGTCTTACTCGCCCAGCTCGCGGTTCGTCACCGCGAAACGGACCAGTTCGGCGGTGCGTTTGAGGCCGAGCTTCGCCTTGATCAGCCCGCAATTGTTGGCGACGGTCTTGTAGCCGACGCCGAGGGCGTCGGCGATCTGTTGGATGCTCCGACCCTCGCCCAGCAGGCGCAGGATTTCGAGATCGCGGCGCGACAGATCCTTCAGCGGATGCGCCGCCGCGCGCGAATTCCACAGCGCCAATTGCTGCGCCAATTCCGGCCCGACGTAACGCTGGCCCTTGGCCAGCCGGGTCACGGCCTCGATGATTTGCGTCGGCGGCGCGTTCTTGCTGACATAGCCGTCCGCTCCGGCTTCGAGCGCCCGCATCGCGAAGATCGGATCGTCGTGCATGCTCAACACCAGGATGCGCGGCCGCGGCTTGTCGCGCACCAATCGCGCGATGATGTCGAAGCCGCCCATGCCGGGCAGGTTGAGATCGAGGATGACCAGATCGGGCGGCGTTGCCCGTGCGGCGGTCAAGGCTTCCTTGCCCGACGCGGCCTCCGCGATCTCGATGCCGGGCTCTCCGGCCAGGAGGCGGCGGACACCGGCGCGAACGATCGGATGATCGTCGACGATCAATATTTTCATGCGAGTGACGTCTCGGCGTCGCCGCGGACGCGCGGTACCGGCAGCACAGCGGTGACGGTCAATCCGCGGCCCGTGCGGTTGTCGATGTCGAGGCGCCCGCCCAGCGCTTTGACCCGCTCGCTCATGCCAAGAAGGCCGTAGCCCGGTGCCACGCCGCGGTCGATCCCGCCGCCATCGTCCTCGACCCGAACGACGACCGCCTTGTCGGCCGGGCGCCACTCGACGCCGACAGCGACGCTGGTTGGTTGGCCGTGGCGGATCGAATTGCTCAATCCCTCCTGTACCATGCGATAGATGACGAGGTCGATGGCCTCGCCGAAACCGTCGATGTCGTCGCCGATGGCAACGCTGTACCCGATGTCCGGATTGCGCCGTCGCCAGAACTCGACAAGGCCGTCGATGGCGGCGGCGAGGCCGAATTCCTCCAGCCCGATCGGCCGCAGCCGTCCCAGCATATCGCGGACCTGGCGTTGCATATGGCTCACGGCGTCGCCGACCGAGCGTAAATGCGCCGCGATTTCGCCGGTGCGACCAGCCTCGACGGCGCGGGCGATATTGGCGGTGTCGACATTGATGCCGAACAGGAACGGCCCGACTTCATCGTGAAGATCGCGTGCGATATCGCCGCGTTCCTGCTCCTGCAAGGTCAGAAGCTCGCCGGTGAGCCGGCGGTTATGGTCGGCCATCATACCGAGTTCGCCCGACATGCGATTGAAGCTGTCGCGCAACCGCGACAGTTCGGGGGGCAGCGGCCCCTCGATACGGGTGCTGTATTCGCCGCGTCCGACGGCGGCCAGGGCCGCGTTGAGGCGCCCAAGCGGCCGCAACGCTTGACCGACGAAGAGAAAAATCAAGACGATGGTGGCCAGCGAGAATAGCGCCATCGTGAGGAGCGATTCGCCGAACTCATCCCAATTCTCCAGGATTTCGTTGTGCGGCACGGTCTCGACCAGGATCGCGCCGCGCGGTTGACCGTCGATGACCACAGGAATGCGCGCCGCTTGCGCGTCCACGCCGATGATGCGTTCGAACCAATGCGGTACGCCGCCGACCGGCGGCGATTCGACGCTCGGCCGCGCCACGATGCCGTCGCCGGCCAGCGAGACGCGCAAATGGCGGTTGCCCGCGAACGACGCCACCAGCCGGTCGAGGTCGCGGCGCCAATCGGGCGAGTCGTTGGCGCTGGCGATGCCGCTGTCGATGGTCTGGCGCGCCACGGTCAGCGCCGAGTTCATTTCGGTCGCGACCGACTGCCGTGCATTGCGCAACGCGAGCGTCCCGCCCAGTGAGAGGCTCAGCACCAGCGCCAGCGCGACCAAAAGGATAAGGCGAATACGCAACGACATGGCCGGATCATAGCATTTTGGCCGGCCCCCCGATCCAGCCCCTCGTTAATCGGGAAAAATTCCCGGCGCATTCGGGAAGGCTTGCTCTGGCCATCGGACGGCCCGCTATCTCTAATGGCTCTATTCGATCGGCAATAAGGTCGATTTCGGGGGAGCCGTGTTCGGGTACAAAAGCGTTTGCGTTGCCGCCGCCTGTGCCGCTTTCGTCGCTGCCGTGGGGGCTCACGCGCAATCGCCGGCGCCCGATAATTCCTCCGCGGCTCCCCCGATTTTTTTGCCCAGCATGACCATTATCGGCAACACGCCGCTGCCGGGCAGCGGCGTCGATCTCGATCTGGTGCCGTCCAACGTCCAAACATTGAGCGCGGGCGCCCTCTACCATGACGGCCAGGACGACCTCTTGCCGAACGCGGCGGCGCGCAACCTGTCGAGCGTCAATCTCAACAGCGAACAAGGCAGCTCATATCAATCGGATTTCGTCTATCGCGGCTTCGAGGCGTCGCCGATCTCCGGGGTGCCGCAGGGCCTCGCGGTCTATCAGAACGGCGTGCGCATCAACGAGGCGTTCGGCGACGTCGTCAATTGGGAGCTGATTCCGCAATTCGCCGTCAACCAGATGACGATTCAAAGCAACAATCCGGTCTTCGGCCTCAACGCGCTGGGCGGAGCGGTGACGCTGGAGATGAAGAACGGCTTCAACTTCCACGGCACCGACGTCCAGGCCAGCGGCGGATCGTGGGGCAACGTCACGGGCTTCGCCGAAAGCGGCATGCAGATCGGCGATGTTGGCTTTTATGGCGCTTTCGGCGGCGTCCATGACGACGGCTTCCGTCAGTTGAATCGCAGCGGCATCGGCCAGGGCTATTTCGATCTCGGCTGGGAGAAGAACGATTTCACCATCCACATTTCCGCCTCGGCCGCCGATAGCGCGCTGGGCGCCACCGGCCCGACGCCGATCCAAATGCTGGACGCCGACTGGCGCAGCGTCTTCACCTTCCCGCAAGAAATCGAGAATCAAGCGCAACTCGTTCAGATAACCTCGACCTACAAGCCGACCGACGACATCTTGTTGAGCGGCGACGTCTATTACCGGCACTATCATCAGAAGCTGGTCGACGGCAACACAACGGACGTCGTGCCGTGCACCAACAACGCCGCTTTTTTCTGTCTTGAGGGCAGCAATCTCTATCCGGGCGACGTGCTCTACAATTCGCACGGCAACCAAGTGCCGACCAGTGCCGTGCCAATTACCGCTGCCGACGCCTACGGCGAGGTCGACTACTCCACCACCGACACCAACACGGTGGGTCTCGGGCTTCAGAGCAAGTTCACCAATCCGGTTTTGAACCGCCCCAACAATTTCGTGGTCGGGGCCACGTTCGATCACAGCCTGACCGCCTACACCGCGCAGGGCGTACTGGGCGCGATGTCGCCGACCCTCGATGTGACACCCGCCGGCATCGTTATCGACCAGGGCTTGAGCCCGACCGCCTCGCCGCCGATCGAACAGCCGGTCAATGTGTCCGGGACCAATACCTATTACGGTGTCTACGCCACCGATACATTCAGCGTAACGCCGCGCCTCGCCCTCACCGCCAGCGGCCGGTTCAACTTTGCCGAAATCGGCCTCGCCGATCGGTCTGGGCAAGCCCCGCTGCTCACCGGCAATCACTCTTATGCGCATTTCAATCCCGGCGGGGGCCTGACCTACAAAGTCGCCGACAACGTGACGCTGTACGGCGGCTGGTCGGAGGCAAACCGGACGCCGACACCGGCGGAACTGAGCTGCTCGAACCCGGCCAACCCGTGCCTTCTCGACGCGTTCCTGGTCGCCGATCCGCCCTTGAAGCAGGTGGTATCGCAGACCATCGAATTCGGCGCACGCGGTCATTTCGAGACCACGGCGGTGCCCGGCCAGTTCCTGTGGCATCTCGGCGCGTACCGGACCGACAGCGATAACGACATCTTGCTGCTGGGCACGGCGATCAACGGCTTCGGCTACTTTTCCAATGTCGGCACGACCCAACGTCAAGGCATCGAAGCAAGCCTCGCCTGGCACTGGGAGCGCTGGTTGGTTTCGGCGAATTACAGCTATCTCGACGCCACGTTCCTCGAAAACTTGGCGCTATCGTCGAACAGCCCCGCTGCGGACGCCAACGGGCTGATCTACGTTCATCCGGGCGACCGTATCCCGATGATGCCGGCGCATCGATTGGTGTTGAACGCCGAATACGCCGTCACGCCGCCATGGAAAGTCGGCGCCGATCTTCGATTCGTTTCGAGCCAGTACCTGGTCGGCGACGCGTCGAATCAGGAACCGCAAATGCCCGCCTACGTGACGGTTGACCTGCATACTTCCTATCGCATCCTCGACCGCGTCTCGGTATTCGGCGAGATCGATAATCTGTTCGGCGCGCGCTATTACACTTACGGCACGTTCACCGAGCTCGACGGCTTGCCGCCCAGCTTCAATCTGACCGATCCGCGCACCTTAACGCCCGCACCTGGACGCGCGTTTTACGCCGGCGTCAAAGTCACGTTCTAAAAAATTCAGCGCAAAAATTTTTCGCGACGCGACTCGTGCGCGAAATTTTTGCAATTCCATTCGACTTTCATCGTCGATTCGATTATGATGATCGCGTTTCGTCGGACAGGGGGTTTGACATCATGGCAGCGAAGAAAAAGGCAGCGAAGAAAAAGCCCGCGAAAAAAGCGGCGAAGAAGAAATAGCCGGCACTTTGCCGGACTAACGGAAGCCGCGGCAGCGAATGCGCCGCGGCTTCTTTTATTTTCTGAACTAGCGGGCGGTCAGTTTCAATTCGATACGGCGATTTTTCGCCATCGCATCGGGCGAGCCGCCGGTATCGACAGGCTGAAACTGGCCGAAGCCCGCCGCCGACAGACGATTCGGCGGGATGCCTTGCGCAATCAGGAATTTCACGACCGATACGGCGCGAGCCGTCGACAATTCCCAATTGGAGTGGAACGCCGGCGTGTCGATCGGCTGCTTGTCGGTATGCCCTTCGACTTGGAGCACCCAGTTGATTTCGGGTGGAATTTTGGCGGAAATCTCCTTCAGCGCATTGGCGAGAGGCGTCAGCCTGTCGAGCGCCGCAAGCGTGAGATCCGCGCTACCCTTGGGGAACAGCACTTCGGATTGGAAAACGAAGCGGTCGCCCACCACTTTGATGTCCTGCCGGTCGCCCAAGAGCTGACGCAGCCGGCCGAAAAACTCGGAACGGTAGCTGGCAAGTTCCGCGACCTTCGTCGCGAGCGCGGCGTTGAGCCGGCGTCCGAGATCGGCGATCTGGACATTGGCCGCCTTGTTTTTTGTCTCGGACAAGTCGAGGGCCGCTTGAATTTCCTGCAATTGCTTTTGCAGGGCCGCCAGTTGCAACGCCAATTCTGATTGATGGCGGACTGGCGCTGCGCGGTATCCGTTTCGGCTTGCTTGCGCTTCGCCGTCTCGGTGGCGAGCTCCTGCTGCAGGCCCGCCTGCTGTTGCGCCAGGTCCTTCTTCTGCCGGTTGACCGAGGCGCAACGCGGCTTGCGACTTGGCGAGCGCGGCTTTTTCCTGGGCGAGCTGGTCGGATAGCGTGCCGAGCTGCAATTGCAGGTCGGCGCTGGTCTTACGCTCCATCGCGAGCATGTCGGACAGCGCATTGATCCGCTCGTTAGCTTCGCCAGCTCGGCGTCGCGGCCGGAGAGCGCGCTTGAGAGATAGAATTGCCCGGCGGTGAAGACCAGAACCACGAAAATGATGATCATCACCAGCTGCGTCAGCGCATCGACGAAACCGGGCCAGATGTTGAGGTTTTCGCGACGCTGGCGACGGGAGGAGAACGCCATCGACCGCGCTTAACTGCGTTCCGCCGGCTCGGCCAGCGCGGCCAATGTGCGCGCAATCAGGCGGATTTCGTTGCGGATCTCATGCACCGCCTCGCCGCGGCCCTGCGCCACCTCTTCGTTGAGGCGGGCAAGTTGCATCTCGATGTTGCGCAGATGATTGCGCGCTTCGTCCTGCGTCTGAGCGGTGCCGCCTCCGTCCGCCAGCTTTTGCAGCACGGGACGCAGGGCACTCTGCTGTTCGGCGAGACGGAGAAGAATGGTTTGCTCGGCGCGCATCTGCTCGGTCAGCAGCGTCAGCCGTTCCGGTCAGCGATTGTTGATTGGTGTTGGCGGCGATGCGGCCTTCCTCGCCTCGCGCCATGATGCGTTGCAGATTTTCGAGCCCGTCCGCGGTTTGCTCCAACAGCGCCTGGATATAGGCGGGGATGGGCGCGTCCCCGTACTCCGTGCCCGTGCCCCCGCCGCCAATGCGGGTGAAGCCGGACAGCCACTCTTCGAGGTCCTGATAGAAGCGGTTTTGCGCGAGACTGGCCTGCAAGTCGAGAAAGCCCAATACGAGCGAGCCCGCCAAGCCGAACAGCGACGCGCTGAACGCGGTGCTCATGCCGCCGAGGGGCGCCGCGAGGCGCGATTTCAGCTCCGCGAAGGCCGCCGCCGGATCGCCGCCGCCGGCGGACAGTCCGCTGATGACGCCGCTGACCGAGCCCACGGTCTGCAGCAAGCCGTAGAAGGTGCCGAGCAGGCCCAGAAACACCAGCAACCCGATGAGATATCGCGATGTCTCGCGGGTCTCGTCGAGCCGCGTGCCAATGCCGTCCAAGAGCGTGCGCATGCCGACCGCGGACAGACTGACGCGGCCGCTGCGTCGGTCGCCGAACATCGTCGCCATCGGCGACAGCAGGCGCGGCATGCGATCGGTCGATACCGAGGCCTGGTTGCGGCGGAAATTCTCGATCCAGTTGACCTCGGGATTGAGCAGCATGACCTGGCGGAAAATGTAAATGATCCCGGCGAGCAGGATGCCGAGGATCACGCCGTTGACCGCCGGATTGCCGAAAAAGAAGCGCTGCAACACCGGTTCCGCGAACACGGCCGCGGCGGCGACCGCCACAATGAAGATCGCCATCCGGATCAGGTAACGCCCGGGCCGGGTCATCGGCCGCTTGCCCCACTCATTTCGAAGAACACGATTTCAACCCGATCGGCCGGCTTATTGCCATCGGGTCGGTTGCCAAGGGCGCGCACATCCATCCGCGTGTTCCGTACGCCATGGTCGATCAGGTAGGCGCGGACATTGAGCGCGCGCGACAACGACAGGCGGCGCGCTTGATTGGCTTCGTCGGCGGCGCCGGTTGCATAGGCGACGAGCTGCACGCGCCCGTTTTGGTCGGCGTTCAGTTGCTTGGCGAGAGCGTCGAGCTCGGCGCGCGCGGCCGCCGATAAATCGGTGGCGCCGACCGCGAAATCGACATGTGGCGCTCCGCTCGCGCGCGGCGCTTCCGCGATCGGCGCTTCGGTCGCCGCGGGCTTGGGATGGGCGGGCACTGGTGTCGTCGCCGGTTCGGGTGTCGGTGCCGCCGCGGGCGGCGGCACGGACGGCGGCGTCATCGCGGCGACCTGGCCCGGCGCTTTCACCGGTGGCTCTGCCGTTTTCGGCATCGTCGTGGCGGGCGCGGGCGGTGTCGTCGGTCCTGCGTCGGGCTCAAGGATATTCTCGGAGGTCTTCGCGGGATGCGCCGCGTTACGCGACGCTGCCTCGATCTCGGCCTTGGCCTGCTTCATCCGCGCGGCTTCTTCGCGCTTAAATCGGTCTGCTTCGGTGCGCTTGCGATCGGTCTCCTCGCGCTTGCGGTCGGCTTCCCAAATCGCCTCGTCGCGCGCCGCGCGCTCGGCGTCGTCGCGGTCGACATCGCGGTCCGCTTCGTGCCGCGATGGCGGGGCCGCGGCGTGCCTCACGGGACGAGGGGGGGTGACGGCCGCCTTTTTCGCCGGCGGCTTTGGCTTCTTGGCGGCGGTGTGGGTGGACCGGCGTACCGGCGGCGCGGCGGCGCGGCTCTTTTCGCGCGTCGGTCGCGGTGCTATCTCGCGATGGCGCGGCGGCGCGTGGCCGATCGAATCCAGAACGCTGAGATCGACCGTCACCTCGGGCGGCCCGGCGACATTTTGCGCCATCGCCGGCGCCATCGGGGCACACCACCACATCGCCGCTGCCCCCGCGACGGCAAGCGCACCGACAAATCCATTTTTCGCCGAGCGAATCAACGCAATCACATTCATGGACCATCCCGTCGCCGGCCGAGCCTCGCGGCAGGCGTTTTCTCGCAGCGCAAAAATACCTATGTCAGGGATGCCCCGCCAGCGCAACCTCGCGGTTCAACCGCCGGTCCCGCCGGCGCCCGTTAACAAAGCACGCAGCGACTGGTAGAGCGCCGCGTTCGCCGCGATGACGTCGCCGGTTGCCATGATGTTGCCGCCGCCGAACCCGCCGACCGTGCCGCCCGCCTCGCGGATTAAGACGATGCCTGCGGCGATGTCCCAGGGTTTGAGGCCGAATTCCCAAAAGCCGTCGAACCGTCCGGCCGCGACATAGGCGAGGTCGAGCGACGCGGCGCCGAGACGTCGCGCGCCGCTGGTCTCGCCGATCACCGCGCTAAGCGTGCGCAAATAGCGTGGATGGTCGCCGTGACCCTTGAAGGGAATCCCGGTACCAATCAACGATTCTCCCAGATTGCGGCGCGCCGAGACCCGCAGCCGGCGATCGTTGAGATAGGCGCCGCCGCCCTTTTCCGCCCAGTAAATCTCATCCGAGATCGGCTGATAGATCAGGCCGGCGATCATCTCGCCGTCCTCCTCAAGCCCGATCGAGATCGAGAAATGCGGGAGGCCGTGGAGGAAATTGGTGGTGCCGTCGAGCGGATCGACGATCCAGCGATGCCGCGCGTCACGCCCCCGCGTTTCGCCGCTTTCCTCCATCAGGAAGCCGAACCCAGGCCGCGCCTTCGCCAATTCTTCCTTCAGGATTTTTTCCGCCTTCAGATCGGCGGTCGAGACGAAATCGCCCGGTCCCTTGACGGAGACCTGCAATTGCTCGACCTCGCCGAAATCGCGCTTCAAGCCGCGTGCGGCCTTAAGCGCGGCCGCCGACATGACATTATAAAGGGCGGAGCGGACCGCCATGGGCCGCCTCCTTGGCGTTAGTCCTTGGCGCGTTCCATATAGCTGCCGTCGGTCGTGTTGACGACGATGCGCGTGCCGGCTCCGATATGAGGCGGGAGCATCACGCGACGGCCGTTCTCAAGCTTGCCGGGTTTGTAGGACGAGGACGCGGTCTGGCCTTTCACCACCGGATCGGCTTCGACCACGGTGAGAATGACGCTTTGCGGCAGCTCCACGCCAAGCGCCTGGCCCTCATAGATTTTGATGGTGCAGATCATGCCTTCCTGGAGAAAATCCGCCGGCTCACCGATCAATTCGCGATCGACTTGCAATTGCTCGAAGGATTCGTTGTCCATGAAATTGGCGAGATTGCCGTCGAAATAAAGGAACTGCATTTCCTTGTCGTCGAGCTGCACGCGCTCGACCGTTTCCTGGGTGCGATAGCGCTCGTTGGTCTTGGTGCCGGTCTTCATGTCGCGCATTTCGACCTGCGCGAAGGCGCCGCCCTTGCCCGGCTGGATCAGTTCGCGCTTCAGCACGACCCACAGCTTGCCGTTTTGCTCGAGCACGTTGCCCGGCTTGATGTCGATGGCATTGATCTTCATGGCGCGAAACCTTGGGGCGGCGGGTCGGAAAAGAATAGTTGGGGGTGGAAGGAGGTGTTTCCTATCAGCTAGGCCCCTCGATCCGCAAGCGAAATGCGGTTATTGCTCGCGATGGTGCGAATGTGCCAGCCGGCTCATTTCGGCATCGAGAAGCGCGCCCAGCAGGGTCGCGTAAGCGCTGACATAGAACCACATCAGCAACACGATGACGGCGCCGATCGACCCGTAGGTCTTGTCGTAGGAGCCGAACCGCGCGACATAGACTGAAAACAGGCCCGAGCCGAGCAGGACCAGCATCGTCGCCGCCCCCGCGCCGATAAAGATCCGGGTCCAGAGCGCCTGTGGCCGATAGGGCCCATAGCGGTACATCACGACGAAGGCCGCGACCATGAATGGCGCCAGCACGGGCCAGCGGATGAACGATAGAAGGTGGGCCATCGCGTTGCTCGACGGCAGCCAGCTCAACAGCGCCGGCACCACCGCCACGGAAGCCAGCGCCATCAACGCCGAAAACCAGGCCGCCCATCGTGAAGGCGAAGGCAATGCCGTGATAGGTGAGAAGGCTGCGCTCTTCCTGGGTCCGATAGATGCGATTCAGCGCCTCCATGACCGATGCCGCGGCCGAATGCGCGGACCACAAGGCGATCCCAGGCTGACGAGAAGCCCCAATCCGAGCTGGCGATTGGGCGCCGAGACCAGCGATTTCAACTCGTCGGCGATAAGGCGCCACGCTTCTTCCGGCATGATGCCGTGGAGGCCGGACATCAGCCATTGCACGTAACCGGGATCGGCCATCAAGGCGAAGCTGGTGATGACGACGACCAGGGCAGGGAACGTGGCGAGCAGGCCGTAGAAGGCGATCGCCGATGCCAGCAGCGAGACGTTGGTGCGGTTCATTTCCCGGAACAGATGGCCGAGGATGCGCCATACGCCGAGGCCGCGCAGCGGCCCCCAGAGGGAGGCGTGATGCTTCGGCGGGGACGCGGGCTCCTTGCGCTCGGCCGTATTCACGGGCATGTAGGCAGCACTGCGCTAAACATCGGTTGGGCTGGCATCAGGTCGCGGTCATGAATGAAACATGGTGGCGGCGTGAACAGTTCGGGCGGCGGCGGGACAATCTCGCGGCGCGCGGTCGCATCATAGCCGCAATTCGGACGTTTTTCGCGAGCCGCGGCTTTATCGAGGTCGAAACCCCGGCGCTGCAAGTCGAGCCCCGGCATGGAGCCGCATCTTCAGGCCTTCGCCACGGAATTGCGCGAGCCGGGCGAGCCGCCGCGGCCGCTCTATCTCCACACCTCGCCCGAATTCGCGATGAAGAAGCTGCTGGCGGCCGGCATGCCAAAAATCTTTCAGCTCGCGCGCGTGTTCCGTAATGCCGAACGCTCGCGCACCCATCATCCCGAATTCACCATGCTCGAATGGTATCGCGCAGACAGCGACTATCGCGACCTGATGTACGATTGCGAAGCGCTGCTGCGCGCAAGTCTCGCGGCGGCCGGCGCCAAGCTGCTTTGCTGGCAAGACAAGAGCTGCGATCCGAGCCGCCCGTTTGAGCGCGCTGAGCGTCGCCGAGGCGTTCCAACGCTACTGCGATCTCGATCTGCTGGCGACCGCGCCAGATCCGACGGCGCCAGACCTGGCGCTGTTGGCGGCCGCGGCGAAGCCGCTCGGCATCGCGCCGCACGATGGCGACGAATGGGAGGATCTGTTTTTCCGTTTGTTCCTCGAGCGCATCGAGCCGCATCTCGGTATCGGCGTGCCGACCATCCTTTACGACTATCCGATTTCACTGGCGGCACTGGCACGCGCCAAGCCCGAGGACCTGCGGCTTGCCGAACGGTTCGAGCTCTATGTCGCGGGACTCGAGTTGGCCAACGCCTTCGGCGAATTGACCGATCCGGTGTTGCAGCGCGCGCGCTTCGTCGCCGACCAAGGGAAAAAACTGCGCCGCTACGGTACGACCTATCCGATCGACGAAGATTTTCTGGCGGCGTTGGCCGACATGCCCGACAGCGCGGGCATCGCGCTCGGCGTCGATCGGTTGGTCATGCTCGGCACTGGCGCCGCGCAAATCGACGACGTGCTCTGGGCGCCGGTCAGCTAGCCGAGGCGATAGCGTGGTCAAATTCCTTTACCGCCGCCGCCGGCCCATCCGGATGGTTCCACACCGCGGCGATTACCGCGAGGAAATCGGCGCCAGCTTCGACCAGCGGCCTGCAATTTGCCGGCGTGATGCCGCCGATGGCGACGCTGGGCACGGTGAAGATCTCGCTCCACCATTGCAGAATATCCGGCGAGGGATGGCCTTTGGCCGTCCTTGGTGTCGGTCGGAAAGAAGGCGCCGAACGCGACATAATCGGCGCCCGCCTCGGCGCCTTCCATGGCGAGATGGCGGCTGTCGTGTGCAGGTGACGCCGACGATGCGGCCGAGCCCCAGAATCTGCCGTGCCGTCTCGTAACTCGCATCGTCTTGGCCGATATGGACGCCGTCGCAGCCGGTTTGCAGCGCCAGATCGGGCCGGTCGTTCATGATGAAAGCGCGCTCGCGGCGTTGCACCACGGGCCGTAGCGCGTCGGCGGCGCGGCGGATCGTGTCGTCGTCGCAATCCTTGAGGCGCAATTGTACCGATGCGACGTCGCCGGCGTCGAGCGCCGCCGCCAACAAATCGGGAAACGTCGCGAGATCGATTTTGGGCGGCGTGATCAGATAGAGGCGGCAAGCCAAGTCGCGCTACCGCGAAAAAAGGAAATTTGAAACGCCAAGGCGCCAAGACGCCAAGATATTTTCTTTGTCTCTTCGCGCCTTCGCGTCTTCGCGTTTCAAAATTTTTACGCCTCGTTCTTGTAGATGCGGATGACGGTGTCGAGCATCTTCAGCGCTTCGGCCTTGGGGCGCTGGAAGGTGTTGCGGCCGATGATCGAGCCGTTGCCGCCGCCGTCGCGGATGGCGCGGACCTCGGCGTAGACGCCGTCCACGTCCTTCGCCTCGCCGCCGGAGAAGATCACGATGCGCTTGCCGTTGAAACACGACTGCACGACATGGGCGATGCGCTTCGCCGGCGTCGAAATGTCGATTTTCTCGTACACTTTCTTCGCCGCCTCGAGCTCGACATGCTCGGTCGGCGGCTTGACCTTAATGATATGTGCGCCCAACAGCGCCGCCATATGCGCGGCATAGGCGCAGATATCGACCGCCGTCTCGCCCGCTTTCGACAGATTGCCGCCGCGCGGATAGGACCAAACCACGACCGCCAGCCCGTACGATTTCGCCTCGCGGCCCAATTCCGCGATCTCTTCCATCATGTCGTAGGCGGCGTCGGAGCCGGGATAGATGGTGAAGCCGATCGCGGCGCAGCCGAGCCGCAGCGCGTCCTGGACGCCGGCGGTGACGGCCTGCGACGGGGCTTCCTTCGCCCGGGCCAGCGAATTGGCGGAGTTGAGCTTGAGGATCAGCGGAATCGATCCCGCGTAAGTCGCGGCCCCGCTTTCGAGCATGCCGAGCGGCGCCGCATAGGCGTTGAGGCCGGCGTCGAGCGCGAGCTGGAAGTGATAGTGGGGGTCGTAGGCCGGCGGATTGGGGGCGAAGCTGCGTGCCGGGCCGTGCTCGAAGCCTTGATCGACGGGCAGGATCACGAGCTTGCCGGTGCCGCCAAGCCGGCCTTGCATCAGGATGCGCGCCAGATTGGCCTTGGTGCCGGGATTGTCGCTCTCGTAATGGCCGAGAATGGTTTTGACGGTTTGGCTCAGCTCCATGGCGGGTCTCCGGTCGTGCGCAGGCGGTATAGCAGGTGTCGGATAGGCCCTCAATCGGGCGGGAAAAAGGCGCGGCAGGTTGCCAAAGGGTCCTTACAATCGAGTAAATCCAGCGTTTCTTCGGTTAACGCGCCTTCGACGGCGGCGTCCATCTGCCGGGCGATGTCGTCGAGCCGCACACGCGCTTCTTCGGGCCCGGTGAAGCGCACCAGCTTGAATCCGCAACGCAGGGCGGCCAGCGCGGTTCCGGCCTCATCGGCGACGTCGAGCGCGCCGGTGACGTCGGCGTGCGGATAGGCAGCCGCCGCCTCGTCCACCAGCGCCTTGAACCAGAGCGGCCCCATGAACCCGGCCATGCCGCGCGCGCTCATCAGGATGACCGACCGGCTCGCGGCGGCGTCGAGCGCCGCCCGCGCCTGGTCTAGGGAGTAGACGATGATTCTTTTGTGAGCCATCGGGCCGCATCAATAACACCCTCCCCCCGATGGGGGAGGTGCAGCCGTGTTCAGCGTTGAGGCGGCTCGTCGCTCGGATAGACGCCGACCAGCAGCATATCGACATTCTGCCCATCGTTCGACAAGGGCAGGATCAGTTCGTCGATCACCCGTTCGGCGTGGCGCGCCTTGCGGACCTGCCTTATCGACACGGCTGACGCGTCAGCACTACCGCGCAGTAGGTGGGAATACTCGGCCGCGTCGTCTCGGCCAGGTCCGCGACCGTCTTGCCGGTCAATTCCACGCCGAACAGGGTTGCGAGCGACGAACCATAAACCCGGTAGCGGAAATCGGCGCCTTGGTCGATCACGTCGAGTAAGTTGAGATGCCCGGCCCACCGCCACAGTTCCGCGGTCTGAAAATCGGCACGCGCGGGCAACAGCCGGCCACCCCGGCGGTCAGTCCACAGCGTTCCGAGATCGGCCAGCGGTGTCGGAAAATCCGCCGGGAAATGCATCGGTGTTTATTCCCCAAACCGAGCGGTCGTTCGCACGGTAGCAAAGCCGCCGCCGAATAGGAACGATCGTACCTGGAATAATCGTTCCTATTCGGCTCGCATTAAGCGATGGGGGATCTCAAGGATGTCATGGCGATCAATGTGCGACGGGAGCGCAACGACCGCGGCTGGACGCAAGAAGAACTGGCGGATCGGGCCGATCTCAGTAGCCGCTATGTCGGCGCCATCGAGCGCGCGGCGGTGTCACCGAGCGTCAATATTCTGGGCCGCTTGGCCGACGCTCTGGAAATCGATCCTTGTCAACTGATCCGCGCGCGCCGGCGTCGGTAGCACCGCGGCGGCATCGAGCGCCGACCGCGCCTGGTCGAGGGAATAGACGATGATGCGTTTGGGATTCATCGACCGTCCATAACCTCCCCCTCGATGGGGGAGGTCGGCGCGAAGCGCCGGGTGGGGGTGATCTCTCGAAACGTGTTAGGCATCACCCCGCCCGAAATGCCGTCGGCATTTCTTCCCTCCCCCATCAAGGGGGAGGGAATATTGATTTTACGCGGCGAGCTTGCCGACCAGCGCCGCCGCTTCGACCATGCGGTTGGAAAAGCCCCATTCATTGTCGTACCAGGCGAGCACGCGGGCGAAGCGGTCGCCCATCATCGCCGTTTGGGTCAGGTCGAAAATCGCGCTGTGCGGATCATGGACGAAATCGACCGAGACCAGCTCTTCGTCGGTGACGCCGAGAATGCCCTTGAAGCGGTTCGACGCGGCGGCGTCTTTCATCAGCTTGTTGATCTCGTCCTTGCTGGTCTTGCGCGCGGTGGTGACGACGAAATCGATCAGCGAGACGTCGGCGGTCGGCACGCGGATCGAGGTGCCATCCAGCTTGCCGTTGAGCGCCGGTAGCACCAGGCCCATCGCCTTCGCGGCGCCGGTCGAGGTCGGGATCATGGCCAAAGATGCGGCGCGCGCGCGGCGCAAATCCTTATGCAGCGTGTCGACCGTGTTCTGATCGCCGGTGAAGGAATGGACCGTGGTCATGAAGCCGTGGTCGATGCCGATATTCTCGTTCAGCACATAGGCGACCGGCGCCAGGCAATTGGTGGTGCAGGAGCCGTTGGAGATGACGGTGTGCTTGTCGGTCAGCGCGTCACTGTTGACGCCCATCACCAAGGTGAAATCGACGCCGTCGGCGGGTGCCGAGACGATGACGCGCTTGGCGCCCGCCTCGAGATGTTTCGCGGCCGCTTCGCGCTTGGTGAACAGGCCCGTGCATTCGAGCGTGACATCGACCTTCATTTCCTTCCACGGCAGCTTCGCCGGGTCGCGCTCGGCGATGACGCGGATCTTGCCATGGCCGACATCCATCCAGTTCTCGCCGGTGGTGATCTTGCCCGGGAATTTGCCGTGCACGCTGTCGTGCTGCAGCAAATGCGCGTTGGCGTGGACCGAGCCGAGATCGTTGATCGCGACGACCTCGATATCGTCGCGCCGCGCTTCGTGGGCGGCACGCATGACAAGACGGCCGATGCGGCCGAAACCGTTGATCGCAACCCGAACCGTCACTGTCGTTACCCCTTGATCTGTTGGATGGCTGCGTCCGCAACCGCGTCCGACGTTATCCCAAAATGCTTAAATAATTCAGGCGCCGGGCCGGATTCACCGAAACTGTGCATGCCGACGAACGCGCCATCGGCGCCGATATAGCGGTCCCAGCCGAAGCGTACGGCGGCCTCGACACCGACGCGTGGCGCGGTACCAAGAACCTGATCGCGATAGGTTTTGTCCTGCGCCTCGAACAATTGCCAGCACGGCATCGACACGACCGCCGCGCGGACACCTTTAGCGGCGATCGTCTGGCGCGCCGCTATCGCCAGCGAGACTTCGGAGCCGGTCGCAAACAGCGTCACTTGCCGCGCGCCGCCCTCGGCCTCGGCCAAGACATAGGCGCCGCGCGCTGACAGGTTTTCGTCGGCCTTGTCGCGAAGCGCCGGCAATCCTTGCCGCGACAGCGCCAGCACCGACGGCCCGTCGGTGTGGGTCAGCGCCAGTTCCCAGCACTCCGCCGTTTCGATCGCGTCGGCGGGGCGGTAGACATGCATGTTCGGGATCGCGCGCAACGCGGCCAGGTGCTCGACCGGCTGATGGGTCGGCCCGTCCTCGCCGAGGCCGATCGAATCGTGCGTCAAAACGTAGATGACGCGCTGCTTCATCAGCGCGGAAAGACGCAAGGCCGGCCGCAAATAATCCGAAAAGATCAAAAAAGTGCCGCCATACGGCACGATCCCGCCATGCAGCGCGAGCCCGTTCATCGCCGACGCCATGCCCTGCTCGCGGATGCCGTAATGGATGTACTGGCCGCCGAAATCGCCCGGCGTGATGACCTTTTGCCCCTTCACGAGCGTGTTGTTCGACGGCGTCAGGTCGGCGGAGCCGCCGACCAGGGTCGGGATTGCCGGCACCAGCGCGGCCAGTACGTCGCCAGAGGCTTGCCGCGTCGCGATCTTGGGCTTGTCGGCGGCGAATTTGGTCTTCACGCCGGCGAGCGCTTCTTTCCAGCCGCCTTTCAAGACGCCGGTGGTGCGGTGCAGGAACACCGTTTGCTCGGCCTGCGGCTTCTTCGCCATGCGTTCACGCCAAGCGGCATGAGGCGCCGCGCCGCGCTTGCCGACCGCGCGCCACCATTGCGCGACATCGTCGGGGATTACGAAGGGCGGATATTCCCAATCCAGCCGCTGACGCGCGCCGGCGATTTCCGTGGCGCCAAGCGCCGCGCCATGGGCGGCCGCGGTACCGGCCTTGGTCGGCGCGCCGAACGCGATGATGGTGCGGCACGCGATCATCGAGGGCAACGGCGATTCCTTGG
This sequence comes from uncultured Alphaproteobacteria bacterium, assembly GCA_963851285.1. GTDB lineage: Bacteria > Pseudomonadota > Alphaproteobacteria > ATCC43930 > CGMCC-115725 > JAATGI01. The sequence goes on from CAWKOL010000001.1 coordinate 141,976, forward strand.
CGCGCGCGATGGCCGCTTCGACCGCGACCGCGTCGTGGCCATCGACCGCCGCGACGTCCCAGCCGGCGGCGGCGAAGCGTTCGAGCTGGTTGTCGTCGGTGGAGAGATCGGTCGAGCCGTCGATCGTGATGCTGTTATGGTCCCACAGCGCGATCAGCTTGCCGAGCCGCAGATGGCCGGCGAGCGAGATCGATTCGTGGCTGTGGCCCTCCATCAGGTCGCCGTCGCTGACGATGGTGTAGGTGCGGTGATCGACCAGATCGGTGCCGAACCGCGCCGCAAGCACGCGCTCCGCGATCGCCATGCCGACGGCGTTGCCGAGACCTTGCGACAACGGCCCCGTCGTGGTCTCGATGCCGTGCTCCAGACAGTGTTCGGGATGGCCGGGCGCGTCGCTGTCGACTTGTCGGAAATTCTTTAGCTGCTCGATTGTCATCCCAGGATAGCCGGTGAGATGCAGCAGCGAATAAAGCAGCATGGAGCCGTGCCCCGCCGACAACACGAAGCGGTCGCGGTCGGCCCAGGCCGGATCGGCGGGATCGAATTTGAGGAACTTACTCCACAGCACGGTCGCGACATCGGCCATGCCCATCGGCAAGCCGGGATGGCCGCTATTGGCCTTTTCGACCGCGTCCATCGCCAGCGCGCGGATGGCGTTCGCCATGCGACGCTGCGTGGGATCGCTCGGTTTCGGCAGCGGTGGCGCGGTTTTGGCTTCGGTCTTTTCGGGGGCGGCAGTGCTCATTGGCGGCGATCTTTACAGCGAGGGTGCACCTTGCCGGGGCAGCCGTATTGCGTCAACCCGGCTTGACCGAATCGCATATGGGGTCTGCCAGCGATTCGTCGAGCGCCGCGCGCGGCGCTAGGCTCTTCCGCGACGCGACAAATTGCATTAGCTCTTGGGCCACCACGGCGTCGGACGGCGCCTAGACCCGGTGGGGCGTAGCCAAGAGGTAAGGCAGTGGATTTTGATTCCACCATTCGGAGGTTCGAATCCTCCCGCCCCAGCCAGCCCAGTCCAAGACGCCCGCTATCGGGTCGTCCGAAGCGCCGCAAGCGCCCGGGGAAGGTCGCGCACCGCCGTGACGATTTGGCCGCCGCTTTCGCGGATGAAATACTCGACCTGGAGATTGACGGCGGCGCCTTCATTGTCCGCCGACAGGCGAAAATCGCCCCGATAGCCGACAATCGCTTTGTCGCGCGCGAACGCATAGCCGATTTCCGCCGCCGTGCCGCTATCCACGTCGCTGCCGTCGAGGACCGCGACGACCGCGTCGCATCCGTCGATCGCGGCGCGGTTGTTGGCGGCGATAACGGCGTTGAGCTTGCGCCATGCCGCGCGCCGCTTCGGGCCATAGGGTAGGCGCTGGGCCGCGCGCGTATCGGTCAGCGCGAAGGGATCGACGATGCGATGACCCTTCGCGGCGAGCAAGCTTTTGAGCGTCGGCATGAAGGCGCGACCCGCCTCCGAGAAGCCTAACGGTCCCGCCAGATAGATGCGCATCTCGCCCCCGTTTAACGCCGCGTGCGATGCTAGCACTCGCGCGGACGGCATGTCACAGTGACCGCCGAAAAAATTGGAGGCGCGATTGGCTGAGCCGGGTTTGGCGCGGGAGCTGGTGTCGGCGGCGGCAGAGGCGGCGACCCGGGCCTATGCGCCGTACTCAAAGTTCCGCGTCGGCGCCGCGGTGCGGGGAGAGCGCGGCGTCTATCTCGGCGCCAATGTCGAAAATGCCAGCTATGGCCTGTCGCTGTGCGCGGAGCGCGCGGCGCTGGCGGCCGCGGTCACGGCGGGCGAGCGGCACATCCTCGCCGTCGGCCTGGCCTGCATCGACGCGCCGGCCGATGCCGACATCGAAGTTCGGATGCCGTGCGGCGCCTGCCGGCAATGGCTGATCGAGCTGGCGCCCGACGCCGAGATCGCGATCCTCGGCGTCGCGCGCCCGGTCACGGCGCGCGAGTTGCTGCCGCTGGCGTTCACCCTAAAGGAATCTAGCGCATGAGCGCGCGGCCGCGCATCTATCTCGCCGGGCCGATGGTGTTCTATCCCGATCCCGAAGCGACGTTCCGCGCCGTGAAGCGCATTTGCGCGCGTCATCGGCTCGAAGGCGTGGCGCCGACCGACAACCAGATCGCGCTCCAGGGCATCAAGCCGGGCAAGGCGCTGATCCGCGCCATCGTCAGAGCCGACATCGCGTTGATGGATCGGATGGACGCGGGCCTGTTCTGTCTCGACGGGTTCCGCCGTGCGCCGGACATGGACCCCGGCACCGCGTTCGAGATCGGCTACATGGCGGCGCAAGCCAAGCCGCTTTGCGGTTGGACGGCGGACGGCCGCGCCTACCCCGCCAAGGTCGCCGACTATTTCAAGCGCGTCTTTGACGAACGGCTGCGCGTTGCGCCGGCCAATGCCAAGGGCGGAACGTCGGGCGACAAGCGCGATCCCGACGGTATCCTGGTGCACAGTCAGGGGTGCGTGCAGAACGGCATGACTCAGATCGGCATCGAGCTCGGCGGCGGCAAGGTTTTTGCAGACCCGGATTGGCGTGCCGCCGTCGACCGAGCGGCGGCACATCTGGCGAAGATGCTGCGCGTGGCGGTATGATGCGACAACCGTGCCGAACTCTAGGCAAAGGGGGGCGTCATGAAGTTCCTGTGGCAGGCGGCGGTGCTGAGCGCGGCGATTTTGGCGTCGGGCATTGCCCGCGCCGACGAGATCAAGCCGGCGGTGGTGTTCGACCTCGGCGGCAAGTTCGACAAGAGCTTCAATCAGGGTGTCGCCGGCGGCGCCGACAAGTTCACCAAGGAAACCGGGATCAAGTACACCGATTTCGTCGCCACCAACGACACGCAATTCGAGCAGGCGCATCGTCGCTTTGCCGAACGCGGCCAGGACCCGATCATCGGCGTCGGCTTCGCCCAGGCCGACGCGGTCGGCAAGGTCGCCAAGGATTTCCCCAAGACGCGTTTCACCATCATCGACGGCATCGCCAACCTGCCCAATGTGCAGTCGGTGCTGTTCAAGGAGCAGGAAGGCTCTTTCCTGGTCGGCATCGTCGCGGCGATGACAACCAAGAGCGGCAAGGTCGGCTTCGTCGGCGGCATGGACATTCCGCTGATCCGCCGCTTTGCCTGCGGCTACGAGCAAGGCGTGAAATGGGCCGACCCCAAGGTCGAGATCATTCAGAACATGACCGGCACAACGCCCAGCGCGTGGAACGATCCGGCGCGCGCGGGCGAATTGTCGAAAGGCCAATTCGAGCGCGGCGTCGACATTATATACGCCGCGGCGGGCGCCAGCGGCCTCGGTGTCTATCAAGCGGCAGTCGACAACAAGAAGCTCGCGATCGGAGTCGATTCCAACCAGAACTATCTCCACCCTGGGACCATGCTGACCTCGATGGTCAAGCATGTCGATGTCGCCGCCTATAACAGCTTCATGGCGGCGAAGAACGGCACCTGGAAGGGCGGCATCTCCGTGCTTGGCCTCAAGGAGGGCGGCGTCGACTGGGCCTTCGACCAGTACAACGAGAAGCTGATCGCGCCCGCGGTAAAGGCAAAGGTCGAGGCCGCGAAAGCCGACATCATCGCCGGCAAGATCACGGTCGTCGATTACATGGCGAACAACAACTGTAAGTACTGACGGAGCGCGGTATGCCGGCGGCGAAGCCCGGCCCGCCCGCGATCGAGCTTCGCCATGTCGATAAGCGGTTTGGCGCCGTGCACGCCAACCGCGACGTGTCGATGACGATCGCGCGCGGTACGATCACCGGCATCGTCGGCGAGAACGGCGCCGGCAAATCGACGCTGATGAGCATCCTCTACGGCTTCTACGAGGCCGATGGCGGCGAGATCGTCGTCAACGGCACGCCCGCGTCGATCCGTAGCCCGCATGACGCGCTGCGTCTCGGCATCGGCATGGTGCATCAGCATTTCGTGCTGATCGACCCGTTCACCGTGCTGGAGAACGTGATGCTCGGCGCCGAGGGCGGCGCGCTGTTGCGCCGGGGCAAGGCCAAGGCGCGCGCGGAGTTGGCGCGGCTCGAAAACAAATACGGTCTCGGCGTCGATCCCGACGCGCCGGTCGGCGCTCTGCCGGTCGGCGCGCAGCAGCGTGTCGAGATCTTGAAGGCGCTCTATCGCGGCGCCGAGATCCTGATTCTCGACGAGCCGACCGGCGTGCTGACGCCGCAAGAGACCGAGCAACTGTTCCGCATCCTTGAGACGCTGCGCGCGCGGGGCGCCACCGTCATCCTCATCACCCACAAGCTACGCGAGATCATGGCCGCCACCAACGAGGTCTATGTCATGCGCGCCGGCGCCGTGGTGGCGCATCGTCTGACCCGCGAGACCGACGAGGGCGAACTGGCCGAGCTGATGATCGGCCGCAAGATACGCCTCGAGCTGGAGAAGGCGCCCGCCGCGCCGGGCGCCGAACGGCTCGTCGTTGAGGATTTGACGGTGCACGACACGCGCGGAGTCAGGCTGTTGGACCGTGTCGGCTTCGTCGTCCGCGCGGGCGAGATCGTGGGCATCGCGGGGGTCAGCGGCAACGGCCAGACCGAGTTGCTCGAAGTGCTGGCCGGTATCCGCGCCGCCGAGACCGGGCGCGTTGCGGTCGACGGCACCGCGATCACGCCGACGCGGCCGATGGATCCGGCGCGAATGCGCGCGCTGGGCGTCGCCCATATCCCGGAGGATCGCCACCGTCTCGGCCTGGTCGTCTCGTTCGAGGCGACCGAGTCCGCGCTCTTGGGCTACCAGCGCGACCAGGCCTATGCCGGCGCGGTGCTGCAACGCCATCAGGCGATCAATCGGCATTGTGCCGCGTTGATGGAGGAATTCGACGTCCGGCCACGCCAGCCCTTTCTTTGCTCGGCGAATTTCTCCGGCGGCAATCAGCAGAAGCTGATCGTGGCGCGGGAGCTGGCACGTACCCCCAAGGTGCTGCTGGTGGGGCAGCCGACGCGCGGCGTCGATATCGGTGCCATCGAGTTCATCCATCGCCAGCTCGTCAAGCATCGCGACGCCGGCTGTGCCATCCTCCTAGTCTCGGTCGAGCTCGACGAGATCATGGCGCTCGCCGATCGCATACTCGTCATGTGCGACGGTCGTATCGTCGGCGAGGTCGCGCGCCGCGACGCCGACGAGCGCGTGCTCGGTCTGATGATGGCGAACGCGCGCAGCGAAGCGCCGCATGCCGATGTGCAACCTTGAACCCTCCGCCTCGATGGGGGAAAGGGAACGCCGAGCGATGGCCAGGCGGGCAGGTGGGGGCGATCTTCCCGTTTTGACTGCCATCACCCCCACCCCATCGCAGCAGAATGCCGCTCGTACCCTCCCCCATCGAGGGGGAGGGAAAAGATGAATTGGTTCTTTCCGCGAGCGCGCGTGCCGCTGCCGCGCTGGGCGGATATCGTCCTGATTCCCATCGCCAACGTGGCGCTGGCGCTGCTGGCGGCGGGGCTGATCGTGCTGATCATCGGCGAGAACCCGCTCAAGGCCGTGCGCATCCTGGTGGCGGGCGCGCTCGGCGACACCCAGGGCATCGGCTACACCCTCTATTACGCCACGAATTACATGTTCACCGGCCTCGCGGTGGCGGTCGCGTTCCATGCCGGCCTGTTCAACATCGGTGGCGAGGGACAGGCCTATATCGGCGGTCTCGGCGTCGGACTGGTGCTGCTTGCGTTTGACCGCGTGCTGCCGTTCGCGGCGCTGCTGCCGCTGGCGGTGCTGGCGGCGGCGCTGTTCGGCGCCGCTTGGGCCTTCATTCCGGCCTACCTTCAGGCCTATCGCGGCAGCCATATCGTCATCACCACCATCATGTTCAATTTCATCGCCTCGGCGCTGATGGTCTACTTGATGGTGAACGTGCTGATCGCGCCGCACCAGATGTCGCCCGAAAGCCGCGAGTTCGCGCCCAATGCCTGGTTGCCGACGATCGGCTCGTTGCTGGCCGGGCTCGGCATCTCCATCGGGCGCAGCCCGCTCAATCTATCCCTGGTGTTGGCCGCGCTCGCCTGCGTCGGCGTGTGGGTCTATCTGTGGCACACGCCTTGGGGCTACGAGCTGCGCACCGTCGGGCAGAGCGAGCGCGCCGCGATTTATGCCGGGGTCAAGCTGCGTCGCATCGTTCTTGTTGCGATGGCGGTGTCCGGCGCGCTTGCCGGCTTCGTCGGGGTCAACGAGATCATGGGGGTGCAACACCGGCTCCTGTTGAACTTCAATCTTGGCTACGGCTTCACCGGCATCGCGGTGGCGCTCATGGGGCGCAATCACCCGGTCGGGGTCGCGCTGGCGAGCCTTCTGTTCGGCATCTTGAGCCAGGGCGGGGCGGAGTTGGCGTTCGAGATCCCGGCGATCACGCCGGAAATGATCATCGTCATCCAGGGCCTCATTATCCTGTTTTCGGGCGCGCTCGCCAATCTGAGCCGGCCGTTTTTCGAGCGTGTCTTCGCGATGGCGGCGCGCGCCTGATGCAGGACGCCTATCTCGTCGCCCTTCTGACGCTGAGCGCGACCATCCGCGTTTCGACGCCGCTGATCTTGGGCGCGATGGCGGGCCTGTTCTCGGAACGCTCCGGCATCGTCGATGTCGGGCTCGAGGGCAAGATGCTGGCCGCCGCCTTCGCCGCCGGCGCCGCCAGCGCCGTCACCCATTCGGCTTGGCTTGGCCTCGCCGCCGGCATCGCCGCGGCCACGGCGCTGGCGCTGCTTCACGGCTTCGCCAGCATCACGCAGCGCGGCAACCAGGTAGTGAGCGGCGTGGCCATCAACATCCTGGTCGCCGGCCTCACGATCGTGCTCGGCATCGCCTGGTTCCATCAGGGCGGCGAGACACCGCCGCTGCCGCCCGAGGGCCGCTTCATGCCGATCCATTTTCCGGCGCAGGAGGGCATCGGCGCGGTGCCTGTGATCGGCCCGATCTACGCGCATCTGATCGGCGGGCATGATCTCTTGGTCTATATCGCGGTGGCCGCGGTGCCGTTGACCCATTGGATCGTGAACGCGACGCGCTTCGGTCTGCGGCTTCGCGCGGTCGGCGAGAACCCGCAGGCAGTGGACACCGCGGGCATCTCGGTTGCGTGGCTGCGCTATCGCGCGGTGATGTTGTGCGGCTTGCTGACCGGCATCGCCGGCACCTACATGTCGATCGCGCAGAATGCCGGCTTCACCCGTTACATGTCGGCGGGGCAGGGCTTCATCGCCCTGGCGGCACTGATCTTCGGCAAGTGGCGCGCCTGGCCGGCGATGGGCGCCTGCCTGCTGTTCGGGTTCCTCGACGCGGTGGCGATCCGCCTCCAGGGCGTCAGCATCCCCGGCATCGGCGAGGTGCCCGTGCAATTGATCGAGGCACTCCCCTACGCGCTGACCGTGATCCTTCTTGCGGGTTTCATCGGCCGCGCGACAGCGCCGCGGGCGAGCGGGATTCCTTATATCAAGGAACATTGAGGCGATGCCACGCCGTCTCGGTCTGGCCGTCCAGCGTGGACGCCGCCGGTTAGATTTCGGACGCGCCCAGACGCATTGCCTGCGACAGTTGCGCTGCGAAGGTCGCCGCGGCCGCCGATAAGGCGCGGCGCTTGTTGGCAACCAACGCCAGCACCAGTCTGGCGATGCCAGCGTCGATAAGAGGAATCGCGATCAACGAGCCGACGGCGCGACGCCGTTCGAACGGAAGCGCCTGAAAGCAGATCGCGTCCGAATATTTCGCGGTTTCCGTCATCAGCGCGATCGAGTTCGACGCAAGGGCCGGATGAAAATCGAGCGACGCCTCTTCGAAGGCGCGTTCGAGGCGCTGCCTGCCTCCCAACGTCTCGTCGCCCATGGCCACGGGGAAGCCGATGCAGTCGGTTAGTCGCATCGCCTTGCGACCCGCCAACGGATGATCGCGTCCGACGAACGCATGCAAGTAATAGGGGGCGGTCGCGAGCGATAGTAGTCGTGCGGAGCTTGGTGCATTGACCGTAAGGCCGAGATCGGACTGCTCCTGCGCGACGGCGTTGGCGACCTCCACCGAACCCGCGATCCGAACCTGAAAAGCAACGCGCCGATGGCTAAGGTGAAACTGCGCGAGCGTCCGAGCCAGGAAGGGCTCGATCGCCGCCTCGACCGCGGCAATCGCGACATGGCCGCGCTGAACGCCCTTCAGGCCGTCGATCTGCTCATGCACCGTCTCGAAGTCGCTTGCGCTACGGCGGATATGGAGCAGCAGAAATTCGCCCGCCGAGGTGAGACGGACGCCGCGCGGCAAGCGCTCGAATAATTGGACACCGAGCGCGCGTTCGAGCTCGACGATCATCCGGTTGACCGCCGACGACGCGATGTTGAGCGATTCGGCCGCGCGGCGGATCGAACCGCGGCGCGCCACGGCTTCGACATAGCGAAATGCTCGGGGTTGAACCAGTTGCGACACGGCCATGATCTCGGTCCTCGTTCGGCGATCCTGTCCGGGCGCTATGCCAAGATTGGGCCAAGTGAGCGAAAAATTCGCTCGCTCGGCGCGATTCTTGCCGCTACTGGGCCGCGGCCGCTCGGTCCTACCCTGACAAGGGTCGGGGGCGGCGATGAGCAATATCAAGCAATGTCTCGTGTTTCGTCTGCCGATGGCCAATCCCGGCGACGCGTCGGCGCTCGAAGCGCTGTTGGATAGCGGCGCGGTCAAACCCCACGAGATCGTCGCCATCTTCGGCAAGACCGAAGGCAACGGCTGCGTCAACGATTTTACCCGGCCCTACGCCGTCGAGACGCTGAAGACCGTGCTCGCGGCGCGTCTCGGCTGCGGCCGCGGCGACGTCACGGGTCGCGTCGGACTGGTGATGTCCGGCGGGACCGAGGGTGGATTGTCCCCGCATTTCCTGGTGTTCGGGGTGTGCGATGCGCCAGAACCGGCGCGCGGCAAGCGGTTGGCGATCGGCGTCGGCGCGACGCGCGCCTTCCTACCCGAGGAAATCGGCCGCATGGCACAGATCCGCGCGACGGCGGCGGCGGTGCGCCAGGCTATCGTCGCGGCCGGCATCGAATCCGACGCCGACGTGCATTTCGTCCAGATCAAGTGCCCGCTGCTGACGGCGCAGCGCCACGCCGAGGCGTTGGCGCGCGGCGTGCGGCCGGCGACGCACGACACCTATGCTTCGATGGGCCTGTCGCGCGGCGCCTCGGCGCTCGGGGTCGCGCTCGCCCTCGGCGAGGTTCAGGAAAAAGCATTGTGCGACGACGCGGTATGCCGGGAGTTCGGCCTGTGGTCGAGCCGCGCCAGCGCCTCGGCCGGCATCGAACTGACGCACAACGAGGTGATCGTGCTCGGCAATAGCGCGCGCTGGGGCGGCAATCTCGTTATCGGCCATGCCGTGATGCGTGATGCCGTCGATCTGCCGGCGGTCTACGAAGCGCTGGCCGGCGCCGGGCTCGAAGCATCGCGACAGCTTTCCGACGGGCAGCGCGCGCGGCTCCGCGCCCTATTGGTCAAGGCGGAGCCCGCGTCCGACGGCGTCATCCGCGGCGCGCGCCATGTGATGCTCGACGACAGCGACATCCTCGCGACGCGCCACGCCCGCGCCTTTGTCGGCGGCGTTGCGGCGGGGGTGGTCGGGCGCACCGATTTGTTCGTATCGGGCGGCGCCGAGCATCAGGGACCCGACGGCGGCGGCCCGGTCGCAGCGATCGGCGCCGTGGCATGAGCGCCGGGCGGCGGCACGTCGATGGCATGCATGTTGCAGCCGGGACAATGCCATGAACGGGCGGTACGACGTCGAGTTGGTTGCGGTCACGAAGCGTTACGGCGCCACCGTCGCGGTGGACAACATCGACCTGCGCATTCCGGAAAAGAGCTATTGCTGCCTGCTCGGCCCCAGCGGCTGCGGCAAGACCACGACGCTACGCATGATCGCCGGTCACGAAACAGTGTCGGATGGCGACATTTTAATCACTGATCAAAATGTAACCAATCTTCCGCCGGCCAAGCGCGGGACGGCGATGATGTTCCAAAGTTATGCGCTGTTTCCGCACCTAAACTGCGTCGACAATGTCGCGTTCGGCCTGAAGATGCGGGGCGTCGCCAAGGCGACGCGGCACGCCCAGGCGCGCGAATTTCTCGAATTGACGCAGATGTCGGCGTTCGCCGACCGATTGCCGGCGCAATTGTCGGGCGGTCAGCAGCAGCGCGTAGCGCTGGCGCGTGCGCTGATCACCAAGCCGAAAGTGCTGCTGCTTGATGAGCCGCTGTCGGCGCTCGATCCATTCCTGCGCGGCCGCATGCGCGAGGAATTGAAGCGGCTTCAGAACGAGCTCGGCATCACTTTCATCCATGTCACCCATTCGCAGGAAGAAGCGATGGCGCTTGCCGATCTGGTGGTCGTCATGGACGGCGGCCGCATTCAGCAAGCCGACGAGCCGCGCCAAGTCTTCGATTTGCCCAAGACCGCGTTCGTCGCGCGCTTCCTCGGCGGCCACAACCTGGTGCCGCGCAACGGCGGCAGCGAGCTGGCCGTGCGCACCGACCGCTGCCGCCTCTTCGCCATCGACGAGACGGTCGAGCCAAGCCTGCCGGGCGCGGTCACGGCGATCGAATACCAAGGCACGCGCGTCCAGGTGACGCTCGACACCGATCTGGGCGTGCGCGTCGTGTCGCATCTGCCCGACGAAATCTTCTATGGGCGTCCTTTCCATATCGGCGAACGGGCCCGGCTGGGCTGGTCCGCCGCCGATGCCCATCCGGTCATCGCATCGTCAAACTAGGGAGCGGCCAATGAAAAAGTCAGGCACGTCACGTATCGGATTCTCGCGTCGACGCTTTCTCAGGACCGGCGCGGCGCTCGCTGGAACCGCGCTCGGTTCCGGCGCCGTCACCGGTTTCCCAATGGTATGGGCGAAGAAATTCGACAACATCACGCTGCGCCAATTCGGCACTGGCACGTCCAACCTCAATGCCATCGCCGAGCAGTGCAAAAAGGATCTCGGCATCAAGTTGGAAATGACGGCGATGGACACCGACGCCGCGGTGCAGCGCGCGGTGACCCAGCCCAATTCCTACGAGATCGCCGATATCGAGTATTTCAGCATCAAGAAGGTATTTCCCACCGGCGTGATCCAGCCGATGGAGGTGAAGCGCATCAAATTGTTCGACAAGATCGTGCCGATCTTCATCACCGGAAAGCTGACGCCGGAGTCGAAGGTGGCGCAAGGCACCGCGCCGCACACGGTCGAGTTCGTCGAAGGCAAGCATTCGCGCAAATTCGCCAAGCATCCGACCGAATGGGCGACGATGATGCCCACGATCTACAATGCCGATACGCTCGGCATTCGCCCCGACTTGGTCGGCCGTCCGATCAAGAATTGGCGTGATCTGGTCGACCCCGCTTTCAAGGGCAAGGCCTCGATCCTGAACATTCCCGGCATCGGCATCATGGACGCGGCCATGGTCATGGAGTCGCTGGGCAAGATTAAATACAAGGACAAAGGCAATATGACGCGGGACGAGATCGACAAGACGATCGCGTTCCTGATCGAGACCAAGAAGGCGGGTCAGTTTCGCGCCTTTTGGAAGAGCTTCGACGAAAGCGTCAACCTGATGGCCTCGGGCGAGGTCATCATCCAATCGATGTGGTCGCCGGCGGTGGCGGTGGTGCGCTCCCGCGGCATCCCATGCACCTATCAGCCGCTTGAGGAAGGCTACCGGTCGTGGGCCAGCGGCCTCGGCATCGGCGCGCACGTCAAAGGCGCGACCCTCGACGCCGCCTATGAATATCTCAACTGGTACATTTCCGGCTGGGTCGGCGCCTATCTCAACCGGCAGGGTTATTACTCGGCCGTGCTCGAAACCGCGAAGAAATATATGACCGCGCGACGAGTGGGGTTACTGGATGGAAGGCAAGCCGGCCCACGGCAATATCCTCAGCCCCGAAGGCAAGGTGATGGAAAAGGCCGGCGCGGTTCGTGACGGCGGCTCGTTCTACGAACGCATGGGCCATGTCTCGTGCTGGAATTCGGTCATGGACGAGGACCGCTACATGGTCCAGAAATGGAACGAATTCATCGCGGCATGAGCAGTCTACCGGTCGCGGCGGAAGGCGCGGCGCCCGCCGCCGCGCCCCGTGCGCGCCGTTTCAGTCTCGCCGGCGTCGCCACCTATGTGCAGGCGGCGCCGTTGGCGCTCGTTTTCGTTTGCTTCCTGGTGTTCCCGATCGTCGCGATCGTCGTCGTCAGCTTCTTCGATTACAATTCCGTTCAGATCATCCCGCGCTTCACGCTCGAAAATTATCGCGAGCTGCTGTTCTCCAAGGTGACGTGGGAGACCTATCTCAACACCTTCCGCTTCGCCGCCATGACCTGGGCGATCACGCTCGTCGTGGGTTTCACGCTCTCGTACTTTCTCGCGTTTCACGTCCGCTCGACCCTGTGGCAGATCGGCCTGTCGCTGCTCTGCACCGTGCCGTTCTGGACCTCGAACATCATCCGCATGATTTCGTGGATTCCGTTCCTTGGCCGAAACGGTCTGTTGAACATGGCGCTGATGCGGCTCGGGATCATCCATCAACCGCTGGAGTTCCTGCTGTTCTCGGACTTCGCCGTGGTGCTGGCGCTGGTGCATCTCAACACGTTTTTCGTGATGATCCCGATCTTCAATTCGATGATGCGGATCGACCGCTCGCTGATCGAGGCGGCGCGCGACGCCGGCGCGCGCGGCCCGCAAATTCTGTGGAATGTCATCATTCCGCTGTCGAAGACGGGGATCGCCATCGGCTCGATCTTCGTCATCGCGCTGGTGATGGGCGACTTCATCACCGTGCGGTTGATGAGCGGCGGACAAAGCGCTTCGGTCGGGTTGATGATGGCGAACTCAATCGGCCTGTTGCAATACCCCGCGGCGGCGGCCAACGCCGTGCTGCTGCTGATCCTGGTGCTCAGCCTGATCGCGGGAATCGTACGCAGCGTCGACATCCGGCGCGAATTGCAGGCCCCGACCGCGGCGAGGGCCGGCAATGAGTGAGCGCAAGCGCACGCTCGGCTTCTATCTGCTGGCGGGGTTCTTCGGCCTTTACGTCCTGTTCCTCTATGGTCCGACCATCACCATCGCGGTGCTGTCGTTCCAAGGACCGAACGGCGGCCTGACTTTCCCGATGAACGGGCGCTCGCTGCATTGGTTCGCAAACCTGTTCCAGCCGCAACTCGTCGGCGATTTCGGCGGTTCGGTCGAGCGCTCGCTGCTGCTCGGCGCCATGGTGATGGTCACGACGATGGTGGTGTCGCTGGCGGCGGGCCTCGCTTATCGCAAGCGCTTCAAGGGCGACACGCCGCTATTCTACCTCGCGGTCGCGAGCTTGGTGGTGCCGTCGATCCTGGTCAGCCTTGGCATCGGCCTACTGTTCAGCCAGCTCGGCCTCGATGCCGCCTGGTACAGCTCGGCCTTCGGCGCGCAGCTCACCTGGACGCTGCCGTTCGGCCTATTGATTATGTTCGCGGTGTTCAGCCGCTTCAACCCAGCTTACGAGGAGGCGGCGCGCGATCTCGGCGCGTCGCCGTGGCAGACGCTTCGCAATGTCGTGTTGCCGATCATCGCGCCCAGCATCTTGGGCGTCGCGCTCTTCGGCTTCACTTTGTCCTACGACGAATTCGCTCGCACCTTGCTAACCTCGGGGGAAGACAACACGCTGCCGCTCGAAATCTACGGCATGACCACCAACATCACGACGCCGGTACTGTATGCGCTTGGCACGCTGACGACGGCATTCTCGTTCGTAGTGATCGGCAGTTGTGTCGCCGGCGTGCTGATTATGCAGCGCCGCCGCGCCCGGCGCCTAACGTAGCGCCGTGCGCGTCCTCGTCCTCAATCCCAACACCACCGCGAGCATGACGGACAAGATCGCAGCGGCAGCGCGCGCGGCCGCAGCCACCGGCACGGAAATCGACGCCGTTACCGCCGCGATGGGGCCGGATAGCATCGAAGGTTATTACGACGAGGCCTTCGCCGTGCCGGGCGTGATCCAGGCGATGGTCGCCGGCGAACGCGCCGGGGCGGACGGTGGGATCATCGCCTGTTTCGACGATACCGGGCTCGACGCGGCACGCAGCGCCGTGGCGATGCCCGTCGTCGGCATTTGCGAGAGCGCGATCCATCTGGCGGCACCGATCGCGCATCGCTTCGCCATCGTCACGACGCTGCCGCGCTCGATCGCGCCGCTCGAGGCGTTGGCCACGCGCTACGGGGTGGCGCGCCGCTGCCGCGTTCGCGCCGCCGACGTGCCGGTCCTGGCGCTCGAGGATCGCGCATCGGGCGCGGTCGGGAAGATAGAGCGCGAGATCGCCTCGGCGCTCGAGCAGGACGGCGCCGAAGCGATCGTCCTGGGCTGTGCCGGCATGGCCGATCTCGCGGCCGATCTCGCGCGCAAATTCGGCGTGCCGGTAATCGACGGCGTCACTGCCGCGGTGAAAATGATCGAGGCGCTTGCCGGCCTCGGCTTGCGCACCAGCAAGCGCGGCGCATATGCGGCCCCGCTGCCCAAGGCCTATCGCGGCGCCATGGCGCCATTCGCGCCGAAGCCGCATTGAATGCTGCCGAGCCACGGCCGCTACGATTATGTGCCGATCACGCGCCGGGCGAATTTTTCCTGGCCCAGCGGCAAGCGGCTTGCCGTCTATATCGCGGTCAACCTCGAGCATTTCGCCTTCGGCGAGGGGCTAGGCGCGACGCTGGCGCCGGGCGGACCGCTGCCCGACGTGCTGAACTTTGCGTGGCGGGACTACGGCAACCGCGTCGGGGCATGGCGGATGCTCGACATACTCGATGCGCTGCGGCTGCCGAGCTGCGCCGTCGTCAACGCGGCGATTTTCGATTATTGCCCCGAATTGCCCGCGGCGTTTGTCGCGCGCGGCGACGAAATCGTGGCCCATGGCCGCACCAACAGCGAACGCCAGGGCGATCTCGACGAAGCCGCCGAGGCGAAGCTCATCGCCGACAGCACGGAGACGCTGACCCGGCATACTGGGACGCGACCCAGGGGCTGGCTCGGCCCGTGGATTTCGGAAAGCCGGGCCACGCCCGATCTATTGCAGGAGGCAGGCTACGCCTATCTGCTCGATTGGTGTCACGACGATCAGCCGATCTGGTTTCGCACCCGGCGCGGCGAAATTCTATCGGTTCCCTATCCGCAGGAAGTCAATGACATTCCCGCGATCGTCGCGCGCCAGATGAGCGCGCCGGCTTTCGCCGACATGATCGTCGATCAGTTCGACGAAATGCTGCGGCAGTCGCGGGACCAGCCGCTTGTGTTGGGCGTGGCGCTTCACCCTTACATCGTCGGCCAGCCGCATCGGCTTGTTCATCTGCGGCGCGCGCTCGAGCAGATCGCCACGGAACGGGACCGGGTGTGGCTGACGACGCCCGGCGCCGTCGCCGCGCATATGTCGACGCTGCCCCCCGGTTAGGGAGCAATCTCAAACGCGGTGAGTCGGTAACACCTGGCCCGGCGGCAGGAGCAGGCTCACATGCGCGGCGGCGATGCGCCAGCCTTGGTCGGTCCGCAGCCAGACATGGCTCTGGCGGCCGCTGAGCGGGGCGCCGGGCCGCTGAAACTCGGTGTTGGCCGTCGCCATGTCGCGGCCATAGGTGGTGATGACGGTGTTCATCAGCGTCCGCGCCAGACTGATCGCGGGACGATTGCTGCGGAAATTCGCGATCGCGTCATAGCCGTAAAGATTTTCGTTGACGCCGAAACGCAACGCCTGCGGGCTGGCCCAAAAGATCGCGTCGAGCGTCGCCACGTCATTGGCGACGAGCGCACGCTCGTACCGTTCGAATGCCGCGGTCACTTCGGCGACGATTTCCGGAATATTGATTTCGAGCATCGGAAATTTTCCTCAGGACAAAACGGGAGACGGCGCGGCGAAAATGCCTTGCGCTTCGCCGGCGGCGGCGACGCGCAGCGCGAGGTCCTCGCGCCACGGCGCCGCGACGATTTGCACGCCGATCGGCAACGGACCGGCGTTCGCCACCGGTGCCGCGACCACGGGCAGGCCGGCGAAGGAGATCGGCTGCGTGAAGACGCCGAGATGGCCGGCGGCCGGCAGGCGCTGGCCGTCGATTTCGGTGAAGGCTTGGCCGATGGGAAAGGCCGGGTAGGGCGTCGCCGGCGCGATGATGACGTCGACGTCGCGGAACAATTCCGTCACTCGCGCGCAATACCAACGGCGAAAGCGTTGCGCGTGCGCGTACCACGGGCCGGGCACCAACGCGCCGGCAAGGAATCGCGCCCGGGTCATCGGGTCGAATTCCGCCGCTTTCGCGATCAGATCGGGGAGATGCAGTTCCGCGCCCTCGACCGAGGTGACGATCATCGCCGCGGCGCGGGCGACCCCGGGCGCGGGCAGCTCGACGCGGCGCGACACGCCGAGCGCGGCCGCGACGCGCTCGACCGCCGCGAACACCGCCGGCACGCCCTGGCTGGTGAAATAGCCGTCGGCAACCGCGATGCGAATGCCGTCGAGGCCGCGCCCCAGCAGCCGCGCCGCCGGCTCGGGCGCGCGCGTCGTGCAGACGGGATCGTCGGGATCCGGTCCTTGCATGGCGTCATAGGAAGCGGCCAGGTCCGCGGTCGAGCGGCAGAACGGGCCGGCATGGTCGATGCTCGCCGCGAACAGCCGCAAGCCCGCGCGGCTCAGGCGCCCGTAGGTCGGCTTCAGCGCGAACACGCCGCACATCGCCGCCGGCACGCGGATCGAGCCGTTGGTATCGGAGCCGAGCGTCAGCGGCACCAGCGACGCGGCAACCGCTGCCGCCGAGCCGCCGGACGAGCCGCCAGCGATGCGCGTCGGATCGTGCGGATTCCGCGTCGCGCCGTAATGGTGGTTTTCGGTCGAGAAACCGTACGCGTATTCATCCATGTTGAGCGCGCCGACCAGTACCGCGCCGGCCGCCCCGAGACGCCGCACCAAGGCGGCGTCGCGCGTCGCGGGTGGGCGCTCCCGGTCGATGCGCGATCCGGCGACGGAGGGCAAGCCCTCGATGTCGTAGAGATTCTTCACCCCGAACGGCACGCCGGCAAGCGGGCCGGGATCGCGCCCGGCCGCGCGCGCCGTGTCGATTGCCGCCGCCGCCGCAACCGCCCGCGAATCCGTGACAGCGGTGAAGGCGTTGATGGCCGCGTTGCGCGCGGCAATCGCCGCGAGAGCTTGGCGCACCACCTCGCCCGCGCTGCGCCGGCCGGCGCGGACATCGGCCGCGATCCGCGCGACGCTCATCGCTTGCCGCCGTCGTCGACCGTGAAGACGGCGGCGGCGATCGTGTCCTCGGGCAGCGGAAACGCCATCACCACGCCCGCGACCCGCGCCAGGATCGCAAGCGCGCCGACAACGTCGCCGACATCCGCCGCCGCCAGCGGCAGCCCGATCGCGGCTGCCGCTTGCGGCACGTACTGGGCGGGATCGAAAGGCTCGGCCATGCTCACTTGACCTTGCCGATGACGCCCGCGACGTACCAATCGAAATTGCCCATCTTGTCGCCGCCCCAGGACTCGCCGGCCTTGATGCGGACCACGCCGGTATTGTCGGTGATCGGCCCGGTGAACGGGTTGTAGCCCTTGCCGATCTTGTCGGCGGCGGCCGTGACCTCCGCGCGCACGTCGGGGGGCACGGCGGGGCCGAATGGCGCCACCGCCATCATCCCTTCGCCCAGACCTTGGCGGACCATCGCCGGCTTGAACGTGCCCGCCATCACCGCTTTCGCGGTCGCGGTCATGAACGGACCCCAAGTGAAGCCGAGCCCGGTGATCCAACCTTTCGGCGCCAAGATCATCGCCGCGTTCGATTGGAAACCGATCGAATAGACGCCGCGGCTTTCCGCGACCCGGATCACCGTCGCCGGCGAATCGACGTGCATGGTGATGACGTCGGCGCCCTGGTCGATCAGCGCGTTGGTGGCGGCTGCTTCCTTGGCCTTGTCGGACCAGCCGCCGGTCACCACGACACGGACCTGTACCTTGGGATTGACCGATCGCGCGCCGAGCGCGAAGGCGTTGATGTTGCCGATGACGTAACCGATCGGCACGCCCGCGACGAAGCCCAGCGTGCTGGTCTTGGTCATCTTGCCCGCGGCAACGCCCATCGGATACCAGGCGGCCTGGGTCGCGCCGAAGAAATTGCCGAAATTCGGCGCCTGCATCCAGCCGCCGGCGTGTTCGAACACCACGTCGGGATGCTTCTTCGCCAGGTTGAAGGCGAATTGCTGATGGCCGAAGCTGGTGGCGAAGATCAGCTTGGCGCCTTGCTGGATCATGCCCTCCATTACCCGCTCCGATTCGGCGGTCTCGGGCACGTTCTCGGCTTCGAGCAGCGTCACGCCCGGGATCGCCGCTTTCATCGCTTCGAGCCCTTCGTGCATCGACTGGTTGTAGCCGTAATCGTTGACGTTACCGACATAGATGGCGCCCACCGTTAGAGCGGTGGCCGCCTGAGCCGGCAGCGCCGTCAGCAACAACAGGCAAGCGCCGAACATCAATCGAAGTTTCGTCATGAGTCCCTCCGTTGCATCGCGTGCTACTCCACCCCGAAGAAATTGCGGCCCAGCGCCGCCGGGGCGGCGGCGCGGCGGTTCCAGCCCCAGAACAACAGGACCGTCAACGTCAGCAGATACGGAATCATGTTCATCACGAACGGCGACACGTCGGTGCCGCGCGCCTGCAACTGCAATTGCAATGCCTCGGCGCCGCCGAACACCAGCGCGCCGACCACGGCCCAAAGCGGATTCCATTTGGCGAAGATCACCAGCGCGATGGCGATGAAGCCGCGGCCCGCCGTCATGCCTTCGTCCCAGCTCAGCGTGTAGGCCACCGACAGATGCGCGCCGCCGATGCCGCCCAGCGCCCCGGCGATCGCCAGCGCCTGATATTGCAGCCAACCGGGCCGTTTCCCGGCGGCGAACGCGGCGGCCGGGTCTTCGCCGACGGCGCGCAGCGCCAATCCCCAGCGGGTACGGAACAGCAACCACGACAGCACCAGTGCGGCCGGGAGGCCGAGCCAAACCAGCGCGTCGTAGCCGAGGAACGCCGGCAGCCCCACGATGATCGCGCCGGTATAGGGCCGTCCGATCAGCGCGCTGGCGCCAAGGCCGAAGAACATCAGCGTCAGGCCGGCCGCGAGCTGATTGGCGCGGCGGCCGATCACGACATAGGCGAAGATCATGTTGGCGGCCAAACCGGCCAGTGCCGCGATGGCGATGCCGGCATAAGGATCGCCGGTGACGAAGGTCGCCGCGAACCCTGACGCGGCGCCGATCAGCATGATGCCTTCGAGGCCGAGATTGACGATGCCGGCGCGCTCGCCGACCAGCTCGCCGAGCGTGGCGTAGAGCAGCGACGTGCCCGACAGGATCGAGCTCGACAGCACGCCGGCGGCGAAGGACATGCTCATCGCCCGCCTCGCCGCTGGCCCAACACGATGAACAGAATCACGGCCATCAACAGGTTGACCACGGCGTACGGCACGCTTTGCGTGATCTGCAAAATGTCGCCGACCGAGCTGACGACGGCGAAGAGGAAGG
Organism: uncultured Alphaproteobacteria bacterium; assembly: GCA_963851285.1. GTDB lineage: Bacteria > Pseudomonadota > Alphaproteobacteria > ATCC43930 > CGMCC-115725 > JAATGI01. The sequence goes on from CAWKOL010000001.1 coordinate 161,509, forward strand.
CCATGGCCAGGATGCCGAGCGGGCTGCCGCCGGCGAGCCACGCGACCAGGAAGCCCATGAAGCCGTAACCGGGCGAGACTTGCGCCACCAGCCGGCCCTGGATCGCCGACACTTCCGCCATGCCGGCGATGCCGGCGATGCCGCCCGCGATCCCCATCGCCGCCATCATGTAGGCGCCGACCGGAATGCCGAGCCGCAGACTGGCCTCGGGATTGCCGCCGATCGCGCGCATCTCCAGGCCCCACCGCGTCCGGCGCATCGCCAGCGCGAACAGCGCGAGGCACAGCAGGCCGAACACCAAGCCGAGATGGATGCGGGTGCCGAAAAAGCTCGGCAGCCGCGCCGCCGGCACGAACGCCGGCGATTGCGGATAGGACGCGCTTTCGGAACTGCGCCACGGGCCGAAGATAAACAGGCTGACGATCAGCGGTGCGACGTAGTTGAGCAGCAAGGTCGAGATCGTCTCGTTGACCAGCTTCGCCGCGCGCATCGCGCCGGGGATCAGCGCCCACACCCCGCCGCCGACGAAGCCGAGCGCGACCATCAGCGGCAGCAGCAGCCACGCTGGCAATTCCGGGCAATAAAGCGCGCCGGCGGTGGCGAGCCACGCGCCCATGTAAAGCTGACCTTCGCCGCCGACATTGATAAGTCCGAGCCGCGTCGGGAGCGCGACCGCGACCGCCGTCAGCAACAGCGGCGTCATCCGCACCAGCAGTTCCGAAAATCCGTAGCCGTTGCCGAACACGTAAAGCAGCGTGTCGCGATAGGCGCGGACCGGGTCCTTGCCATCGGCGAGCAGCAACAGCGCGAACACCGCCAGCACCGCCAGCGCGATCACGATCGCGCGCGGCATTGCTTGGCGCGCCACGACCGCGCCGCGACTATAGAGCGGGAGTGCCATTTCACGCTGCATCGGCGACGCCGACCATGGCGGGACCGACCGTTTCGGCGCGGAACGCCTCCGGCATGAAAGTTCCCGCGATCCGTCCGTCGCGCAGCACGACGAGCCGGTCGCTGACGGCGAACAGCTCGTCGAGATCCTCGGAGACGAACAGTACCGCCGCGCCCTTGGCGCTCGCTTCGCCGAGCGCGACGCGTACGGCGTCGGCGCTGCGCGTATCGAGCCCGCGGGTCGGATAGAGCGCGACGATCAGCCGAGGATCGTGCGCCAATTCGCGCGCCAGGACGACGCGTTGCAGATTGCCGCCGGAGAGCACGCCAGCGCGCGTGTCGAACGCGGGCGCGGGAAAGCCGAGCCGGGCCGCGCTGCGGCCCATGTCGGCGACCAGGCGCGGCCAGTCGACGCCAAGACCGGCGCGATAGCGCTTGCCCAAGCCGAGCGCGAAATTCTCGCGCACGGTGAAGCCGGGGACGGCGGCAAAAGCCAGCGGATCGTCGGGAATGCTGACGCCGCCGCGCGCGCGAATCGTGGCGACGGACCAATCGTTCGCGTCATCGCCCCACAGGCGCTTGATGCCGCGCGCCGGCCGGCGCAGGCCGAGAATCAATTCGGCGAGCTCGCGCTGGCCGTTGCCCGAGACGCCCGCGATGCCGAGTATCTCCCCGCCCCGCAGAGTCAGCGACAGGTCGCTCAGCGCGGTGCTGCCCGCGTCCGGCGCCGTCGCGACGCCATCGAGCGCGAGCACGATGTCGCCCGGTGCCGCGGCCGCTGCCGACGCCGGACGCGGCACCGCCGTGTCGCCGAACATCAGGCGCAGCAGCGCCGCTTCGCTGGCCGCGCTGCGTTGCAGCGTGTCGACGATGCGTCCCTGCCGCATCACCGCGATCCGGTCGGCGCACGCCAAGACCTCGCGAAGCTTGTGGGTGATGAACACCAACCCATAACCCTCGCCGCGGAGTTCGGCGATGGTGCGGAACAAGCCTTCGGTCTCCTGCGGCGCCAGCACCTTGGTCGGCTCGTCGAGAATCAGAACCCGCGCGCCGGCCAACAATTGTTTCAGGATTTCGACCTTCTGGCGATCGCCGACCGCGAGACGGCTCACCGGCAGGCGCGGATCGACGGTCAGGCGCAGCCGGTCGGCGAGGTGCTGCATGCGGCGGCGCAACTCGCCCGGGCCGATCGACCAAGGCAAATCTTCTAGGAACAGCGCGACGTTTTCCCACACGGTCAGCGCCGGGATCAGGCTGAAATTCTGAAACACCATGCCGATGCCGAGCCGGCGCGCGTCCGACGGCGAAGCGATGGTGGCGGGCGCGCCCGCGACCTCGATCGTGCCGGCATCGGGCCGGTAATAGCCGTAAAGGATTTTGCACAGCGTACTCTTGCCGGCGCCGTTTTCGCCAAGCAGCGCAACCACTTCGCCGGGATGGACCGCGAATTCCGCGACGTCGTTGGCCAAGAGCGAGCCGAAACGCTTGACGATCCCGCGCGCCTCGAGCAGCGGCGCCGTCCCAGTCATCGGCACGGCCCTGGCATGTGTTTTGCTACATAACGCGATTGAACATCATGCCTGCAAAGCATGACATGGCGGCTCGGCATGGATCCGTCCTCGTTGCTGCAATGCAAAGAGACTGCCAGTCGGGCGCATGCGGAGGAAATGACGAATGAATATGATCGCGATGACGGAAAGGAATTTGCGAGGCATCGACCTCAATCTGCTCGTCGTGTTCGACGCGCTAATGGCGGAGCGTCATGTGACGCGCGCCGCCCAGCATAACGGCTTGAGCCAGCCGGCGATGAGCAAGGCGTTGAACCGGCTGCGCCATCTGTTCGACGACCGGTTGTTCGAACGCCGCGACGGGCGGATGGAGCCGACCCCGCGGGCACTCGATCTCGCCGCTCCGATCCATGACGCGCTGACCGATATTTCACGCACGCTGTCGCCGCGCCGTGCCTTCGACCCGCAGGAAGTCGTCGGCACGGTGCGGATCGCCACCATCGATCTGCACCAGACGTCGTTGCTGCCCGCGCTGGTGGCGCGGCTGCGGCGCGACGCGCCGGGGCTCGATCTCCAAATCCATGCGATCGAGCGCCATCGGCTCCACGATCAGCTCGCCACCGGCGAACTCGACCTTGCCGTCGCGCCGATCCTGGTTGGAAGCCGCGATCTTCGCGCCGAGCCGTTGTGGAAGGACCATCTGGTGACGCTCATCCGCGCCGGCCATCCGTTGGCGCTGCCGATGACGCTCGAATCGTTCGCGGCGGCGGCGCATGTCGTCGACGCGGGCCATATCCAGGTGACGCCCGACGGTCAGGGCACCAGCGTCGTCGACAGCATTCTCGAGGCGCGCGGCCTGCGCCGCCGCATCGCCTTGGTGCTGCCGAGCTCCGCGGGGATACCGTCGGTGGTCGTCGCGACCGATCTGATCGCGACCTTGCCCAGCCGTATCATCACCCGTCCGGCCGCGAACCCGCATCTCCGTGTCGTGCCGGCGCCGTTGCCGCCCGTCGAGGTCAGCCCGCATTTGTTCTGGCATCCGCGCACCCAGCACTCGCCGCTGCGCGCCTGGGTCCGCGGCGTCATCACCGAGCTCGCCCAAACACCGTAGCGACACCGCCCGATTAGCGTCGACCTCAGCGAAGCGGATCGAGAAAACCGAGCAGCGCCTCGTTGAACGCCGTGGGCTGTTCGAGATTCGACAAGTGGCCGGCGCCCGGAATCACAGCCGCCAACGCGCCCGGCATCAGCGACTGCACGTCCCGCATCAGATCGATCGGCAACGCCGCGTCCTGATCGCCCGCGATCAACAGCGCCGACACGCGCAGCGCGGCGACGCGGTCGCTCAAGCCCGAGTGCTTGATCGCATCGGTGCAGCCGGCGAAGCCTTCAACCGAAGTGGCGAGCAGCATGTGGCGAACGGCCTCGAGATAGGCCGGCTTTGCCGCCAGGGTCGGCGGCGTGAACCAGCGCTGCACCATCGCCTCGGCGATAGGTGTCATGCCTTGCGCACGCGCCAGCCGGACGCGGTCATCCATCGCCTTGGCGCCTTCGGGCGGGACATCGATGCGGGAATCGCAAATCGCGATGCCGGCAAGGCCGGGCGGATGGCGCAAGCCGACCGCCAGCGCCTCCAAACCACCGAGCGAGATGCCGACGACAAAATAGCGCGCCGCGCCGACATGCGACACGAGGCCGAGCACGTCGTCCGCCAACATGTCCATGGTGTAGGGTCCCGGCGGCGTGACGGAACCGCCGTGGCCGCGCGTATCGTGGCGCAGCACGCGATAGCGTCGCGCCAGCGCGGCGACCTGCGGCTCCCACATCGTCAAATCGGTGCCGAGTGAGTTGACCAGGGCGACCATCGGCGCGCCGTCCGGTCCATCGAGCCGGTAGTGCAGCCGCACGCCGTTGACGATCGCGTCGTTCATTGCGCCAACAGCCGGCCGAACCCGGCGACGCGGTCATCGATCCCGCTTTCCCGCAGGCAATGCCACATCGCCGCCTGGTTGCTGGTGATGACCGGCTTGCCGAGATCCCGTTCCAGCACCTCGATGATCTCGGCGTTGCGCGCCTGCGCGCAGCTCAGGAAATAGGCGTCGGCGGTGTCGTCGCGATGCGCCATCGCGATCTGGTACCAGGCCGCGGGCTCGACGGTCGCGAACTCCTTGCCGCCCGGCAGGCCAAGACCGTGCTCGCGCAAGACGGCGATGCCGTAATGGCGAAGGAAGGCGACTTCGCGCTCGTTCACCGGCTTGATGTAAGGCGTGATCATCACGACGCGGCGGATGTCGAGGACGCGGAACGCGGCGATCAGCGCCTCCGACGTCACCGTGGCGGGAATGCCGGTAGCGCGGGTGATGCGGTCGCGGATGCGTCCGACAATGTCGGAATCGAACGTCGTCACGGCGGTGCAATGAAACAGGATGCGGTGCGGCTCGGTGTCGGCGAGGAGCAGCGACGCGCCCTCGATGTCCTTGGTCATGCCCATCAACTCTTCGTCGCTGCTGTTGACCAGCTTCAGCCGCGTCGCGTGGATCGACACGCCGGGCGGCAGCATCGCGGACAATTGCGGCTCCGCCACCGTGTTGACCGACGGCATGAGGATGCCGAGACGCAAGCGCCAGCCAAGCTTTATCTCCATCGCACCCTCCCTAAGCAGCGCCGCGGATCGTCCGCATCACGCGCGCGGGATCGTCGGGCGCCGCGTCGCCGCGCCACGCGACATGCCCGTCGGGCCGTACCAGCACCAGCCGCCGCTCATAAAGCGCCGCAATTGTCGGCTCGGCAATATCGACGACGGTCAGTGGCACGGCTTGTCCCCTCGCCGCCGCGACCAGCGACGCCGGATCGGCGTCGCCGAACCGCAACAACACAAAGTCGCGGCCGAACAGATCGAGCGTCGAGCGCCCTGGTGCTAGCCACGCATGCGGCGCGCGCGACCCGGGCCGCGCCGTCGGCACATAATCGGAAATCGGATCGGGCGGCGCCGGAGTGCCGTCATTGACGCAGATCGGCGACGTCTCGTAGCGGTATCCAAGCATGACGCCGACGCATTCCCATTCCATGCGCAGGCCTTCCTTGAGCATGGTGCCGACGCGACGGCGTGCCCGCGCGCCCGCCTCGGTCTCATCGAGAATCGGTTTGCACTCGTCGGCAAGCCCGACCCACATGTTGTAATTCTGGGTCGAGGCGATCGCGTTGCGCCGCGCGACCTGACGTTGTTCGGCGTCATAGGAATCGAGCAGCGCCGGTCCGGCCCATCCGTCCAGCACGGCCTCGAGCTTCCAGCCCAGATTGACCGTGTCGATGATGCCGGTGTTCATGCCGAAGCCGCCGGTCGGTGACATGGTATGCGCGGCGTCGCCGGCGAGCAGGACGCGGCCGCGGCGATAGTGCCGCGCCGTCATCTCGCTGCGGCGCCAGGGCCGCACCGCCGTGACCGTGAAATCGATGGCATCGCTGCCGAGCCCGCGGCGGACCTGGGCGCGGGCATCGAACCGTTCGAGATCCATCTTGTCGCCCGAACCGATGACCGTGATCCGCCAATTGTCGCGGCCGTCGACCACGGTGATATTGGCCCAGGTGCCCTCGGGCCCGACGAAGAGATACCGTTCCGCCTCGCCCTTGTCGTGCCGGTGAAGCAAGTTCGGCGCGTGGAAATAGATGTTGATCGAATAGCCGAGTGTCTTGCCGTCGAAAGGAATGTCCGCGACCGTCCGCACATAGCTCGCGGCGCCGTCGCAGCCGATAAGGAATTGCGCCCGAAGCTCGATCGCCTCGCCGGTGCGGATATCGACCGCGTGGGCGACAACGCGGTCGGGGTATTCGTCGAACCGCTCGACGCGACAATGATAGCGCATGGTGACGCCGGGCTGCGCGGCGAGCGCGCGCGCCAGCACCGGATCGAACAGCGTCTGCGGACACCAGGTCCGCCGCTCGGGACTAGTCGGCGGCGGCGTCACGTCGCGCTGGCACGGGAATTCGTCGCGCTCGAGCAAATGGCCCGCGAGGCTGGTGCAATAGACCATGTTCAGCGCGTAATCTTGCGGAAAGCCGGCGTCGGCGACGCGGTCCGCGATGCCCCAGCGGCGCCAATATTCCATGGTGCGGATCGACACCATGCCGCCGCGCGACAGCGCGACCGTTCCGTCACCCTCGTCGACGACGACGCATGCGATGCCGCGCCAGCTCAATTCCATCGCCATGGCGAGGCCGATCGGCCCGGCGCCGACGATCAGGACCGGCGCTTCGATGGTCGTCGTCACGCGCTCACTCGGGATCGACCAGGCCGCGCGGCCCCCACACTTTGCCCGGCGCGATTTCCAGTAGTTCCTTGCCGCATTCGCGCAGGATGTTGGGGCCGGTGGTGATGTGCTGCGTCCCGGCGTACATGTCGCGGAAGCAGCGTTGCGACGTGCTCGGCCGCAGCGCCCGCCCGCCGGCATATTTATAGGCGAAGGTGCAGACCTCCGCCGTCGCCGAGGTGATGTAGTTGAGGGTGAGCCGCGACAGGGTGACTTGCCGGGTGCTGAGCTTGTCGCCGCGCTTGAGCGTCTCTTCGATGTCGCCCCAGGTCTCGTGGGCCAAGGCGCGCACGGCGCGCAACTTCGCCTCGGCCAGGCCGAACTGTTCCTGAAAGCTCTCGCCGCCGCCCGCTTGCGGCAACAGGCTCGGTCGGCCGGTTTCCGCGGTGGCGAGCGCGCGCAGCTCGTCCAACATGCGGCGGCCGCAGCCGAGCGCGAAGCCGCTGTGGCCGATCGCGCCCATGCCTTGGATGCCGAGCGAATAGAGGTTGCCGCCCTGGCGCGGCACGTTGGTGGTTTGCTTGTGGGTGAATTCCTCGGGTACGAACACGTCGTCGATTTCGTAGTCGATGCTGCCGGTCGCGCGCAGCCCCATCACGTCCCAATTGCCGAGAAACGTCGCTTCGCCGACCGGCAGGATGAAGATGCGCGTCTCCGGCGATTTGGTGCCGGGCCAGAGCCGGGGCATGCCGTCGGCATAAACGAAACCGCCAGTATGGATGTAGTCGGCATGAAGTAAGCCGCTGCCATATTGCCAATGACCGGTGAGGCGAAAGCCGTTGCCGTCCACGACCCCGCGCCCATTGGGCGCGCCCTGTCCCTCGATCACGGGATGGCGCTCGCCGAACAGCGCCTTGGCGGTGCCGGGCGGCAGATAGGCGGCGGCCGACCCCATCGCGACCTGGGACGCCATCAAGACCCAACCGGTCGAGCCGTCGGCATAGCTCAGCGCTTCGACCACCGCCAACGCCTCAAGCGGCCAGGCTTCGACGCCGCCGAAGCAGCGCGGCACCAGCAGGGAAAAAAAGCCGCCGTCGCGCAGGCCCGCAATCGTGGTGTCGGTCAAACGCTCTGCCGTCTCGTTCGCCTCGGCCTGCGCGGCGAAGAACGGAATCATTTCCCGGGCCTTCTCGCTCAGCAGCACGGAACCTCCTTCATTATTCTTGTAGGCTGCCCGAAATAACGCTTAGTTATAGCCGTGAACAAACCGGTTGCACACAACCGGAAAAACGATTTCCGCCGATGCGGGATCGGGAGGGGACCATGGGCAAGCTGGGCATTCTTTTCGCGGCCGCGATCCTGACGCTATCCGCGACGGCGGCGCGCGCGGACGACGCCACCGAGTTCAAGGTCGGCTATGTCGCGTCGATCACCGGCGTGATCTCGCCGATCACCAAGTTCTATATGGACGGGCTCGATGCCGGGGTCAAAATGGTCAACGATTCCGGCGGCATCGGCGGCCTGCCGGTGCGCGTCATCAAGTGCGACAGTCAGTCGAATGAGGCGCAGGCCGTGCTATGCACCAAGCGCCTGATCGACCAGGATCACGTCAATATGCTGCTCGGCGTCGGCGGCACCGCGCCGACGGTCGCGATCGAGCCGACGGTGCAATCCGCCGGCATCCCGTTGTTCGCGATCGCGGCGGGTCGCGTCGCCTATGCGCCGCTGAAGAAATGGGTGTTCAAGGCGATCATCGGCAACGACGACCAGGTTCCGACCGTCGTTAAATTCCTGAAGCGGAAGGGCTGGACCAAGGTCGCGCTGATCCGCGACAATACCGCGTTCGGCAACGACAGCGCCAAATCGATCAAGGAAGAAGCGGCGCGCGACGGCGTCGAGATCATCGCGGACGAGGTCTATACCCCGACCGACACCGACATCACCGCGCAACTGACGCGCATCCGCGGACTCCACCCGCAAGCGGTGATCAACTACGCCGTCGGCATCGGCGTCGGCGGCCTGATCGCCAAGGAGATGACGCAGCTCGGGATGAATCAGCCCAGCTTCGTCGGCATGAACATGCAGATTCCGGGCTACGCGGCCAACGCCGGGCCGAACGCTACCGCGCACACATTCTTCGTCGCGGCCAAGGTCGCTTCGGCGGGGGACCTGCCGAGAGACGACCCGCTCTACGGACCGATCGCGATCTTCACCAAGTATTTCAAGGAGACGCATCCGGACCAGGTCGCCAATTCCAACACGCCGACCGCCGTCGACGCGATCCTGATCGCGCAGGCGGCGGGCAAGTCGATCGGCAAGAAAGTGCTCGACCGCGAGGCGTTGCGCGGGGCGCTCGAGCATGTGACCGACCTTGCCGGGCTCCAGGGGTTCTGGACCTTCACGCCGGACCGGCATTGGTCGTCGCTCGAAGCGGGCGCGCAGATCGTCAATTACGACGGTAAGAATTGGGTTCCCGCCAAGTAGTGACGGCCGCGCGGGTCTGAGCCGATGGACGCGACCGCCCTCGCGCAGACGGCGGTCTCGGGGCTGGCCAACGGCGCGCTTTATGCCTTTGTCGGCCTCGCGTTCAGCCTGGTCAGCCGCAGCACGGGGCTGATCAATTTCGCCCAGGGCGATCTGACCATGCTCGGTGGCATGCTGACCGCGGTGATGAGCGAGGCGGGGGTGCCGCTGTTGATCGCGGTGCCGGTCGCGTCCCTGGCGTGCGCGGCGATCGGCGGCGGATTCTATTTCTTCGCCATCCGCCCGTCGACACGGGCGACCATGTCACAGCTCGTGATTATCACCGTCGGCCTGTCGATCCTCATCCGCGGCGCGGTCACGTCGCTGTGGGGCACCGACCCAAAACAGGTGCCTCCCTTTACGCCGGGCGGGCCGATCGAACTGGGCGGCGTCAGCGTGTTGCCGCAGCAACTGTGGCTGATCGGCGTCCTCGTGCTGGTCGCGGCCGGCACAACCTGGTTCTTTCGCCGTACCACGCTCGGCCTCGCCCTCCGGGCGAGCGCCGTCAATCCGCTCGGCGCGAGCTTCGTCGGGATCGACCCACGCCTCCTGGGGTTGTTCGCGTTTGCCGCCGCGGGATTCTTCGGCGGGTTGGCCGGGGCGGTGTTCACGCCGATCGCCTACGCCCAGGTCGATATCGGCATCGGGCTCGGCATCAAGGGCTTTACCGGCGCTATCCTGGGCGGCCTTTACACCGCCTTCGGCCCGCTGGTCGGCGGCGTGCTCTTGGGATTGTTCGAAGCCTTCACGGCCGGATACATCTCGTCGCATTATGAGGACGCGCTGATCTTCGCGCTCCTCATTCTCGTGCTGCTGCTGCGGCCCCAAGGGCTGCTCGGCGGTTCCTATAGTGCGACCAAGGATGAAAAACCCGAAGAGATCCTGTCGACGAGCGTTCGGCCCACCACGTTCCGGCCGCGCGATTTCATCGGCATCGCTGTGGGGATCGCGGTTCTTGGCCTCATGGGCGTGGCGCTGCCGGGCGTGTGGATCTCGAATGCGATCTTCGCCGGTATCGAAGCGATGGCCGTGATCGGTTTGGTGCTGCTGACCGGCTTTTCCGGCCAGCTCTCGCTCGGCCAGTCGGCGTTCATGATGATCGGCGCCTATGCCTCGGCCTATCTTACCGTGCGCTCGGGATGGCCACCGATCCTGGCGTTGCTGGTCGGCGTCGTGCTGTCGGCCGGCGTGGCACTGGCCATGGGGCGCATCATCTTCCGCCTGCGCGGCTTTTATCTCTCGATGGCGAGCCTGGGCCTATTGATGATCGCGCTGACCTTCGCGCGCGAGTGGTCCGGCATCACCGGCGGCCCGAGCGGCTTCATCGGCGTCGATTCCTTCTCGTTGTTCGGCGTCCGTCTCGGCAGCGACGTCGCGGTGTATTACACGGTCGCGGCATTCGCCGTGATTTCGTTGCTGTTCGGCATGAATATCGCGCGCTCGCGCATCGGCCGCGCGTTGTTGGCGATCCGCTCCAGCGAATCCGCGGCGCGTGCCTGCGGCGTCGAGGTCGTCGGGCTGAAGATGCGGATCTTCGCCTTCAGCGCCGCGACCGCCAGCGTCGGCGGCAGCCTCTATGGCCACTATCTCAGTATCGTCAATCCATCGCCGTTCGGGCTGGACGCGACCATCCAGCAGCTTACCGCGCTGACGGTCGGCGGTTTCCTGTCGCTGTGGGGCGCATTTGCCGGATCGTTGCTGACCGTCGCCCTGCCGCAGGTGATTGGCTGGATCAGCGGCTCGGCCGAGAGTCAGGTGATTGCCGGCATCGAATATATTTTGTTCGGGGTGCTGCTGGTCGGCATCGTGATGGTGCAATCGAGTCCGTTGCTGCATCGGCTTCGCCTGCGGCTGTCCCGTCGCGGCGAAGAACCGGCGGTCGCGGCCGCGGAGCGCGCGCCGTGAGCGGGCCGGTTTTGACCGTCACCAACCTGTCCGTGCAGTTCGGCGGGCTGCGCGCCGTCAGCGAGGTTAGCTTCACGGTCGGCGAAAATGAGATCGTCGGCCTGGTCGGCCCCAACGGCGCGGGCAAGACCACCATCTTCAACACGATTTTCGGCATGATCGCGCCGGCCGCGGGCCGCGTCCTGTTCCAGGGTCGCGACATCACCGGCCTCGCGCCCGAGCGTATCGCCCAGGCCGGGATGTCGCGCACGTTCCAGAACGTGCGCCTCTTCGGCGAATTATCGGTGCGCGAGAACGTGATGATGGGCGCGTACAGCGCCGGACGCTGCGGCGTCATCGCGTCGATCGCGCGGGTCGGCCGTCATCGCCGCCTCGAAAAGCTTGCGGCCGGGCGCGCCGATCACTGGATCGCGCGTCTCGGCCTATCCGCCTACCGCGATACACTCGCGACGGCGTTGCCGCTCGGCCTCCAGCGCGTCGCTGAAGTGGCGCGCGCCCTCGCCGGCGAGCCGCGCCTGATGCTGCTCGACGAGCCCGCGGCCGGCCTCAACGAGGTCGAGAAGGGCAGACTTTCCGAACTATTGTCGCGTGCCGCCGCGGACAGCGGTAGCGCGTTGTTGCTGGTCGATCACGACATGCACCTGGTCATGGGTTTGGTACAACGCGTGATCGTGCTGGATTTCGGCCGCAAGATCGCCGACGGTCCGCCTGCCGCCGTTACGCGCGATCCGGCGGTCATCGAGGCCTATCTCGGTACCTGAGATGCTGAAAATCCGGGACCTGCACGTTGCCTACGGCAACATCAAGGCGCTGCGCGGCATCGATCTTGACGTCGACGCGGGCGAGATCATTGCCATCCTCGGGCCGAACGGCGCCGGTAAGAGCACGCTGATCAAAGCTATCATCGGCGTCCTCGGCGCCGAAAGCGGCACCATCGAATTCGAGGGCCGTGCCATCGACGCCATTCCGACGGCGCGACGCATCCGTCTCGGCCTCGGCACCATCCCCGAGGGCCGGCAGCTTTTTCCCGACATGAGCGTGCGCGAAAATTTGATCCTCGGTGCTTATGCGCAATTGGGGGTTCTGATCCCGGCCTCTCTGGATGAATCGCTGGAGCGCGTGTTCGGCGTGTTTCCGCGATTGCGCGAGCGCGTCAACCAGCTCGCCGGCAGTCTCTCGGGCGGCGAGGCGCAGATGGTCGCGATCGGGCGCGCGCTCATGTCGCGGCCGAAGCTGCTGCTGTGCGACGAGCCGTCGTTGGGCCTCGCGCCGATTCTGGTGCGCGACGTGTTGGCGACCATTTCGCGTTTGCGCGATGCCGGCATCACCGTGCTGGTCGCCGATCAGAACGCGCGGTCGGCGCTGCGCATGGCGAATCGCGCCTATGTGCTCGATACCGGCCACATCGTCGCGTCGGGGCCGAGCGCGAGCCTGGCCGCCGACCGCCGGCTGTGGGAGGCGTATCTCGGCAGCGGCGTTGCCGCGACCTGAGGGGTCGTTATTTCAGGCATAACAGGGAACAATAGTTGAGGGAGGACGCTTACCCATGCCACCCGACAAGCCGCTAGCCGCCCCCGCCGTGAGCACGCCGTGGCCGCTGCGCGACAAGGTCGCGTTCGCCGGCATCGGCACCAGCCGTTTCGGCAATTTCCCCGAAACCGACAGCTACGGCCTCGGCTGCGTCGCGCTGAACGCGGCGCTCGACGACGCCGGTCTAAAGCCCTCGGACATCGACGGCCTCATCGTCAACCGCATCCCGACTTACGAGCGCTTCGCCGAGATGATGGGGATCGATCCCCAATACTGCCTTCTCACGGAAACGCCGGGCCGCTTCTCGGGCGTATCGCTGGCGCTGGCGGCGCAGGCGATCGCCACCGGCGCGGCCAAGACCCTGGCGCTGGTCTACGGCAATAACGGCCGCAGCGTCCGCATGATGTATGGCGGCGACGACAGCCAATGGAGCCCCTGGGGCATGACCAGTCCCGGCGCGAGCCACGCCATGATGTGGTGCCGCCACATGCATCAGTTCGGCACCAGCCACGCCGATCTCGGCCATGTCTCGGTCGCGTTCCGCCATCACGCGTGTCTCAACCCCGACGCGGTGATGCATGGCCGGCCGATCACGCTCGACGACCACGCCAAAGCGCGGCCGATCTGCGAGCCGCTAAAGCTGCTCGATTACTGTCTCATCAATGACGGCGCCGTCGCCTGGATCATGACCAGCGCGGAGCGCGCGAAGGACATGCGGCGTCCGCCGGTGTTGCTCGCGGGCTATGCGCGGCAGGACGCGTTCCACTATGGTAGCGCCCCGCCCGACGATTTCTGGCACCCGAACTTGTCGGCCTGCCGCGCCGTCTACGGTCGCGCCGGCATCGGCCGCGACGAGATCGGCGGCCTCGGCATCTACGACAATTTCTCGCCGACGGTGATCTTCAGTCTCGAGGGGCTGGGCTTTTGCGAGCAGGGTGCGGGCGGCGATTTTGTCAAGGGCGGCACGCTGCAGCTCGGCACCGGGCGCTGGCCCACCAACACATCGGGCGGCCATCTTTCCGATTCCTACATGCAGGGCTGGGGCGTGATCGCGGAGTGCGTCCGGCAATTGCGCGACGATTGCGGCACGCGGCAAATCCCGAACGTGCAGGCGATGCAATATATTTGCGCCACCAACATCGGGCAGAGCGCCATCCTCAGGAGGGCCGCATGAGTCTTGCCACCCGTCCGACGCCGGTGATCGACAATTGGAACCGGCCCTTCTGGCAGGCCTGCCGCGAGCGGCGCCTGATCGTGCAGCGCTGCACGGCCACGGGAAAATGCTTCTTTCCGCCGGCGCCGGTCTCGCCCTTCACCGGTCGGCCGGCGTGGGAATGGATCGACGCGTCGGGCCGGGGCGAGCTGTGGTCCTTCGTGGTGTTCCACCAGAAATATTTCGACGGCATGGCGGACGAGTTGCCCTACCCGGTCGCGATGGTGAAGTTGGAGGAGGGCCCATACCTCCTCACCAATCTCGACGGCATCGGCGCCACCGACGCCAAGATCGGCATGCGCCTGTCGGTGCGTTTCCCCGGCGGGCCGGGCGATTTCCTGTTGCCGCAATTCGGCCCGGAGGCCTGATCCATGACCAGCCCTATCGTCGTCACAAGCCACGAGAACTGGGCCGAGCTGCGCATCGACCGCGAGGACAAGCGCAACGCCGTCAACCGTGCCTGCCGCGACGGGCTAATGCGCGCGTTCGACGAATTGCGCGGCCACGCCAAAGCCGTCGTCCTCACCGGTACGGGCGTCGCGTTTTGCGCCGGCATCGACCTGAAGGAGCGCGAGCAGGATCTGCAGCAGGGCGTTCACACCGCCGGCGAGGAATGGATCGGCGTGAATCTGGCGATCCGCGCGCATCCCGCCATCTTCATCGCCGCGGTGAACGGACTGGCGCTCGGCGGCGGCGCCACGCTGATCAATGTCTGCGATCTCGCGATCGCCAGCACCAAGGCCAGCATCGGCTGTCCCGAGATGGGCTTCGCGACCTATCCCGGCATGGCGGGACCGGCGATCCAGCTTTCCGGCATCACGCGCAAACAAATGGCGTGGCTGGTGCTCACCACCAGCCGCATCGACGGCGCTACCGCCGAGCGCTGGGGCATGGTGAATCAATGCGTCGAGCCGGACGCGTTGCTGCCGACGGCGCGGGCGCTGGCCGAGAAGATCGCGCAGTTCGACGCGGCGGCGCTGGCCGAGAGCAAGAAAGCGCTCGATCAAATCCCCGCTGTGATAACCGATTGGCGCGAGGCGATGGATCTCGGCCAGACCGTGAACCAGGCGATTCGCGCCAAGACCACGGCCCAGGCGGAGGGCAGCGCGCGCTTCGCGACCGGCGGCAAGAATCCGGGGCAGGGCGTCTGACCGTGCCCGCGCCGCTCGCGGGCCGGCGGGTGCTCGACCTCGGCGCGTTGTGTGCGCAGCGGCCGCATGCGCTCGCCGCGTCGATGGCGGCGAAACTGTGCGGTGCGTACGGCGCCGAGGTGGTGCGGCCGGTGCCGGCAAGCGGCGAGCCGTTCGCGACACTGCCGCCGCTGTTGCCGGGCGGCGGCTCGGCGCTCGACCGCTTCCTCAATGACGGCAAACACATCGGATCGGCTTCCGGCCGGTTCGACGCCGCGATTGGCGACGCGGTGGCGCTGGCGCGGCACGCGGCCGAGGTGCCGGTCAAGGCGCGCATCTCGGTATTCGGTCCCGGCGACGACCCGCCGATGGCGGAGCTTGGTCTGCTCGCGCTCTCCGGCCTGCTCGGCATTGTCGGCGAGCCGCCACCCGCGCCGCCGGTCCGGCTCGGGGGCCATCAGGCCGCTTATGCGGCCGGGCTTGCCGCGTGCACCGGCCTCCTCGCCGCGTTGCGTGCTGGCGGCAATGAGACCGTCGACGTCGCGTTGTTCGATGTTTGCGTCTGGCTCAACTGGAAGACGGCGGTGGACATGCTGGTGATCGGCGGCGTGCCGGTGCGCGGCACCGCGACGCAGTGGTTCACCGTGGCGGCGAAAGACGGACATGTCGCGCTGGTTTATCAAGAAAAGGATTGGCCACCGCTCCGCGCGCTCATCGGTGACCCGCGCCTATTGGACGCGCGCTTCGCCACCGCCCCGTCGCGCGGCGCCAACCGCGCGGCGCTGACGGAAATTATCGGCCGGTGGTTCGCGGCGCGCACCCGCGCCGAGATCACGGTGGCGGCGCAGGCACGGCGCATTCCCATCGGTCCGGTGACATCGCCGGCCGAGTTGCTGACCGATGCGAATTACAAGGCGCGCAATTTCCTCGCGCCCGACGGCACGCCGGCGCTGCCGCTCGCCTGGGATGGCCGCCGCCTCGACGGAGCGATCGTCGGTGCCGGCTGATCGCACGCCGCCGCCGGCGGGCATCCGCGTCGTCGATCTCGGCATGATCACGGCGGGCGCGGGCACCTCGGCCTTGCTGCTCGATCTCGGCGCCGAGGTGGTGAAGGTCGAAGGGCCGGGCGCGCTCAATTCCTTTCGGAGCTGGGACGGCGCCGATCCGACGACCGATTGGTGGAACCGCTCGCACCAGTTCAATTTCACCAATCGGGGCAAGCAGTCGCTATGCGTCGACCTGAAGGATGCGCGCGGACGCGCGGCCCTGTTTCGCCTGCTCGAAAACGCCGACGTGCTGGTCGAGAATTTCCGGCGCGGCGTGATGGCGTCGCTGGGCCTCGACCCCGCGATGCTGCGCCAGCGGTTTCCGCGCCTCGTCATCGCCAGCATTTCGAGCCAGGGCGAAACCGGACCCGACCGCGACATGGTCTCCTACGGCTCGACTTTGGAGGCGACCGGCGGCCTTGCCGCGTTCACCGGTGCCGCCGATGCGCCCGTCATCACCGGTCGCGCCCTCAATTATCCGGATCAGGTCGTCTGCCTGTTTGCCTCGGGCGCCATCGTCGCGGCGCTGTTGGAGCGCGACCGCACCGGCGCGGGCGCGCATCTCGATCTCTCGCAGCGCGAACTCACCAGCTTCCTTATCGGCGAAGAACTGGTCGCGGCCGCGGCCGGCGCCCCCTCGCCCCCGCGCGGCAACGCCGACCCCACCGAACCGGCGGCGCGCGTCATCGCCGACAGCGTGGGCGAGCGTGTCGAATGGCCCGGCGGGAGCGCGCCGGTACGGGATGGCGCGGCGCTGATCGCCGCCGCGGAATTCGCGAACGGCACCGCCATTATGCGCGGCCCGGACGGCAGCCCAGCCAAGGGCATTCCGTTCCGCTTCGCCACGCGGCTCTTGGCGATAAGGGACAAATGTCACGACCTCGGCGCCGATAATCGCGCCGTACTTGCCGCGGCGGGCCTCACGGACGAGGAAATCGCGGCGCTGGAAGACGCGGGCGTCGTCGCCACCGCGCCCCGGCGTTAGCGCCGGCTAAGCCGCGGCGGTCGTCTTCGCCGATGCCCGCGCGGCAGGGAAGGTGTACGGGCCGAGCAGCGCCATCAGGGCGACCGAAACCGCCATGCCGATCTCGCAAATCGTCAGGATCGGCGTGTACGAATGATTGGCGTCATAGCTGGCGCCGAATACGACGGGCCCGACGCCCGCGCCAATCACGAAGATGCCGTAGGTATAGGAATAAATCTCCGCAAGCGCGCGCAGGCCGAAATAACGCGAAATGAAGTAGGAGACGATCTCGCCTTCAGCGCCGAGACCAAGGCCGAGAATAGCGCCGCCAAGAATAATGACGGACGGGCTACCGCCATATTGCAGGATCAATGTCGCGATCAACGGTGCCACAAAAAAGATCAACGACACGCGCGGCGAGTTGATGCGGTCGAGGAAGAAGCCGGAAACGATCCGGCCGACGATCGAGGTGAGGCCGGCCGTCGACAAGACGCCGATGCCGATTTGCGGCGAAAAGCCACAGACGGTCAGCATGTTGACCGAATGGGCGAACACGCCGAGCAAGGTGATGGCGCCGATGAATTGTGCGAACACCAGAAGCCAGAAATTTCGCGTCTTGCGCGCTTTGGCCGCGGTCATGCCGATCGTGTCGGTCGACAGCGACGCTTTTTAACGCTCCCGCCAGCCGGCGGGCTCGAACCGCAAGAAATAGGCGGCGCGCCAGCCATGCGCGAGGATAATCGGGCACCAACGGCATCAGCGCGCCTCCCAAACCGCCGCTGATCCCGAGACTGATGCCCAGCGCCAAGCCGCGCCGGCGGAAGAACCACGCCGAGGGCGAAGACGGCATCACGACCATCCGCAAGATCCGCGACCAGGATCCGTTTGTCGGCATCGTCGCGATCACGGGCGGCGCAAAGTTGGGCAGCTGCGACGTGCTGCGGATCTCGATGGAACTGGGCGCCGACCTCGGCCTGTTGAAGCCGATCTCGCGGACACGGCTGCTCGCGACGGTGGCCGAAGCGGAAGAGCGTCGGCAGCGACGCTGCGCCTGAGAGATTCTTCTCGGCGAAAACCTTGGTTAATCGGGTGGTTGTTAACGCATCACGGTGTGACAAGCCGCGTTCCGAAGCGTTGAGTCGGACCATGCAAAAACGCCGCCCAGCGAAGCCTAACCGGACCATCGAAGCCGTGCTGCATCAACGTCCCGTCGACGGGATGATCGACGGCATCTTGCTCAACGAGATGAAGCAAATCGCCGACCGGCGGGAGTTCGCCACGGCCGAGCGCGTCGCGCTGCAAGTATCGTGGTACCTCCACGCGATCGTCGCGCAGAACGTCCAGAAGCTGTAGCGATTGCGGACCGCTAAGCGTCCAGGATTTGGGCGATGCGGCGCGCCAGATCGGCGAGCTTATACGGTTTTGTCAGGAGATCCGAGCCGGCTTTGACGTTCCGGGTATAGATCGCGGCGCGCTCGGTGTAGCCCGAGGTAAACAAGACTTTGAGCGACGGAAATTGGGCCGTGGCGACGTCCGCCAATTCGGTCCCGTTCATTCCCGCGCCCAAGATCACATCGGTGAACAGCGAGCGGATGGTGCGATCGGCCTCGAGCCCCGCGTCATCGCATCCGCGGGATTGGTCGCCATCGTCACGTCGTAACCGAGCGAGCGCAACTGACGCTCCACCGCCGCGATGACCATTTCATTGTCGTCGACCACGAGGATGCGCTCGCCCCGGCCGCGACGCATTTCCGTTTCGGGCTCAGGCACCGCCGTGGTTGCGCCACGCGGCGCGCAGGGTAAATAAAGCTTCACGGCCGTTCCGCGCCCGACTTCCGAATAGATGCGGGCTTGCCCGCCCAGTTGCTTCATCAAGCCGTAGACCATGCTGAGCCCGAGACCGGTGCCTTTACCCGGCTCTTTCGTCGTGAAGAACGGCTGGAAGACTTTCGCGACGATGTCGGGCGGTATGCCGGTGCCCGTATCGGTGACGGCGATCTGGATATAGTCGCCCGGCGTAAGTTCCTCATCGAGCGCCATCCCCGGGGCGGCTTTCTCGACCGAGACGAAGGCGGTTTCGATCACCAACTTGCCGCCGCGCGGCATGGCGTCCCGCGCATTGATCATTAAATTGAGAACGGCGTTCTCCAGTTGCGCCGCGTCGGCAAGGGCGGACGGCAGGTCGGGCGCGAGCGCCGCCTCGAGTTCGATATCCTCGCCCAACGTGCGGCGCGCGAGCATCTGCACGTGCGTGACCAGTTCGTTGACGGGGACCGCCTTGGTATCGAGCGTCTGGCGCCGGCCGAACGCCAACAACGAGCGCGTCAGCTCGGCGCCGCGTTCGGCGGCTTTCAAGATCAGCTCGACCGATTGAACGTCATAGGGGTCCTTTACCGTCGCGGTCAGAATTTCCGCGTTGCTTTCGATGACATGCAGCAAATTGTTGAAATCGTGCGCCATGCCGCCGGTTAGTTGGCCGATCGCCTCCAGTTTCTGCGATTGCACCAGCCGTTCCTCCAGGGTGCGGCGTTCGCTGAGATCGATTACGCCCGCCATCACCATCTGGCCGCGCGCCAGAACGATGGGCGAGAGCTCGATTTCGAGCGGGAACGTGGCGCCGTCTTTGCGCCGGCCGCGGAGATCGCGTTGTGCGCCCATGGGTCGGCGGACCGGCGCCGCGTTATACTCGGCACGCAGAGTCGCATGGTTGGGCCGTACCGCGTCGGGAACCAACATATCGACCGGCTGCCCGATCAATTCATCGCGGCCGTAGCCGAACATTTTCTCGATCGCGGTGTTCACCAGCGCGATGTTGCCGGCGGGATCCACCATGACCATCCCGGTCGAGGATGCCTCGACGGCCGCACGGAAACGTTCGCCCGCAAGCCGCCGCTCGCTGATGTCGTGGGCAATCGTGGAGGCACCGATGATCTCGCCGCTCGGCGCGCGCACCGGAGAGACGGTGATCGCCACTTCGATATCGCGACCGTCTTTGGTGCGGCGGACGGTCTCGATACCGGCCACGCCGCGGCCGAGCGGCAGACCGGCGAGAATGGCATCGAGTTCGGCCTGCTTTTCGGCGGGAACGATCAGGTGAATGTCTCGCCCGACCGCTTCGGCGGCGGTATAGCCGTAAAGCCGCTCGGCGGCGGGATTCCAGCCCGTAATGACCCCGTCGAGCGTCTTGGTGAGGATGGCGTCGTCGGACGAGGCCAGAACCGCGCCGTAAAACTGTTCCTCTTGGGCGAATTTAGCGACGGCGCGCGCCAATTGTCCGACTTCGCCGCCCGCGTCGACCAGCAGCGGCGGCATGGAAGCCGTGCCGAACGCGTCGACCGCCATGGCGATCTGTTGCAACGGCCGCGTCACCGTGCGCGCCATCAGTATGCCGAGCAGGATCGCGACGATGCTGCCGATAATTGCGGCGACGATGCTCAGTTGGGTTAGCTCGGAAACCTCATGCAGGATCACGGCGCGCGGCTGGCTTTCGATCACCTCGACTTGACGGCCGCCGCTGAGCAGGGCGGGGGCGATCGCGGCGGCGACCCAGTCGCCGGTTGCCGTCTTGGTCATGTGGACGCCGGCGACCGGGCCGATCTCGGCAACGTCCGGCAAATCTTGCTGCCACGTCCGTGGTTCGCCGAGTTGGAAGCCGAACGGAACGCGCGCATCGGGATGAGCAAGATAGTCGCCGTGCTCGTTGACGACGAAGACCGACGAACCTCCGAGGCCGAGCCCCGTCAAGGAATGGAAGATCGGCCGCATGTCGAGATAGACGATAACGACGGCGGCGACCTTGCCGTCCGGCCCCGCCACGGGGACGGCCGCGCGCAAGACGGGGAGGTGCGGTTCCTCGATGCGCCCGTTTTCCTGGTTCAGATCGATCGGCGAGACGTAAAGGGCGCCCGGTGCACCGGCGGCGGCCTTGGCGAAATAGTCGCGGTCCCCTTTCCGTTGCAATTGCGCACTCGGAACGGTGTGCACGGCGCCGCCGGCGCGGGGCCGGTCGACACGAACGAGTTCGCGGCCGCCGTCGGCGACGCCGATAAGCCGTATCTGAACATCGTCGGGATTTGCGGAAAGAACCGAGGTGAACAGCGTCGACAGCAGCGCGCGCCAGCGCTCGACCGTCAGGCCGTCGGTCGGGTCTTTGCCGTCGCGCGACGCCATCGCGGCAAGAAGCCCCTTTACGGTCGGCGCTTCCGCCAGTTCACGAGCTTCGGCGCCGGCGCGGGCGGTGTAGCCCTCCAGCGTCGCGGCCATGCCGCGAACGTGAGGCGAGAGATCGCCGAACTGGTCCTGGATGACGGACTGCCGGACAAAGAAATAGCCGGATATCCCAACGGCCGCGGCGGTTACAACCGCCACGATCATCAACATCAGAACGAGGCGCGTCGATAGTTTCACCGCCGGTTCCTTCTCAGCGGTTAAAACCCCACACAGTAAGCTTAGCGGCGATACAGCCGCCGATTACGTATTAACAAGAGTGGTCCGATTCCAGGTTGTGCGCAGTGGCCGCCGGCCATCTTTCCGTGTTTCCCCGTCATCGCTAACAAAACGTTGACGATTTATCGGTAGCATCCTCGCGGCAACAAACGGGACAACCTGCCGTGGCAAAGATACTGGTCATCGACGATAGCGAGATGGTCCGCGGATTTTGCGAATTGTGCTGATGCCGTCGGCGTTAGGCATGAAAACATCGGAAATCACCAACGTCGTAGCTGCCGGCTGCGAATTTATGGACACCGGCGACGCCGTCCGGGGCCCGATTTCCTGCGGATGACCACGGAACTCGGCGCCAACTCCACGCTGCGGAAGCCGTTCTCGAATAACGATCTGCTGACGACCGTGGCGAAGGCGGCGGCGAAGCGCGACGAGCGCAGCCACTAGAGGCCGCGCTCGTATGCTTCGCTTTATTCGTTTTCGCTGTTTTCTTCCTTGGTCCGCGACCGGTTGATCGCGGCGCCGAAAATGTCGCCGAGGCTGGCGCCGGAATCGGACGAGCCGAATTCCGCCATCGCCTTCTTCTCTTCCTCGACTTCGCGCGCCTTGATCGACAGCGTCACCTTGCGCGACGTCTTGTCGATCGCGGTGATCTTGGCGTCGACCTTTTCGCCGACCGCGAACCGGTCGGGCCGCTGCTCGGCGCGGTCGCGCGACAGTTCCGACTTGCGGATGAAGCCGGGCATGCCGTCGCCGACCGTAACCTCGATCCCGCCATCGGCGATCGCCGTCACCGTGGTGGTGACGATTTCGCCCTTCTTGAGGGAGGCGAGGTTGCTCTCGAACGGATCGGACTCGAGCTGCTTGATGCCGAGCGAGATGCGCTCCTTCTCGACGTCGACGTCGAGCACGCGCACCTTGACCGTGTCGCCCTTGTTGTAGTCCTTGATCGCTTCTTCGCCGGCCTTGTTCCAGTCGAGATCGGAGAGATGGACCATGCCGTCGATGTCGCCGGGGAGGCCGACGAACAGGCCGAACTCGGTGATGTTCTTGACCTCGCCCTGAAGTTCGGTGCCCGTCGGATTCTTGTCGCGGAACCCTTCCCAGGGATTTTCCATGCACTGCTTGAGGCCAAGGGAGATGCGGCGCTTCGCCGGATCGACGTCGAGCACCATCACCTCGACCTCCTGGCTGGTCGAGACGATCTTGCCCGGATGCACGTTCTTCTTGGTCCAGCTCATTTCCGAGACATGGACCAGGCCTTCGACGCCCGGTTCCAATTCGACGAACGCGCCGTAGTCGGTGATGTTGGTGACGCGGCCGCGCAGCTTGGTGCCCGACGGGTACTTGTTCTCGACGCCTTCCCACGGATCGGCCTCGAGCTGCTTCATGCCGAGCGAGATGCGATGCGTCTCGGGATTGAAGCGTACCACCTGCACCTTCACGCTCTGGCCGATATGCAACGCCTCGGACGGATGGTTGATGCGCCGCCACGCGATGTCGGTGACGTGCAACAGCCCGTCGACGCCGCCCAGATCGACGAACGCGCCGTAATCGGTGATGTTCTTGACCACGCCGGTCAGGACCTGGCCTTCCTTGAGGCTCGCCACCAGCTCCGAGCGCGCCTCGGCGCGGCTCTCTTCCAGCACGGCGCGGCGCGACACCACAATGTTGCCGCGCGCTGCGATCCATTTTGAGAATCTGGAACGGCTGCGGCGTACCCAAGCAGCGGGGTGATGTCGCGCACCGGGCGGATATCGACCTGGCTGCCGGGCAGGAACGCCACGGCGCCGTTGAGATCGACGGTGAAGCCGCCCTTGACGCGGCCGAAGATGGTGCCGTTGACGCGCTCGTTGCCTTGGAAATTCTTTTCGAGCAGCGTCCAGGCTTCTTCGCGCCGCGCCTTGTCGCGCGAGATTTGCGCCTCGCCGTGCTTGTCTTCCATGCGCTCGAGGAAGACTTCGACGATGTCGCCCGGCTTGATGTCGGCGCCGCGCCCCGGTCCTTGGAATTCCTTGAGGGCCACGCGGCCTTCGGCCTTGAGGCCGACATCGATCAGAACGGAATCGTTCTCGATCGCCACCACGGTGCCTTTGATGACCGTGCCCTCCAGCCCGGCGCTGGCGCCGAGCGATTCATCCAACAATGCGGCGAAACTTTCTTTCGGCTTACCCGCGACATCCGTGACGGCCATGCGCTCTCCACTTTGCTCCCGAAAGTTTGGCGGTGCCGGCGGCGCGGGAGACGCCTCCGGAAAGTCCGCCGTCAGGATCGGGCGCGGCGGCGATGCCCGGTATTCGTCGTGGATAGGAAAGCCGTTTCCGCTTACCGTTTCGTGACGGCGAGTTTGTCGGTGATGGCCGCCAGCGCCGCGGCGAACACCGCATCGGCATCGAGCGTGCTGGTTTCGATCACGATGGCGTCGTCGGCGGGAACCAACGGCGCCGCCTGACGCACGCTGTCGCGCGCGTCACGGGCTTTCATATCCGCAAGAACGCGCTGGTATATAGCCCCGCCGGCGTCCCCCTGCAACTCCCGGGTACGGCGCAGGGCCCGCGCCTCGGCGGTCGCGGTCAGGAACAGTTTGGCGTCGGCGTCGGGGCAGATCACGGTGCCGATGTCGCGGCCGTCGAGTACCGCGCCGCCCGGGCCGGTGGGCGAAATCGCGCTGAAAATCGAGCAGTGCCGCCCGCACCGCCGGCATGGCCGCCACCACGGACGAAGCCGCGGTGACTTTTTCGTCGCGCAGGCGCCGGTCTTCGAGCACCGACAGGTCGAGCGCCTTGGCGGCACGCTCGGCGACGGCCGGGTCGGCCGGATCGCCGAGCGACATCGCCTCCAGCGCCACCGCGCGATAGAGGCTGCCGGTGTCGAGATGGGCGATGCCGAAATGCAGGGCGATGCGCCGCGCGATCGTGCTCTTGCCGGCGCCCGCCGGGCCGTCGATGGCGATGATCATGCGGCGCGATCGGCGGCGCCGGCGCCGTTCATCAGCTCGGCGAAGCCGGGGAAGCTGGTTTCGATGGTGGCGCCGTCGTCGATCCGCGTCGCTTGTCGCGCCGCCATGCCCATGACCAGGAACGACATCGCGATGCGATGGTCGAGCTTGGCCGCGATCGCGGCGCCGCCGGCCGGCGGCGCGCCGGTGCCATCGACGATCAGACTGTCGCCCTCGACCGCGACCTTGACGCCGCAGGCGGCGAGGCCGGTCGCCATCGCCGCCAGCCGGTCGCTTTCCTTGACGCGCAGCTCCTTCAAGCCCATGCATCGGCCGTGC
Source organism: uncultured Alphaproteobacteria bacterium (assembly GCA_963851285.1). GTDB lineage: Bacteria > Pseudomonadota > Alphaproteobacteria > ATCC43930 > CGMCC-115725 > JAATGI01. The sequence continues at coordinate 186,186 of CAWKOL010000001.1, forward strand.
GGCCCTCGCGCGAACGCGGCGGCGACGGCGAGGATCGGATATTCGTCGATCATGCGCGGCGCGCGCTCGGCCGGCACGGTGACGCCTTTGAGCGCGCCGGCGCGCACGACGATATCGGCGATCGGCTCGCCGCCTTCGACGCGGCGGTTTTCGTACCTTATATCGGCGCCCATCTCGGCCAGCGTCTCGAACAGGCCGGTGCGCAGCGGGTTCAGCCCGACATTCGGCAACGGTCAGGAGCCGAATTCGGGCACCAGCAGCGCCGCCACCAGCGGAAACGCGGCGGACGACGGATCGCCCGGCACGGTGAGATCGGACGCGACCAGCTCCGGCTGCGCCGATGACGGCGATGCGGCGGCCGTCCTTGCCGTCCGTCACGACGACCGTCGCGCCGAAATGGCGCAGCATGTTCTCGGTATGGTCGCGCGTCGGCTCCGGCTCGATCACGCTGGTCTCGCCCGGCGCGCTTAAGCCGGCGAGCAGGATGGCCGACTTCACCTGCGCCGACGGCACCGGCAGCCGGTATTCGATCGGCAGCGGCTCCTTGGTGCCGATCACGGCCAGCGGCAGGCGCGATCCGTCGCGCGCGACGAAACGCGCGCCCATCTGGGTCAGCGGCTCGGTGACGCGCGCCATCGGCCGGCGGCACAGCGATTCGTCGCCGGTGAAAAAGCTGGTGAAGGGATGCGTCGCGACCAGGCCCATCAACAAGTCGCGCGCCGGTGCCGGAATTGCCGAGATCGAGCACCGCTTCCGGCTCCGCGAGCCCGCCGATGCCGACACCATGCACGGTCCAGGTCGCCGTCAGCGCCGCGCTCGATCGGCACGCCGAGGCGGCGCAACGCGCGCGCTGTGTTGAGCACGTCCTCGCCTTCGAGCAAGCCGCGTTATGCGCGTCGTGCCGACCGAGATCGCGCCGAAGATCAACGCGCGATGCGACATCGATTTGTCGCCGGGAACCGCGACGCGCCCCGACAGCGCGCGCGCTTTCGCGGCGATCAACGGCGTTGCGGTGCTTGCGTCCATGCCGTGCAATATCCATATCGCGGGGCGTCGGCGGGAGACGATAGCCGACGACGCGGCGGCTGCCACGCGATTTTGCTTTTGACAGGATAGTTGGATCGTGGCAATTGGCCGACCACCCGCGAGATAGATAGAGCGAGCGTGGAGGGTATCATTGGCTAAGCCGGAATGGGGTTTGAAGCGGCTGTGTCCGAATTGCGGGACGCGCTATTACGATATGCGGCACGATCCGATCGTTTGTCCGAAATGCGGCGCGCACTTCGACGCCGAGGCGGTGGTGAAGACGCGGCGCTCGCGCGCCCCGGTCGTGACCGAGACGGCGCTGGGTCCGATCGTGGCCGAGGAGGTCGATCCCGAATTGGTCGCCGCCATCGCCAGCGAGGACGTGCCCGACAATCTGCCACCCGAGGGCAATGTCGTCGAAGCCGAAACCGAGGAAGACGCCGACGCCGATGCCGACGAAACGATCGAAGGCGAGGAAGAGGCCGAGGAAGAAGAGGAAGTGATCGAGGACGCGTCCGAGCTCGGCGAGGACGAAGACGACATGGCCGAGGTCATCGAGAACGTCGACGAGGAAGAGGAGCGTTGATGGCGGCGGCCGCGATTGGCGTTTCGCGACCGATGATTATATAATCCGCCCAACGACTTTCCCGGGGTCATAGCTCAGCTGGGAGAGCGCTACAATGGCATTGTAGAGGTCGCCGGTTCGATCCCGGCTGGCTCCACCAATTAAATCAAGGGCTTAGCTTAACCGGCTGCGCCCTTGATTTTTTCGGGGAAGCACTGGGGAAGCAGACGGCCCAAACTCGCGCTCTGTCTTGGCCGAGAACGAGCGCTTAGGAAAGCCACTTTAGACCGAGGGCATTTCAGGGGAGCAGGTCACTGTATTTTTAGATTACACATGGCCCCGGGAGGTGAGGAGCAAATCAAAAATTCTGTCGCACGCAGTCACCCCCCTCCCGCGGAGACGCACCAAATTTTTGAACCGCATGGAGGCAATGTTTTGAGGAACCGCGAATCCGGGCTTGATAGCCAAGGCGGCCGCATTCATCGGTCGTTGATGTCGGCGCAGAACCGACGCACAAGTACTCGTCGATCGCTTTTCATGTGGCGTAGGGGTCGTTCGCGCGTGGCCGCACGGTCTGCAGTCAATCACCCATGAAAGCGATCGGAAGCTTGTCAAATCGATTGACCGGAGACATTCTTAATAAATAAGCTCGCAAAACGGGTAGACGAGTAGATTAGCCTAGGCTTTCGTTTGCATTTGGGAGGGAAAATGCGACGAATTTTGCTATCGGTTCCGGTATGCTTGGTCTTGGCTCATGGCGGCACCGCTGTGGCGCAACAGATGGCGCCGGGCGACCTGTTCAACATGTTCGGGAAAATGATGAATGCCGCAGGCGCCGATGCCCAGCGACAACAAGCGAACGACGCCTGGACCGCTGCCGATCCGGCTCTGGTCGCCTGTCTCCAACAGCGCTATGCGATCAACCCGCAATTCATGGCATCCAGGGGGATTGGCCCGTACGATCCACGCCTTCGTCCGCAATTGATTCAATGCAATCAGTCGCTGGTGGAGCAAAAGAAGCGGAATACCGAAAGCGCCGAGGACCGACGGCAAGCTGCGCAAGATGCTTGGGCGCGGATCGACCCCTCGGCGGTCGCTTGTTTTGACAGTGGTCATTCTCCCACGTCTCAACAGCTCGCCGATCAAGGCGTCGGACCGCGCGATCGACCGGCCGCGGCGACCGTTGATCGATGCGTCCGCAAGTTGGCGAACGACCGTGACGCGGTCGCGCGAAAAAAAGTGGAAAGGGACGCGGAGATCGCGAAAAAAAAGACAGAGGAAGCGGAAAGAAGGGCGGCGGCGGAACAACGAGCTGTTGAGGCCAAGCAAAAGAAATTGGAAGCTGAGAAGCTTGCCGCGGACGCGAGGCAACGGGACGCGCAGAAATCGAAGATTATTTCCAGCCCGAAACTCGCTTTTCTTGGCGATGGCGCGTCCGACGATCTCGTCGCGATAGTCAATATCGGTGAAAGGGCGCCACACGCAGTCGTCGATTTGCATGGCCGGCTGACCTTCACCGACAACGCCGCCATTCTTTGCATGCCCATCGGAACCGCGTTGTCTCCGATCGAAGCACGTCTCTACAAGGAGCATCTCGCCGCCATGAACGTGACGGAGACCAAAATCGAAACGGTGCACTGCGACAATTTGATGGCGCTCGCCTCTATCGATCTCCTGGTTTTGCGCCGCGCCAATATTTTTCAAGGGAGCGTCTCAGACGTCGGCGCACTGATTAGCGGTGTAAACGGCGACCAATTCATCAAGGGATTTGTCATTACTAAGGACGACGTTAAGGCCACCGAGGATAAGCGCGAAGTAGAGATGACCACCCTCAAGAACGGCATCGAAAAAGCGACGAGAAAGGGTTACGGGGTTATCGTAGTCCCAAACAATGGTCAGCTTTTCTGCAACACCGCCGTCGAATTGGCGAAGATATTCCCCGACTTGTCACACGAACTGATGACACCACGGGATTTCGAAAAAATCGATCCGACAAAACTGCAAGCTGCCGACGTCGACACCGATACGGCTTTCATATCCATCAAGAAAGACCGGTGCCGGGCGGTGTTCGGAAACGCCGACAGCCTCCGCACGCTGATGGCGGGGCTAGATCGCGATCATATCGAGTATGCGCTCGACGGTCGCTGGATCTCCGACGAAACAGTCGCGGCTTACGAGCAAGGCAAATCGCAACAAGAACGACGTCGTCTGCAAGAAGAGGCGGAGGTGAAGCAACGATTGGCGGCGGACGCCGAATTAATGGAACGTCGCGCCGAGGCGACTGGAAAGGTGAGGGCCGAAAAGCAACAGGCGCTCCGCGCCGCGAACGGCGCGCGCGTGGCTTCGCTCAAGGAACAATATCTCAAAGACACCGAGACTTTCGTCCACGCCGCCAGCGACAAAATCACTTCGACAACACTCGGACGCCTTTATCCCGAACTGGCCCAATTCTACGGCAATCGATTGACCGAAGGATGGGAATTCGAGTCGTACACAGTGGACGTTCGCGACTACGGGACGACCACATGGAAAGGACGCGCGCTTGAGGCATTTTTGGTGACATCGACGATCAATATTCTCAACCGCGAACTCGGAGAGCGCCGACATATTTGTTACGTTGCCGGGTATATCGACGACGTGGAGTTCGGAATGTTCAGGTCGCCGAAGTTTGTCATGTGCAACGGAAGTGACACGAAGATGGAGCAATGGAAAGCAAGCGTCGATTTTACGAGTAAGTGGAACGCGGAATGATACTGGAACGAGGATTCCCGTTCACTTGCCTACACTCGGCTCGCCCCGCGCCCGACCGCGTACGCTGAATGCTAAGAGGCTGTTTGAAAATGGCTTGAGTGGGGTGGCGACGCGTGATTTAAGCTCGGGATGTGGACCCGAGCGACGCGCGGCCGCATGGCGGCCATTGAGAAGAAGACCAAACGTTATCCGAGCGACTTGACCGACGAGGAATGGTCGGCGATCGAACCGGTATTGCCGCGGCCGGCCAAGCGGGGGCGCAAGCGAACGACCGATCTGCGCGAGGTGGTGAACGCGATCCGCTACATGGTGCGGTCGGGCTGCGAGTGGCGGATGTTGCCGATCCACTTTCCGCCGTGGCAGACAGTGTACTGGTGGTTTCGCCGGTTCGTGCGGTTGCTGCTGTTCCGTACCATTCACGACCTGGCGGTGATGATCGATCGCGAGCGGGCCGGGCGCGAGGCCAGCCCGTCGGCGGGCGTGATCGACAGCCAGTCGGTCAAGGCGCCGAGCGCCAAGGAACGTGGCTTCTGTGCCGCCAAGAAGGTGGTTGGGCGCAAACGGCATATCGCGGTCGATACCGACGGACGCCTCTTGATGGTAAACCTGACGACCGCCGACATCTCGGACTCGGCCGGCGCGCAGGCCATCCTCGATGCGATCCGCAAGCGCTGGCCCTGGCTCAAGCATCTCTTCGCCGACGGTGCTTATGACCGGCGTCAACTCCTGGATAAGGCCACGTTCCTTGATTTCACCATCGAAGTGGTCAAGCGGATCGAGGGCGAAACAGGTTTCCATGTGCTGCCGCGGCGCTGGGTGGTCGAGCGCAGCTTCGGTTGGCTTACCCGATATCGCCGCCTTGTCCGCGACTACGAGCAGCGCCTCGACGTTTCCGAAGCCATGATCTACGCCGCAATGGGCAGCCTGCTCGTCCGTCGGATCGCTCATTGAGCAATTCTCAAACGGACTCTAAGATCGCCACTCCAAAAACTCGATACATGACAGCCTCCTTTGTTTCCGAAGTTATCCGTCGCACAAATACTAGGACCGTGGTCCGTGGTTGAATGCTGCTCAAGGTGATCCCGTGGGCCTGATGACGGCGAAAGCACGGGTCGCGAGGAACCTCCGGAAATTTCGGGTCCGGCGGGAAGTCTCTCAGGAGGCCCTTGCCGTCGATGCCGGGATCGACCGGACCTACGTCAGCCGGCTTGAGCGATCCCTCGAGAACCCGACCGTCGGCGTCCTCGAACGGCTTGCCGCAGCCCTAGAGATCGACATCGCCGATTTTTTTGGCCGGCCGCGGCCGAACGAACCGATCCCGCGACCGCTCCCGGGTGGCCGGAAGCCCGCCCGCCGACGGTGAATCATTAGGGATGACCGTCACGAGGACCAGATCTCGGACGACGACCCAGACCCGAGGTGTCCGGCCCCCGGTCAAGATCGTCCGCCGGTCGATCCGCCGGTCCTGACCGGAATCGAGGAGAAGAAGAGCACCCGACCTCGCCCCCAACGGACCGGACAACGGTCCAATGATCGTGGGCCCCGGTCAGCCGGATGATCGCTGCCGCCCCGGGCCTCGAAAGATGACCGGTGACCGTCGCCAACAGGTCGGACGCGGTCGTCTCGGGGCGGTTCTGGAACGGCCGCCGATGGGACAACAACAGTCCTTGGTTCACTTTCAGCCAGCACCTTGCGACCTTCAGAAGCCTCGAAAGGACCGGGTAGTGACACCCGCTGACCAGGACCTCGAGAAGCTTCGCGTCGAGGTTCAGCGCCGAAACGAGAAAACCAAACAGTTCGAGAAAATCTCGCTCACCGATCGGCTTGATCGACCCTGACCCAAGGTTTACCGCGTTGATGACGCTGTAGACCCCGCAGAGGGTATCGAGGGTCCCCTGACGATACGGCCTCGGCATGACGACAGGTCCCGGTCTCGGTCTCCGGGGACTAATATTCCGAGGCCAACATGATCGTCAGGACCCGCCGGGTGACTTTCGGGTCGGCCGGGTCCGGCGACCCGAGCAATAAGGTCGGGTCGTAGTAATCGATCTTCCAAAAGAAAGTCTTGACCCCGAGGTCGACCCCCCGAAATCGTGTTCTCCGTACGGGTCGTTCTCGGGGGTGAACTTCTCGAAGTTCCGGACCTTGGTGAAAGCCCGGCGGACCATCGGGGGGCCGAGGGCTTTGACCCCGGCCGTCACGACCGCGAGCCTGCCTTCCAAGGTCCGCCTGGAGCGATCATTCAATTCACGGATCGCACCGGTTTCGAGATCGAGCCGGAGTTGTCCACTTGGGCCCGGTACCTCGGTCCCGATTTTTTCGTCGGTTATCGCTTGTCCCCTCATGAAAACGGACCCACCCGGGGTCCGCCGGTCATCGATCAGAAATTTTGATATTCGCCGGTTGGCCGGCCCCATAGAGCGTCCTGCTCGCAATGCCTTCTACGTCAAGGATGGGGGTTGGGACGACCTGGAACGGCTAAGAATTCGTCTCAACTTTAATATGTCGGAACTTTTTACGGCGCTTTTCGACTGGATTGTGACGGATCTCAAAGGGCACAAAAATAAAGTGCCGATTCGCGAATGACGCGTTATTTGCCCCTTCGTGGAAAGCTCGTGGCACCCCGCTACCCCGGCAGCGAAAAGGGGTTAGGTTGATAAGCCTAACCCCTTACTTCAATTGGCTCCCCGGGACGGATTCGAACCATCGACCAACCGGTTAACAGCCGGTTGCTCTACCGCTGAGCTACCGGGGATCAAACCGCCGCCTTATATCACATAAGTTCGGCGTCGCAGTCACATCTCCCCGAATGGAGGCCGGAAGCGGAATCGAACCGCTGTACGAGGATTTGCAGTCCTCTGCATAGCCACTCTGCCATCCGGCCAGGGGACGCGGATATTGGCCGCGCGTCCGTGCTCGGTCAAGGCGCGGCGGCGCTATCGCGAGCGACATGCGCACGCAGCTTTTCGAGCGTCGCAACCGCTAAGCCTTGCGCGGGGGCCGCAGAAGGCCGATCGCCAGCAGCAGCACGCAAAGGGCAAGCAACGCGGCGCCGACATACACCAGCACGATCAAGCTGTTGACGTGGCTCGGGTCGCCCGCGACAGACAGAAAAAAACCGGCCGAGAGCAGAATCGCCGACGCCACGACGCCAATCCGTACCAGCCAAAGCAAGGACGCCGGAAGATTGGCGTGGTCGGCCAGGACCTGGACGATGAGCGAAAGCAGAACGATAACGCCGGCATGCGCGTGGCCCGCCCGTTCCAAATTCTGCAACAGCGGTTTGTCCATATATTGACTGCTCGGCCCGAGGAGCGAGTGGAGCAGGAACAGTCCGCCATATTGGATGGTCGGGACCGTGATGAGTATCAATCCTGCCATAATCCTTGCGGCGTGACTTATTTCCTCTCTTCTCCTGGTTAGAGATCGCCCCAATCCAGCCGCCGCGAAATTGGCGGCGGCGATTTTTCCAGATACTGGTAGCGTCGCGTCCACGGCCGCGCGCATAGCCGCTCGGGTCCGGCTTGACCGACAGCGTCTGATAGAGCGACAGCCAGCCGCGATCGAACGCCAGCGCCGAGCCCGCCATGTAAATGCGCCAGATGCGGAATTTCTCCGGCCCGACCAACGCTTCGGCTTCGGTCTGTCGCGCCTGCAAGCGCCGCACCCAGTACAGTAAGGTTTGGGTGTAGTGCGGGCGCAGGTTCTCCATGTCGATAACGTCGAGGCCGGCCGCCGCCGTTTCGCGCACCATCCGCGATACATGCGGCAGTTCGCCGCCCGCGAAGACATAACGGTCGATGAAGGCCGAGCCGCGCGGCGCCAACGTGCCGCTGGCGAGATCGCCGGTAGTGATGCCGTGATTTATCGACGAGGCCGCCGACCTTTAGGAGCCGGCGGATGTTGCCGAAATAGACCGGCAGATTGGCGAGGCCGACATGCTCGTACATGCCTACCGAAACGATCTTGTCGAACACGCCCTCTCCCGCGACATCGCGATAGTCGCGTCGCTCGATGGTGACGCGGTCGTCAAGGCCGGCGGCGGCGACGCGGCTGCGCGCTTCCGTCACCTGCTGTTCGCTGAGCGTAATCCCGAGTACCCGCATGCCGTATTTCCGAGCGGCGTGGATCGCGAGCCCGCCCCAGCCGCATCCGATATCGAGCAAGCGCTCCTCCGGCGCGGAGCCGGAGCTTGCGGCAGAGATGGTCGAGCTTCGCCTCTTGCGCCGCGTCGATGTCCTCGTCGCCGGTCGACGAAATAGGCGCAGGAATAGATCATGCGCCGGTCGAGCCACAGCGCGTAGAAATCGTTCGAGACATCGTAGTGATGGCTGATCGCGGCGGCGTCGGCGGCGCGGCTATGCGTGAAGCGGCGCAGCTTGGCTATCGGCGTCAAGAGCTGGCCGAGCCAGGCAAGCTGTCCGGCGCGCTGCGCCAGCGCAATGCCGACGCCGATAATATCGCCGAGGCGACCCTCGACCCGGAGCGTGCCGGCGACATAGGCATCGCCCAGCGCATCGATATCGCCGCGCACCAGGCTGCGTTGCAGTGTCGGCGTGGTGAGAACGAGTGTGATTTTCGGTGTGGGGCCGAGATCGAACGCTCTCGCCGTCCCAGAATTTGATCCGCAGCGGCAGCCCGTCCGGCCCCAGCCGCCCGCGCAAAAACCGCAAGACGCGGACCCGTAACGCCATCGCCCGAACCTCCCATTTGCAATGTACCGGGCGGAAAGGAACGTGCTAGCGTTATTTATACGGATCATGGGAAGGCAGCCTGATGGACCATGCGGCTTGCTCATCCTGTGGCGCCCCAGCGGCGATCAGCCGACGACGCTTCGTGACTATGGCATCGCTGGGTGGTGCGACATTGGCGACGACACTCATACCCCGGATCGTGCGCGCGGGCGCTTGTGACGCGCTGTTGCTGAATTGCATGGATTATCGGCTGACCGCCAAGGTCACCGACGTACATGGCCGCGCAGGGATTTGCCGGCAATTACGACCAGGTGATTCTGGCGGGTGCGTCGCTGGGCGCGGTAACGGATAAATTTCCCGATTGGGGCCGCACCTTCCGTCAGCATCTCGACGTCGCCATCCAATTGCACGGCGTATCCACGAGGTCATCGTCATCGACCATCGCGATTGCGGCGCGTACAAAGTGATTCTCGGCAAGGATTATGCTGGCGACCCTGCGGCCGAAACCAAAATCCATGCCGAGATGCTGCACAAATTGCGTGCCGAGATTCACCACGCCCATCCCAAGCTCACGGTGAAGCTTGGTTTGATGGCGCTCGACGGCACGGTGGAGACCATCGCCTGATGTCGGACGGCGATCTGGTTCAACTCGGCGAAGCGCTCGCGACAGCGCGGGTGGTGTGCGTCGGCGACGTCATGCTCGACCGTTTCGTCTATGGTCAGGTCGAGCGCGTTTCGCCTGAGGCGCCGATCCCGGTGTCTGTCGGTCACGCGCGAAGAGACGAGCTTGGGCGGCGCCGGGAATGTTTTGCGCAATCTTGCGGCAATTGGCGCTGAAGCGGCATTTGTGTCGGTGGTGGGAAGCGACGCGCCGGCGGGCGAAATCGGCCGCTTGCTCGCCTCGATCGGCCGCGCCGAAACGCATCTGGTCGCCGAGCGCAATCGCGTCACCACGGTGAAAACCCGCTATATCGGCGGCCAGCAGCAATTGCTGCGCGCCGACCGCGAACAGACGGTTCCGCTGACGGCGGCGACGCGCGCGGATCTGTTGAGCCTGTTCCGCCAATCGCTCAAGGGTCGCCAAGCCACCGTGATTTCCGACTATGCCAAGGGTGTGTTGGGCGACGGCCTCGCCGCCGATCTTATCGCGGCCTCGCGCGCGGCGGGGCACATCGTGCTGGTCGATCCCAAGGGGACGGACTATGGAAAATATCGCGGCGCGACGCTGGTCAAGCCCAATCGTCGCGAGCTCGCCGAGGTGACGCGCCGCCCGGTCGGCAGCGACATCGAGGTCGCGACCGCGGCGCGGCTGTTGATTGAGGAGCATGAGCTGGGCTCGGTACTGGTGAGCCTGTCGGAGCAAGGCATGCTCCTGGTCGAGGCATCGGGCGCCACGCATCGCCTGCCGACCGTGGCGCGCGAAGTGTTCGACGTGTCGGGCGCGGGTGACACGGTCATGGCGGTGATGGCGGCGGCGCTGGCCGTCGGCGCCTCGGCGCTCGAGGCGGCACGGCTCGCCAACATTGCGGCGGGTATCGTGGTCGGAAAGGTCGGCACGGCATCGGTGCCGCGCGCGTGAGTTGATCGAGACGCTGGTCGACCGGGACCAGGCGCAAGCGCGAAAGGTCGTCCCGTTATCGTCGGCGCTCGACCAGGTGGCGCGCTGGCGCCGCAACGGTCTCAAGATCGGTTTCACTAACGGCGTGTTCGACTTGCTCCATCCCGGCCACATCTCGCTGTTGCAGCAGGCGCGCGCGGCGTGCGACCGGCTGATCGTCGGGATCAACACCGACGCCTCGACCGCCCGCCTCAAGGGACCGAGCCGGCCGGTCAATCCCGAAAGCGCGCGCGGCGCGGTTCTAGCCTCGGTTGCCGCGGTCGATCTGGTCGTGGCGTTCGAGGAAGACACCCCGCTCAATCTCATCACCGCGATCAAACCCAACGTGCTGGTGAAAGGCGCCGACTATCGCCTCGAGCAAGTCGTCGGCGCCGCCGAGGTGCAATCCCATGGCGGCAAGGTCATTCTCGCCGAGCTCGCCCCTGGGCATTCCACAACGGCTACGATCGGGCGCATGGCGCCGCCGAAAACGCCATGAAAAAGATCGCGCTGTTCGTCGTGCTCGCGATCTGGCTCGGCCCGGCGATGCTGACGCGAGCCGCGCCCGAAGAAGGCACCAAGGACGCGACCGGACTTACCGGACAGTTGCTGGTGGCGGCGCCGGGCATCGGCGACCCGCGCTTCGACGGCACGGTGATCTATCTCATTCATCACGACAAGGACGGCGCGTTCGGCATCGCGATCAACCGGCCGGCGGGCGAGCACAAGCTTTCCGACTTGCTCGAAGCGCTGGGCAAGGATGGGAAAGGCGTGGGCGGCCACGCGCGCATCTTCGCCGGCGGCCCGGTACAGGCTGAGATCGGCTTTGTCCTGCACACCACCGACTACAAGGACGACAGTACCATCGCGGTCGATTCCCGGTTCGCCGTCACCTCCGACGCCAAGATCCTTCGCGCTATCGGCGCCGGCAAGGGACCGAGGAAGAGCCTGATCGTGTTCGGCTATTCCGGCTGGGGGCCGGGCCAGCTCGAGGACGAGATGAGCCACAACGACTGGTACGTAACGCCGGCCGACGCGGCACTGCTGTTCGACGACGACCGCGACGCGGTGTGGCAGAAGGCGTACGACAAGCGGACGCTTCGGCTCTAGCGATGGCGACGGGCGGGCTCGATCCACGCGCCGCCGGCGCGCGGCGGCTCCAGGACAAAGTCTGCATCGTGACCGGCGCCGGCCAGGGCATCGGCCGCGCCACCGCGCGCCGTCTCGGCGCCGAAGGTGGCAAGATCGCGGTCGCCGACCGTATCGCCGACAGCGCGGCCGAGACGGTGCGGCAGTTAACCGAAGCCGGCGTCGAGGCCGTCGCGATCGTCGCCGATGTCGGCCGTTACGCCGAATGCCAGCGGCTGATGCGCGAGACGGTGGCGCACTGGGGCCGCATCGACGTGTTGGCCAATGTCGTCGGCGGCACGATCTGGTGGCAACCTTATCACGAGTATTTCGAAGAACAGATCGAACGCGAGCTGGAACGCTCGCTCTATCCGACGCTGTGGTGCTGCTCGGCGGTCCTGCCGATCATGATTGCCCAGAAATCCGGCGTCATCGTCAATGTCAGCTCCGGCATCGTGCGCGGCGGGTTGTACCGCACGCCCTATGCCGTGGCGAAGGGCGGCGTCGAGGCAATGACGCGGACGCTCGCCAACGAATATGGGCCGCACGGCATTCGCGTGAACGCGATCGCGCCAGGCAGCACCGCCGTACCGGACCGTGTCACCTCGCGCCTGACTTTGGCGCCGGGCGTGGTGGCCGATCCAGCCGCGCGCATGGACGATTACGTCAAGGAAGGGCGCGGCGACCTTTCCAAGATCGCGCTCGGCCGGCAAAGCGCGCCGGACGAACAAGCCGCCGCGATTGCCTTTCTCGCGAGCGACGACGCGTCCTACATCGCCGGCCAGATCATCAACGTCGTCGGGGAACCTTAGATTTTCCGGGTGGCGATGTCGTAAAGCGCCACCGCCGCGGCGTTCGAGACGTTGAGCGAATGCCACGGATGACGCGTCGATAGCCGCACCAGGACGTCGCAGCGCTCGCGCGTCAGACGGCGTAGCCCCTCGCCCTCGGCGCCAAGCACCAGCGCGACGCGCGACGCCAGATCGAGCGCCGCCAATTCCTGCGTCGCGGCGCTATCAAGGCCGAGACACCAGAACCCAGCGTCCTTCAGCGTTTCGAGGGCCTGCGCAAGATTGGCCACGCGGACCAGCGGCACCACTTCGAGCGCGCCCGACGCCGCTTTGGCGAGCACGCCAGTAACGGGCGGCGCGCCATGCTCCGGTACAACGACAGCGGCCGCGCCGAACGCCGCCGCCGAGCGCAGAATCGCGCCGACATTGTGCGGATCGCTGACCCGATCGAGCAGCACCACGATTTGCCGCGCATTCGCCGCCGGCACCGCGGCCGCGATGTCGTCGAGACGCGGCTCGGGCAGCGGCTCGGCCGCCATCGCCCAGCCTTGATGCACCGCGTCGCGCGGCAGCAATTCCTCAAATCGCGCGCGGTCGAGAATCTCGATCTCGCCCGCCATCCGCGCCGCCGCGTTCGATGCCGCCTCGCGCAGTTCTTTCGCGGTCTCCGCCATGCCGACGAGCCGCCGCACGCGGCGCGCCGGATTGGCCAGCGCCGCCGTCACCGCATGACGGCCATAAAGCCAGGCGCCGCCCCAGGCGCCTTCGTGTTTGCGCTGCTCGGGGGGCCGATATGGCGGACGGCGATGACGCGGCGGCGGGCGATGCGCTGGCATATTCCTATTCCTCCGCCGGACCGCACCAACCGGGGAGATAATCGGCGGCGCGGTCCTTGGCAAAATGTAGCGCGTCTTCGATGGCGCGAGAGAAATCCTTTTCGATGCGTTTCCGCACGACGCGGCGGCGCAGATAGTCTGCCCAGAGAAATTCGCTGAACGGCGTCGTGTCCTTGGCAAAGCCGCCGACACGCCGCAGCTCGCTCGCGAGCGAGCGGTACGGATCGTCCTTCAAACCCGTTACCGCTCTCGGCAAATTCTCATACCCTCGCCGCCGTCCCTTTTCGTCGAAGGGATGCATCCAAGCGCGGCAATCCATGGTGAACCAGAACGATTCGGTGTCGAGGCCGCTTAAATCGGCGACGATTTCAACCAGCAATTCCTTTACGCCGTCCTCATGCAGCGCCAGGGCGAGATGATGATGGTCGATGATGTAGTGCCGGTTCTTCGGCCCCAGGACCACCGGGATCATGTGCGTGCCGAGGAATTTCCCGGCTTTCTTGCCGCGCTTTTCACGCCAGCGCGCGCGCCGCTCCGCGACCTCGCGCATGCCGACGGTAATCTGCGTCGGCCGCAAGGCCGTGATCGGCACCGGATTCAGAATTGGTTCGCGCCGGTCGCTCATGGTTATCCTCCCTCTGCAACATCCACGGCCGAAGCTTCGCTTTGTCTCCCCTTCGCCGCAAGCAGGCCACGGGCCGGTATGTTAAAATGGCGGCGGGGATCAGATGATTGCATTCCGTTCCTTTGCCGGATGGCGCGTTGCCGATCTCGGGCCCGACCTCGCGGCCGGGTTGACGCTCGCCGCGATCGCGATCCCGGAGCAGATGGCGACGGCGCGGCTGGGCAGTTTTTCGCCCGTCATGGGGTTCGTCGTGTTCATCGCCGGTGCGCTGGCTTTCGCGGCGCTGGGATCGAGCCGAGTCCTGTCCGCCGGCGCCAATTCCACGATCACGCCGATTTTCGCCGGCGCCATCGGATCGCTGGTCGCGATCGGCTCGCCCGGCTATGTCAGCCTCGCCATACTGCTCGCCATCATGACCGGCATCGTGGTCGCGGCGGCGGGCGTGTTTCGCCTGGGATGGATCGCGAACCTGCTGTCGATTCCGGTGACGACCGGCTTTCTGGCCGGTATCGCCGTCCATATCGCCGTGTCGCAGCTTCCGACGTTGCTCGGCGTGCCTGCCGCCGAAGGCAGCCTGATCCCGAGCTTCATCGCCGTGCTCGGCAGGCTCGGCACCACGAATCTTTATTCGCTGGCGCTCGGTATTGGCGTGTTTGCGGTGATCTTTGCCGCCGAAAAGATCGATACGCGCATTCCCGGCGCCTTGATCGCGTTGGTCGCCGCAACCTTGATCACGATCAGCTTCGGCCTCGAACAACGCGGGGTCGCCACGATTGGCGCCCTTACCGGCGGGTTCCGGGGTTTTCGCTGGCATGGCCGGCGACCGACGACATCATCCACCTGATACCGTATGCGCTGATCGTAGCGGCGGTCGTGATGGTTCAGACGGCGGCGACGACACGCGCTTTCGCCAACAAGAAAGATCCGGCCGATGTCAGCCGCGATTTCATCGGTGTCGGGGCCGGCGGAATTCTTTCCGGCTTGGCCGGCGGCTTCGCCGTCAATGCCAGCCCGCCCCGCACCGGCGCTGTGTCCGAAACCGGCGGCCGCTCGCAACTGGCGGGACTTGCCGCCGCGGCGATCGTCGCGGCCTTGCTGTGGTTCGGCACCGGGCTTCTCGCACATATACCGACTGCCGCGCTGGCAGGCGTCCTGTTCTTCGTGGCGCAACGCATCATGCGCGTGTCCGTGTTCGTTTCAGCTCTGGCGCCAATCGCCCGCCGAATTCGGGCTGATCGTCGCGACGGTGGCGGCGATCGTGGTGCTGCCGATTCAGTACGGGGTCGGCATCGGTATCGTCCTGTCGCTGCTGCACGGCATCTGGACCATCGCCCGTGCGCAGGCCGTGGAGCTCGAGCGCATTCCCGGCACCACGATCTGGTGGCCGTCGCGCGGCGAAACGGTCACGGGCGTTCTGGTGCTTGGCTTCCAAGCGCCGCTCGCGTTCCTTAACGCCGACATGTTCGTGCGCGACGTCGAGCGGCAGATCACGGCGCGCCCCGGCGTGAAGCTGCTCGTGATCGAGGCGAGCAGCATCGTCGAGATCGACTATACCGCCGCGCAGAGCGTCGCGGGGTTGCTGCGTCATTGTCGCGAACGGCACATCGATTTTGCGGTGGCGCGGCTCGAAATCGATCCGCGCGCAGCGCGCGGTCGACCGATTTGGTCTATTGAAGCTGCTCGGCGCGGATCATCTGTTCCACAGCGTCGCGGATGCCGTCGCGACGCTGGCGCCAGTTTCCCCAGCCCGGTGACCCCTCCACGTCCAACTTGACCGATGACGCGGTGAATGCGAATGGCGCTTGCACAGGATGCGATGCGCCCCTATCGCTTTGCCCATGAGCTCCCCGCCCGTCATTCTGGTCGTCGCGGTCGCATTGATCGACGCCGATGGCCGCGTGCTGCTGGCTCAGCGGCCCGAGGGCAAATCGATGGCAGGCTTGTGGGAATTTCCCGGCGGCAAAGTGGATGACGGCGAAAGCCCGGAGGCGGCGCTAATCCGCGAACTTAAGGAAGAGCTGGAGATCGACACACATGAGTCCTGCCTCGCGCCGCTGACCTTCGCTTCGCACCGCTACGAGAATTTTCATCTGCTGATGCCGCTTTATGTCTGCCGGCGCTGGCGCGGCATGGTGACGCCGCGCGAAGGCCAGCTTCTATCTTGGGTGCGGGCCGAGCGCCTCGACCGTTACGCCATGCCGCCAGCGGACAAGCCGCTGATTCCGGTCTTGAAGGACCTGCTCTAGGATGCCGTGACGAAATTCCGAAACTCGAGCGGCCGCGAGATCATGTGCAGCGGCTCGAAGCTCGATCCGGTACCGCGGATCAGGATGTCGCCGTAATCGAAGATGCGGCCGAACATCGACTGGTTGACGTGAACGCTCTCGACTTTGTTCATGTTCATTTCGAACGTGTGCCGGCGAATGAAGCCACGCTTATAGACGATCCGGTTTTCGGTAACGGTCACCTCGGTGGTGAGGCGCCGCCACCAGGCGCGAATTAAGCTGAGTATGCCGAACACGACGCCGACCGCGAAGCAATCAGCGCCGGCACGTTGCCGCTGTCGGTCGTCGGCCCAAAGCGCGCGGCAGCACGGCCGACCGCGACAATGCCCAACACGATGAGCACGATGCCCGGCACATAGATGACCCAGTGGATCCGGCTGTGAAAGCGGATCGTCTCACCGGGTTGCAGTACTTTCGCCGTATAGGTCATCGAATTCCCCCGACAAAGACGGCCGCGATCGAACGGCCGCGAGAATCCACGCTTTTCGGCATGCGTGCAAGCGCGACGCCGTCGATCGGACGCAAATGCTGGAAATTTATCGGGACGGCGCGTTGCGCACCGGCGATTTTTCGCGATCGGGAAACAACCATTGAGTGAATAAATATATTACATATAGGTTATAAGAGAGTGTTCGTCGGATGGCCGCACGTTTTGCAATTGCTCGGCGAAATCATGGTTAAACGCAGAGTAAATAGTTTGGTTAATTTTACCTAAACTCTCACAGTATTCGATTGCTCGCGTGGTTTCGTCGCCTCGTCAACGCAAAGCGAGAGGCGACAGAACCATGGATTTCCTCGGCTTATACAATCTGTTCATGGCGCTGGCGATCGCCGGCGCTTGCGGCAGCAGCGTACAATTATGCGATGAGGCTCCCGATTATGGCGCCGATTCCGGGCTACATGGCCGACGATGGCGGTGCGCCAAACCTGCCGCCGGCCTGGACCGATCATCAACCGGCCGCCGACCAAAATCGACAACGGCTATAACCCCGCCTTTTACTGGAATCGGCCCGACAACGACTACGCCGACGAAAACGGCGTTTATCCGGGCTACGCCAGTGATGGCTATAGCGATCGCTACGCCGACAACGGCTACGCCCCCGCGTATCAGGGCTATAGCGCGGCCTATCCGTCCTACGCGCGGCGCCCGCCTATGCCCCGGCGCCGGCGATGAATTATGGCGCGGCGACGCACGGACGCCGGCTATCAGGCGCAGGCGAACGCCGAATACGATAACGGCTACGACGTCGAGGCCGACGGTTATGGCTACGGCTATTACCAGCGGCCGATCCCGTACGAACGGGCGCGCCATGAGCGCCGCGCCGCGATGGCGCGGATGCCGCATGACCAAATGCACGGCGTAAACAGCGACATGCCGGCAACCGTCTACGACCGTTACGACACTGGCCGTGACATGTCCGGCGCGACCGACCATCGCGGCGCCGGCTATAACGGTCACGACCGCCATATGTTCGACGGACAATCACGGACGCGGCGAAACCGACCTCGGCCAATTACCAAGGCCGCGACAACAGGAACGACGGCCGCAACCGTCCGCGTCAATAAGACTGGAAAGCCCTGCCCGCCTCTCGCATCGGTCCTGGGGCTAGATGGGCCGGTCGGCGCTTCGCGGCGCCGCCGGCCCGTCCGACTGTTACGGCGCGGCGTTCAGCCGCCAGCACGTGACCGGCGAGATAGAGCGAGCCGCAGATCAGCACGCGGCCCGGCTTGCCGGTCGCGGCCTGTTTGACCGCCGCGGCGATATCGGAAGCAGTCTCGACGTCGGTGATTCCGGCTGCGCGCGCCGCGTCCGCGGCGTTGTCGGCGCTGCGCGACGCCGCCTCGCCCGGCACCGCGACGGTGACGATCCCGGCGACGTTCGGCGCCAGCGATTTCAGGAACGCGGCGGCGTCGTGCGTTTCGAGCATGCCGAATACCAGACGCAGCGGCTTGTCGTGCCATTCCCGCGCCATCGCGCCCAAGCGCAGCGCCGCCGGCCTGATTGTGGCCGCCATCGAGCCATAGCTCCCAGCCCGCCGGCAGCAGATCGACAAGCTTCCCGCGCGTCAGCCGTTCGAGCCGCGCCGGCCATTCGACGTGGCGCAAGCCGTCGGCCAGCGCGATCTGGCCGAAATCGAAACCCGCGCGGTCGAGGCACGCGATCGCGGTGCCGGCATTGTCGTATTGATGGCGACCCAGCAAGCCCGGCGGCGGCAGATCGAGATTCCAGCGCGCGGCTTTCGTAATGGAGGCCGCAGTCGCGGGCCAGGCTCGCCAATCTTGGCCGAAGCGGAACAGCGGCGCGCCGATCTCGGTCGGCGCGCGCCACCAGCACCGTCTCCGCCGTCCGGCATTTGCGGCGCCAGCACCGCCGGCACGCGCGGCTTGAAGATGCCGGCCTTCTCGAACGCGATCTTCGCCACGGTGTCGCCAAGGAAATGCTGATGATCCAGCGACACCGGCGTGATCGCGGTGATGCGCGGCTGCGCTGAACACGTTGCTGGCGTCGAAGCGGCCGCCGAGCCCGGTCTCGATCAGCGTCACGTCGGCCGGACGGCGCGCGAAGGCGAGGAACGCCGCCGCGGTGGTGATCTCGAAATAGGTGATGCTCTGGCCGGCATTGACGCGCTCGCATTCCTCAAGCAGCGCCGCCAGCGAATCGTCGTCGATCAGTTTGCCGGCGATGCGGATGCGCTCGTTGAAGCGGACGAGATGCGGCTTCGAGAACACGTTGACGCGTTGGCCGGCGGCTTCGAGACAAGGCGCGCAAGAACGCCAACGTCGAGCCTTTGCCGTTGGTGCCGGCGACATGAATGATGTTCGGCATCGCGTCCTGCGGATCGCCGAGGTCGTGCAAGAGGCGCTGCATGCGATCCAGCGAGAGGTCGATCAGTTTCGGATGCAGGCCGAGGAGCCGCGCCAGAATGGCGTCGACCCGCGCTTCGGATTCACGTGCTCACGCCGCGCTCGCGCTCCGCCGCCGCAACAGGCCGACGATGCGAATCAGCGTGTCGCGCAGATCGCTGCGATGCACGACGAAATCGACCATGCCGTGCTCGAGCAGATATTCCGCGCGCTGAAACCCCTCGGGCAGTTTTTCGCGGATGGTTTCCTCGATCACGCGCGCGCCGGCGAAGCCGATCACCGCGCCCGGCTCGGCGATGGTGATGTCGCCCAGCATCGCGAACGACGCCGAGACGCCGCCGGTGGTCGGATCGGTCAGCACCACGATATAGGGCAGCCGCGCCGCCTTCACCGTCTCGACCGCGATGGTCGTGCGCGGCAATTGCATCAGCGACAGCACGCCTTCCTGCATGCGCGCGCCGCCCGAGGCCGGCACCACGATCAGCGCCGCTTCTTGCAAGCACCGCGAGCCGCGCCGCGGCGAGCAGGCCCTCGCCGACCGCGACGCCCATCGAGCCGCCCATGAAGGCGAAATCGAATGCCGCGACACGGCGGGCGCGCCGCCGATCGTGCCGTGCGCCACCAGCAGCGCGTCGCGATTGTCGCCGCCGCTCTGCGCTTCCTTAAGCCGGTCGGCGTAACGCTTGCGGTCGCGAAAGCGCAGCGGATCGACGACGGTCTTCGGCAACTCGATGGTCTGGTAATGGCCGCCGTCGAACAGCATCGCCAGGCGCTTCTCGGGCGCCATGCGGAGATGGCAGTTGCACGACGGGCAGACGAACAGGCTGGCTTCGAGGTCGCGGGTGAACAAGAGCTGGCCGCATTGCGGACATTTGGTCCAGAGATTGTCCGGCACGTCCTTTCGCGTCGGCACGACCGCGCGGATTTTCGGCAGGACGAAATTGCTGATCCAGCTCATGCGGCAAACCCATCGCGCGTGCTTCGAGACGCACGCTTCGCGTGCTCCCCAGCATGACCCGGATCATCGCTCTTGGCGCAAAATCCGGTCCTCAGCCTGAGGAGCGGCCATCGGCCGCGTCTCGAAGGCCGCACGGCATCGACCCAGCTCATCGTCGCGCGCCTCGCACGCCTTGGGCCAGCGCCTACACGTCCGCCAACACCGCGTCGACGAGGCCCGGCTTGCCGATATTGGCGGCAAGCTGGTCGACCAGCGCGGAGCCGACCACCGCCGCGTCGGCGACGCGGGCGATCTCGGCCGCCTGCTGCGGCGTCTTGATGCCGAAGCCGACCGCGACCGGCAGCGCCGTGTGCTTCTTCAAGCGCGTCACCGCCTCGGCGACGCCGTCGATCGCGGCGGAGCGCGTCCCGGTAATGCCGGCGATGGCGACGTAATAGAGAAAGCCGGAGATATTGTTCAGCACCGTCGGAAGGCGCTTGTCGTCGGTGGTCGGCGTCGCGAGACGGATGAAATCGATGCCCGCGTCGCGCGCCGGCAGGCAGAGTTCGTCGTCATGCTCGGGCGGCAGATCGACCACGATCAGCCCGTCGACGCCGGCGGCTTTCGCGTCCGCCGAAAAACGTCGGAACGCCATAAACGGTAGATCGGGTTGTAATAGCCCATCAGCACGATCGGCGTCGTCATCGTCCTGCGCGCGGAATTTCTTCACGATGGCGAGCGTCTTCGCCAGCGTCATGCCCGCCTTGAGCGCGCGCAGCCCCGCCGCCTGGATCGACGGGCCCGTCGGCCATCGGATCGGAAAACGGCATGCCGATCTCGATCAGATCGGCGCCCGACATCCGGCAATTTCGCCAGCAGCGCCGCGAAGGTCGCCGCGTCGGGATCGCCGCAGGTGAAATAGGTCACCAGCCCGGCGCGGCCCGCCTGCTTCAATTCGGCAAAACGCGCGGCGATCCGGCTCATAACTCGACGCCGAGCCTCTTGGCGACGGTGAAGATGTCCTTGTCGCCGCGGCCGGAGAGATTGATCACAAGTAGATGATCTTTCGGCAGGTCCGGCGCGCGCTTGCCCGCCTCGGCGATGGCGTGCGCGGATTCGAGCGCCGGGATGATGCCTTCGAGCCGCGTCAGCAATTGGAACGCCGCCAAGCGCCTCGCCGTCCGTCACCGCGGCATACTCGATGCGCTTCGATGTCGTGCAGCCACGCATGTTCCGGGCCGATGCCGGGATAATCGAGGCCCGGCCGAGATCGAATGCGTGTCGACGATCTGGCCGTCGCGATCTTGCAGAAGATAGGTGCGGTTGCCGTGCAGAACGCCCGGCGCGCCGCCGTTGATCGAGGCGGCGTGGTGCCCGGTCTCGATGCCCTCACCCGCCGCCTCGACGCCGATCATCTTGACCGACGCGATCGTCGAGAAACGGATGGAACAGGCCCATCGCGTTGGAGCCGCCGCCGACGCAGGCCATCAGCGTATCGGGCAAGCGGCCTTCGGCGCGCTGCATCTGCGCTTTCACCTCGTCGCCGATGACGCATTGGAAATCGCGCACCATCGCCGGGATAGGGATGCGGGCCGGCGACGGTGCCGATGAGATAGTAGGTGTCGGCGACGTTCGCGACCCAGTCGCGCAGCGCCTCGTTCATCGCGTCTTTCAAGGTCGCGGTGCCGGAATGCACGCTGCGCACCTCGGCACCCAGGAGCTTCATGCGGAAGACATTGGGCTGCTGCCGCTCGATATCGACCGCGCCCATATAGACGACGCAGGGAATGTCGAAGAGCGCGCACACGGTCGCGGTGGCGACGCCGTGCTGGCCGGCGCCGGTTTCGGCGATGATGCGGCGCTTGCCCATGCGCTTCGCCAGCAGGATCTGGCCCATCGTGTTGTTGATCTTGTGCGCGCCGGTATGGTTGAGGTCTTCGCGCTTGAGATAGATTTTGGCGCCGCCCCACTGCGCGGTCAGCCGCTCGGCGAAATAAAGCGGGCTGGGCCGGCCGACATAGTGTTCGAGATAATAGGTCAGCTCCTTGGCGAAGCCGGGGTCGTTGCGCGCGGCATCGTAGGCGCGCTCGACCTCGAGAATCAGCGGCATCAGCGTTTCGGCGACGAACCGCCCGCCATGACGGCCGAACAGGCCGCGCTCGTCCGGCCCGGCGCGATAGGTATTGGGGGAAGGCATGGGGGGTGACTTTTACAACACTATCCGTGGCGCGGGAACTAGCTCGGACGCTTGTTTTCGGATGGAAATATCTCAAAAAAGAGATATATCTACCGAATATGGAAGACTGGAGCGGGAGCGACGGTGGCCTGGCGCGTCGAAGTTCTAAACGAGATCGTCGCGGCAGAAATCCTCGCCCTGCCGGCGGATATGCAGGCGCGTTTTGCCCGGCTATCCGAGCGGATTCAATCGATCGGCTTGGAGCGAATGGGCGAACCGCATGTGAAGCACTTGGAAAGTAAATTGTGGGAAATGCGTTTGACCGGTCGCGACGGTATCGCGCGTGCACTCTATGTCACCGCAATCGGCAGGCGTGTCGTCATCGTTCGCGCATTCGTGAAAAAGACGCAACGCACGCCTCGCCGTGAAATTGACCTCGCTTTGAGACGCTCAGGGGAGATCGCATGACCATTCCGTTTGACCAATTCAAGTCGCGACTGCTTGCCAATCCCAAAGTGAAGGCCGAATACGACGCACTCGCGCCGGAATTCGAGATCGCCGCCGAATTGATGCGCGCCCGGCTGCGGGCGGGATTGTCGCAGGCACAACTCGCGGCCCGCATGCGCACCAGCCAATCGACGATCGCGCGCCTCGAAAGCGGACAGACCCTGCCGAGCACAAAAACGTTATTGCGTTATGCCGAGGCGACCGGCAGCAAATTCCACGTCAGATTGTCGGCGGCTTAACCGAGCTTCGCCGCCATCTTCAGAAAGGCCGCGATTTTGGCCGGATCCTTGACCCCCGGCTTGCTTTCGACACCGGAAGAGACATCGACCGCGGTCGCGTGCGTGGTCGCCACCGCCTCCGCGAGATTTTCGGCATTGAGGCCGCCCGACAGCATCCACGGCACCGACCAATTCCGCGCACCCAGCAATTGCCAATCAAAAACCAGGCCGTTGCCGCCGGGCAGCGCGCCCGCGAGGCCGCGCGGCGGCTTGGCGTCGAACAGCAACCGATCGGCGACGCCGAGATAACGGTCGGCGACGGCGACATCGACGGCCGACGCAATCGGAATCGCCTTCATCACGGGCCGGCCGAAGCGGCGCTTCACGTCGGCGACACGTTCCGGCGTCTCGGCGCCATGGAACTGCAACAGATCGAGCGGCGCCGCGAGCGCCGCGGCAATCGTCGCGTCGTCGGCATCGACGAACAGCCCGACTTTCGCGACGCCGGCCGGCACTATCGCCATCAGCGATTTGGCGCGTTCGGGCGCGACGTTGCGCGGGCTCGGCGGATAGAACACGAAGCCGACGAACCGCGCGCCGCCTACAATGGCGGCGGCGACGCCGGCCTCGTCATTGAGGCCGCAGATTTTGGCGGCGACCGGCATCAAGGCTCCTTGGCGACGGCCGGCAGGCTTTTATGAACGTCCTGTTGCAGCCGGTTGATCCGGCGGCGCAGATGACGCGCCTCGCGCCGATGTCTGCCGGCGCCGAGCCAGGCGACCAGCGCGCCAATAACAAAGCCGAGCACCACAGCCGCGATCACGACAAGATAAAGCGGCGCGTCGAGCGCGGCGGGCAGCGGGAACAAGGTCAGGGTTACCAGGGCACGGTTCGATACCGCGAACACGACCACCACGAGCGCGATCAGCGCCGTGACGAACCAGTAGATGAATCTCACAGGCCCTCGTTGAGCCGTTCGCGTAATTGCTTCCCGGTCTTGAAGAAGGGGATGTGCTTTTCCTCGACCTCGACGCTGT
This sequence comes from uncultured Alphaproteobacteria bacterium, assembly GCA_963851285.1. GTDB lineage: Bacteria > Pseudomonadota > Alphaproteobacteria > ATCC43930 > CGMCC-115725 > JAATGI01. The sequence goes on from CAWKOL010000001.1 coordinate 210,224, forward strand.
CGCCGGTGCGGGGATTGCGACCGGCGCGCGCGTCGCGCTTTTTCACCGAAAAGGCGCCGAACCCGCGCAGCTCGACCCGGTCGCCGCGCGCCAACGCATGCCCGATCTCTTCGAAAATCGCGGTGACGATACGCTCGACATCGCGCTGATAGAGGTGCGGATTGTTTTCGGCAAGCTGTTGGATGAGTTCGGATTTGGTCATATTTGTGTCGGCGTCATCGCCAAGACCAAACCTGCCAAACCCTTGATCCAGCGTCAAGTTCTCACGGCGAGGCGATTCCGGCCCGAAATCGCGCCGAACCGCGGCAAGCCGTGGCGCAGGATCGCGATGCCGACCAGCCAGCACGCATCGGACAGCGCCAGTTTGGCGACGATGTCGACGCTGAAATTCTGGACCCCGCCCAGCACGGACGTCGCCAGCAACAGCACGGCCTCATAGACGATGAAGGCGGCGACGAACCCGGCAACCGGGCGCGACCAGAGCGGCCACGTCCCGGCCGCGCGGATCACGATAGCGGCGGCGGCCGTCGCCGCCAGGGCGGCGACGCCGATAACGCCGCCCCAGGCCAGGGTCGTGCCGTCGAGCGGATAGCCGAGAGCGCCGAATCCAAGCGCCTGGTTCACCAGCCAGATCGCCAGCATCATCGCCGAGCGCGCGCGGCAGCCGCATGGTCGCCGCCGTCAGAACCGCGAACGCCGCGAACGGCGTGACACAGGCGAACGTGAAACTGCTCAACAGCGCCGCCGCGATCAGGAGCACCGGCCAGGCCCATTCCGCGCGATCGCGATGCGCGGCGCCGCCGCCGGAAACAATTCTGCAAGTGCCATCGGATCCTTCCTCACCGGGGCGCGGGCGCGCCGTGCTCGGATGACAAGTATAGCGCGGCGGGGCGCCCGGCCCCAAGGGGGCGGCGTGGGATGGGGCAGCCGCGCCATCGCCAGCATCGGCCGCGCCGCTTTATCCGCCCGCGAGGCCGGCCAGCCGGGGAGCCGCCGGCGCGTGTTCCGCTTCCTCACGGCGCGGCCTTCGCGTCGAACGCGACGCGGACGCCGGCGAACACGCCGAGGCCCGGCCGCAAAAAGCCGGACACATCTTCGTAACGCTGGTTCAGCAGATTCTCGACGCGCGCGAACAGCGCGACCGATTGCGTCAGCCGATAGCTGGCGTCGACATTGACCAGGTAATAGGGATCGACGAGCGCCGAGCGCCGTGCCGCTGTAGTTGATGTCCTCGCGCGTCCCGACATACAGCGCGGTCATCGCCAGCGTCACGCGTTCCATCGGCCGCCAGCTCGCGGTCACGCTGGCCTTGTGCTTCGGCCGGCGGATCAGGGCCATGCCCGTGTGATCGTTCATCGCCAGCGTGTAGGTATAGTCGGCGCGCAGATCGAGGGTCGGCGTCACCGCGTAGGTGACGAAGGTCTCGGCGCCCTGCGTCGTGGCGCGCCCGACATTGATCAGCGACGTGAACGTGTCGTTATAGTCGATGAGGTCGCGGATATCGTTGTGGAAATAGGTGGCGCCGAAGCGCAGGCGGTTGTTCCAGACCGGCTGCTCGAAGCCGGCGTCGTAGCCGAGAGCTGCGCTCCGGCAACAGATTCGGGATTGGCGAAAAAGCCGAACGCGGGAAGGCTGACATAAAGCTGGTTCAGCGTCGGCGCCTTGAAGCCGGTGCCGGCGCTGGCCTTGAGCTGCGTGCCCCAGCCCGGGATGGTATAGGTCGGCCCGACATGCCAGGTCACGGCGTCGCCGAACGCGTCGTTATGATCGTAGCGCACGCTCGCCTGGCCGAAGAGCTGGTCGACGATGCGGCCTTGCCATTCGACGAAGGCGCCCTGATCGCCGTTCGACGCGGAGATCGGGCTGGCGATCATCGAGTCCTGCTCGGCGTCGGCGCCGAACAGGAGCTTTTCGTCGGGCGCCAGCGTGTAGACCCCTTTCCAATCCTCCTTGAGGCGATGGCCGATCGTGTCGGTGACCGGATTGCTCGCCGACTCGGCGCGGTCGGATCGAACTCGTGCTGGCGGTCGTCGGTATAGGCGACGCCGAGATGATTATCCAACGCGCCGTCAAGCAGCGTCACGCGGACATCGCCCCGGGTGTAGAGCTGTTCCTCGGTTTGCAGGCTGTTGCCGCCGCCGGCAGATACGTGAGGTCGTCCGCGCCCTGGAATTTCAGCGTCGAATCCGGTGTAACGCGCGACCAGGCCGGCACCGAACATCGGCGAAAAATCGGCGCCGAGCCGCGTCGACAGCGTCGAGATTGTCGTAGAGATCGTCATGCACCGGCACGCCCGGCAGCAACAGGCCGGTTGGCGTCGCGTCCGTGTCGTCTGCGAATGGAAATGTTGGACGTTGAACGGCATAGTTGTAGCTTGGGCCGCCGCCGCTTATCCCGGCGCTTTGATTGAACGTGCCGAACGAGCCGCGCCTCGACCGAGCCGGTGACATGGGGCGGGCCCGTCGCCTTTCTTGGTCTCGATCAGAATGACGCCGCCGATCGCGTCGGAGCCGTAAAGGCCGCTTTGCGGCCCGCGCAGCACCTCGATCCGCGCCACGTCGGCGATCAGCACCTGGCTGAAATCGAACGCGCCGTTCGGCGTCGCGGGATCGGTGACATCGACGCCGTCGATCAGCACCTTGGTGTGGTTGGCGTTGGCGCCGCGGATGAAGACCGCGGCGGCGGTGCCGGGGCCGCCGTTCTGCTCGACGACCAGAGCCGGGCACCGCGCGCAGCGCATCGGGCAAGGTGCGCCATTGATTGCGCGCGATATCGTCGGCGGTGATAACGGTGACATCGCTGCCGAGCTGCGACGGTCGGCGTCGGAATCTGCGGTCGGCGCTGACGACCATCGTCGGCAGCACGAATTCGGTTTGGGCAACGGCGACAACAGGCAGAAGGCCGCACAAGCGCGGCAAACAGGACAAGACGGGACATAGCGAGACCTCGCGGCAACGTGACACGTCACCGCGAACCGAAGCCGGCCGATCCCGATTAAAAATCCCCCGGGCGCGACTCAACTCCCCGCCGGCTCACCCCGTCCGACGCGCTCGCGCGTGACCACGCAACGGTGGCAGGTCTCCTGGCTCGCGGGTCTTGGCGCGCTTCCCGCCTTCCCGGGGCAATCGGCCCCAGTGGCATATTGGGTCGCGCGCTCGCCGCTTACAGTTGCGGGGGCAGCCGCGGCGTTACACCGCGTTCCCTATTGATCCCCGAAGGGAACCACCGCAACGGACGCTAGAGGCAATTCGCCGAAGCGTCAATCGCCCCGGCGATCGGCGTTATATGCTCTTGTGAAGCTGCTCCTCGTTGAGCCGCTTGGTCTCGGTGCGCTCCTTGCGCGTCCTCGCTCATGGTGCGCGTGCATGCGATGGTGCATGGCATGATGTTCCATGTGCTCGTCGCATGCATCGCGGCATGGTGATGGATGGCGTGGTGGCGGTGATGATGCGCGGCGGCATGGTCCATCGGACTTGTCCATGTCGTTGTCCTGGGCGAAGGCGGGCGCGCCGATCGCCAGCGCGGCGACGACGGCAAGGGCGCTCAAAACGATTTTGACGGTCATGGCGATTGATCCCCTTGGAGAGAATCGGCGAATCGCACGACCGCACTATGGCGACGATTCGCGCACGAAATCCAAGCGCCAAATGCGGAACTGAGCGCAGGGGGGATGGTGGAGCTGAGGGGGATCGAACCCCTGACCTCGACATTGCGAACGTCGCGCTCTCCCAACTGAGCTACAGCCCCGCCAAGACGCGATGATTTGCGTGGGGCGCGACTATGGTTGCCGGTCGGAATCCTGTCAAGCGCGAAGCCGGCGAATCGCGGCGGCACTGAAAAACGGCCGTGCTGCAGCCTTGCGACCCCGGAGCCGCGTCGTTAGGTTACGGCGGCTTTTCCACCGACGGGGGCGTTCGTACCTCATGGGCGGGTTTTTGGTGCCGATTCTCCGGATCGTCGATCTGTATCTTGCGGATATATATGTGGATCATCATCGCCGCGGCGGTGATGAGCTGGCTGATCTCCTTCCGCGTCATCAACACCTACAGCCGCCCGGTGTCGATCATCAGCGAATTTCTCTATCGCGCCACCGAGCCCTTGCTGCGGCCGATCCGCCGCTTCTTGCCGAATTTCGGCGGGCTCGATATTTCTCCGATCGTGGTGCTGATCGCGATCATCTGGCTGATCCGGATGGAACTGGCCAGATCTGGTTTCGATGACCGTCATGTGATCGGCGGGACTGCTATCAGGAGGTTGCTCCCGTGGCTGAAACCAAATTGATCGACGGCAAGGCCCACGCCGCCGCGCTGCGCCAGCGCATTGCCGACGCCGTCACCGAGCTGAAGAAGAATCACGGCGTCACGCCCGGCCTGGCCGTGGTGCTGGTCGGCAACGACCCGGCCAGCGAGGTCTATGTCCGCAACAAGGGCAAGCAGACCGTCGAGGTCGGCATGCGGAGCATCGAGCACAAGCGGCCCGCCGACGACCAGCGAGGCCGACCTGCTCGCCCTGGTCGACGAGCTCAACGACGATCCCGAGGTCGACGGCATCCTGGTGCAGTTTCCGGTGCCGGAGCAGATCAGCCAGCACAAGGTCATCAACACCATCGACCCGGCCAAGGATGTCGACGGCCTCATCCCGATCAATGCCGGACGGCTGTGGAGCGGCGAGGCGGCGCTGGTGCCGTGCACGCCCTATGGCTGCGTCGTGCTGCTCAAGGAAGTGCTGGGCAAGCTCGCCGGCGCCGAGGCGCTGGTGATCGGCCGCTCCAACCTGGTCGGCAAGCCGATCGCGGGCTTGCTGCTGAACGAGAATTGCACCGTGACCATGGCGCATTCGCGCACCAAGGACCTGCCCGACGTCGCGCGCCGCGCCGACATTCTGATCGCCGCGACCGGCCGCGCCGAAATGGTCAAGGGGACGTGGATCAAGCCGGGCGCCACGGTGATCGATGTCGGCATCAACCGGATCAGCCTGCCCGACGGCAAGACGCGGCTCATCGGCGACGTCGCCTTCAAGGAAGCGCAAGGCATCGCCGGCGCGATCACGCCGGTGCCGGGCGGCGTCGGGCCGATGACCATCGCGTGCCTGTTGCGCAACGCGCTGGTCGCCGCCTGCCGCCGCCGGAACTTGCCGGTCCCGGCGATTTAGCGCGCGATCCAACCGGATCGAATCATTCTACTCGTCATTCTCGATCTGCGCCGTCATGGCTTGACCGGCCATTCATCGATTTTTTTGGGATGGACCCGCGGATCAAGTCCGCGGGTGACGAATAAGCACGCAGCCGATCGGCGCCCTCATGGCCGGGCTTGACCGGCTTGGCCCGGCCATCCATCCCATAAGACTGCAACAGTCGGGGATGTTATGGCGGGCGGCTGGGTCTACATCGTGGCCAACAAGCCTTACGGAACGCTCTCTATGTCGGCGTTACGAGCGACCTTGCCCGCCGAGCCTGGGAACACCGCGAAGGGGTCGCCGATGGATTCTCCAAGCGCTATGGGCTGAAGCTCATTCCATTCGGGATTGGACGCGCGGACCAGGTCCAGTTTCCATTCGCGCGGCCAATGCTTGATGTTCCGTTCGCGCTGGATCGCCTTACGAATGTCGTCGTGAAATTCGACATGGACCAAGAGACTTATACGATCGTTTGATTTGATGGATGGCCGGGTCAAGCCCACGGCTGTCCGGTTGAGATTTCAATTCCATTGTATTGCCGATTGGGAGGGTTGGGGCGACAGGCGGCGGCTCGGTTTGGAGCAGGCGGTCGATGCGTCTGCGGTGGAGGAGGTTGGCGCGGACGAGGCGTGCGAAGGCGAGCGGGCTTTGCACGGCTTTTTGCGCGGCCTGAGCGAGCCGCAAGAGCAGGAAGGCGATGAGGGCGACGGCGATCTGGATGCGGACGGCGTTTTCGGAGGTACCGAGAAAGCGGGTGATTTTGAGAACCTGCTTGACCCAACGGAAGAACAGTTCGATGGCCCAGCGCCGCCGGTAGAGGTCGGCGATCTCCTGGGCCGGGGCGTCGAGATCGTTGCAGAAGATGCGCAGCACCTTGCCGGTCTCGGTCGTGACCTGGACCTCGCGCACCGGGTCCTGGAACGGGTTGCGGCGGTTTCCGGCTTGGCGGGCCGGCAGATAGCCGATGCGGTCGCGCAGAATGCCGCCGCCCGTCGGCACCGGCAGTTCGCGGACCACGGCCAGCGGCGTATTGCGCTTGAAGCGGGTCACGATCCGGCATTGCGCCCGGTCCAGCTTCGCCCACCAGGCATTATCGTAATAGCCGAGGTCGAAGACATAGGTGGCGCCGGGTTCGATCGGCATCGCCCGGCCCGCCACGATGTCGTTGACATTGGCGGCGCTGATCGCGGCATAGATCGGCCGGTCGGCGTCGGGATCGTAGATGACATGGAGCTTCGCGCCGCAGACGCCGGTCGAGAAACGCGCCCAAGCGGCGCTGATGCCGTTGAGCCGCACCCCGGTCGAATCAATCAGATACGTGACGTCGGCCAGCTTGCGGCGCAGGCCCCGCCGCGCCTGCCGCATCAGCGTCGAGAGAAGCTCGCTGAACACCGACGCGGGCCGCCCGGCGTTGGCATCCGCCAGCGTCAAGCGCCGCGCCGGCGCAGCGCCTAGATGATAAAGCCGCGCCTCGTGACTCTTCAGCCCAGTCTCGATCTCCCGCAGGCTCGTCGCCCCCGACAACTGCCCATACACCAGCGCCACGAATTGGCTCTTCGTCGTCAAGCGCCGGACCCGCGCATCCGCGCCGTGCTCTTCAACTAGAGTCTGATCCATCTAGATTGAAGCGTATCCTGAGTTTCTGAGGTAGTTGGCGCATTCGTGAGGTGGAAAGGCGTCGAGCAGGGTTCCGATACGTCTCCATGTTGTCGCGACGGTTCGCTCGTTGGCTTTTCGCAGTAGGGTAGGGTCTTGAGCTTTGCGAAGACCTGTTCGATGGGATTGAGGTCGGGCGAGTAGGGCGGCAGGAAGAAGAGCCTGGCGCCGGATGCCCGGATGGCGCGCCGCACGGCCTGTCCTTTGTGGCTGCCGAGATTGTCCATGATGACGATGTCGCCGGGGGCGAGCGTCGGCACGAGAAGCTGTTCGACATAGGCCAGGAAGCTTCTGCCGTTGATGGGGCCATCGAGGACGAAGGGCGCGTCGATCCGGTCGCGGCGCAACGCGGCGACGAAGGTCAGGGTTCGCCAGCGGCCCTGTGGCGCCTTGGCCAAGAGCTTGCGCCCGCGTGGCGCCCAGCCCCGCAGGCGCGTCATGTTGGTCTTGGCCCAGAGCCTGCCCCCGCGGAGGCGGGGGTCTCGTCGATGAAGACCAGGCGGGCCGGATCAAGCTTGCCTTGGTGTGTCTTCCAGCGTGCCCGCCTTCGCGCCACGTCCGGCCGATCTTGCTCGGTGGCGAACAGGGTTTTTTTTGAAGCTGACGCCCGCATCGTGCACGATGCGCCACACCGAGCCGTAGCTCGTCACCACCCCGCGATCGCTCAACTCCACCACCACGGCCCGCAACGTCAAATCCGGAACCGCTGCAAGTCGCGCCAGCAGCCAATCTCGCTCCGCCGCCAGCGACCGCGACTGCCGCCGACCCATCGGCTTCGCCGCCGCGCTGCCTGTCGCCCGAAACCGCCGCGACCACTTCACCACGCTCGCGACGCTCACCCTAAACAACACCGCCGTCGCACGGCACGAGCGACCGCCCGACACCGATGCTGCGACCCGCTCCCTCAGATCATCCGAATACGCTCTCGCCATCCCATGCTGACCTCCGCCACAGCCAGCATCTTGAATCAGAATTCGACGCCACAGGGAATCCCCTACCAATTCAAGCCAGATGAATCACACTCTAGCCGATCGAACTCACCCCACGGAACATGCTTCAAGACATCGTGCAAAACGCTATTCTGGTGCCGCATGACGTTGACCCTTTCCGTGTCCCGATACGTCGCCAAACGCTCGGAACTCAGAAGAATCAACGTCATGCGCCTTGTCCACAAAATCTCAACCGGACAGCCGTGGGTCAAGCCCGGCCATGACGGCAGAGAGCAAAATTTAGCCCGCCAGTTCCTTCGAGCGTTTCGCGGCGGCGAGGACGGCACGGCGGCGCGGCCGCTTGAGGCCGGTCCTCACTATCAACCGGTCACCCCGGGCGCTTTTTCGCGCAGCAACCAGCGAAACAGAACCAACGCCGCGGCGGCGCCGATCAGCTCCGCGGCGACGAATCCCGGCACATGCGCCGGCGCGATGCCGGCGAAGGTGTTCGTCAGCGACCGCGCCAACGTGACGGCGGGGTTGGCGAACGAGGTCGAGGACGTGAACCAATAGGCCCCCGTAATATAGGCCGCGACCGCGTAGGGAATTGCCGACGACGCATGACGGCTGCAACTGAGGATCAAGCCCACGAGGCCGAACGTCGCCACGATTTCGCCGACGAATTCGCCGACCGTGCCCCGCGCGTGCGCCGACATTTCCAGGATCGGGAGGCCGAACATGACATGCGCGAGCCACACGCCCAGGATCGCGCCGGCACACTGCGCCACGATATAGGCGGCTGCTGTCGCCGGCGGCGTCGCGCGTTGCGCCGCGAACGCGAGCGTCACCACGGGATTGAAATGCGCGCCGGAAATAGGGCCGAACGTCAGGATAAGCGCGATCAACGCGCCGCCCGTCGCGATGGCGTTGGCCAAGAGCGCGATGGCGACATTCCCGCCGGCAAGCCGTTCGGCCATGATGCCGGAGCCGACAATTGCGACGAGCAACAGCGCCGTGCCGGTGCCTTCGGCGACGATGCCCCGCGTCACGCTCTGCCGATATCGTCGAGACGCTTTTTCAGCGCCAGCTTGTCGAGGCGCGCCAAGGGCAACGCCACGAAGATCGAAATGCGATTGTTGAGCTGGCGATAAGCCTCGGAGAAAGCGAGACCGATCTCGGCGTCCGTGCCGGTGGCGGCGGCGGGATCGGGCACGCCCCAATGCGCCGTCATCGGTTGCCCGGGCCAGATCGGGCACACCTCTTGGGCCGCTTGATCGCAAACCGTGAACACGAAATCGAGATGCGGCGCGCCGGGCTGCGCGAACTCGTCCCAACTTTTCGAGCGGTAGCCCTCGGCCGCGTAGTTGAGCCGCTTCAATAGTTGCAGGGTGCGCGCGTTGACCTCGCTCTTCGGATGACTGCCCGCGGAGTACGCCTTGAAGCGGCCGGCGCCGACGCGGTTCAAGATCGCCTCGCCCATGATCGACCGCGCCGAGTTGCCGGTGCAGAGGAACAGCACGTTGTAGATCGGCTCGGCCATCCGTCAGGCCATTTCCCGCCTCGGTTGGGATTTGATCGCGACCTTCGCCGGCTGACACACCGGCGCGCACGAAACTTGGCCGCCGCAACAATTCGCGGTGAGGTAGGCGACCAAGCCGTTCATCGCGGTAAAGTCGGCGGCGTAGAACAGTTGGCGGCTCACCCGCCGCTGCGTCACCAGGCCGGCATGCGCAAGCTGTTGGAGGTGGAAGGTCAGCGACGATGGCGGAACGCCGAGCCGATCCGCGATCGTGCCGGCGGGAAGACCGTCGGGGCCTTTCTGCACCAGCAGCCGGAACGCCTCCAACCGCGTGTCGTGGGCGAGCGCGCCAAGCGCGGCGACGGTTGCTTTAGGCTTCATCGCAATCCATCCGATATTTCATGGATAGTCGAAATAATATCGGACGACGGCCCGTGTCAACGATATTTCGAGAAATATCGAACGAAGGAGGCTCGGCCGTGACCGGCCCGCGGCCTAGGCGGGGAGCGGGGCCGGTTTGTCCTGCGGCGTCGCAGACACGCGGCGCCACCGGGTCAGGCGCCGCGACGCGAGGATGCTCCAGCGCTCGACGGTGACGGCCAGCCCTTGCGCGACCGCGAACGCGACCGCGATCCGGACCGGCAGCGGGCCCGGGCAATAGTGCAGCACCAGCCAATGCGAGAGATAGAGCGGATAGGAGATCCGGCCGAGCCAGCGCGCTACGGGATGCTCGAACCAGGACCAGCGGAACGTAAATCGCGACGCCCACGCGCCCGCGACGAAGAACACGCCGAACACGGCGTATGGATCGACGGCGATGCCGGCGAGGCAGAGCGCGATTCCCGCGACGGCGCGCAGCCCGGACCCGCGCCCGAACCACACGAACAACGGCATCGCCAGCATCGCCCATGCCTCGATGCACAGCGACCAAGCGGGCTGATCGATGGGATGCGCGGCGTTGGGCGGGAAAATCGGATACCAGACGAATTCCGACCAGCCCCAAGGTTGTCCGGACAGCGCGTAGCCCGCCGCGAGGCACAGCGCGTAGACCGGCCACAGCCGGACGAAGCGCCGCGCCAGGAAGGCGAGATAGCGCCCGTCCCACGACCACGTCAGCACGATGCCCGAGAGAATGAAGAAACAGCACACTACGGCTTGCGACGCGATCAGCACCGGCCAGGGCGAGCCCGAGGCGTGCGCCATCAACACCAGCAACGCCAACACGCCGCGCACCCCTTCGAGAGTGCCGTTGCGCGCCGGCGCGATGGGGAAAGTCGTTCCGCCAACCTCGATATTCGGTGCGATCGTCATCTACTCCGCAAACTAAGGTCGAAATCATAACAATTCGTTTAAGCCGCGACGGGCTACCCCCCCGCAATCTGCCGGTGCCGGCGATTAATTTCGTGCGTCCTTCGACTACTCGCCCGGACTTCGTCCGGGCTGCGTGCTCAGGATGAGAAAAACTTTACCTCATCCCGAGCGCGGAGCGGCGCGTCAGCGACGCGGGCAGTCGAGGGACGCACCCATAGCGTTACCCCGCCAGTTCCTTGGAGCGTTTTGCCGCGGCGAGGACGGCGCGGCGCAACAGCGGCTCGAGCCCGTCCTTGGCCATCAGCACGTCGAGCGCGGCGCGCGTCGTGCCGCCGGGGCTGGTGACCGCCTCGCGCAAACTCGCCGCCGATTCCGGCGACACGCGCGCGAGCTCGCCCGAACCGGCCACCGTCGCGCGCGCCAGTTTTTCCGCCAGCGCTTCGGGCAGGCCCGCCTCGACCCCGGCCTTGGTCAGGGATTCGATCAGCAGAAAGACATAGGCGGGGCCGCTGCCCGACACGGCGGTGACGGCATCCATCAGTGCCTCGTCCTCGATCCAGGCGACCTGCCCCACCGCCGACAACAGCGCGTCGGCCGTGGCGCGGCCGGCGGCGTCGACCTTTTCGTTAGCGCAGAGCACGGAGATGCCGTGGCCGATCGATGCCGGCGTATTGGGCATGGCGCGCACCAAGGCGACGTCGCCGCCGAGCTGGGCCGCGAGGAACGACAAGGTGCGGCCGGCGGCGATCGAGAGGAACAAGGCGCCGGCCCGCGCCATCGGCCGGTAATGCGGCAACGCCTCGGCCATGACCTGCGGCTTCACCGCGATCACGGCCGCGGCGGGTGTGTGGTTCGGATCGAGATGCTCCGGCGCGTCGACGAACGTGACATGAGGCGACAAGGTCCGCGGCCGCGATCCGACCGCCGGCTCGACGACGACATAGCGCTCGGCCAGGTCGCGCTCGAGCCAGCCGCTCAGCAACGCGCCGCCCATGCGGCCGCAGCCGATCAATAAGACAGTGGAAAGCGCGACGGGCGCGCTCACGCCTCGCCGATGGGATCGATCATCGCGACGGCGATGGCCTCCTCGGCCGGCTTGCCGCCCCACACCACCAGTTGGAACGCGGGATAGAAGCGTTCGCATTCGGTCACGGCGATGTCCACCAGGTCCTCCAACTGCTCGACACTGGCACCGCCGGAGCCGCGCAGCAAGACGCCTTGCCGGTAAGCGGGGGAAAGATCGTCGCTGACCAGATCGAAATGGCCGAGCCACAAACGCTCGTTGATCGCCGCCAGCAGTTCGAGGATCGCGGCGCGGCGCGCCTTCGGCACCTTCATGTCGAAGCTGCACGAGAAATGAAGCGCGCTGATCTCGCGTTGCCACAGGAACAGGAGCCGGTAATCGGACCATTTGCCGGCGATCTCGACCAGCAACTCTTCGTCGCTGGCGCGGTCATGCGCCCATTGATTGGCTTGAACGATTTCTTCCGCGAGGTCGATCGGGTTTCCGAGATTCTGTCCGCCGGCTACCTGGAGAGACGTCATCATTCCCCCTTATACGAACCACGAGCACCGGGCCATTTTTCGATATCTTGGGGTGCTGTCGGCCCGCTCATCTATAGGTAGCCTGGGGGGTTTTGCGACTCGTGGCAAGCGTTGAAGCGAATCGGATTCGAAAAAGATGTGGGTGAAATCGAGAGGCCACGAGTTCGCAGCGACTGATCGCGAAAACTCATTCAAGACCACCCCCGCCGCGTGCGCACGGGTTGGTGATAAAGGATGGGAGAACGCGTTATCGCGTGTCGCGTTCGACCCGGAGCGCCGCGAGTTCCGCCTCGAGCGACGCGACGCGCGCCTCGAGCGCTTCCTGCTGCTCACGCGCCCTGGCCGCCATCGCCTTCACCGCGTCGAATTCCTCGCGCCGCACCACGTCCATGCGCGCCAGGACTTTTTCGGCCTGATCGCGCAGGCGCGCCTCGATCTCGGTCCCGAAGCCCGCGAGATTGTTCAAGGCGCCGTTCGCGACCTTGGCAAGATCGTCAAAAAACCGGTTTTCACTCTGCATGACCAACCTCCCTGTCGATGCTCCATAATGTAGATCGATGCGCGCCGAAAACCAGAAGGGCCTGGCCGTCACCGGCCAGGCCCTTCGTATTGGTGGAGCCAGCCGGGATCGAACCGGCGACCTCTACAATGCCATTGTCAGGGATACGGAATTACCGCTGCTTCCCCGACGTTACCCGTCATTGAAAAATCCATAGACGCCTTGGTTTTCCAAGTGTATTTTACTGTATCGGTCATGACCCCCTGTTGAGGTCAGTTTACTCCCGACTGCTTCCCCGGTGCTTCCCCGGTATCGGAGACGGAAAGCGAGGCTCCCATGTCGAGGCTTACCAAGCGCGTTGTAGACGCCCTGCAGCCCGATCCCGCGAGCGGGCGTGACGTATTCCGCTGGGACGAGGGCGACGGTGCCCTGAAGGGTTTTGGCGTGCGCCTGAAGCCCTCTGGCGTCGCCTCCTACCTTCTGCAATACCGCAACCGCCAGGGACGCACCCGCAGGCTCGCCTTGGGCCGCGTCGGCGAGTTGACGCCCGATCAGGCCCGCAGCCTGGCCGGCAAGAAGCTGCGGCAGATACGGGAGGGCGGCGATCCCTCGGCCGACCGGCACGCCGCCCGCCAAGCCATGACGCTCGGCGAGTTGACCGACCTCTACCTCGACGAAGGCCCGGCGGCGAAAGCCACCAAGAAAGCCTCGAGCTGGGCCGCCGATCGCTCTAACATCGAGCGCCATATCCGGCCGCTGCTCGGGCGCAAGCTGGCGTCCGCGCTAACTCAGGCTGACGTGGCGCGGTTTCAGCGTGACGTGGCGACAGGCAAGACGGCCGCCGACATAAAAACCGGGCTGCGCGGCCGTGCCATCGTGCAGGGCGGCAAGGGCACCGCTGCGCGCTCGCTCACGGTGCTGGCCGCGATGCTGCAATTCGGCGTCGCCCGTGGCGTCCTGCCGGTCAACCCAGCTAAGGGCGTGAGGCCCTACAGGGGACAGAAGCGCGAACGGTTCCTGTCCGAGGCCGAGGTTGCGACGCTCGCCGACAATCTCGCCGAAATGGAACGAGAGGGGCTTAACCCCACCTGCGCCGCCGCGATCCGGCTTTTGATGCTCACCGGCTGCCGCAAGTCGGAGATCGTGTCGCTGCGCTGGGAGCATGTCGATTTCGAGCGCTCATGCCTCAACCTTCCCGACTCCAAAACCGGCGCCAAGGTGGTTCCCCTGGCCGCCGCGGCGCTGAAGATGCTCGCCGAGCTGCGCCCGGACGATCCGCACAAGTCACCCTGGATACTGCCGAACGCTTCAGGCGCGCGTCCGATCGCCAATTTGCAGAAGGTATGGGAGACACTGCGCCAGCGCGCGGAAATGCCGGAGCTGCGCCTGCACGATCTTAGACACAGTTTCGCGTCCTTCGCCGTTGCTGGCGGCGCGACGCTCTACATGGTCGGCAAGGTGCTCGGCCACAAACAATCGCGCACCACCGAAATTTACGCGCATCTGGCCGCCGATCCCGTGCGCGCCGTCGCTGATCGTGCCGCCAAGCAAATTGCCGCTGCAATGCGGCGCGGAAACCGCCGCGCTGGCAAACAGCGCAAGCACGGCGCGGTGGTGGTGGAGCTGCGGCCGGGCACGCGGTAGTCTCGTGTCGCGAGGGATAGGACGGCCATCTGACACGGCCGGCCTCCGCACCGGCCTTCCCTCGCGACCATCCCTGCGGCGCGCCAGCGGAGGCGCCTATGGCAGATCATCCCCTTATCCCAAAGCCGCTCAAATTCAAGGTCGCCATTAAGCGCGTGAAATCGACTTACGGCTGCACGGAGGAAGAGGCTCGGGAGGCAATCTACCGCGCCGGTCTCCCGGTGGTGCGCTGGCGTTACCTAGAAGAGGAGCCTCAAGAAAGAGAGCGCTTATCGTCGGATGTGGCCGAGGCGACGGACCCGCACGCCCTGAAACCGCCGCCGTCGTTGTATCGTCCAAGGGGCGTCGATGCGATCGATGCACGCGCCTTCGACGCAGCTTTTCCGGAGACAATCTCGAGCGATCGATCCTCACCTGCATCGTCGGGGCTGCCATCCGGCATTCGCAAGTCATCCGAAGAAGATGCAACACGGTCGCCGAAGCTCAGCACTGCCATTACTCCAGCCTATGAGCAGTTCTCAACCGACATTTTGGCAGAAAAAGGCCGATATTCGAGCAGAGAGGAGGACACCGAATGGGCGAGGGAGAAGGGGTACCCAATCAAGTATGTCTTAGGCAATGTGCGAGGAGTTCCGCAAGTCTCATCCTGACGCCAACTCGAGGGGCGGGCGCCCAAAAACTGCGCCGAAATAAACTGCGCCGCATCGGGCGCAGTTAGGCGGGCATAGTTTTCATCCTGTTTAATCATGAGCCTCAAATACCTCAATGAGGCTCGAGATGTCCGAATTCCTGACCCCCCCTAAAGCTTCCGCCTTCCTGGACGAGCATGGCTGCGGCCGCACCGTTGGGGTTTTGTCCAGATTGCGCGTAGAAGGCAACGGCCCGGTGTTCCACAAATTTGGCCGCAGCGTGCGGTACAAAATTTCCGACCTCCAAAAATGGATCGCGGCAAAAGACTCGGGGCCGCGGCGCTCAACATCGGAATCGGATCGCGGCGAGGCCGCATGATCTCTGTCAAACGACAACGCCGTCCCGCTGGCACCGCGCGTCGCCGAAGCCACCTGCGCAAGGTCGCCATCCCCCCTCCCTAACGAAAGACGCCGCCTCGGCAGAAGCGGCGCTTTGAAACCTGCATGTGATTGGAAATAAGCAAAATGCTTTTATTTCTTCCCTCCTCGAAAAGCAAATTCCACGATCGGCAGACCGTCGCCTATGACGCCCGCCAGGCTCACCTCGGCGCCGTGTGCCGGATCGCCGCCGCGATGGGTGAGCGCGCCCTTGCCGATGCCGGCAAAATCAGCGGCATCGATTTTGTTGATCGCGTCGATATCGCGGCGATCTTCGCGGGTTTCACAGTCGCCGCCTATGAACTCGCCGGCCTCGCTAATCTGCCGGCGCGACCCGCGATCTCATTGTGCACCGACCCGCGCGAACAGAGGTCAAGATGAGTAGCGCCGAAATGCGCTACGTGACTGATTGGGACGTGAGGCGCGCCGTTGATGGGCACGAGACAGAAATTTTGGACCGCCTCGGAATCGCTTGGCGCGATGGCAATCCACACACGCGGTGCCCTTACCCCGATCATGAAGATAAAAATCCGAGCTGGCGCTGGGATGACGCAGCGGCGCGTGCTTTTTGCTCATGCAGCCAACAGGGCGAGGATATTTTCAGCGTCATAAAGAAGATCAGAAACGCCGACTTTGCTTCGGCGAAAGTTATCGCATGTGAGCTGCTCGGTCGCCACGATTTGATCAGGAAGACAGCGGGGCCACATCCGAAGCAGGATGTCGCCAGTCTTCTCAATCTGGCGCCAGAAAATCGCGACGATGATCTACCCCGCCAATATCTCGCGTTTCGGCTTGGTGTCGCGCCGGAACAGGTGCTGATGCCGACAACAGCAGTCGTTGGCCATAGGTCGCTGGCCTACTGGGACACACCGCCCCAGGGGAAGGGCGGCAAGCCTGTTTACGTCGGCGACTGGCCATGCGTCGTTTTTGAAATGATCGACGCCGCCGCCGGCAAGCGGCACGCCCACCGAATTTATGTCGAGCCCGGCGGCCAGGGCAAAGCGAATTTGGGAGCGCGGAACGACGGTTCTGCACGCGATCCTAAGAAGTTGGCGCCGGGCAAAGGCACCGCCGGGCTGTGCATCGTGTGGAGAAACACCGAGACCGCCCGACACGAAATTGGCGCGGAAGGCCCAGAGACCGCCTGCGCCATCGCGTTCGCGTTTGCCCCCGAAATTTTAAACGGCGATCTCGTCGTTTTCTCGGCTATATCCGCTGCCGGCATTGCCGCGTGCAAACCTCGGTCAACGACAACACACGTCACCATCGCGGCCGATCGTGACGAAAATGTTCCATCAGATGATGCGGGCTATCAAGCTGGCGAGCGCGCTGCGTACACATTCGCCAAGCGCAATCACGCGAATGTCGCCGTGAGTATCGCGCTGCCTGGCGCGCCGGGTGAGAAGATCGATTGGCTTGATGTTTTACGGCGTGACGGAATCGAGGCGGTACGGAATGGCATCGCGGCCGCCGTGCCGTGGCAGCCCGATACCAGCGTGGGCGCCAAGCGTGGCAGTTTGCCGGCAATCGACGCGGACGGGGTTGCCGACGGTGCGGGTGGGCAAAAGAAAAGTCAGGCAACGTTGATGGTAGAACTCGCCTTTAAAGCCGGCGCCGACTTGTATCACAGCGCCGACGATGCAGCTTTTCTGGATGTCAACATCGGCGGCCATCGGGAGACCTGGGGCGTTAAGGCGCGTTTCACTCGCGACTGGCTCATTCAGCTTTATTTCGGGGCGACGGAATCAGCTCCCAATCAAGATTCACTATCAGCGGCGATGAATGTGCTCGCCGCAAGAGCGCGTTTTGATGGGCCGCAGCGCCCCGTGTCACTCAGGACCGCTGCGCATGACGGCAATCTTTATGTCGATTTGTGCGATGATAGATGGCGCGCGCTTGAGATCAGCGCCGATGGTTGGAAAATTATCGACGTTCCCCCGGTTCGGTTCCGGCGACGGAACGGGATGAGGGCGCTTCCTCCCCCGGTGCCGGGCGGCTCGATCGAAAGCCTGCGCGGGTTTCTCAATGTAGGCAAGAGCGACCATGACGAAAATTTCGTCCTCGCGGTGTCGTGGTTGCTCGCGGCATTGCGCCCTCGCGGCCCTTACCCAATTCTTGGTTTGATCGGCGAACAGGGCGCCGCAAAAACGACCTTTGCTCGGGTTTTACACGAGTTAGTCGATTCCAGCGTTCCTAGTTCGAAGTCTCTGCCGAGAGATGAGCGCGATTTGTTCATAGCTGCGCACAATCACCACGTTTTGTCTTACGATAATGTAAGCAATTTGGCGGATTGGTTGTCGGATGCGCTCTGTCGTCTCGCGACGGACGGCGGTTTCGCGACGCGCCAACTTTATACGGACGACGACGAGGTTCTCATCGACGCAATGCGACCAATTGCATTGAACGGCATTGAAGACTTCGTAACGCGGCCCGACCTGGCCGATCGCGCGCTCTTTGTCAAACTGGCGAAGATTACGGTAGTGGGCTACTTTGATCACGCCGCGATTTTTTCCGCTCGTTCATAGGATTCCCATAGTGCGACCAAGTCTTCTACTTCCCACAGTTTACCGGTCACGCCAGCGGCCATCGCGGGGGTCACCTTTAGAGTGCGATGGATTTTGATGAAGTTGTACGCGAAATAGTTTAGGGCAACGGCAGCGGCATGGTTTTCAAATTTGCGCGAAAAGCCGTTCGACAGGCGAGTGTAGCGCCGCATGTTAGTGCGAACGGTCCAGTTTTGCCGTTCGACAAAACTGGTCGAGATATGATTGGGGTCCGGATTGCCCGTGACCACGCTCATGGTCACGCCCACGCACTCCGGTGGCGAGTATCTCGCCTCGGGCTTTGTTGGGAAACCATAGACTTTATTCAACATCGCATAATCGACATCGTTACCGAATGCGCCTTCGACCGCTTCCAGATAGGCGCGGTGCCCATCCGTGGTGAGCTGCACTCGTCCATTCACTCGGGATGCCAAATCGGCAACAAAGCCAGACGCGGTTTTCAAAGACCTGTCACCCAGTGTCCATGACGGAACCAATTTTGTATCCGCGTCAAACGCGACCCAAAGCCAAATGTCGCCCGCCTCGGGATGTTTGGCCGCGATTGCAGCCGTGCGATTTTTGTCTTTGCAATAAATCCAGCCCCACAGTTCATCAAGTTGCCATCGACGCGGAGATAGATTTCGGAAAACACGGTCTTGATAGACGGCGCAGACATCGCCGACTTCGACTAACACGCGCATAACCGTTTTCTTGGAAACGCCTGTCATGCGAACGGTAGCGCGGATGGAACAGCCTTCGATGAGCGAATGTATGACTTGCGCACGTGTTTTGGATGGGAGTTTGTTCATGCCGTTTACATTACTAAAGCCGCTTTAGCATGTCAACAAAATATTAGTGCACGTTCCTCAACATCAGGATACAACCCCCCCCCATACCGGAGCCATGCCATGATAGATACCGACCAAACTCAGAAGATTCTCTGACGAAGCTTTCGCCAAGTTCCAAGCAGATTTTCCCGAGGTTGCCCGCAGCATCGAGGCGATGCATCTATCATACGCGGAATACCTTTCCATCCTCTCGCGCCTGACGAATGAGATTCCTACGACAGTGGGAAATGCCTTCACGCCCCTCTAATTTAACCTGAGTCTCGGGGGAGAATTTGTCCTCAATCTGGGACAGCGTCCTTGCGGAATTTTTTGCTGGTGCGGCGGCGCCCCAACAGCCAGGAGTCAGAGCGTCCTGGGCCATCCTCCTTGAGAATAAAATAAAGCAGGTGGTGGATATCACTGGCTCGCCACTAATTGTGTATGCTTCAGCGTGTACGATACCGGCGGGGAAGGGTGCCCCGGAACTATTGGCGATTGATCCTTCAGACAAGATTGGCTTCCACAGCATGTTGGAGGACTTAAGCGGCCCAAAAGTTGATATTCTGATCCACAGCCCTGGCGGATTCGCGGAGCCAACAGAGACTATTGTCGAGGAGATACGTCGCAAATTCGGCTTCGTCCGTTTTATCGTTCCATCATTTGCCAAAAGTGCCGCCACGATGATGGTAATGGCTGGCGATCAAATCCTCATGGATGAGGATGCCGAGTTGGGGCCGATTGACCCACAAATGAGTACGCGAAATGGGAATGTGGCGGCAGATGCGATCCGGCAGCAGCTAAAAAAGGCGAGCGAAGAGATTCTCGGCGATCCCAGGAAAGCGCAAGTTTGGTTCCCCATTTTGCAAATGCTTGGTCCTGGGCTACTCGCTCAATGTGACAACGCAAGCAAACTCTCGACCGATCTTGTTACCGCGTGGCTATCAAAATACATGTTCCGAGGGCTTCCAGATGGTTCAGCAAAGGCTCAGGCTGTAGCGGAATTCCTTTCGGACCATCCCTCCTTTTTGTCTCATGGAAGGCGCGTTACATTAGAGCAATTGCAAGGCAGGGGCGTTGCAGCGACGAACTTACGCAATGACGCGGCGCTATATAGATCTGTATGGGAGCTTTATTGTGCAATTGATGTAATACTTACGAACACGCCTGCTTATAAGATTTTTTTTAATTCAGCTAGAGTTGGAATGATGCGGAATAATGTTCAGGCGGCGCAATTTAATGTTCCAATGGGAATACGCCTGCCATTTCCCGGCCTTCCGATGCCTGGACCAGTGCCAGCGAATCCGCTTCCTCCAAGACCGGCTCAGCAATCACGGATGGTAAAGAAAGCTAAAAGGTCAAAACTGCGGCGTTGATTTTTTCCAACGAGCCTTAGCAGCATTGCTCGCAATTTTTTTGCGTTCTTTTGCTGAGAGTGTCGTAAGCCGACGCTTCCCGCCGATCTTGCCGCCTTTCCGACCAATTGCCCTCATATAATCCGAAATGTTGGTTGGAGTTTCGGACGTAATGGGCGCGATTTCCGGTTCGGTCGTAGATAACCCAACCAAATGATGTGCCAATTGGTTTATATCGGATGGACGTTTGGGATGCTTAATCCGCTTTGGCATATTGTCAGAGTGCCACACGATGCCCGAATATGCAAAGGTTAGCCCTCAAAGGGGCGCGGCATAAGGAGCGCGGCAATGGATAACGCATTCAAATCAGGCGACACCGTCCGGCACAAATCCGGCACCGGTCCCCGAATGACGGTAGATCACTGCGACGAAAACGAAGTCGGCGTACCTACGGTATGGTGTACATGGTTCGACGGTGGCAAAAAGGTGCAGGATTTATTTCCGGCTGACACTGTTGAAAGAGCAGCCAAACCGGCACTAGGCGGCATATATGTCGCCGGCCCACGAGGCCCGTAGGGCTGGATGGGGCGCTAACCCCTATCCCTCAAAGTAGCCCACTACCAAGATTACGGATCAGAAGCGCCGAGCCGAAGAGGATTTCTGGCGCGAATTCGATGCCGCGCGGCCGCTAATTCTTGGAGCGCTCTTAGATACGTTGGCGCATGGGCTTAAGCATCTGGCCGAAACGCGACCGTCCGTGTTGCCGAGAATGGCCGACTTTGCGCGCTGGGTGATTGCATGCGAAGGCGCGCTTTGGCCCTGTGGGACGTTCATAGCGGCCTATGAAGCGAATTCGAAGCGCCGCACTCGACACCGTTATCGAGGCGGACAATGTTGCGATCGCCGTGTTGGCGATGATGAAAAAGCGAACGGATTGGGTTGGCACGGCAAGCAATTTGATCAACTCGCTTTCACGCTATGGCAGCGACGCCGCGCGACGGGACAAGAGATGGCCGGCGAACGGGCGCGCGTTGTCTGGTCGACTGCGCCGAGCTTTGCCCGGCCTTCGAAAGCGGGGACTCGGGGTCACCTGGGAACGTGCGGCGGGAGGAAAGGCTAGGCTCATCCGGATTTCGGCGAATTCGACGGAGGAAAATTCCGCGTCACAACCGTCACAACGTCACAAACTCAAGGATTCCAATGGTTCCGTTGAGACGCAAAATGTGACCGATGCAATGGATGCGGTGGCCGGTAATGTCACAAATAACGACTTGAAAGCCAGCGAAAATGATGGTCGTGACGAACGTGACGCAAAAATTCCTACCCAAAAGGGCGGGGGCAGCGCTTGCGATCACGTCAGCGAAGGCGTCTTTGACTTTTCAAACGTGCCCCAGTGGCGACAGGCTTAGGCGTTGGGTCTCGAAAAACGGTGGAAAGCCAAACCTCTTTCCGATGATGGAACACCCGGAACACTTGGAACACCGCAATATGATCAATGTCCGCAAATTCCCGCGCGACATGGCGCGGGGACGCGGCTCGACTTGCCGGCATGGGGGACCTTAATCACACCGCGAGGAATCCGCCGCGACGCCGGGCGTTTGGCCGAACTGCGGGCGAAGCCGAAGCACTTCTATGGCGAGATCGGACGTCCATCGATTGATCCGGAACTGATGCTGCGGATGCTGATGTGGGCTACTGCTATGGCATCAGGTTCGAGCGCAAGCTGTGCGAGGAGGTCGAGCTTAACCTCGCGTACCGTTGGTTCTGTCGTCTCGATCTCGACGATCGAGGGCCTGATCACTCGACCTTCTCCGTCAATCGCCACGGCCGCTTCCGTGACAGCGATCTCTTCCGACAGTTGTTCGAAGCGGTAGTGAGGGAGTGCATGACTGCCGGCCTGGTCAAAGGCGAGGGGTTCGCGGTTGACGCCAGCGTCATGGAAGCCGATGCCAGCCGCTATCACGGCAAAGCACCGGATGAGATTGATTGGTCGGCCCCTGAGCGCCAGACCCGCGCGGTTGTCGAGTTCCTCGCCAGGGTGGACGATGAAGATCCCAATGGCGATCGCACGCTGCCCAAGGTGATCTCGCCCACCGATCCCTGCTCGGCATGGACCGCAAAGGCGAACAAGCGTGTGCAGTTCGGCTACGGGCTGAACTACCTGATCGATATCGAGAACGCGGTGATCGTCGATGTCGAGGCGACGCCGGCCCGCACTTACAACGAGGTCAGGGCCACCAAGGCAATGATCGAACGCACCGAACAACGGTTCGATCTGAAGCCCAAGTGGCTCGCCGCGGACACCGCGTACGGGACAGGCAAGTTCCTCGGCTGGCTCGTCGGTGCCGACATCACGCCGCACATCCCGGTGTGGGAGAAGGCCAACCGCAATGATGGAACGTTCTCACGCAGCGACTTCACCTTCGACAAGGAGAAGAACGAGTACAAATGCCCGAACGGCAAGGCCCTGCGTACGACCGGCAAAGTGCATGACGGCCGCACAATCCTCTATCGGGCGAGCAAGTTCGATTGTGATCCGTGCCCGTTGAAGGCGCGGTGTTGCCCAAACATGCCCTGGCGCAAGGTGCCTCGCGACGTCAACGAAGAGGCCTGCTTGTCCCTCGATCAAGATTTCTCGGGCGGTGACCACGGGCCCGACGGACTGTCCGGCGCTCGCGCCTCGCCCAATGTCTTGGTCAGCGCCGTCATGCCGGCGAGGCCGCCCAGCTGCATCGTCTCGATCGCCGTGCTCGGCACGATGACGATGGTGGCATTGTTACCCTTCAATCCATCGTAGAGCATGTTCATCGCCCGCAGATGGAGGGCAACCGGATCGTTGGTGTATGTCTTCGCCGCTTCGCCGAATTTCTCCGCGATTTGCCGTTCCGAATCGCCGAGGATGACGCGTGCCTGCCGCTCACGTTCTGCCTGCGCCTGCATCGACATCGCGTCTTCCAGCGCCGACGGGATCAGCACGTCCTTGACCTCGACCGCGATGACGTTAATCCCCCAGGGCTCGGTTCGGACATCGATAATCTTTTGGAGCACGTCGCTGATCTTATCCCGGCCTTCCAGCATGTCGGAAAGCATGGTCTTGCCGATGACGTCGCGCAGCGCGGTCTGTGAGGCCCAACTGATGGCGCTGTTGTAGTCGGCCACATCGAGCGCCGCCTTTTTCGGATCGATGACCTTCCAGAACAACACCGCGTCGACGTCGACCGGGACCGTGTCCTTGGTGAGCGTCTTCTCCGCCTTGAACGCGCTGGTGATGACGCGGGTATCGATCCAGTAGGGCACTGTCTCGATGATCGGAATGATGAAAAATAAACCCGGCCCCTTAAGGGCACGGAAGCTTCCCAGCCGCAGGATCACGGTTCTTTCCCACTGATCAGCGATCTTGACCGAGCTGGAAACGATAATGGCGACGATGAAAGCGATGACCGCGATCGACAGGCTTTCGCCGTAATCGGAAAGCACAAAGGTCGAATAGGCAAAGGCCAATCCAATGCCGAAAATGATGACGAAGATCAGTCCTGGTAGAGAGCTAGGTCTTCTCATCGTGCTTACTCCGGTCCGTTGACCGCCCGGCGGTGGGCGCTTGCATCGATCTCAATTTCGGAGATTGGAACCGCCGAGATTGCCAGCAAGTCTCATTTTCGGTTTCAGTCACCAGCCACAGAATATATTTCGGCCGATGTCGCCGAC
This sequence comes from uncultured Alphaproteobacteria bacterium, assembly GCA_963851285.1. Lineage (GTDB taxonomy): Bacteria > Pseudomonadota > Alphaproteobacteria > ATCC43930 > CGMCC-115725 > JAATGI01. The sequence goes on from CAWKOL010000001.1 coordinate 233,996, forward strand.
TTGATCTATGTCAAATCGTCGGGAGCGGCGCATGCCCGCGGCTCTCAATGCCAAATGGCGGTCTGAATGGGCAGCGGACGGGAACGGTGCTACGGCGAGGCGGTCTCATAGCCCTGAAGCATCTTGATGTAATTCGCGCGTTCGTACGCGGCGGGATCGACGATATGCCGATGGCTCATGCGCCCGCGGATCGCATCGAGGGATTGCACTTCGCGCGCTTCGAGCCAGGTTTCGAGTCCGCCGACGAGCTCCTTGATATGTCCGATCCCGTGTCTGAGGAGGGCGGAAGTCGTCATCACGGTGTCGGCGCCCGCGAGCAGGTATTTGACGACGTCATCGGCGCTGTCGACGCCGGTACTTGCCGCCAGTGACGCCTTCAGTCGTCCCGACAATACGCCGATCCAGAGCAACGGTAAGCGAATCTCGTAAGACTGACTGAGGTCGAGATTGGAAACCAACGCCAAACCGGTCAGATCGATATCGGGCTGAAAGAACCGGTTGAACAACACGAGGCCATCGGCGCCGGCATCAACCAAGCGTCGCGCCATGTCGCCGACGGCGCTGAAATAGGGACCAATTTTGACCGAAACTGGAATTGTGACAGCGCTTTTCACCGTCGTCACGACGCCTACGTAGCGTTGCTCGACCGCGTGTCCCGACAGTTCGAGATCAGAAGGAATGAAATAAATATTGAGTTCGATGGCGCGTGCGCCGGCGGCCTCAAGTTCTTGCGCATAACCTGCCCAGCCATGATCAGTGACGCCGTTGAGGCTAGCGATCACAGGAATCTCGACCGAGCCGGCGGCACGGCGGACGAACTCGAGATACCGTTCTGGACCGAAGGCGTAGGCGGTCGGCGCCGGAAAATAGGTCAACGCCTCGCCATAACTGTCATTGCCGGTTGCGATAAGCTGCTCGATCAATTGCTTCTCGGATTTGACTTGCTCCTCGAAAATCGAGGGAAGCACCACCGCGCCAGCGCCCAAATCGGCCAATCGCCGGACATTGTCCAGTTCGCCGGTGAGAGGGCTCGCACCGGCAATCAAGGGGTTCCGTAGCGTTAGTCCCAAATAGCGCGTCGTTAGGTTCATCGTTCGAGCCTTAAGCCTTGCCGGCGGCCGCGGCAACCTGGCCCGGAGACGGTCCGCCCTCGAGCTTGGCGAGTTCCTCATAGCTTCGGTACTTCTGATCGACGAGCGCTTGCGCTTGATGCAACAAATCCGCCGCCGCTTCGGGATGAGTTGCCGTTAGCGCACGATAGCGGAGTTCGTTGTAAGCGTAGTCTTTCAGGGGAACTGTCGGCCGCGGTGAATCCAACCGGAACGGATTTTCGCCGATGTCGCGCATCGCCGGATCGTACCTGAACAGCGGCCAGTAGCCGCTCGCGGCCGCCAAATCCTGTTGCTTCATACCGTACCGCAGGTCGAAGCCATGCGCGATGCAGTGGCTATAGGCGAGGATCAGGGAGGGCCCCTGATAAGCCTCTGCTTCGCGGAAAGCTTGTAACGTTTGCTGCGGATTGGCGCCCATCGCGACCTGAGCGACATAAACGTTGCCATAGGCGATAGCCTGAAGCGCCAAATCCTTGCGCGGGACGCGCTTGCCCGCCGCCGCGAATTTCGCGATGGCGCCCAGCGGCGTCGCTTTCGAGGCCTGGCCGCCGGTGTTGGAATAGACCTCGGTATCGAGCACCAACACGTTGACGTCGCGCCCGCTCGCCAGCACATGGTCGAGGCCACCAAAGCCGATATCGTAGGCCCAGCCGTCGCCGCCGACGATCCAGATGCTCCGCCGCACGAGATGATCGACAACCGAGAGCAGATCGCGAGCGATGCGATTGCTCGTAGCGAGCGCGAGCAGTCTAGTCTTGAGTTCGGCCACGCGGATACGCTGGACACGGATTTCAGATTCTCGGATTTGCGGCGCCGCCAGAATGGCTGCGACGAAATCGTCGTCCAACTCGGATGCCAGGGATTTAAACAGGGCGGCGGCAAGATCGAGATGTTTATCGGCGGCCAGGCGAAAGCCCAATCCGAATTCGGCAGCGTCTTCGAACAGCGAGTTGGACCAAGCGGGACCGTGGCCCTCTTGGTTCTTGCTCCAGGGCGTGACCGGAAGATTGCCGCCATAGATCGAGGAGCAGCCGGTGGCGTTCGCAACCATCATGCGATCGCCGAATAATTGTGACAGGAGCTTGAGATAAGGCGTCTCGCCACAGCCTGCGCAGGCGCCCGAAAATTCGAACAGCGGTTCCAGAAACTGTACGCCGCGCACATTCGCGAAATCGATACGGGTGCGGTCATTGACGGGCAATTGCTCGAAGAAGGCGATGTTCGCTCGCTCGGCCGCGATCAACGGGTCCTTCGGCGCGAGGTTGATCGCCTTTACCCCCGGGTCGACCGGACTGCGGATCGGACAGGCCTCGATGCAGAGGCCGCAGCCGGTGCAATCCTCGATGTAGAATTGCAGGCTGAAGCGGATATCGGGATAACCGCGCGCGTTGGCCGGTGCCGATTTGAAGCTTGATGGCGCACTATTTAGCTTCGATTGCCCGTAATATTTTGCGCGAATGACGCTGTGCGGGCAGACGAAACCGCATTGGCCACATTGTACACAAAGATCGGGCCGCCAGACCGGCACTTCCTTCGCGACATTGCGCTTTTCCCAAACGGCCGTTCCGGACGGAAAGGTCCCATCCGTGGGCATGAGGCTTACCGGAATTGTATCGCCCACTCCCTCAAACATCTTAGCGGTCACCGCCTGCACGAATTCCGGTGCATGCGCGGGCACCGGCGGCGGACGGTCGAAGATGCTGGTCGCGAGCGCAGGCACGCGCACCTCGTGCAAGCGCGAAAGCGTCTCGTCAACGGCTCTAAAGTTTTGCTCGACGATTTTCTCGCCCTTCGATCCATAGGTCTTGCGGATCGAAAGCTTGATCTGCGCGATCGCCTCTTCGCGTGGCAGCACGCCGGAGATCGCGAAAAAGCAGGTCTGCAGCACGGTATTGGTGCGGCTCTTGAGGCCGACCTCTCGTGCCACTTTGGTCGCGTCGATGACGAAGAATTTGAGCCCGCAGTCAATGATCCCCTGCTGGACCGAATGGGGGAGATGGTCCCACACATCATCCGGACCATAGGGGCTGTTGAGCAGAAACGTGGCGCCCGGAGCCGCGAGCCGCAAAACATCTTGGCGTTCAAGAAAATGGAACTGGTGACAGCCGACGAAATTCGCCGAAGCGATGAGATAGGGCGACTGGATCGGCCGCGGCCCAAACCGCAAGTGCGAGATCGTCTGGGCGCCGGACTTATGGGAATCGTAAACAAAGTAGCCTTGCGCATAGAGACCAGCCTCCTCGGCAATGATCTTGGCGCTGTTCTTGTTGGCACCGACGGTGCCATCGGCGCCCAGGCCATAGAACACCGCGCGCACGATATCGTCCGGCTCGATCGAGTAACTTAGATCGACTTCGAGGCTGGTATGCGAGACATCGTCGATGATGCCAACGGTAAATCCGTTTTTTGGTTCGGGTCTTTTGAGCTCGCCGAATACGGCCTTGGCCATCGCAGGCGTAAAATCCTTCGACGAGAGGCCGAAGCGCCCGCCGATGATTTTGGGCATGGTTGACCGCTCGCCGCGGGATGCAGCCTGGGCCACCGCCTCGACAACATCGAGATAAAGCGGTTCGCCACTGGCGCCCGGTTCCTTGGTCCGATCGAGCACAGCAATCGCACGACAGGTCAGCGGTAGCGCCGCCAAGAGATGTGCCGCCGAAAAAGGACGGTAGAGGCGAACCTGAACAATACCAACCTTCTCGCCGGCGCGCCGCAGGGCGGCGGCGGTCTCTCGCGCGGTCTCGGCACCGGAACCCATTAGAATGACCACGCGCTCGGCATCTTCCGCGCCATCGTAGTCGAAAAGACGGTATTGGCGGCCGGTCAACTTGGCGAATTCATCCATGACCGATTGCACGACGGTCGGCGCCCGATCATAGAACAGGTTCACCGTTTCGCGCCCTTGGAAGAATGTGTCTGGATTCTGCGCGGTACCACGAATGAAGGGATGTTCGGGATTGAGCCCACGGCCGCGATGGGCGCGCACCAATTCGTCATCAATCATCGCTCGGATCTGAGCGTCGCTAAGCAGGGTGAGCGTGTTGATCTCATGCGACGTCCGGAATCCGTCGAAGAAATGCACGAAAGGAATCCGCGATCGGAGCGTTGCAGCCTGGGCGATCAGCGCCGAATCGTGCGCCTCCTGGACGGAACCGGATGCCAGCAAGGCGAACCCCGTGGTGCGTGTCGCCATCACATCGGAATGGTCGCAGAAGATCGACAGCGCCTGGGTGGCAACCGAACGTGCGGCGACATGGAATGCAGTTGCCGTCAGCTCGCCCGCGACCTTGAACATGTTCGGAATCATCAGCAGCAGGCCTTGGGACGCCGTGAACGTCGTCGTCAGGGCCCCAGCCTGAAGCGACCCATGCACTGCCCCGGCGGCGCCGCCCTCGCTTTGCATCTCCTGAACGACGGGGATGTTCCCCCAAATATTCTTGATACCTTCGGCCGTCCATTGGTCCGCAAGTTCCGCCATCGGCGATGCTGGCGTGATCGGAAAGATCGCGCATACTTCATTGACGCGATAGGCAACGTGCGCGACGGCCATGTTGCCATCCATGGTCGCAACTTGTTTGACCGTCTCTTTCATGGTCGGGGCTCCCCGATCATCTCGATGGCGTGGCACGGGCATTGCTCGAAGCAAACGGCACAACCGGTGCATTTGTCATAGTCGAAGCGATATCGCCGTCCTGGCCCGAGCTTGACGATCGCGTCCTCGGGGCAAGCGGCGTAGCAGTGGTCACACTCAAAGCAGTTGCCGCAGGAGAGACAACGTTGCGCTTCATATCGCGCCGCTGTCTCCGTGAGCCCAGCGATAACCTCTTCGAAACCGCTCACGCGTTCGGCTGCATCAAGACTTTTCTGAGGCTGCGGCTCGGCATCGCTGTAAACCGGCAGATGCAACATACAGAAGGTGACAAGCGGGTGCTTCGCTGTCTGCGGATACCCTTCGCCGCCCAGCCACGCGTCTATACTCCGCGCCGCCCGTTTACCGTGACCGACCGAGACCGTAACCGATTGTTCGCCCGGCACCATGTCGCCGCCGGCGAATATGCCACGGTAGCCGGTCATCATGTCGGGACCCACCTTGACCGCGCCATCCGGAGCGAATTCAATCCCCGGCACGCGCCGGAGAAACCCGCTGTCCGTCTCCTGGCCAAGCGCCAACACGATCGCGTCGGCCTTGAGCGTCTCGAACCGTCCTGTCGGATGCGGTCGGCCATTGGCGTCGAGCTCCATCATTTCTACGGTGAGGTCGGGGCCGACACTCTCCTTGATTGTGGTCAGCCATTTTATTCTGATGCCCTCTTCGATCGCTTCATCGACCTCGAAGGCGCGCGCCGCCATGTGCGCGCGGTCGCGACGGTAGACGATAAGCGCATCATCGACCCCAAGACGCTTGATAGTGCGTGCCGCGTCCATCGCCGTGTTGCCGCCGCCATAAATCACGACGCGACGGCCGAGGCGCGGCGCCTCGCCGGCGGCCACGTTATGCAGAAGCGACACGGCATCGAGCACTCGGCCGGCATCCCGCGCGGGAATGCCGACGTGTTTGCCGGTACCGGCACCGATGGCGATGAAGACCGCGTCGAAACCGCCTGCGGCCTGCTCATTGAGCACGTCACTGACCTTATGGTTCAGTACGATCGTAACACCCATGGCCTCGATCCGCCCGATCTCGCGCATCAGGTCCACGCGCGGCAGCCGATAGGCCGGAATGCCGAAATGCATCAAGCCACCCGCCAGCGGCCCAGCCTCGTGGATTTCGACCGCATGTCCGAGACGCGCGAGATGATAGGCAGCCGACAGTCCGCTCGGTCCTGCGCCGACGACCAGCACGCGTTTGCCGGTCGGCGTTGCAACGGGTTTGAAGGTCCAGCCCTCGCGCGCGGCAAGGTCGCCAAGAAAGCGCTCGACGGCGTGGATGCCGACGGGCGCATCGAGCTCGCCGCGATTGCAGGAGCCTTCGCAGGGATGATAGCAGACCCGCCCATGCACCGCCGGCATCGGATTGTCGCGCACCAGCGCTTCCCACGCCTGGCGGTACCTGCCTGCCTGTGCCAAACCCAACCAGGCCTGGATGTTTTCGCCCGCAGGACAAGCATGATTACAGGGCGGCATCAGATCGACATAGATCGGACGTCGCGCGCGAAGCGGCCCTGTTCCCTTCTCTTGCGTGAGATCGACGACCGGCGTCATGTCGCTTGGCTTGGCGCCCATTGCGGTCACTCCCAAGGCTCGGTCCGGCCGATGAACATAGCTAAGCAGCCCCAACTGCTTTGGCAACAACCAACCTGTCGCGCAGCACCAATTCAACAACGATGCAGGCGCTCATGCAAATCCGGAATAACTTAGCTAGCGCGCCTACGCGAACGACACGAACACTCGCAGTCCGCATGACGATTTCTTAGACGGGACCCAAGATGTGCCGTCGGAATTACCTGCCAGTCGAAGAGACCGAATAGGAAATGGGTTTGCACCTTCCCGCAAAGTGATGCTAATCGCACCGCGTGGGTAGCGGGATTTGCGCGAAAAGGCTTTCCGTGTCGTCGATGCGGCAAAGCTCGGTTCCCGGCTGCATCAGGGCCGCCGCGCCCGCCGCCATGCCACGGCGGACGGCCTCCGAGACCGATTTCCCCATCGCCAAACTGAGCACGATTTCAGCGACCATGCTGTCGCCGGCACCGACCGTACTCGCCACCGGCACCGAAACCGCATCAAAGCGCCAACATCCCTCTCGATCAGCCACGATTGCGCCGGCAGAGGAGAGCGACACCACTGCGATTTCGGTTCGATGCTGCAAGACGAGTTCGCATGCGGCTGCTTCTTGTTGAGTGCGCTCCTCGACAGTGCGTCCCGTCAACTCGCCAAGCTCGCGCAGATTGGGCTTCAGCAGATAGACATTGCCAAAGCCGATGTTGCGCAGTGCGGCCCCGGACGTATCGATGATAAGCCGGGCGCCCAGCAGTTTGGCATGTTCGGCAACCCGTGCATAAAAATCCTCCGGTACACCTGGAGGCAGGCTGCCGCTAGCGACTAGGTAACGAGGCTTGGGCGCCAACGATCCGATCTGATCGAGACAGCGCTGCTGTTCCTCTGCGCTTAAGTTCGGACCCGGCATAACGAAGCGAAACTGCCGCCCGGTCTGCTTTCATCGACTGTAAAGCTCTCGCGCGTCAAGCCGGCGATGGCGATCGTCCGGTACGCGACCTCTTCTTCGTTCAGAAACTGTTCGATCCGAACACCGGCCCGCCCGCCGATCGGAAACACCGCGACCGCTTCGCCGCCGAGCTTATGGACGGCGCGCGCGACGTTGATGCCACCGCCGCCGGGATCGTGGCGCGGCACCGAACAGCGCAGTTTCTCCGTTGGAACGACGCGCGCCGTTGTGAAGGCAATATCCAAAGCCGGATTCATGGTTAATGTCGCTATCGGATGCAAAAATTCCCTGGTCTGGCTTTGAGCATGCCCACTGAAATCGAACAAAATTGGTTTATCCGGACGTTGCCGGATGCATCAGGCCTCAGCAGATTCGCGGTAGTTGCTCGCCGTTCGGCATATCAATCACCCGCGCTACGCCTAATGGCCCACGACATGAAACTTGGCCTGCTGGCGCCGCCTGCACTTTGCCGATGATTGCCGCGCCCGTGGTTACACTGTAATGCTGCAGTACGGTGGCCGCGCGAGCGACGTCCGCGGCCGCCAGAAAAGCCACGAAACGCCCTTCGTTGGCGACATGAAATGGATCGAGGCCGAGGAGCTCGCACGCGGCCCGAACGTCGTCGCGAACTGCGATGGCGCTTTCATCGAGCGCAATTGCGACCCCGGCCGCCTCGGCGATCTCGACCAACGCGCTTGCTAGTCCGCCACGCGTCAAATCGCGCATGCAATGAACCTCAAGACCCGCTTCCAACAGCGCCATCACCGGTGCGGCCAACGGCGCGCAATCGCTTTCGATTGCCGATTCGAAGCCAAACCCTTCCCGCGCCGCCATTACCGCGACGCCGTGCCGGCCGAGATCGCCACTGAGAATAACGACATCACCGGCGCGGACGCTTGCCGGTACTACCGGAGTCTGCGCGACAATCTGCCCGATGCCCGCCGTGTTGATAAACAGGCCGTCGGCTTTGCCACGATCGACGACCTTAAGATCGCCCGTGACAAGTCGGACCCCAGCCGCATCGGCAGCCGCGCGCATCGACATTGTCACGTCGCGCAACGTGACGAGCGGCAGCCCTTCCTCGAGAATAAATCCGACGCTCAAATAGAGCGGCCGGGCGCCGCACATGGCGAGGTCGTTGACGGTGCCGTTGACCGCAAGCGTGCCGATGTCGCCGCCGGGAAAGAACAGGGGCCGCACGACATAAGAGTCGGTCGTAAAGGCGATCGGTCCGCCGATATCGAGGGTCGCGCCATCGTGGCGCTGCTCCAGCATCGGATCGCCGAAGATCGGCCGAATCGTGCCCTCGAGCAGCCGCGCAGTGGCGCGGGCACCGCCCCCATGGGCGAGCTGCACGGTCTCGCCGTCGGCGATCGGCAACGGACATGACAGGGCAAATTCCTTGGGGTCGCTCATTGTGCCGCTTCGTGCGCGCGGCGATAGCGGTAATAGGCGGCGCAGGCCCCCTCCGACGAGACCATGGTGACGCCGAGCGGCCGTTCCGGCGTGCACCGTGTGCCGAAGGCCGGACACGCGGGCGGTTTACGCTCGCCGCGCAGTACGAGACCGCTGATGCATTCGCTCGTCGCGTCGTCCTTCGGGATTACCCAACCGAAGCGCACCTCCGCGTCGAAATCGGCATAGGCTTCAGTAAGGGCAAAACCGCTATCGGCGATATCGCCGATGCCGCGCCAATGCCGCGGCACCACGCGGAATACTTTCGCAATCATTTGCAGCGCCGAGCGATTGCCGTTGCGGCGCACGGCGCGTCGGTATTGGTTCTCCACCTCGGCACGGCCGGCTTCGAGCTGCCGCACACACATATGAATGCCTTCGAGGATGTCGAGCGGTTCGAAGCCGGTGACCACGATAGGAACACGATATCGCTTCGCGATCGGCTCGTAGGCCTCATAACCCATGACCGTGCAGACATGTCCGGCAGCCAAAAAGCCCTGGATACGATTAGTTGGAGCGGCGAGGATCGTGTGCATCGCGGGGGGTACCAGCACATGCGACACCAACATCGAGAAATTCGCGACGTGCTCCTGCTTGGCGCGATAGACCGCCATGGCATTGGCCGGCGCGGTGGTTTCGAAGCCTACCGCGAAGAACACGATCTCGCGGGACGGCTCGGCACGCGCGACGGTCAGCGCGTCGAGCGGCGAATAGACGATGCGAATATCAGCGCCCCGCGACTTCGCGCCGAAGAGATCCCCGCCGCTGCCGGGAACCCGCAGCATGTCGCCGAAAGAGCAGAAGATCACCCCAGGCCGCGACGCGATCTCGATCGCCTTGTCGATATAGTCGACGGGCGTCACACATACGGGACAGCCGGGTCCATGGACGAGCTCCAGGCCGGGCGGCAGCAATCGGTCGATGCCATAGCGCAAGATGGCATGTGTTTGGCCGCCACAAATCTCCATCAACGTCCAAGGTTTCGTGGTGGCGCACGCAATGGCATCGGCAAAACGGTGCGCCTTGTCGCCTTCGCGATATTCGTCGCGGAATTTCATTCAGGCGCTGTCTCACCGTCGAGGGTATCGATTTCTTTCAAATACGCGAATACGCGCGCGGCCTCCCTCTCGTCAATCGCGCTGATAGCGAAACCGACGTGGACCAAGACATAATCCCCAATGACCGCTTCTGGCGTGAAAGCAAGATTGATCTCTTTCACAATGCCGCCGAAATCGACGCGACCCACCCGCATCAACGGATCGTCGCCAGAAATGCTCAGGATGCGGCCGGGGATGGCTAGGCACATGGTGCGGCTCCCGCTTCATGTTGCCACGAGGCCCATACCGCTTGGCCGAGCGCCAGGCCGCCATCGTTCGGCGGCACGAGACGGTGCCATATGGGCTCGAGTTTCGTTGCACGGAGCGCCGCAATCGTGGCCTCCAAGAGAAAAGCATTCTGGAAACACCCACCTGAGAGCGCAACACGCGGCTGGCCAATACGAATGGCGATGTCGGCGATCGCAGCAGCCAGGCCGCGGTGAAAGGCAACGGCGACGCCCGACACATCGCCGCCGCGGCGGAATGATTCGAGTGTGGCGGCGAGCGCCGGCTGCCAATCCAAAATCATCGTCGGATCACCGGCGTTGCCGACGCGATGGTTAAATTCGAGGCTGGCCAAGGCGCCGCTCGCTTCCGCCGCCCATTCAAATTGGCACGCGGCTTGGCCTTCGTAGCCGGCGCGCTGGCAAAGGCCGCAGATCGCAGCGAACCCATCGAACATTCGGCCTGCACTCGAGGTGTACGGGGCATTGACGCCGCGGGACAGCATGCGCCGCAGGATCGCGCGCTCTGCCGCGGCAAAGCTAGCGACTGGCGGCAAATCGGTCATGTCGAACGCCGTGTCGCCGAAGGCTTCGTAGAGCAGACCAAGCGCGGCCCGGCGCGGCTCGCGTGCCGCCGCTTCGCCGCCGGGCAGACGAAACGGCCGGAGATGGGCGACGCGTCGCCATCCGTTCTGTTCGACCAACAGAAATTCGCCGCCCCACAACGTGTCATCGCCGCCATATCCCGTGCCGTCCCAGGCGACGCCAAGCATTGGCGGCGCGATACCGTTCTCCGCCATGCACGCCACGACATGAGCCAGATGATGAGGGACGTCGATGGCCGGCGCCCCGATATCCGCGCCGAGCCGGCGCGAGGCATAATCGGGATGCGCATCGCGCGCAACAATGGCAGGTTTACTCGGTTGCACCCGAATGGTTTCGTCAAGCGCGTGGCGATAATTCGCTTCCGCTGCGACCGTACCCAGATCGCCCAGATGAGGACTGAGAATAATTTTGTTTTGTTGGGTTATGGCTATTGTCGCCTTAAGGTGACCACCCAACGCGACGATGCCCGGCATCATGCCGTCGACCGCAACCGGCGCCGGGGCGAAGCCGCGCGCCCGGCGTAACATCATCTCGCGGCAACCGACGATCCGTATCACGGAATCGTCCAAGGGGCGAACAATGGGCCGATCATGGACAAGGAAGAGATCGGCGATGCCCGCAAGACGTGTCAGTGCCTTGTTTTCGTCGATGACAATCGGCTCGTCGCTGATATTGCCGCTGGTGGCGACGATAGGAAAATCGAGTTCGCGCATGAGCAGGTGATGGACGGGCGCGTAGGGCAATATTGCGCCAAGCCAGGGATTGCCCGGCGCGACCGCAGGCGCCAAGCCGCCGCCGTGACGGCGGAGCAATAGAATCGGCCGGGCCGGACCGGTCACCAGTGCTTTTTCAACCATTTCGACGATGCAGGTGATGCGGATTTCTTCTAGCGACGGGAACATCACGGCGAATGGCTTCGCTTCCCGATGTTTTCGTTCGCGTAGGCGTTGGACAGCGTTTTCGTCGCGCGCGTCGACAATCAAATGAAATCCGCCAATGCCTTTCACCGCAACGATGCGGCCGTCGCGTACTGCGTTAGCCGCTGCAACCAGTGCCCCATGGTTACGTGCGAGGGTTGCCCCGCCGGTGTCCCAGAGCGCGAGTCGCGGCCCACACGCCAGGCAGGCATTCGTCTCTGCATGGAACCGGCGATCAGCAGGATCTTCATATTCGGCGCGGCAAGCCGCGCACATCGTGAACCCCCGCATCGACGTGCGCGCGCGATCGTACGGGACATCCTCGATAATGCTATAGCGCGGACCACAATGGGTGCAGGTGATGAAGGGATAGAGGTAGCGCCGGTCGGCAGGATCGAACAACTCGCGCAGACAATCCGTGCAAGTGCCTAGATCGGGAAGGATTTGCGCAGCGCCAATTCCAGCGTTAGTGCTGTCGCGAATGGCAAAGCCGGTTTCGCCCACGGCGGCGACGGCGACGGTCTCGATCGCCGCGATCGACGCATGAAGCGGTGGCAGATCGTGAATTCGGCCGAGGAGGCTTTCGATCCGCGCATCGTCGCCTTCCGCCTCGATCGTCACGCCCTCCGGCGAATTCATCACCCAGCCGGCCAATCCCAGTTCATTCGCCTCGCGGTAAACGAAAGGACGAAAGCCCATGCCCTGAACTGCGCCGCGAACCAGGATGCGCCGGCGCATCGTCAATTCTCCACCTCGATGCTTTCGAGCACGATGCCTTGCGCGTCGGTGTGATTGATGTCGTCTGAGACTGTAATGTCGAGGCGCGCGCTCTCGGCCTTCGTGCCGGCCGCGGCGTGAACGAAATGCTCGGTGAAATGGTCCGCCGATAAATGGCTCAGCGCGCCGAGCCATACCTTCACGCCGGTGACCCGTCGCGCCGCCGTCTCACCCACGATGCGATCAATCCGGCGCATCAAATCAGCGATCAGGTGGCCTTCGTGCATGCCACCTCCGGCGTCGCGAATTGGAATCGGCGTATATCTTCGGCGACGCGGGCGGCTACCTCGATGATCGCCGCCGCGACCGCCGGCGACAAAGTCGCGCCGGTGTCGAACGACGCACCCTCGATGGCGTAGACAAGGCATACCGGAGGCACGCTGCCGAGCGCGCGGGCCAGTTCGATGGCCTCTTCGAGACCCATACCGTGTGTCGACATGCTACCCCGCAGATGGGGCAGGGCACGGATGCCGACGTCGAACCGCCGTATCGTCCCGGGCGGCGCGCCTGATGCGCTGGCATCGATCACCACGGCTCGCACCGTGTCTTCAAGAAGCGCAAGCAGTGTAGTCGCGTCTCCATCCGTCTCAACGACCTCAGTCTCGGGAGGCACGAGGTCCCGCAGCGCGCGGGCGACCGCACGGCCGACGCCGTCATCGCCCCGATCGAGATTGCCGATACCGATGACAAGCCCACTGCGCGCCACGCGTTATCCTTGATCGATGTCGAGGCGCAAAAAGTGCGCCGCGCAGGAAATGCACGGATCGTAGTTGCGGACGGTCTGTTCGCACCTCCGGCGCAACTCGTCCGCCGGCAAATCGAGCCACGTGCTGACATGATTGGCGAGGTCCGCCTCGATGCTGGCCTGATTTTGCGAAGTCGGCGGCACGATCCGCGCTTCGGCGATGGTGCCGTCGGCCTCCACACGATAGCGATGGTATAACAATCCGCGCGGAGCCTCGGTCGCGGCGCAGCCAATACCCGCGCGCGGTTCGAACAAGACCGATGGCGCGTCAGGTTCCTGATAATTCTCGATGATCCGCAAGGCCTCGTCGCAGGCGTAAAGAACTTCGACCGCGCGAACGAGAATGCTGCGGAACGGATTGGTGCACGTCTCGCTTAATCCGGCGTCACGAGCGGCGCGCTGCGCCAACGGCGATAAGCGATCGAAATTCAAACTGTAGCGCGCGAGCGGGCCGACCAGGTACGTACTGCCGTCGGAAAGATGCGATTGCAGCGCCGTCGAACGTTCGACATGAGATTCGTGGAAATGTTGGTTGTATTGCTGCGCTGAAATATCGAGCCCCCGATTGGAAATGATGCGGCCTTCGTTGAAGGGATATTCGTCGGGGTGCCGCAACGCTACGAACAGATAATCGTGCACGCGATCAGGAAAATCGAAACCCGCGGCCCAGCGCACCGTCTCCAGCGCAGCGTCGCGCGCCCACTTCAATTTCTCTGCCAAGGCGGCGAATTCGATTGGGCGTGGCACGCGATAGAACCCGCCGACCCGGACGTTGATGGGATGAATCTCGCGCCCGCCCAGCAACGTCAGAATCTCGTTGCCGGCTTTTTTCAGTGCCAGGCCGCGCCGGACGATGTCGCTATGATCGCGCGCCATATCGACCGCGCCGGCATAGCCGAGAAAATCCGGCGCGTGCAGCATGTAGATGTGCAGCGTGTGGCTTTCGATCCATTCGCCGCAGTAAAGCAGGCGCCGCAGCTCGCGCAGCGGCCCCGTCACTCCTACGCCAAGCGCGTCCTCCATCGCGTGCACCGCGCTCATCTGGTAAGCGACTGGACAGATGCCGCAGATCCGCGCCGTGATATCGGGTGCCTCCGAAAAGGCGCGGCCGCGCAAAAATGCCTCGAAAAAGCGTGGCGGCTCGAAAATGCTCAGTTCCGCGCGTTGTACCTTGCCATCGCGCACCACCACCTTGAATGCGCCTTCGCCTTCAACGCGGGCAAGATAATCGACTTTGATGGTCTTAACCGCCATGCCGCTCGCTCTCCTTGCGGAAGGCATTGGCATTGGCGTTGAAAGTGCGGTAGACGCTACGCAGCATTCCCTCATCCATTCCGGACCTAGTGAGCGCTGTGGCAAGCGATGGCGCGTTAGGCGTCTCCATCGGTCCGTAGCAGCCGTAACACCCGCGATCATAGGAGGGACACAAAGCGCCGCAGCCGGCATGCGTCACGGGCCCGAGACACGGCGTGCCATGGGCCACCATCACACAGACATTGCCTTTGAGTTTGCATTCGATGCAGACAGAATGAGGCGGCGTCACCGGCTTGCGGCCGATGATGAAGGCGGCGATCACCTCGATCAATTGCCGCTTGTTGATCGGACAACCGCGCAGTTCGAAATCGACTGGGACATGATCCGCGATCGCGGTCGAGGTAGCGAGCGCCCGGATGTAATCAGGCCGAGCATAGACGGTTGCCGCATATTCCTTCACGTCGGTGAAATTGCGCAGACCCTGGATGCCGCCGGCGGTCGCGCACGCGCCGATTGTGATGAGTTGGCGCGAGCGCCATCGCACCGCCTTGATCCGCTCAGCATCGTGGGGCGTCGTGATGGAGCCCTCGACCAGTGAAAGATCGTAGCGTCCCGAGATTGCGGCGCCGGTTGCCTCGGGGAAATAGGCGATGTCGATGGCGCCGGCGATGGCCAAGAGTTCGTCCTCGCAATCCAACAGGCTGAGCTGGCAGCCATCGCAAGAGGCGAACTTCCACACCGCCAAGCGGGGCCGGGCCATCTCAGATTTCCTTCACCCCCAGAAACTTGCCGATCCGGTCATAGCAGAAAACCGGACCGTCCCTGCAAATGAAAACAGGGCCGTATTGGCAATGACCGCAAAACCCGATCGCGCATTTCATGTTGCGCTCCATCGACAGATAGATAGCGCCGTCTGAAAGGCCGGCGTCGCGCAGCGCTGCAACGGTGAAGCGCATCATCACCTCAGGACCGCACACCATTGCGATGGCATGCGCCGGATCGAATTCAATCCGCGGAAGCAACGCCGGTACGACGCCAACATGGCCATGCC
Organism: uncultured Alphaproteobacteria bacterium; assembly: GCA_963851285.1. Taxonomy (GTDB): domain Bacteria; phylum Pseudomonadota; class Alphaproteobacteria; order ATCC43930; family CGMCC-115725; genus JAATGI01. Next base: position 249,397 of record CAWKOL010000001.1, read on the forward strand.
AGTCGCCAATCGCATGATCTACGGTCACCTCGATCTCAAGGTCGAGGCGTCGGCGCCAGGATTCGAGCTCGCGGCGGAACAGCAACTCTTTGGGGCCGCGCGCGCCGTAGAGCAGGGTGACCCTGCCATAGCGTTCGCGCATCGCCATGAGGTGATAGATGACGGGCCGCAGCGGCGCCAGTCCGAGGCCACCGGCGACCATGATGACGTCGTTGCCGACCGCTTCTTTCGTCGGCCACCCGACGCCGAATGGGCCGCGCAACCCCAATGGCTTGCCGGGACCGAGGCGCGCCAACGCCGTGGAGACGGCGCCGACCGCGCGGATGGTATGAACCAAGGGCGTAAGCTTGGCAGGATCACCACTAAAACTGATCGGCACCTCGCCGATGCCGAAAGCCGTCAACATATTGAATTGTCCAGGCTCGAAGCCGCCGCCATCTTCCTCGTCGGGCTCGATCTCAAGGGTCCAGACTTCCGGTCCGTCGCGCCGACGGCGGCGCACATGTGCGACGCGCGGCACCATCGGATCGGCATCAGTCATGACGGCCATAGACATCGAGAATTTGCAGACGCGTTGCCTGTAACCGCTGGATCAAAATCGGCATAAAGCGCTGCATCAACTCGTAGCCGAGATCGTGATCAGCATCGCATTTCTGCCGCAAGCAGGCGGTATCCATCGCGATCGCACGGACCAATTCGAGCGCCCGCGCATCGTAGCTCCAACGGTAAGGTCGGATCACCCACGAGACGCCGACGACATCACCGACGGCAAGAGTCTGAAACGTCATGGCGCCGCTCCCTGGCGCCATCACCTGCAATCCCACCCGACCCTGCCGCACCAAATAGAATTCGTTGGCCGACTCGCCCTGGTGAAACAGATATTGGTTGGCGTCGAATCGGACGATCTTGGCACAATCGACCATTAACTTCAGAAAGTCCGGCCGAAGTCCCGCGAAGAACGGCAACTCGCCGACGATCCGCTCAAGACTTTCAACCGCCACCATGATCATGCCCTTGGCTGTCGCGGATAGCGCGAACTTCCTCGGTGATGTCTATTCCGACGGGGCACCAGGTGATACAGCGTCCACAGCCGACACAGCCCGAAGTGCCGAACTGATCGTACCAGGTCGCAAGCTTATGGGTCATCCACTGGCGATAGCGCGAGCGGGCGCTGGCACGGACGCTACCGCCATGAATGTAGGAAAAATCCATTGTGAAACAGGAGTCCCATCGTCGTACGCGCGTAGTTTCGGTGCCGGTGAGATCGCTCGAGTCCTCGACCGACGTGCAGAAGCAGGTCGGGCAAACCATGGTGCAGTTGCCGCAGGAGAGGCAACGAGCTGCTACATCCTCCCAACGGGCGTGATTCAAGTTGCGCATCAAGAGCTCATGCACGTCGGCCGATTTCATCTCCCGTCCCATCGCGGAGGCTGTGCGCGTAACGACGTCGTTCGCAGTTTCAATCTCCGCTTGCGTTGCCAGACGATGCGGCAGATCGGCCAGCAAGGCGACGCCCCCGTCGCTCCCGGTTTCTACAACGTAAATCGGCTCACTGCCCGCGGCGACCTCGGTCAGCGACAAGTCGAAGCCCGATTCGACTTTGGGCCCGGCCTTCATCGACACGCAGAAGCAGGTTCCGCCCGCCTGTGCACAATTGACGGCGACGACAAACGCCGCAGCCCGCCGCGCGCGATAATGCGGATCGGCATGGGCGCCGCCGGTCAAAACGCGATCCTGAATCTCGATCGCATGTAGCTCACAGGCGCGAACGCCGATGAAGGCGAGGGGCGCATCCGACGCGGGCTCAGGGACGATGCACGGTTCACCATCCTTAGAATCGGTACGCCACAAACGCTGGATAGGTGGATGAAGAAATTTCTTCCAGGAATGAGGACCGACGGCGTAACCGAACAGCGCGTCATCGTCGCGGCGGCGGAGACGGTAATGCCCGCCACTTTGCTCGTCGGTCCAACCGCTCGGCAGATCGTCGAGCGAAGCGATATCATCGTATATGACGGCCTGATCGCGAACCGTCGGGCCGACGACCCGGTAACCTAGTCGACGGAGAGCGTCGATCAATGCGCCTAACGCGTCCCGCGTCAAAACTCTCGGCAGTTCCGCATTCACGGCGTGTTCGCGACTCCCGCTGTTGCTGGCGTGTCCAATATAGAAGCGTGTGGGGATACTGGCTAGTCGATCGCGCCCACGCCCCGAGTTTGCGGCCGCTTCGGCTCGCCGACGCCGAAAGCTGTCGGGACGCTGCGCTGAAATCGGTCTATTCGGGGGGGTCTTAGTGGGACATAAACACCGGGGCCACCATCTCGCGGAGCAGTTTCCTGGTTACGCCCCCCAAAACCAACTCGCGAAACCGAGAATGACCGTAGCCGCCAGTCACGATAAGGTCAGCCGATAAATCGACCGCCACATTCAGTAGGGCGGTCGCGTCATCAATATCCTTCATGACCAGCCGCTGGACCTGGGCTTCAACGCCGTGCCGCGAAAGGTGCTGAGCCATCCGGCCTGCCGAATCAAGGCCATTCGCCGCGGCGGCGTCCGGATTGACAGCAACCAACGTAACAGCGTCGGCCTTGGCAAGAATTGGCCAGGCGTCGTTGACGGCCCGCGCGGCCTCGCTTTCACGTTTCCAGGCAACCATGACTCGGCGGCCGATTGTTGGAGAATTCCCAGAATACGGAACAATCAAGACGGGCCGGCCGCTCGCCATCAGAACCGCCTCTGGCACCTTGTCAAAGTCGTCCGACGCGGCCCGGCTCGGATCCCGTTGGCCGACGATGGTTAAATCGGCGTAAAGCGCGTAATCCGCAACCGTTGCCGCCGACCCGACGGTGGCCCGCCACGCGGCGTCAATTCCGTTTTCCTCTGTCACAGCCAAAAAACGGTCCTCAAGACCCTTGGCCGCCGCTAAATCAAAACGAGCCTGAGACAGTAATGTGGGAGGTCGGGACATTGTCCCGGTTACTGCACCAATGGCACCCGGCGCAAATTCAAACGGGGCTTGCCGGCCCAAGGACGGTTCGACGATAAGCAGGCCGGTTAGATGAGCCGCGTGGCGCTTCGCAAGATCGCACGCAATGGTTAAGTGATATTCGGCGCGCTGTAAATCGCCAAAATGAACCAGAACGTCTTTGATGGTCATGAGAGCCCTCTTTGCAACTGTCTCACGCTAACCAATGAGGGGGGCATCGGCGTTGATACAAATCAATGAGAACTCATCACAGGGTCCCCGCGGCCGAAATTGACACGTGACCGTTCGCGGCTAGGCGGCGATCCACTTGCGTGCTTCGGCCGCTTGAGAGGTGGAAAAACAGCGACATTGTCCAGGGATCAGGAAACCGAAGAAACTCATCGCGGCCTTGATCCATTCGACATCGGTTACGACGGCCACGCGTTCCCATCGCGATAGTGCTCGAAGCCAATCTTGGCGTCTTCCCACATCGCGCCCGCGTCGAACCCGGAGAAATCGCGCCCGATTTCGTAATAGCACCGGATCTTGTCGAAGCGCCCCAACGCGGCGTTGACCCTGGGGATCAAGTCGCGCTCATAATCCCGCCGCGCAACCTGTCCCTTGGCCGACGCCGCCACGACGTTGGAGGGAAAACCTTCCAGCATTTCCAGCATCGTCATCTCCTTCTCAAGGAATTACCGTTACGGGACAGGTCGCGAGACTGACCAGCTTGTGCGAAACGCTGCCGAGCAAAAGTCTTGCGATCCCGCCGGCCCCGTGTTTCCCGACCACGATGGCATCGACCTCTTTCTCGCGGACGATGTCGAGTATCGCGGTTGCGATATCGCCCCGGCGCGATTCCAGTTGGACCATTCCCGCACCCGCGGCCCGCGCGCGGTCGCGCGCCTTGGTCAGGATTTCGCCAGACATCGAATTGAGCAATTCGTCCCACCACGCTTGCTGCTCGTCGGTGAACCGGCTCATCAGCGCATCGGGCAACCCGTAGCCGCCGATGACGTTGACAATCAGCAAATCGGCGCCGTCTTTCTTGGCAACGCGCGCGGCGTAATCGATAGCGCGGTCGGCGCTCTCGGAACCGTCAGTTGCGACCAGGATTCGCGTCATCGGCAGCCCCCTTTATTTTCCTCGCTCATCGTTTCCACCCTCAATCTGCCGTCGCGTGTCTCACGTGCCGTTCGACGCGCGCAAGATGCCGTGCCTGGCGGTGAACGCGATGCTCAAGAAGCCGATAAGTCCCGACCTTGACGGCGCTAGCGATAACGAACGCGATCAGGGCGTAGGCCCAGACCAGTAGCGCATAATGCCAGCCGACCGGCGCCATCCCGACGCCGTAGACGACGACCAGGGTGCCGACCAACTGGGTTGCTTCGCAGGGCACAATCAGCTTCCAGCTCGGCAGCGGCCGTTCCCAGATCCAGCCCTTGTTGCGGGTAAGGTAGATCGTCATATGGCCTGCGACCAACAGCTTCAGGAAGATGACCGCCTGAAGCACCGGTTCGGGCAAGTTGAAATAATCGCGGCCCAGCCAATAAAGGACGAAACTAGCGAGCACACCGAAGGCGCCGAGGACCGTGGCGACGGTCAACACCCTGTGCATGTCCCATTTCACCGGCTTTGCGGCGAAGGGCGCGTTGTCATAAGCGATCATCATGATTGGGATGTCGTTCAGCAGCGCCAGCAGCACCACCATGATCGCGGTAATTGGATAAAAATCGAAGATCAGGATGCTGGCGGTCATAAACAGCAAGAGCCGTATGGTTTCGGCGATGCGGTAAGTCGCATAGCCTGTCATACGCTCAAAAATACGCCGCGCCTCTTCGATGGCAGTGGTGATGACGGAAAGCCCGGGCGCCGTCAGCACCAGTGCCGCGGCGGCGCGTGCCGCGTCGGTGGCGCCCGACACCGCGATGCCGATATCGGCCTGGCGCAGCGCGGGAGCGTCATTAACGCCGTCGCCGGTCATGCCGACGATGCGCCCCGCCCCTTGTAATGCCTTCACGATCTCGAATTTGTGTTCGGGGAAGACGCGGGCGAAACCGTCGGCGCTCAAAATCTTCTGCAATTTGCCGCCGAGCGACCCGTCGGTGAACACGCTGTCCGCCACGACGATGTTCTTGCCGAGATCGAGTTGTCCCGCGATCTCCTTGGCGATCGCCTCGTGATCGCCCGTTACCATCTTGATGTCGACGCCCATCGCGCGCGTCGCCTTGATGGTCGCGGCGCTGTCGTCGCGCGGCGGATCGAACAACGGCAGCAGACCGAGAAATCGCCATTTATCGCCGTCGGCGCGCGCTACGCCGAGGGTGCGGAAGCCTTTCTCACCCTGGCGCTCCACCGCCGCGGCAATCGTTTGCCGCGTCGCTTCGTCAGGCGCGCACAGCTCGACGATCACCTGCGGCGCGCCCTTGGCGACCTTGAAGCTCTTGCCGTCGCGTGAAATCTCCGCTTCGGCGCGCTTTGCCACCGGGTCGAAGGGATGAAATGCCGTCACTTGGTAGCTATCGAGGATGTCCTTCGCCGGCGCGCCTGCCAACACCGCGTCGTCAATCGCATCGGGCGCGTCGCGACGCGACGCCAACGCCGCCGCCAAGATCAACTCGTCGCGCTGAACGCCCGGCGCGGGCTCGAGATTGCCAAGGGTCAACTCGTTCTTGGTCAGGGTGCCGGTCTTGTCCGAGCACAGCGTATCCATCCCGGCCATTTCTTCGATCGACACCAAGCGCGACACAATCGCTTTCAGCCGCGCCAAGCGCTCGGCACCCACCGCCATTGTTACCGACAACACCGCCGGCAGGGCCACCGGGATCGAGGCGACCGCCAGGATCAGCGCGAACTGCACTATTTCCAAGATCGGATTGCGCCGGAACAGGCCCGCCATTACGATCACGACAACCAAGCCAACCGTGGTCAATATCAGGAAATTGCCGATGCGTAGCACCGCGCGTTGAAAATGCGAGACGGTTCCCGCCTGCTCGACAAGGCGCGCGGTCTTGCCGAAATAGGTCGTCATGCCGGTCGCCGTCACGACGGCATCCACTTCGCCCTGTTTGGCGATCGAGCCGGAATAGGCGTCGTCGCCGCTCTTCTTGTCGACCGGGAGCGATTCACCGGTCAGCGCCGACTGATCGACACTGAGGTAAGCACCGTCCGTCAGCTTCACGTCGGCCGGCACGACGTTGCCGAGCTTGATATGGACGAGGTCGCCGGGCACCAACAGCCGCGCCTCGATATCCTTCCATATCCCGTCGCGCTTCACGCGCGCCTTGAGCGCAAGGCGCTGCTTCAGGAGAGCGATGGCGTTGTCCGCCTTGTATTCCTGCCAAAAGCCGACGCCGGCATTGATGAACAGCATCAGAAGGATGATCGCGAGATCGTCCCAATGACCGAGCACCGCGGACAGAATTGCCGCAACCTCGATCATCCATGGGATCGGTCCCCAGAAGAAATGCGCCAGCCGCCCAAGCACCCCCAGATGATGCTCGGCCAACGCGTTCTCGCCATATTGTGCGAGCCGACGCGCCGCCTCCGCTTCGGTCAACCCGGCGGCGTCACAGTCAGCGGTGGCGGTCGCGGCACTCGATTTTGGCGGCTGATCTCGCAGTTCATCGATGGCCATCGCGCGTGCCCCGACTACCACTTTCGCGTCGGCAGTACAGTCCGCGCGCCCAAATATTTGGCGTCGAGCCGCATTATGAAGTCCTCGACGATGCCTGACAGATCGTCGGCCATAGCCTCCAATTCAGCCTTGACGCTTTGCCGAAATCCCGGACCCTCCTCGTTCAGGGCGTGGAGCCGATCGGTCAAGATCTCGTATCTTTGCTTTAGTTCGCCTAGTTCACCCAAATCCTCGAATTTCTCGGCGCCCTTCGCATTTGCGGTCGCTTGCCGTAGCGCCTCGATGCGGTCCGCCAGGGCATCAAGCCGAAGCTCTAAACCGCGATGCAAGCCCAGTCGTCGCATCGGCTTCTCCATATTAACCTCCGAGGCTTGAGAATCGGGGAGCCTCCTGTGTACAAAAATGCGAACAGCGCGTCGCCGCGTCTTTGATCTCGATCAATCGGATGGCCTTAATCGGATTACAAATACGTTAGTTCTCGTTTCTGGCCGGGGCCGGGAATCCGAGTCGCCGCGCCGGAACGGACAGTCTTGGGAAAAGATCGGAAACAACGGCCTCTGGGCCTACTGTCTCTGGAGCTGGACCTTGCGTGTGGCGCGACCGCCGAGCAGGCGATCGAACTCCTTCTTGGAGATGCCGTAGCATTCGCATGAACGGCGGATCAGCGCTGCGCGATCGATGATGGTGACGTTGCCACGTTTGTAACGGATGAGACCGGCCCGTTGCAGAGCCCCCGCCGCCGCCGACACGCCGGTCCGCTGCACCCCCAGCATCATGGCAAGGAACTCCTGCGTGAGCAGGAACTCATCCGATTGCATGCGGTCATGCGTCATCAACAGCCACCGGCAGCACCGCTGCTCGATGGAGTGAAATTGATTGCATGCCGCCGACTGCGCGACCTGATTGAAGAAGGCGTGGGTATAGTGAAGCATCACGGTTCGCATCGATGCGCTTCGCGCCAGTTCCTTCTGGAACAGAGATGCCTCCATTCTCAGGCCCCCACCGGGAACCTGGACGTAGACGTCGGTGGGCGCTCTGTCGTCGCCGAGTAAGATCGGCAGACCCACCACGCCCTCGTTACCGATCGTGCCGACTTCGGCGGCATCGCCGTTGGCCATGGTATTCACCAAGGAGCCGACGCCAGACTCGATGAAATAAACAAACCGGATCGGTCTTCGAGCCTGGTATAGGGACTGACGGTACCGCAGCGGCCTGCGATGAAGATGCGGGCGAAGCCGCTCATAATCCCGCGGCGACAACAGACCCAGCAATCGGCTTAAAGGCGGGGCGGCGGTCTTTTTGCTAGCCATCTCGTGCTCCTATCCACTCGCCTTAGACGTTTTCACGCGCCGCCGCTGTCACGCCGATCATTCTTGGGTTTTTTGGTGAAGAGGCTCGTCCGCGTCAGTATCCGGACGATCGATGTTGCACCCTGCGCGTTATTCGTGATCGGGGCAAGCCTTTGAAGGTCAAGCATTCTTGTCGACCAAGGGTGCTTCGGTCCGACGGGGCGGTGCGTAATGTCTTATGTCCGACATATTGAATTGTTTCGACTCGGCACAGCCCTCGTTAGGGTGTAGTGTTTCTGTATTGGCGGACACGCATTCGGGGCGCCGCCACCTGAGAGATACGTCTGCCTCCAAAAGAGAGGTTACGCGTGCTCCCCCCAAAGGGTGGAGGCGCGCGATGGCATCATCGGCAGAATTGCGTAAGACATCGCGATCCTTTGAATGGGTCGCGGAACAAGAGCGTGATCCGCACCTGAAGCTGCGGCTAGCCAAGCACGCGCTCGCCTTGGCTCAATTTGCCGAGAAGATCGAGCGCCGGACGGCTTTGGCCGGTTCAGCAGGTTACCCTTGCTGCCTTGATCGACATGAAGATGTCTCATGAGCGCGGCATCCTTGGCAAATCGGTTCCGTGAGATGTCGAAACCCGATGTGACCGCCAAAGCTGACGCGGACCCGATCCGACAGTGTCTGCATGAACTCGCGGAAGCGCTTCAGGCTGCGAGCAATTATCTGGAGGCTTCACTCATTCGCGCCAGCCAAGATGGCGGCAACCAAACGGCCGAGCCAGTTCTTATCGAGAACGCGGCGGAACAACTCGGCCGCGCGCGCGAGCAATTCCGCCGTCTGCGCGACCATCTGATCCAGGAGTAAAAAGCGCGTGACACGCAAGTTGTATGTGGGCGGAGGCAATGTCTGATGTTGGACAAAGGTTGATTTAGATCAAGGAATGCGGCCGCTGAAAATGCGGGATATATGCAAGGCACGCGAACCGAACGGCTCGACGTCAGGCCAATAAGCAGAGCAAGAGGTCCCGATGCGAGTTCTGTTTGCGTCATCCGAGATTTATCCCCTTGCAAAGACGGGCGGGCTTGCCGACGTCGCCGCGGCGCTTCCCTTGGCGCTCGCCGACATGGGCGTCGAGATTTCCCTCCTGATGCCGGGTTATCGGCAAGCGCTGGCGACGGCGGCCAACAAATCCGTCGTGGTGGAGATCGCGGACCTCGCCGGCGCCGGGGTGACGCGTTTGATCGAAGCGCGCACGCCGGACACGGGTCTTCCGGTTTGGCTGGTCGACTGCCCGGCGCTGTTCGACCGACCCGGCGGTCTCTACCAGGACGAGCGGGGCGTGGATTGGCCGGACAACGCACAGCGCTTCGCGCTATTCAGCCGCGTCGCGGCGCTGATCGCGACCGGCGACCTCATCCCCGAATGGCGGGCGGACGTGGTGCATGCCAACGACTGGCATACGGGGCTGGTGCCGGCTTACTTGGATGCGCATCCAGGCGAACGGCCGGCCACCCTGTTCACGATCCACAATCTGGCCTATCAGGGCCAATTTTCCAGTTCGGCGTTCTCCAGTCTCGGCCTACCCGATGAATGCTTCTCGTCCGACGGCCTAGAGTTCTACGGCGGCCTGTCGTTCCTTAAGGCCGGAATCCGCTACAGCGCCCGTCTGACCACGGTGAGTTCCTCTTACGCGCAAGAAATCCTGACGCCCGAATTCGGCTGCGGTCTCGATGGTCTGCTGCGCCAGCGGGCGAGCCGTCTGAGCGGCATTCTGAACGGGGTCGATTATTGCCTCTGGGACCCGGCATGCGATCCCCATTTGCCGGTGACGTTCAGCCGGCGCGATCTCTCCGGAAAGCGGGCGTGCAAGGCCGCGCTGCAAAGCGAGCTTGGTTTGACGGCGGAGCCAGACGCGCCGCTCCTCGTCTATGTCAGCCGCATCACGGACCAGAAGATGGCCGACACCGTGCTCGATGTCCTGCCCGCGATTCTCGAACGGGGCGCGCAGTTTGCCCTTCTCGGCCAAGGCGATCCCGCGCTTGAAAGTCGCTTCCGAGAGGCTGCGCGACGCTATCCGGGAAAGTTGGCGGCGCGCATCGGGTATGAAGAACCGCTCGAGCACCGGCTTCATGCCGCCGCCGATCTGCTGTTGCATCCCTCGCGTTTTGAGCCGTGTGGTCTGGCGCCGCTTTATGCCATGCGTTATTGCACGTTGCCGATCGTGCGCGGCGTCGGCGGGCTTGCCGACACGGTTGTGGATGCCGACGAATGGACACTCCACGTTGGCACCGCGACGGGATTTGCTTTTGACGAGCCGACCGGGGCGGCGATGCTCGCCTGCATCGATCGCGCGCTCGCGCTCTACGGCCAACCGATTGCGTGGAAAAAGTTGCAATACGAGGCGATGAAGCAGGACTTCGGCTGGGACGCAGCGGCGCGGAGCTATCTCGCCCTTTACCGCGACCTGGCACCCGAAGCCGGGCCGCTCGATATCATGGAACGGGTCGAGCCGCGGCTCAGGGAGCCCGCGGAATAGGTCGCCGTCGCTTTCTCAATCGTCACCACGAGAGTCGACTGCGGGGCTGACGGTCTGGATGTTTGTGAAGAGAGAAGACATGAAATGATAGACGATCGCGAAGCCGATATTGCCAAACGCGCCTATCAAATTTGGGAAAACGAGGGCCGCCCAAACGACAGGGCGCTTGACCACTGGCTCGAGGCGGAGGCCGAGCGGCGCCACGCCGGTCGCCCCGACCCAGTCAAGCCCGCCAAGCGGCCGCAGCGACGAAAGCAGACGTGAGGTCCGGCCGCTTGATCCGGATCAAAGCATCGCCGGCCGAACGCGACATGATTCATTTAGGGAGAGTCAGCATGCCGGCTCAAAATTACGTGCGGTGGTTCCGGGAAATTAGGGTCAGCGACGTACCACTGGTCGGCGGCAAGAACGCGTCTTTGGGCGAGCTTTATTCGACGCTCTCAAGTGCCGGCATCCGGGTACCGAACGGCTTCGCTCTCACTGCGGCGTCCTATCGCGACGCGCTGACATCGGCGGGTGCCTACGACACGCTCCATCGCTTGCTCGACGGCCTCGGGAAAACCGATGTCGAGCTATTGGCGAGGCGTGCCGCCGAGGCGCGCCGCATCGTCTATGAGGCGACCGCCGGCGATGCGTTGCGGCAACAGATCGTCGATGCCTATCGCAAACTCGAACAGGAATATGGTGCCGATCTTGCCGTCGCGGTGCGCAGTTCGGCGACTGCGGAAGATTTGCCGAATGCCAGCTTCGCCGGCCAGCATGACAGTTTTCTCCACATCCACGGCGAGGCGGATGTGTTCGAGGCCTGCCGGCGTTGCTACGCGTCCATCTTCACCGATCGCGCGATCGTCTATCGCCTGGATAACGGTTTCGACCATTTCAAGGTGGCGTTGTCCGTGGGCGTGATGAAGATGGTGCGGTCCGACCTTGCCTCCAGCGGCGTCATCTTCACGCTCGATACCGAATCCGGTTTCCGCGACGTCGTGTTCATCACCGGCGTTTATGGCCTTGGCGAAAACATCGTGCAGGGCCGTGCCGATCCCGACGAATTCTACGTTCACAAGCCGACCTTCAAAAAAGGATTTCGGGCCGTGCTGCGCCGCTCGCTGGGCGGGAAGCAATTGCGCATGGTTTATGCCGGAGGTCATACCGGCGACACGACGCGCAATGTCGAGACGACGGCGGACGAGCGCCGGCGCTACTGCCTGACCGATGCCGAGGTGCTGAAGCTTGCCGGCGACGCGATCGCCGTCGAGGATCATTATTCGGCGAAGGCTGGGCGCCCGGAACCGATGGATATCGAGTGGGCAAAGGATGGCGGCGACGGCCAACTCTATATCATCCAGGCGCGGCCGGAGACGGTGGCCTCGCGGCGCTCGACGAGCTTTTTCGAGACCTATGCGCTTCAAGGGACCGGTTCGATACTCGCCACAGGACGCGCGGTCGGCGAGAAGATCGGAGCAGGAAATGTCCGCGTAATCCAAAACGCGCACGAACTAAGCTCGTTCCATCCCGGCGAAGTGTTGGTTGCCGATACGACCACGCCCGACTGGGAGCCCGTGATGAAGACCGCGGCCGCGATCGTGACCAATCGCGGCGGTCGCACTTGTCATGCCGCCATCGTGGCACGCGAGCTGGGCGTGCCCGCCGTGGTCGGGGCCGGGGACGCGACCACGAAGCTCGCGACCGGGCGGTTCGTGACGGTGTCCTGCGCCGAAGGCGATATCGGCCATGTCTATGACGGCAAAATTCCTTACAAGGCGACACGGATTCCCCTGAGCATGATCGAGCGGCCGCGAACCGAGATCATGGTGAATTTGGGTAATCCCGATTTAGCCTTCCGCACGGCGATGATGCCGAATGACGGGGTCGGCTTGGCGCGGATGGAATTCATTATCAACGAACATATCGGCGTGCATCCGATGGCGCTCGTCCATCCCGACAAGGTGACATCCGCCGAAGCAAGAGCCGCAATCGACAAAATTGTGCGCGGGTATGCCCGTGCCGAGGATTTCTTTATCGAGCGGTTGGCCGAGGGCGTTGGCACGATCACGGCCGCCTTCTACCCAAAACCGGTAATCGTTCGTCTCTCCGACTTCAAGACCAACGAATATGCAAGCCTCTTGGGCGGCGCGGATTTCGAGCCAAAGGAAGCTAACCCGATGTTGGGTTTTCGCGGCGCCTCGCGTTACGCGCATCCCGCCTATGCGGCGGGCTTCGCCTTGGAATGTGCGGCGCTGAAGCGGGTACGCGACGTCATGGGACTGACCAATTTGCGTATCATGATTCCGTTCTGTCGGCGCGTGAAGGAAGGCGAGCGCGTGATCGAGGCAATGGGCGCGAATGGCCTGAAGCGGGGCACCAACGGGCTGGAGATTTATATGATGTGCGAGATTCCCAATAACGTGATTCAGATCGACGCCTTCGCCAAGCAATTCGACGGTTTTTCGATCGGATCGAACGATCTGACACAACTCACGCTCGGCGTCGACCGCGATTCCGATATCGTCGCGTTCGATTTTGACGAGCGCGATCCGGGCATGCTGGAGATGCTTCGACTTGCGGTTAGCGGCGCCAAGCGCAACCGCAAACATGTCGGCATTTGCGGCGAGGCGCCCGCGAACTATCCTGAAATCGCCCAATTCCTGACGGAACTCGGGATTGATTCGCTGAGCGTTAACCCGGGGAGTTTGGTGCACACAATGAAAGTCGCGCACGACGCCGAACTGCAACAGGCGCGGCAGCTGCAAGTGAAAACTCCCGCGCGTTAGCGGCAACGATAGATTACCGACTTTTTTTCCGAACGATGATTCCTCGCCACACGGCGGTGGATTTTTACGAAACTCGGGGCTTCCCATACGATGCTGGCGCGGACGAGTTGGAAGGCCATGGTTCGCCGGCGTCAAATGCTTAACTGCGCGGGATACACGGAAAAGCCTTCAAGGTGTCTTATGATGCCAAAATTCGGAGTCGCGGCATGGGATGTGCGTCTGCCGTCGCGCGTGCTGCCCTTACAGGATGAGGCTCAATGCCAAACGATCCTTCCCGCAACCTGCCAACTGAGTTGGCGGCGCTTTGGGATTTGGCGCTCGACCTGCGTTGGTCGTGGTGCCACGATTCCGACGCGCTGTGGCGGCGCATCGATCCCGAAGCATGGATGCATGCGCGGAACCCGTGGACGATACTTGAAAATGCCCCCGAGGCCCGATTGTGCGAACTTGCCACCGACAAGGATTTCATCAATCAGCTTGAGCAGGCGGTAAAATCCCGGCGTGCGTATCTCGATGCGCCCGCTTGGTTCGATTCACAACCCGATAAACGCCTGGGTGGGGTCGCCTTGTTCAGCCTGGAATTCGGCCTAACCGAGGCGTTGCCGCTTTACGCGGGAGGATTGGGCATTCTGGCGGGCGACATCCTGAAGACAGCGAGCGATCTGGGCGTGCCCATCATCGGCATCGGTCTGCTCTATCAGGAAGGCTATTTCCGCCAGTTGATCGATGCCGAGGGTCTTCAGCGCGAAGCGTATCCCTATAACGAGCCGAGTTCCTTGCCGATTCAACCGGCGCTGGGTCCCGATGGCGGTTGGATCCGCATCAGCATCGAATTACCCGGCCGCGCTTTGTCGCTCCGTGTCTGGCGTGCCTCGATCGGGCGCACGAGTCTGTATCTGTTGGACAGTAACGATCCCAGCAACAGTCCCTTTGATCGCGGCATTACGGGCAAGCTCTATGGCGGCGGTGTCGAGTTGCGGCTGCTACAGGAGCTTGTTCTCGGCGTTGGCGGTTGGCGAACCGTGGAGTTGCTGGAGCCGCAGGTCGACGTCTGCCATCTCAACGAGGGGCATGCCGCCTTTGCCGTGTTCGAGCGGGCACGTTCATTCGCCCAACGGACCGGCCTGTCGTTCCGCGAGGCACTATGGGCAACGCGCGGCGGCAATGTCTTCACCACCCATACCGCTGTGCCAGCCGGCTTCGATCTCTATCCGCCGGCCCTAATCGCGAAGTATCTCGGCTCCGTCGCCGGAGGTCTGCCCGAAATGCGTTTCATGCTGCCCGAATTGCTCAATCTCGGGCACATCGACGGCGATGGCGAGGACCAACCGGTCAACATGGCTCATCTGGCCTTGCGCGGCTCGTCTTTGGCCTTCGGCGTCAGCCGGCGGCACGAGAGAGTAAGTCAAGAAATCTTTCAAAATCTGTTTCCAAGGTGGCCAGTATGCGAGGTCCCAGTTGCCCACGTCACCAACGGCGTTCATATGCCGTCGTGGGATTCTCAAGAGGCCGACGAGATCTGGACTAGCCGATGCGGCAAAGAGCGTTGGCGCCAAATGCCCGGCAACTTGGCCACCGAAATCTCGGAGGTGCCCGATACCGCCCTGTGGGCGCTACGCGGCGCGGCACGGCAAAAGCTGGTCGAAGGAGTCCGACGCAGGTTGAGGCGGCATTTGAGTTGGCGCGGTTATCCGCCAGAGATTATCGCTCAGGCAGATCATGTGCTTGACCCGAATATTCTGACGCTGGGCTTCGCGCGTCGGTTCACGGGCTATAAGCGTCCGAACCTGCTGCTCCGCGATGTCGCACGGCTCAGCCGTTTGCTGAACGATCCAACGCGACCGGTACAACTGGTCGTCGCCGGCAAAGCTCATCCGGAGGATAAGGAAGGCATTGCCATGATCCGGCAATGGATCGATTTTGCAGGCGATCCCGACAATCGTCGACGCGTCGTATTCCTCGAGGACTACGATATTACGCTCGCTGAAGAGTTCGTTCAGGGCGTCGATGTCTGGGTCAATACCCCACGCCGACCGTGGGAAGCGTGCGGAACGAGCGGCATGAAAGTCCTCGTCAATGGAGGCCTCAATCTATCGGAGCTGGATGGCTGGTGGGAGGAGGCCTACGACGCGGCGCTCGGCTGGGCGATCGGCGATCATTCCGATCGGATCGACGGCAACCGCGAAGTGGAAGATGCGGAGGAACTCTACGCAGCACTGGAGAGCGGCGTCGTACCCGAATTTTATGCGCGCGACGCCACCGGGATTCCGCGAAATTGGGTGGCGCGTATTCGTAAGAGCATGGCTAACCTGACCCCCGTCTACACTTGCACAAGGGCGGTCGACGAATATCTATCCAAAGCCTATTTGCCGGCGTCTGATGCGCTACGTCAGCGCGTCGCCCATGGCGGTGCCGCCGCCAAGGGTATGGTCGTGTGGCAGAGCCGTGTTCGCCGTGCCTGGTCCGACCTTCATATCGGTGTTCCCGATGTAAAGCCTGCGGGCGCTGGCTGGCACTTCACCGTGCCGGTCTATTTCGGGGCGATGGCCGTCGATGATGTTGGTGTCGAGCTCTACGCGGACGCATCGGCAGGCAAGCATTCCGAACGCGTGGAGCTCGTGCGCGGCGAAGCCATCGCCGGTACCGCCAACGGCTATATTTTCTCAGGCGCCATATCCGGCAGCCGACCGGCGCACGATTACACGGCCCGGATCATACCCAGTCACCCGGGTGTCCGCGTGCCGACCGAATTGCCTCTCATTCTTTGGCAGAAATGATCGCGCGATGCAGGTCGTAACCGTCGCCACCCAACCATTCCAAGATCAGCGGCCCGGCACGTCGGGCCTGCGCAAGAAAGTAAGCGAATTTCTTCAACCGCGTTATCTTGAAAATTTCGTCCAAGCGATTTTCGACACCCTTCCGGGCCATCAAGGCCAGACGCTCGTGTTGGGCGGCGACGGAAGATTTCATAATCGCGAGGCGTTCCAGGTCATTCTTCGCGTGGCGGCGGCGAATGGCTTCGGGTGCGTCATCGTCGGACGCGGCGGCATTTTGTCGACACCCGCGGTCTCCTGCGTTATCCGCAAGCATCGCGCCTTAGGCGGCATCATTTTGTCCGCGAGCCATAATCCAGGTGGGCCCCACGGCGATTTCGGCGTGAAATACAATGTCAGCAACGGCGGTCCGGCGCCCGAGCTCGTCACCGAATCGATTTACGCCCGCAGCAAGACAATCACACAATATCGGATTGCCACGGCGGAATTCGTTGGACATCGACCGCCTTGGCGCGACGCGATGCGGCGAGATGCCGGTCGAGGTGATCGATCCCGTCGCGGATTATGCCGAGTTGATGTCCTCACTGTTCGATTTCGATGCCATCGCGTCGCTGTTCGCGTCGGGATTCCGCATGCGCTTCGATGCGATGAATGCGGTTACCGGGCCTTATGCCAGGGAAATATTAGAGCATCGCCTCGGTGCGCCGCCAGGCACAGTGGTCCGGGGCATCCCATTGTCGGACTTCGGCGGGATTCGCCCCGATCCAAATCTGGCGTATGCCCCCGAGCTTGTTGCCGATCTCAATGGACCCGACGCTCCCGATTTCGGCGCCGCGTCGGATGGCGACGGCGACCGAAACATGATCCTTGGTCGGCGCCTTTTCGTCACCCCAAGCGATAGTCTTGCCATCCTCGCAGCCAACGCCCGGCTCGCGCCGGGATATCGAGATGGGTTGGCAGGCGTGGCGCGGTCGATGCCGACCAGTCGTGCCGTCGACAATGTCGCGCGCGCGCTCGGTATCCCCAGTTTCGAGACGCCCACCGGCTGGAAATTCTTCGGCAACCTCCTCGATGCCAGCAAGGCGACCCTGTGCGGCGAAGAGAGTTTCGGAACCGGATCCAATCATGCGCGCGAGAAAGACGGGGTTTGGGCCGTGCTGTTCTGGCTCAACATCCTCGCGACGCGACTGCAAAGCGTCGAGCAAATCGTCCGCGATCATTGGCGCCGGTATGGCCGCCATTACTATGCGCGACATGATTATGAAGGCCTCGATCCCCGCGTCGCCGCGCCGATCATGCGCGATCTCGAAACCGCATCGTCGACCATGCGAGGGGGGAATGTCGCCGGACATACAGTCAGCGAGGCGGATGATTTCCGCTACATCGACCCGGTCGATGGCTCGACCGCCGAGCACCAAGGTGTCCGCATCCTCATGGCCGAAGAAGCGCGCATCGTCTTTCGCCTGTCCGGCACCGGTACCGAGGGAGCGACGTTGCGCGTCTATTTGGAGCGCTACGAACGCGATCCGTCGCGTCACAGTCTCGATGTCGGGGAGGTGCTGTTAGACCTTGCTCGCGCCGCCAGTAAAATTGCGCAAATTGCGGAGCGGACCGGCCGGCGCGAACCGTCGCTCGTGACCTAGTACCGGTTGACGGAAGGTTATTCGGCCGCGACCGTGGCCGGCGCAAGGTCCTCAATATTGGCTTGGCCATAAGATGCTGGGGCGTTCCATATTAGACGCATATAATTGCGGACTGCGGCATCGCTCGAAAATATTCCGGCCCCCGCCACATTCAGAATGGCGCGACGGGTCCACTCCTCGGGCTCGCGGTGCAGGGCATCGATCTTCTCCTGAATGTCGAGATACGAACGGAAGTCTTTAAGCACGAGGAAATAATCTCCGCCCGCTAACAAACTATCGATGATTGGATGGAAGCGGTCGGGTTGGTCAGGCGAGAAGTGGCCCGATGCGATGAGATCGAGGACCTCCCTCAATTCGGCGTCGATCGCGGCCGTTGCGCGACTGTCGTAGCCGGAGGTCCGCAACTTCGCCACCTCATCGACCGTGGCGCCAAAGCTGAAAAAGTTGTCGGCGCCGACCGCATCGCGAATTTCGATATTCGCTCCATCCAGAGTGCCGATCGTGAGAGCACCATTGAGCGCCAATTTCATGTTCCCGGTTCCGGAGGCCTCGAAGCCCGCCGTCGAAATCTGTTCCGACAAATCGGCTGCTGGGATGATGCGCTGTGCGTGGCTAACATTATAATTCGGGACAAAAATCACTTTGAGGCGGTCGCGCACCAGGGGGTCCGCATTCACGACCGCCGCTATGTCGTGAATTAGCTTTATGATCAGTTTCGCCATCGCATAACCCGGAGCTGCCTTACCAGCGAAAATGACTGTGCGCGGCGCCGGGTCGGCGGCCGGATCGCATCGCATCCTTATATACAGCGCGATGACATGCATCGCCTTTAGGAGCTGGCGCTTATACTCGTGTATCCGCTTGATGTGCACATCAAACAAGGAATCGACGTTGACATTGACGCCACATTCTAGGGCGATGAATTCGGCAAGCCTGCATTTGTTGTCGCGACGGATTGCGCGGTACGCGGCGCGGAAATCGGGATCGTCCGCGTAATTCCGGATGGCGGCGATCTCGTGGTGCTCGGTCAGCCAGCGGTCGCCGAGCCGCGAGCAGATCAGCGCCGTAAGGACTGGATTGGCATCATGCAGCCAACGGTGAACGGTAATCCCGTTGGTGACGTTGACGATTTTGTCCGGGAACAGCGCATTGAAATCGGCAAAAATCGTTTGCTTCAACAACGCGGTATGAAGTTTCGACACACCGTTGACGCGCCATGATCCAACCAGAGCGAGATGCGCCATCCGAATGTGACGTTGGCCATTTTCATCGATTAACGACAAACGGCGAAGAATTCCGGCGTCGTCAGGGTGGCGTGCCGCGACCTGCCTTAGGAAGCGCTCGTTTATCTGGTAGATAATTTCGAGATGACGCGGCAGCAGCTTCTCGAAAAACTGGACTGGCCATCGTTCAAGCGCTTCAGGCATCAAGGTGTGGTTGGTGTAGGCAAAGCTCCTGCGCGTGACGTCCCACGCGTTGTCGAAATCGAGTTTATGTTCGTCGATCAACAGCCGCATCAATTCGGCGATCGCCAAAGACGGATGCGTGTCGTTGATGTGAATCACCAACTCGTCGGGAAACTGCTCGAACGGCCGTTTGCGGCGTAAAAAGCGCCGCAATATGTCCTGGACCGAGGCGCTGACGAAAAAATATTCCTGCCGGAACCGTAGTTCGCGGCCTGCCGGGGTCAATTCGCTGGGATAGAGGACTTGCGACAGGCTGGCGACGGCATTGCGGCGCGCAAAGGCCCGATCGTGCTCACCGTCATTGAACGACCGTAGATCGAGCTCGTCTTTAACCCGAGCCGACCACAAACGCAGCATGTTGAGACGTTGGGCCGGATATCCGGCCACCGGCATGTCATAAGCGGTGGCAACAACTTCCTCGGTATCGATCCAACGCCGGCGCGTGCCTGCGTAACCCTGCTTGTCAATTACCCGTCCGCCAAAATGAACCGAATATTGCAGCTCGCGCCGCGGAATTTGCCACGGATGACCGCGTTCCAGCCAATGCTCGGGCCGTTCGACTTGCCACCCATTCTCAAATCGCTGATCGAACAAACCCAAATCGTAGCGGATGGCGTAGCCGATCGCGGGCACATCCAGATTGGCCATGCTGTCCAACAGACACGCCGCCAGTCGACCCAGCCCGCCATTCCCGAGAGCGGGTTCGAGTTCAAGCTCGGCGACCTGATCGAGATCGAACCCAAATTCCGCCAGCGTCGCGCCACAAACCTTTTCCAGTCCGAGCTTTTTCAGGGTGTAGAGAATGACGCGACCGGGAAGGAATTCCATCGAGAGATAGCAAACGCGCCGGCCCGTGTAGGAACCGAGTTCGTCGATGGTGCTGACCGAATGCTCACCGAGCTGTTCGCGCACGAACATCGCGAGGGCGGCCAACCAATCGCTGGCGGTCGCTGATCGCTCCGATCGGCCCGTCGCCGATCGAAGATGCCGCAACAATGATAGGCGTTCCCCAGCCATCGAGGGAATGTTGTTATTGTCCTGGCCCGCTGTCAACATGTAGTGCACCGCAGCAAATTTGCTTACAAAATCTATGAAGTTAGGAACGTGTTTAAAATAGGAAAACGTTTCCCTTGGCGGTTCAGCACATTGTCCCGCAACGATTTTAACAAAATGTCAAATTTGCGCCGGATCGGGCGCCTTGGACGATGCCAGGTAAATGCTTGGGGATAAGTGCGGCTTACCCACACAATTCTTCAGTGAACAGATGATGGTTGGTGCGTTCCCGCTCTGATCGAGATCAATTCGCCCAGGCGCTCCTGGTGCGATAAAATGCCATGATTGTGAATGGGATAGGTGAGGTCTTGCTGCATGACACGGGGTTGGATGCCGCGACTGTCGCCGCGATTGTGGGCGGCAGCTACGGTGACCCATTCGCCGTACTAGGGATGCATCGCGTTCCAGGACGTCAATCGATAGCCGTTCGGGCGATGCTGCCGCGCGCGCGGCGGGTTCACGTCATCGACGCCGCCGACGGCACTATTGCGGCTGAGCTCGCGCAACGTGATCCCGCCGGACTGTTCGCCGGGATCGTCCAAGGACGCCGAAAGCCCTTCCCCTATCGGCTGCGCGTGACGGCGTCGAATGGCGAGTTTCAGATCGAGGACCCTTACTGCTTTCCCCCAATTCTGCGCGACGCTGACTTGCTCCGTTTTGCCGAAGGAGAACATTTCCAGGTCCAACGATTGCTTGGAGCCCATATCGCGCGCATCGACGATGTCGTCGGTGCCGTGTTTGCTGTCTGGGCGCCGAACGCGCGGCGGGTCAGCGTGGTCGGTCCCTTCAACGCATGGGATGGACGGTGCCATCCGATGCGGCTGCGTCGCGAGTGTGGCATCTGGGAGATCTTTATTCCTGGGCTCGCGCCCGGCGAACTTTACAAATACGAAATCGTGGGCGCGGCGGGGAACTTGCTTCCACTCAAGGCCGATCCGTGCGGCGTTTTCGTCGAACCTTCTCCGGGCACGGCATCGATCATTTACGATCTCGGGGGCTTCGATTGGAGGGATCAGGAATGGCTGGCGCAACGCGCGGAAAGGGGGGTGAGGCAAGCGCCCATCGCAATTTACGAGGTGCATCTCGGCTCATGGAAGCGACACGCGGATGGCACTTACTTGACGTACCGCGAACTCGCCGACGAACTCATTCCTTATGTACGTGATCTAGGCTTCACCCATATCGAGCTTCTGCCGATCTCCGAATATCCCTTCGACGGCTCCTGGGGCTACCAGCCACTCGGACTGTTCGCGCCCACCAGCCGCTTCGGCAAGCCCGACGATTTCAGGCATTTCGTGGAAATGTGCCACCTCGCCGGAATCGGCGTCTTCATCGACTGGGTGCCCGGACATTTTCCATCGGATCCGCACGGCCTCGGTTATTTCGACGGAACACACCTCTACGAGCACGCCGATCCGCGACAAGGCCATCATCCCGACTGGGACACGTTGATCTACAATTTTGGCCGCCGCGAAGTCGCTGCTTTCCTGATTTCGAACGCGCTGTTCTGGATCGACGAATTTCATATCGACGGTCTGCGCGTGGATGCCGTTGCGTCGATGCTTTACCTCGATTACAGCCGCAAGCCAGGCGAATGGCTGCCAAACCAATTCGGCGGCCGCGAGAATCTCGAGGCGCTGGCCTTTTTGCGCCGCCTGAATGAAGTGGTTTATGCCGAGAGCAAGGGCGCGATCACGATCGCCGAGGAATCGACGGCTTGGCCGATGGTGTCGCGGCCGACATATCTTGGCGGTGTCGGCTTCGGCTACAAATGGAACATGGGCTGGATGCACGACACGCTGCTCTACATGGCGCGAGATCCAGCACATCGGCGCTATCATCATGACAATCTGACCTTCGGTCTGCTGTACGCCTTTTCCGAAAATTTCGTACTGCCTCTATCGCACGACGAAGTCGCGCATGGCAAAGGCTCACTGTTTGGCAAAATGCCCGGCGACCGTTGGCAGAAATTCGCCAACCTGAGGCTTTACTTCGCTTTTCTCTATTCGCAGCCTGGCAAGAAACTTCTTTTCATGGGGGGCGAATTTGCTCAACGCGCCGAATGGAATCACGATCGTGGCCTGGAATGGGAGCTGCTGAACGAGCCCGAGCACGCAGGCGTCAAATCTTTGGTGACGGTTCTAAACCGGCTTTATCGGCAATGCGCGGCCCTGCACGAATTTGACTGCGAGGGGGACGGTTTCGAATGGATCGACTGCCAAGACTCTGACCAGAGCGTGATCACCTACCTGCGCTTTTCATCCGGCCGAAGAAGCCATATCGTTGTGGCCTGCAATTTCACGCCGGTGGTGCGATACGGCTACCGCGTGGGAGTACCGGCGGTGGGAGCCTACCGAGAGATGCTCAATACGGATTCCGATCTGTATGGCGGTAGCGGCGTCGGCAATCTGGGCCGCGTCGTCTCGGAATCCAAGCCATGGCACGGTCGGACGCATTCGTTGCTGTTGACCTTGCCGCCGCTCGGCGCGGTCATGCTCGAGCCGGAAATCGATCGCCGGGAATGACCGAGCGATACCGGGTGCGGCCGGGGGCGCCTTACCCGCTGGGCGCGAGTTGGGACGGGAAGGGCGTCAACTTCGCCCTGTTCTCCGATAACGCGGAGCGCGTTGAACTATGCTTGTTCGACCGCGCGGGGGAAAGGGAAACCGCCCGTATCGTTCTGTCCGAATACACCGATCAAGTCTGGCATGGATATGTTCCCGCGCTTTCGCCGGGTCAGCTTTATGGATACCGAGTTTATGGACAATACGCGCCGGAGCGCGGGCATCGCTTCAATCATCATAAGCTGCTGATCGATCCCTACGCGCGGCTGCTGGTGGGGCAATTCGAATGGAACGATGCCGTGTTCGGTCACGTCGTGGGCGACCCGAAGGCAGATCTTTCTTTCGATACCCGCGACAGCGCACCGTTCGTGCCGAAATGTTGTTTACTCAACTCCGCATTTGCCTGGGAGGGCGACCAGGCGCCGGATCGGTCATGGTCGGACACCGCAATTTATGAACTGCATGTGCGCGGCTTTACGAAATTGCGTGGCGACATCGCGCCGCGATTGCGCGGAACGTTTGCCGGTTTGGCCGATCCCGGCGTCGTGCGGTACTTGCGCGATGTTGGAGTCACCGCGGTCGAGTTGATGCCGGTACACGCGGCGATCGACGAATTCGCCCTCGTGAAGCGAGGATTGCGCAACTTTTGGGGTTACAATCCGATCGCGTTTTCGGCGCCAGAGCCGCGGTACTTGGCCGATCAAAGTTTGGACGAAATGAAGACGTGCGTTCGCGGCCTGCACGACGCCGGGCTTGAGGTGATTCTCGACGTCGTATTCAATCACACAGCTGAAGGCGACGAATTCGGCCCCACTCTGAGCTTTCGGGGCGTTGATAACGCCAGCTATTACCGGCTCGATGCCAACAACAAGCGTCTCTATTGCAATTTTACCGGCACCGGCAACAGCCTGAATCTGCATCATCCGCGGGTCATGCAGATGGTGATGGATGCGCTCCGTTATTGGGTGGAAGAGGTGCGGATCGACGGATTTCGCTTCGATCTCGCGACTACGCTTTCAAGAGGAGAAGATGGCATTTTCGATCCACATGCGAGCTTTCTCGAAGCGGTAGGTCAGGATCCGGTTCTGGCCCGGGTCAAGTTGATCGCAGAACCATGGGATCTCGGCGACGATGGGTATCGCCTCGGCGCGTTCCCGCCGGGTTGGGCAGAATGGAACGACCGGTATCGCGATCTAATTCGACGTTTCTGGCGGGGCGAACCGGGGCTTGTCGGCGAGCTCGCCCAACGTACTACCGGGTCGAGCGATGCTTTCGAGAGATACGGCCGCCGTCCATGGGCAAGCGTCAACTACGTCACCAGCCATGATGGCTTCACGCTTGATGATCTGGTGAGCTTCCGCAACAAACACAATGAGCTCAACGGCGACGGCGGTCGGGATGGACCCGCCGAGAATTACAGCGAAAATTACGGTATCGAGGGTCCGACTTCAGATACTGAAATCGCGACGGTTCGCCAGCGCCAGAAACGCAATATGCTGGCGACGTTGCTTTTGTCATTGGGTACGCCGATGCTGCTCTCCGGCGACGAATTCGGTCGAACTCAAAAGGGCAACAA
Organism: uncultured Alphaproteobacteria bacterium; assembly: GCA_963851285.1. Taxonomy (GTDB): domain Bacteria; phylum Pseudomonadota; class Alphaproteobacteria; order ATCC43930; family CGMCC-115725; genus JAATGI01. Next base: position 273,677 of record CAWKOL010000001.1, read on the forward strand.
CAATGCCTATTGCCAGGACAACGATATCGGCTGGATCGATTGGTCACGGTTACCAGGCGAGCACGGCGCGAAATTACGTGATCTCGTGCAACAGCTCCTCAGTTTGCGTCGCAATCATATTGTTTTCCGCCGCCGCCATTTTTTTCACGGGCAAGCGATCCCGGGGGGCAACGCCAAGGACATCGTGTGGCTGACATTACATGGACGTGAGATGGAAGAAGCCGATTGGCACAACCCCACGCCGCGTTTCCTGAGCTATCTGTTAAGCGGCGAAGCCGGCGCGATCCATCGAACACCCGCAGGCGAACCGGAACCGGACGATGACTTCTTGGTCATTTTGAACGCCGACCAAGAAATGACTCTTTATACCCTACCCCAGGGGCCAAGCGGGACGCCCTGGTCTCTCGTAATCGACACGTCGCGCGATGAGAGCGTTGAAGAACTCGCACCCTTCGAGGGTGGATCGTTTTTCCCTGTTCAACAGCGCTCGTTCGTCCTGCTTCGACGCCGTGGCATCACCCCGGTTGAGGAACTTCGGCCGTGAGCGACAACGGAATCCTCGATCGGCTTGCGACTCTGGCAGGCATCGAACCCGACTATTATGACATTTGGGGCACGCAGCACGCGCCGTCGGCGGATGTGAAGCGGGAGTTGCTGCGAGCAATGGGATTCGCGGTCGAAACGGAAACGGAAACCGCGCAAAGCCTATCCCTGCTCGATGAGATGCCATGGCGGCGAACTCTTGAGCCTGTCAGCGTCGTGACACTTGGAGATCGCGTGGCCGTTCCGATAAGGCTTCTGGCCGACCGAGCGAAGCATACGATCGGTTGGCGACTTGCGATGGAGGACGGGACCACGATCTCCGGCAGCGTGATGCCGAACGACCTTCCATTGATCGAGACCCGCTGCCTCGACGACCGCTCCGTTGAGTTGAGGACACTGTCCGTCCTGGCACCCCTAGTCCCAGGGTATCATCAATTCGAAGTGGATGGTCACGCGCTAAGTGACATGTCGACACGCCAATCCACCCTTATTGTCGCGCCGCGACAGGCCTTCCTCCCGGAAAATCTCTCGGAACGCACCGGAACTTGGGGGTTTGCGGTTCAGGTTTATGCTCTTCAGGGGTGTGACAGTTGGGGCATCGGCGATTTCGGCGACCTCGCCAGATTCGCCAGGGCTTCGGCCACGATGGGTGCCGGGATTTTGGGAATAAATCCCCTGCACGCTTTGTTTCCGGGCAATCCGGCACAAGCAAGCCCCTACTCACCCTCAAGCCGGCGCTTCTTAAACACCCTCTACACCGACGTAACGTCAGTGCTGGAATACAAGGACTGTCCCGATCTTCACGCGATGAGTGCCGGCAGCCTCTCGGCGTTGCGCGAAATGCGTCTGGTCGATTATCCGGGTGTAGCCGCGATCAAACTGCAAGCGTTCGAGCGGCTTTATCAGTCCTTTTGCTCTAACCATCGGGCGCAAGGCGACGCGCGCGCGCGCGCGTTCGAGGCTTTTCGGCGCGCCGGTGGAATGGACCTCGAACGGTTCGCTATATTTTCCGCGCTCGACGAGCATTTTTGGAAAGAGGTATCCCGCCAACGCTCGTGGCGCGAATGGCCCGAAGCGTATCGAGATCCGGCGTCGCAGGCAGTCATTGCATTTGCGCAAGGGCATCATGACCGCATTCAGTTCCACCAATATTTGCAATGGGAGGCAGATCGGCAGCTCGGCGCCACTGCCGCCGCTTGTCGTGTCGGCGGCATGGCGGTGGGTCTTTATCGCGATCTCGCGGTCGGGGTCGATCCCGAAGGCGCCGACGTCTGGGCCGATCGACAATTCTTTGCGGAAGGAATATCGACGGGCGCGCCGCCCGATTCTTTCAATCTCAAAGGACAAAGCTGGGGCTTGCCGCCGTTCAAACCGTTGGAACTACGCAACGCCGCCTACCGTCCATTTATCGCCGCGCTGCGGGCCAATATGCAGCACGCTGGCGCGCTGCGCATCGATCACGTAATGGGGTTGATGAGATTGTTCTGGGTCCCATCATCCGGTGATGCCACAATGGGCGGTTATGTTCGCTACCCGCTCGATGAATTGATTGCGGTCACCGCGCTCGAAAGCCATCGCGCGCAGTGCATCGTCGTCGGCGAAGATCTTGGCACGGTTCCGGAGGGCCTGCGGGATCGCCTTGGGAGCGCCAATATCCTATCGACAAGGCTGTTGTATTTCGAACGGGATGGTAGCCAGCTCAGGCGCGCGAGCTCTTATCCGAAATTGTCTCAGGTTTCGATCCGGACTCAGGATTTGCCCACCTTTTCAGGCTTTTGGCGCGAATGCGACATCGCGCTGATGGCAGCGCTGAACCTTATACCCTCGCCCGACAACGAGACCGAGATGCGGCGGGAGCGATCTGAGTTGAAAGAAGGCATCCTCGCATTGCTCCGCCGCGAAGGGCTGGGCGACGATGTGGAAGCAATTGAAGCCGATCCGGCTGCGCTCGCGGCGGCGCTTTATCGGTTTCTCGCCTCATCCCCCGCCCGTGTCGTGATGGTTTATCTCGAGGACCTACTTGGCTTGGATGTACAAACCAATGTGCCGGGCACCGTTTGCGAGTACCCGAACTGGCGTCATAAATTGTCAGGCGATTGGCAAAGGATCATGGAGCAACCCCAGATTCGGCTGCTCGCTGAAATACTTATAGCCGCCCGTCCCCCACAACTTCCTACCATCGCGCACAATGAAAGCGGTCCGCCAATTGCCCGTTAGCGTCCCGACGCCCCTTGAAATGACATCATCGAACCGCCGCAACGCGCTCTTCTGCTTGATCCCGTCGCTCGACCTTGACTGCCCGCACCGCGTCCACTGGATTGCCTCCAGGGATACTTCTGAGCTGTTCGATCTCAACGAAATGCGCACGCGAGGCCCAATTGACAACTCGCTCAGCACTTTCAAATTCTCGCTTTGCTTTGCTTAACGCCTCTGCCTCGTCGATCGTATTACGAACGACAATCGACCACTGAAGGCATTTGAATTGCTGCCCATTGGAATTGACCAGATTATTGAAGAAACTGACTCGGTAACAGGTCATGCTCAATCTTCCTTTTTTACTTAAGATATTATCATGCTGCCAAGACCGCGACGCCGCGTTGAGATGGATCAACCCGCGGGACCGGTTAACGGTGAGTATTCGATGCGGGCTGTAATTGTTGATTTTGCGCGGGCCGGAAGATCGAGAGAAGGCCAACAAATTAGCCGCGTACAAGGCCGAATTTCCTATGCCCCTCGGTATGTGAGGGCTTACCGGTGCGCGCGACGAGTTCCACCTCGCGGCCATCGCGCAGAACCTCAAAACACTCGCCAACCGTATTTGGCGACCGCCGCCAGACGAACCCGCCGCCGGTCTCGCGTGAATATTGCGGCGAGAATTATTCAGTGATCAGCATGCAGCGCCCGCGTTCGCACCAAACCACAACCGACCCGAACGGCGACGCCCAAAAAACTCAGTCAGGAGTTCCGCCGAGCCAATCGGTGACTTTATCAACAGCATCGGTCAGAATCGGACTTTGAGCCAATCGGCTATGATGCCCGGAATGGGCGCATAGCGGACATCGCCGGATTTAGCTCTGGTTCGACCCGGTCGCGAATTACCCAAAAGCGGACGTCCCAGCGGAAGCCGATCTATTGACATCGTGAGAGTTGGTTTTTGCATAGCCAACACGACTTTTCCGGGAAAACATCACGGTACTTGACGTGGCCGGCTCATCCGCGTAGCCGAGCTTGAACAAAAGGCGCGCTTTGGCCCTGTGGGACGTTCATAGCGGCCTATGAAGCGAATCGAAGCGCCGCACTCGACACCGTTATCGAGGCGGACAATGTTGCGATCGCCGTGTTGGCGATGATGAAAAAGCGAACGGATTGGGTTGGCACGGCAAGCAATTTGATCAACTCGCTTTCACGCTATGGCAGCGACGCCGCGCGACGGGACAAGAGATGGCCGGCGAACGGGCGCGCGTTGTCTGGTCGACTGCGCCGAGCTTTGCCCGGCCTTCGAAAGCGGGGACTCGGGGTCACCTGGGAACGTGCGGCGGGAGGAAAGGCTAGGCTCATCCGGATTTCGGCGAATTCGACGGAGGAAAATTCCGCGTCACAACCGTCACAACGTCACAAACTCAAGGATTCCAATGGTTCCGTTGAGACGCAAAATGTGACCGATGCAATGGATGCGGTGGCCGGTAATGTCACAAATAACGACTTGAAAGCCAGCGAAAATGATGGTCGTGACGAACGTGACGCAAAAATTCCTACCCAAAAGGGCGGGGGCAGCGCTTGCGATCACGTCAGCGAAGGCGTCTTTGACTTTTCAAACGTGCCCCAGTGGCGACAGGCTTAGGCGTTGGGTCTCGAAAAACGGTGGAAAGCCAAACCTCTTTCCGATGATGGAACACCCGGAACACTTGGAACACCGCAATATGATCAATGTCCGCAAATTCCCGCGCGGCATGGCGCGGGGACGCGGCTCGACTTGCCGGCATGGGGGACCTTAGAGTCCGTTTGAGAATTGCTCAATGAGCGATCCGACGGACGAGCAGGCTGCCCATTGCGGCGTAGATCATGGCTTCGGAAACGTCGAGGCGCTGCTCGTAGTCGCGGACAAGGCGGCGATATCGGGTAAGCCAACCGAAGCTGCGCTCGACCACCCAGCGCCGCGGCAGCACATGGAAACCTGTTTCGCCCTCGATCCGCTTGACCACTTCGATGGTGAAATCAAGGAACGTGGCCTTATCCAGGAGTTGACGCCGGTCATAAGCACCGTCGGCGAAGAGATGCTTGAGCCAGGGCCAGCGCTTGCGGATCGCATCGAGGATGGCCTGCGCGCCGGCCGAGTCCGAGATGTCGGCGGTCGTCAGGTTTACCATCAAGAGGCGTCCGTCGGTATCGACCGCGATATGCCGTTTGCGCCCAACCACCTTCTTGGCGGCACAGAAGCCACGTTCCTTGGCGCTCGGCGCCTTGACCGACTGGCTGTCGATCACGCCCGCCGACGGGCTGGCCTCGCGCCCGGCCCGCTCGCGATCGATCATCACCGCCAGGTCGTGAATGGTACGGAACAGCAGCAACCGCACGAACCGGCGAAACCACCAGTACACTGTCTGCCACGGCGGAAAGTGGATCGGCAACATCCGCCACTCGCAGCCCGACCGCACCATGTAGCGGATCGCGTTCACCACCTCGCGCAGATCGGTCGTTCGCTTGCGCCCCCGCTTGGCCGGCCGCGGCAATACCGGTTCGATCGCCGACCATTCCTCGTCGGTCAAGTCGCTCGGATAACGTTTGGTCTTCTTCTCAATGGCCGCCATGCGGCCGCGCGTCGCTCGGGTCCACATCCCGAGCTTAAATCACGCGTCGCCACCCCACTCAAGCCATTTTCAAACAGCCTCTTAATCACACCGCGAGGAATCCGCCGCGACGCCGGGCGTGAGATCTGATTGGTCGACTTCCACCGACTCAGTTGCGGATCGAGTAGGCTCATTGGGAATGACCGTTATCATTGCTGCCATCTTGCGGGCATCCTCAAGCGCGCCCCGAATTTCTTCGAGACGCCGCGAATCAGGTTCGGAAGGGGATGCTCGCTCGACGCGTACTGCCGGCTTGCCCCAGCCGCGATCGAGAAGCGCTTGGGCCGCGGCACCGCGCGCGGCATGCGGCGCATCGTTGTCACGCATTATTGAAACCAGACACTCGATCGCTTCCGCCGTGTAGGCCCGCGCCAATGCGGCGACGTCGCGCACAATCGGCGGGCGGCCCGGCGACAGGCCGCGCGAGCCTGGCAGGAAGGTCAGCCTTCGGTGAAGACCGCAGGGTAGTTTATTCCGGTTTGGCCCGAGGCGGCGCGGTTTCGGCCGCTCTTTTGTCGGCGATGATCTGCTGCAGACAGTCGATGCCGAAGTCGGTGAAGGCGGGTACGCCATCTTCGCCGACGCCATAGACCCATAGGCAGCCGTCCTCGGGGAACATGCCGATCGAGAGTTCGTGCAACCAGTCTTCGTTTTCGCCGAGCATTTTGGCGACGTGGCTGATCGTGTAGACGGCGGCGATGGCCGCCACGATTACGCCGCCCGAGCGTGAACTGCCGAATGTGGCCGCCAATTCCACGGCAGGAGTTCGTCGATCCGGTGTGCCGGATGCTCGGCGATTCGGGCCAGGACATCGGCCAGCCAGGCTTGCGGATCGACATCGTTCATTTTGGCAGTGACGATGAGGCTGTACATTGCCGCGGCGCGTTGCCCGCCGCGATCGGAGCCGGCGAATAGCCATGACTTTCTGCCGAGAGCAATGCCGCGCAGCGCCCGCTCCGCCGCGTTGTTCGAAAGGCAGATCTGGCCGTCGCTGAGGAACCGGGTGAAGGCGGGCCAGCGCTTCAGGACATAGTCCATCGCTCGGGCAAGATCGTTGCCGCGCGATAGCTTGGCCCGGTGCTCACGCAGCCAGCCTTCGAGATCGGCCACCAATGGCGCGCTCAATTCCTGCCGGACAGCCCGGCGTCGCTCGGCGCTCTGGCCATTGATCGAACGTTCGATCTCAAACAGAGCATCGATCCGCCGGACCGCCTCCACCGCGAGCGGAGAGATCGCACCCGCTGTCTTACCTTGCGCCTTGCGGCGCGCGTTCTCGGCGATATCCGCTAGGATGAAGAATGGCCGCCGGGCATGGACCCAACAGGCCGCTTCCGTGATCGGCCCTGGTTTCCGCTCCGCCTCGTACAGCTTGTTGTAGCCGCCGAAGGCGTCGGCTTGGAGGATCCCGGCATAGTTGGCGAGATGCGCCTGGGGATGCTCGCCGGTCCGGTCGCGCGAGTAATAGAACATCGCCGCCGGCGGATCCGGCCCGCCGAACGGCCGATCGTCGCGGACGTAGACCCAACATCGCCCGGTATCGGTCTTGCCCTTGGCCAGAACCGGCACGGTGGTGTCGTCGCCGTGCAATCGCTCCGCCGCGAAGACATGCGCCTCAATGCGCTTGAGGAGCGGCGCCAGCACGGCACAGCAAGCGCCGACCTGGTCGGCCAGGGTCGACAGGCTGAGCGGCACTCCTTCCTTGGCATAGCGTTCGGCCTGGCGGTTCAGCGGCTGATGCTGCCCGAACTTCTCGAACAGGATCATCGCCAGAAGACGGGGCCCGGCCCAACCTCGGGCGATCACATGGAACGGCGCCGGCGCCTGGCTGATCTTCTCGCAGTTCCGGCAGGTGAACTTCTCGCGGACATGCTGGATCACCTTCCATTGCCGCGGAATCAATTCCAGCGTCTCGGTGATGTCCTCGCCCAATTTGCGCAGCCGCGTGCTGCCGCAGCACTGGCAGGCCGTCGGCCCAGGCTCGACCACCCGCTCGCGCGGCAGATGATCGGGGAACGGCTTGCGCGCCGGGCGCCGGCGGGTAAAGCCCGTCACGTTCGTAGTCTTGGCCACGGCTCGCTCGGCGGCGATCTCGTCCTCGGTCGCCGCGCTCTCGAGTTCCTCGAACCCGAGCTCCATCTGATCGAGCAGCCGCACCGACCGTTCCGAGCGATGGCCGTAGAGTTGACGCGTCAGCTTCTCGATTTGCAATTGCTGGTGCGCGATCAGCGCTTCATCGTCCGAGGCCTTGGCTTTCGCCACCGCCAATTCCGCCTCGACCCGGACCGCCCACGCTGCGGCTTCATAGTGCTTCCCGCGCTCGGCAAGCAGCGCCGCCTTCAGCGCCGCAACATCTTCCGGTACGCCATCGAGCGTGGCATCCATGCCCAAATGGAATCACAATTCGCGCCCGCTGACTCGCAAAAAATGAAGCGCTCGCCGCTATCCCGCCAACTCCGGTCGGAACGTATAGCGCGGGTGTCGCCAATCGATGCCGTCGAGCATGTAGGCGAGCTGGGCGGCCGAGATCGGCACCGTCCCGTCGGTCGGCGACGGCCATAGGAAACGGCCGCGTTCCAGCCGTTTGGCGTAAAGCGACATGCCGATGCCGTCGTGCCAAATGATCTTGATCAGATCGCCTCTGGCGCCACGAAACACGTACAGATCGCCAGCGTGCGGATCGCGACCGAGCGCCTCCTGTACTTGGAGGGCCAGCCCGTTCATGCCCTCCTCATGTCCGTGCGGCCTACCGCCAGCCACACCCGAACCCCACTCGGCACCGGAATCATCGCCGCCCCAGAACCTTCACCACTCGAGCCAGCGCCGTTGCGTCGACATCCGCGCCGACGATCACCCGATCGCCGCTCGAAAGCACGATCTCCATCCGGCCGGGTACCGCCGATAGGCATCGGCAACGCCGTCGGCGTCGCCTCGGCCGTGATCGTCGCCGGCACAAACTTGACCGCGTTCTCGCTGGCAGGTGCCGCAGTCGCCGCCATCTCGCGGCGCCAAGTGAACAGCATGTTGGCATTAATGTCATGCCGCCGCGCCACGATCGATACCGAAGCGCCGGGCGCAAACGTCTCAGCCACAATCCGCCGCTTCTCTACCGCCGACCACGACCGGCGGCGACGACGCCGACTGCCTCCGATTATCGCTTGCCCGCCTTCAGCCGACACCAACATCAACGATCGTGTCCACTAGCCCTTCGTGGACACGATCATCGTGTCACACCAGGACCAAGCCTCCCAAATCCGACTCACCCCGGCCAGGCGGCCCCCGGCGGAGGCTTACGCAGGAAGCGGCCGGTACTATCACGGAGAACCACGTCGTTACCCATTTGGGGCCATTTTCCACCATTCTATCGCTTTGATCCAATGTCGCGATTTCGGGCATCGCCTTCGCGTCGCCATTTATCAAAGCACCCGGACCATTCGTTCACCGCCATTCGCGCCTTAGGCGCGAACTTGGACGAAAGCGACTGGAGGGCTTTCGGCAGTCAAAAAATCTGCGCTGGCTGGACGGCAAGCAGGGTCGAAACGATTGTCGAAGAGCTTTGCGAGCACGCCAGCGAATGGGGCGATTTTACCGATCCAAAATTACTACAACGTCGAAGATATTCAAAAAACTGATCGCTGCGAAAGAGCCGGTGAAAGGTCGAAGAGCTTGTTGGCTAATAGGGTTCCTTTTTGGAGACTTATCGATATTGATCCAGAGTGTGTTTTTGCTTTTCAATGTAATTTCGGCAATCGTCGATGGTACGAAAGAAAAGGATACCGCCTTCGGAGCCGTCCGAACCGCCGATAAGAACTTTGACACCATCGCTTCCGTTATCAATGATTCTAGCCCCAACCAGCTTAGACATCTCAACCGCTAGCGCTGGACTGCCACCGCTCACGCCGCAAATCAAATTTTCGATTGGTTCTAAGAGTCCGTTTGAGAATTGCTCAATGAGCGATCCGACGGACGAGCAGGCTGCCCATTGCGGCGTAGATCATGGCTTCGGAAACGTCGAGGCGCTGCTCGTAGTCGCGGACAAGGCGGCGATATCGGGTAAGCCAACCGAAGCTGCGCTCGACCACCCAGCGCCGCGGCAGCACATGGAAACCTGTTTCGCCCTCGATCCGCTTGACCACTTCGATGGTGAAATCAAGGAACGTGGCCTTATCCAGGAGTTGACGCCGGTCATAAGCACCGTCGGCGAAGAGATGCTTGAGCCAGGGCCAGCGCTTGCGGATCGCATCGAGGATGGCCTGCGCGCCGGCCGAGTCCGAGATGTCGGCGGTCGTCAGGTTTACCATCAAGAGGCGTCCGTCGGTATCGACCGCGATATGCCGTTTGCGCCCAACCACCTTCTTGGCGGCACAGAAGCCACGTTCCTTGGCGCTCGGCGCCTTGACCGACTGGCTGTCGATCACGCCCGCCGACGGGCTGGCCTCGCGCCCGGCCCGCTCGCGATCGATCATCACCGCCAGGTCGTGAATGGTACGGAACAGCAGCAACCGCACGAACCGGCGAAACCACCAGTACACTGTCTGCCACGGCGGAAAGTGGATCGGCAACATCCGCCACTCGCAGCCCGACCGCACCATGTAGCGGATCGCGTTCACCACCTCGCGCAGATCGGTCGTTCGCTTGCGCCCCCGCTTGGCCGGCCGCGGCAATACCGGTTCGATCGCCGACCATTCCTCGTCGGTCAAGTCGCTCGGATAACGTTTGGTCTTCTTCTCAATGGCCGCCATGCGGCCGCGCGTCGCTCGGGTCCACATCCCGAGCTTGAATCACGCGTCGCCACCCCACTCAAGCCATTTTCAAACAGCCTCTTATTGCTCTGGAGTTTTTGTCGGGTGGCCAACGCACAAACCGAACAAGACTGCGCGGGATGGTCCACCCATATGGTTGTATGGGAGTGGGATGGGCTTACCCCCGAGCAACAAGTTGGCCGACAGGATGCGTTGTTCCAAAAGATATTTGGAATCGATCTCCGGGCCCAGACGGACGCGGACCTTGCAAGCATCCAAAAAAAGCTCGTCCCCTGTCATGCCAGTCAGTTCGTCACTAAGTTCCTGACGGCTGTCATTAATAGAAAGCTGGTGGCCGAAAACAAAGAACGTTGGTTGATCGCGGTTCAATCGATCCCAACGTGAAACGACCAGCAGGTCCTGTATCAATTGGTCAAGTTGGCTGAGAAGCGGCCGATTGAACTCAAGAAGGTCGTCCAGATCACCGACTTGACCGAATCGGTCGCAAACGGGTTGCAAGTGACCGGGCAGTTCTGGTTTGAGAAGACCCAACCGTCGCCGGTTCGAGACTGCCTGGCGATCGGGTTTTTCGACGTCGGTGGGAAACAAGAATTCGGGTACAGCATCGAATGGATTGACCAGGCAAAGGGCGAGTACTGGGTCCAATTTGCGGACGAATAGCGGGAAGTTGACCCGGAGGCACCCCCGGTCCGATGGCCGGGACCGGGAGTGGGGGCCGAATTCGAAGTCAGGGGGAAATAGTGATTTCCTACGCAGTCCAGCTTTTCAGCACGAACTGTAGTCGCGATCGTTTTGCGCTTGGTCTGGTTAACCCCACGCCGCGGACCTTCAGTGCATCACCTCGCACGTCGTGGACGTGTAATGTGTGGACGGCGCCCCAGTTTCAAGGGCTTTTTTCACGTTTGCAACTTGGTCGGTGCGGCCATGTGTTCGGCCTGCATTTGCGGTTCGCATGACCGCTGGCCATAATGCCCTCTGCGGATCAGGTCCCGGTCAAAAGCCCGCATTCGACGATGCACTGGCACAAGTGGGTTGTCCTGATCGCCGGATCGACCTCTAATTTTGCCCCAAATCGATTAGAAAATGGACATTTTTCAGAGTGTGGGCATCGCTAATGGCGACGTCAACTCGTGCTTGGCTTTGCGATCACGGCACGAACATGAATCCATCGCCATCCGATGGCCAACTGCAAGATCAGGGCAAGCGTCCCGTCGACGAATAAGGTTTCCCGTAGCCCGAACACGCTGATGGCGCTGCCTGTCAATAGGCTCCCCAGTGCGATGCCGCCGCGCATCGCCAGCATGTAAAAACTCACTGTCTGCCCGCGGAGCGCGGCTGACGCCATCGACTGGATATGGGTGTTGGCCGACGTGTTGCTGATCGTCATCGCCAGGCCGGCGAAAACGAGCAGTACCGGCAAACCCCAGAACCACGGGTCGAACGCCGTTAGCACCAGGACGGTGGCGTAAGTCACAGCGGCGAGCGAGCAAAGTATTCGCCGGTCGCGCCTCGGATCGACACTGAGCAACACGATTGCCCCGGCCAGGCCGCCGAGGCCGAATGCAGTCACCGCGAGGCTGAAATCGCCCACCTCGCGGTGCATTGCCTGTTTGACCAAGATTGGCGCGAATGTGATGAGCGGCCCGCAAAAAATGCTTGAAACCAGAACGGTAAGGAGCGCGCCACGCAACGATGGATCGCGGGCAACGGATCGGGCGCCGGCGAAGAGATGGCGGCGGTCGAAACGATCCCGGGCTGCCGGCGGCTGTCCCCGCCGCGGCAGGATCCAGATCGCGACGCCGATGAAAGGAATGAAGGATACGGCATTGAGCACAAAGCAGCCAATCGCGCCGACACTTGCCATCACCACGCCGGCCAAGGCCGGGCCCAAAATGCGCGACAGATTGAACTGGGTCGAACTCAATGCCAGCGCGGCCGGTATCTGTTGGCGCTGGACGATCGACGGGACGATGGATTGAAACGACGGCATTGACAGTGCGTCGGTGACGCCGACCACCAGGGATAGTCCAATCACCATCCATGGCAGTACACCGCCCCTCAACAACAGAGCCACCAACACGATTGGGCACAGCATCTGGATCGACTGAAACAGGGTGATAATGCGGCGTCGATCGCCCCGGTCCGCCATCACGCCGCCGAGCAACGTCAAGAGAAAGACAGGCGCACTCGCGGCAAACGAGTCGAGGCCGAGGAGCAGCGACGACGCGCCGATGCTTAACAACAACCACGGCTCCGCCACCTGCTGAGCCCACGTGCCCATGTTCGACAGCAGGCTGGCAATGACGAACGTGCCAAAGCGGCGCGTCGCGAGTAGCCCGATCGATTCCGCAAAGGCATTGCGGCGCGCGGCGGCGGTATCGTTAGCCACCGGCTGCCTCGCCTCTTATGTCGTTTGTGCCGCCGCGGCGCGGAATCGCAACAGTGCCAGACCGCAGAACATTCCGCCGATCAAGGTCACTGCCACGAAACGCCACCACACGACGTCGATTCCCGCACCATGGAATAGAATCTCCTGCGCAAAAGATACGAAATGGGTCGAAGGCGACACTTCCATTACGGTGCGCAGGATCGGATTCATGCTTTCGAGGGGCGTATTGCTCCCCGACAACATCATCAGCGGATAGGCGACGAGAATAAATAACAACCCCAGTTGCGGCATCGACCGCGCGATCGTTCCGAGGAAAATTCCAACAGAGGTCGCGAAAAACAGGTAAAGCACCGAACCAGCCATGAATAACGGCACCGATCCGACGATCGGGATCTGCAACAGCCAGCGAACGAGAATTTCAAGCGACAGACCGGCCGCGACGGTGATGACCAGCGCGTTTGCCCAAATCTTCGACATCGCGATCTCGAACGGCGTCACCGGCATGACCAGGAGATGGTCCATTGTGCCGTGCTCGCGCTCGCGGACAATCGCCGCGCCGGCAAGAATAATGGCGAGCAAATTGACGTTATTCACAATCCCCATGACGCTCGTGAACCACGAGGTCGTATCATTCGGATTGAATGCAATGCGCACTGCAAGGGTCGCCGGCGATGACGGTATGTCTTGTGAACGCGACAGAAATCTACCTTCGTTGCGCGACACGAAATTCGCGATCTCGGTGTCGATGATCTGCTGCGCGTAGCCGGAGCCGAGTCCGGCCTGCACCATGGCGGTCGCATCGATGTTCATTTGGATGCCGGGGCTACGGCCGCCGAGTACATCGCGTTCGAAATTGGGCGGAATGTCGAGAATGAACGTGAATTTGCCTTGGTCGAGGTCGGGAAGAATATCCCGTTCCGCGATGAGCTGCGGGGGCTTCCAGTATGGCGGCAAAAACGCGGAAACGATCCGCCGAGACAAGGCCGAACGATCCTCATCGACCACGGCGATGGCGCCATTGTGAAGTTCCTGCGTCGTGCTCGCCGCCTGGAGATAGACATTGAGGGAGAAGCCCCACACGATCAGGGCCAGCAGCACCGGGTCGCGGAACAGACTGCGCAGTTCCTTGGTGCCGAGCCAGAAGATGTTGGCCAAGCTGCGCATACTAAACGTCCTGCTTGCGCAGAAAGAGAAGGCTAAGGCCGATCAGCACCGGCGGAAAGATCGCGAGCGCGATTAGGCTTGGTGCGACATCGGCAAATCCAAGCCCCTTGGTAAACGTGCCGACACTCACCCGAAGAAAATACATCGCGGGAAAAGTTCGACCGAATATAGCGGGAAGGCCGCCCAGCGATGCCACCGGCACCAACATGCCCGAAAATTGGGAGGCCGGCAGAATTGACAGTATTGCGGTGCCGAATAGAGCGGCGATCTGCGAACGCGTGAAGGAGGAAATAAGCATGCCAATGCCGGTGGTCGCGGTGACATATAACAACGCGCCCAGAACCAATGTCGGAAGACTGCCCTTCAGCGGCACGCCGAAGACGACCACCGCCATGAACAGCAGGATAGTGAAATTCACCATCGACACGGCGATATACGGTAGCTGTTTCCCGAGCAGAAATTCGAGACGCGTCACGGGCGTGACGTATAAATTGGTGATCGAGCCCAACTCCTTCTCGCGCACCACCGCCAGCGCCATAAGGATCGCGGGAATCTCGACCAGCAACAGAGCCATGGTTCCGGGCACCATCGCGTAAATGCTCTTGAAGTCCTGGTTGTAGCGGAAACGGATTTCCAAATCGGCGAGCGACGGCGGTCCGGTCGAGCCCGTCATCTGCATCGCGACATCGTTCAGATACTGCGCGTGCACTCCCATGAGATAGCCGCGGATCGTCTCGGCGCGGAACGGCATCGCGCCGTCGACCCACGCGCCGACGGAGGTCGGTACCCCGCTGCGCATGTCGCGGCCGAAATCGGGCGGGATTTCGATGACGGCGCGGACATCGCCGCTGACCAGCCGCCGTTCCATCTCGGCATCGCTGTAGATCGGCGCCTTTTCGATGAAATAGGGCGACCCCCGATATGCGTCGAGATAGGCGCGGCTTTCCGGCGTATTGTCGCGGTCGAAGAACGCGATCGAGAGATTGTCCACATCGGTCGAAATGCCGGCGCCGAAAATCAGCATCAGAAACGCCGAACCGACGAGGGCGAAGCCCATCCGAATCGGGTCTCGAACGAATTCCAGCCCCTCCCGGATCGAATATGCAAATAGGCGGCGCATGCTGAACCAGGCCGGCGGTGCTCGGGTCACGTCGATCGTCGGCCGCGCCGTGACGCCATCGCCGACGACCCCGGACCTGCCGTTCGCCTGCTCGATATACGAGATGAAGGCGTCCTCTAGGGTTGCGACGCCGCGCGCCGCGATCAGCGCTGCGGGTGTATCGGTTGCGAGCACTCGACCCGAATCCATGAGCGAAATGCGATCGCACCGCGCCGCTTCGTTCATGAAATGTGTCGAGACGAAAATCGTGACGCTGTGGCCCCGCGACAAATCGACAAGGAGCTCCCAAAACTGATCGCGCGCCAGCGGATCGACGCCCGAGGTCGGCTCGTCGAGGATCAGCAAATCCGGCTCGTGAACTATGGCCACGGCAAGCGACAGACGCTGACGGATGCCCAGCGGCAAGTCGAGCGCGCGCTGATCGACGAACTCGCTCAAGCCGAACCGCTTGATCAAGTCGGCGATCCGCGTCTTGGCGTAGCCATTCGGCAAATGGAACAGCCGCGCGTGGAGAACTAGGTTCTGTCGGACAGTCAGCTCGGTATAGAGCGAGAACGATTGCGACATGTAGCCGACGCGCCGGCGCGACGCGAGATCGCCTGGCTCGATCGCCTTGCCGAACAAAAATGCGTCGCCGTCGCTGGCCGGCAACAGGCCGGTCAGCATTTTCATGGTCGTGGTCTTGCCGGAACCGTTCGAACCAACAAATCCGAAAATCTCGCCGCGTCCAATGGCAAAACTCGCGCGATCGACGGCGATGAAGTCGCCGAAGCGGCGCGTCAGATCGTGTGCCGCGATGACGACGTCGTGATCGGCGGCGAGACGCGGCGGAATAACGAGCGGTTTGTATCCCGTGCGGCGCTGCTCCGGAAGTAGCGCGATGAACGCCTGCTCTAGCGTTTCCGTGTGCGTCGCACTTTTGAGGTTGGCCGGTATCCCGGTGGCCAACACGCGACCGCCATCCATTGCGATAAGCCAATCGAATCCCTCAGCTTCCTCCATATAGGCGGTGGCGACGAGCACGCTCATTGCCGGCCGGCGCTGCCGCATGCGCCCGATAAGCTGCCAGAATTGCCGCCGCGACAGCGGGTCGACGCCGGTCGTCGGTTCATCCAGGATCAGTAGGTCTGGATCGTGAATAAGAGCGCAGCACAGGCCGAGTTTCTGCCGCATGCCGCCTGAAAGTTTGCCCGCCGGCCGATGGGCAAACGGCGCCAAGCCGGTACTACGGAGTAGCTCGGCAATGCGCTGCCGCCGCTCGACGGCGTCCTGGCCGAACAGCCGGCCAAAGAAATCGATGTTTTCCTGGACGCTCAGATCGGGGTAAAGGTTCTTGCCCAAACCCTGAGGCATATAGGCGATCCGCGGGCACGCCATCGCGCGATGTCCGGCACCGGCCATGTCACCGCCGAGTGCCACTACGCTGCCTTCCTGAATGGTCTTGGCGCCGGCAATCAGCGCCATTAGCGTCGATTTACCGACCCCGTCCGGCCCGATCAACCCCACCATGTGGCGGGCGGGAATCGCGAGCGTGATATCGTCTAGCGCGACGACAGACTTATAGCGATGCGACACCCGATCGAGGCGCGCGACAATCGCGTCGACCGTAATCATCTTATGATCTTCGTTTGCAACCAGTCCGGCCAAGTGATCGAATGGTCGAAGCGCACATAGGCAACGCCGGGAAGGCCGGTCCGCACATCACGCCGGTGCGCGCGCAACAGATCCGGATCGATTCGCACCCGCACGCGGAACATCAGTTTGTCGCGCTCGGTCCTCGTCTCCACCGCCTTCGGCGTGAATTGGGCCTCCGTCGCGAGGAAAACCACCTTTGCCGGCAGCGCCAGGCCGGACAGAGCGTCGAGCACGATCAAGGCATCATCGCCGAGACGTACCCGTCCAGCATCCGCGGTCGACAGATAAATATCCATGTAGACATAGGCGGTATCCAGCATCGTGAATACCTTGCCGCCGGCTGGCAACATCTCGCCAATGTTCGAAATCTTGTATTGGATGACGCCATCGACCGGCGCAATCAGGTGGCTGTCCGCAATATCGACCTGAAGCAATTCCACGTCGTGTTTGGCCGCGTCAAGAGCGCGTTCCGCCTCGCCGACCCGTTCTTGCGCGGCGACAACGCTAGCGCTCGCGGCACCCATTTGCTGAACCCGCTGGTCGAGCATCTCTCGCGACATGAACTCCTTCGCGGCCAGATCGCGCGCGCGCCCGAGTTCTTGCCTAGCAAAGACGACCTGCGTCTGCTGTTGTTTGACGTTTGCCTGAGCCTCGCCCAGCGTCCGTTCGGTCTGCTGGACAATTGCCTGCGCCTTCTTCAGCTGTGCCGCGTAGTCTCGAACGTCCATCAGCGCAACGCGTTGTCCGGCTTTGACGAGGTCGCCTTCGTCGACGAAGAGTTGGTCCACCCGTTCGGCAAACTTCGTATCGATGTCGATTTCATCGGCTTCCAGTCGGCCGTTGCCCGAGGCGACGCCCGGCGGCAATTCTGTAGGCCGCGTGCTCCACCAATAATAACCGCTAGCGGCGGCGGCGATGAGGGCCAGCAACAGAAGCGCCCGTCGCAACCAATGCCGGCGCCGGTTGGCCACTAGCGTTGCGGGTACGAGCGACCGTGCTTTCACAGGGAGCAAGTTTTGAGTGGACGGCTTCGCCCCGGTAACCTCGCCCGTGTGCTTCACCTCTTCCCGTGACATCGATTACAACCTTTGAAAGTCACCGAAAAAAACAACCTACTGCGCTGATTTGAAAGAGCTTTGACGCACATCAAGCCGCCGGCCTGTCGGCCGCTTTCCGGTGGACGAAGCGCTCCAATTCAGGATCGCGCGAGCGATCAAGATCGGTCATGGGTCCCGACCAGCGAATCCGCCCGTTGAACAAGAAGGCCGCCCGATCCCCGACGCGGCGGGCGCTCTCGATGTCGTGGGTAATCGTGAGCACCGTGGCCGACATATGTTCGAGGGTTCGAATCAGCAACTGGTCGATGAAGGCCGTCACGATGGGATCGAGGCCGTCGGTCGGCGAATTGAGAATCAGGTAGGGCGGGCTGCCCACAATGGCGCGCGCCAACGCAACACGACGCTGCATGCCCCCAGATAGTTCGTTCGGCAACAGATCGGCCGTATCGGCATCCAGACCAACGGCCGCCAACGCCGCAATGGCGCGTGCCCGTGCGCCCACGACATCGACGCTCGTGGCTCCATTAATCAGACTAAACGAAACATTCTGCCAAATTGGCAGCGAGTTCGAATAAGGCGCCGTTCTGAAATAGAACGCCGAACTTACGCAACAGCAGGTCGCGCCGGCGGCCCAGCAGACCCACCGTTTCCTTGCCTCCCACCAGAATCGATCCGGCGTCGGGTTCCAGCAACCCCAAGAGGCACTTTGCCAACACTGTTTTGCCCGAGCCCGACGCGCCAAACAGGACGAGGTTGCCGCCATCGGGAATCTCAAGGTCGACGCCATTCAATACTCCAACGTCGCCGAAGGCCTTGCATAGACCGCGAATGACGATGCCTGATCGGCCCACTATCGGACGATGCTTCGCGTCGCCGCTCATAGTGTGAGCCGATCGCTCAATCCGCAAGCACGAGCCCTCAGGCCGTCGCCACATGAATCGGCTCCGCGTCGAGCCATTTCAGACGCTTCCGCATCGGTGACGCCACGCGTTTGGCCTGAACGCGACGGCGTTTGGTGTACTGCAACAGCGATGCCTGTTCGATTTGAAGCGCCGTCAACAGCGCCTGTTTGGTTTGACGCTGGCACGGCGCAGCGGATTCGATCGCGGCGATCGAACTCTCGACCCGGCGCAGCTGATCATCGTTATAACAGATCAAGGCCCTCATCGCTCATCTCCCTAAACCCAATGTCCACGCCTATCGTCGCGGATCGATGTGTCCGGGAAAATCGGGAGATGTACGTAAGTGGTTCTACCTACGCTCGCCCTCGCGCCGAAATTATTTGACGACGAGAAGGTCGCTGCTCGCACCTTGGACGAGAGCGTTCTTGGTCGGCGGGGACTCGCTTGTGCCGATAACCACCAAATTCGGATCAAGCTGACGCAACCGAGCGACGACGCTGGAAATCGCGTCAGGTAGCCGTTCAAAGCGAAATGGTGGAGCGTCTGCGGGCCGAAATCGCTCGATTTGAACGCGGACATCCGAACTCGCCGCTAAGAGCGAATACCGAAAGGCCGTTCACTTGACCGATACGTTCGCCATCGGTCTCGATACGAACGGTTTGCCGCACGATTTCTTTCTGGAATCGCCAATAAACCGATCCGCGCGGCGGCGTCGTGAACTTCGCGCCGGGACCGATAATCCTCACGCTCGAAGGCGGCTGGCAATGCCGCATGCAATTCGGAAACGAGACGCTTCATCGCGTCGCGCAGCGGCATGGCACGGCCAGTCGGCGGTTTCAGACGCCGCGGATGCCGGTGAAAGGCAGTTCGTCGAATTTGGCGCTCCAACACAGAAGCAACGCCGGCTAGGGTTCCCCCGCTTTCCAGGGAATGTCGGCCGCGGATGCGGTTGGTAATCCCATTCCGGTCCCCGCGCCTCCGCCGGAACGGCCCCCACGCCTTCGTGACCTTCAACACCCACCAAAATGCGATCCTCCGCCCATTTCTTGCCCCACCGTTTATCACAGAGGGCCATAGGGGCGAGCGTTGCACCTTGATCTGCGTCAAGCCTGGCTTCCCCCATCGTGTAGACATGTTGGGCTACGACGGGAAACTGGACAATGAACGCCAAGAGAAAATCATTGCAGGCTAATTTCGTGCTTACGTTTCGTTATGTCGCCCTTTTTGGCGGCATCATTTCGCTCATGCTGATGGTCGCGAACATCGAGCGAAACGGCAATTCACGAGCCCTACAGCCGCACGCTGTGGTCAAGCTCTCGCCTTGACGCAAGGCGTTTATCGACAGGCGTTCGATCGATAGGTTTTTTATAACGTGGACAGTGTCTTGAGGTAGGTAACCACGTCTTCAATCTCGATCCGGGACAAGCTCATGTCGGGCATCGATGGATGCGGCGCCATCAACCAGGCGCGCAGCCATTTTTGGTCGTCGTGGTGTTTGGCGGCAATGCTTGTAAACGATGGTACTTCGGTTCGATTTGAGCCCATTTTGTCCACCGCATGGCATGCGCTGCACCACCGCTCTGCAATTTGATGTCCTCGTTCGGCATCCTGTGCCGGTGCCGACGCCCCCATCAACCCCAACAGTACAGACGCCGTCAGGGCGCCGCGCAGGCCGCAGCCCGCTTTCATTAACATCCGTCTAGACAAGCAATTCACATCCATAGCCTCTGACCCCGGTTCAGATTTTCAAAAGTAGCGTTCTGCCGCAAGCGACCGTCCGGCGTTGATCTAGCTCATCGCGACAATTTCATCGTCGACATTATGTAGAGTAGGGGCGATTAGTCTATGGCGAACGGACATCATCATCACATACACCGAAGCGGCTGGCTCCGGGCGGCAATGCTTGGGGCGGATGACGGTCTTATCTCGATATCGAGTTTGTTGTTAGGAATGGCGTCAGCCGACGTCGTGCGCGGCCAGGTGCTGCTCGCCGGCCTCGCCGGCCTTGTCGCCGGCGCCACAGCGATGGCAGCGGGCGAATATGTGTCCGTCCGTTCGCAGGCGGACATGGAACGTGCCGATCTCGATTTGGAACGGGCGGGTCTCGCCGCGGACTGCAACGCCGAGCACGAGGAATTGGCGTCCCTCTATATCAAACGGGGGCTCGATCAGGTGCTCGCCCGCGAGGTCGCGCGCCAACTCATGGCGCACGATGCTCTCGCCGCCCATGCCCACGATGAATTGGGGATCAGTGAGACACTGCGTGCCCGCCCGTTTCAGGCCGCCGCCGTTTCCGCCGTGAGCTTTACGGCCGGAGCGGGAATCCCGCTGGCTATGGCTACCGCCGCACCGGCCGGGATGCTGGGCCAATTGGTTGTCGGTGGCACATTGATCTCGCTCGCAGCCGTTGGTGGCACGGCGGCACGCACTGGTGGTGCACCGGTCGCGCAAGGCAGTTTTCGGGTCCTGTTCTGGGGATCCTTGGCGATGCTCGTAACCGCCGCTCTCGGCCATTTTGTCGGGATCACCCTCTAGTCCCTTAATCCCTTTGAAGTTGTAACCGTGCGACTTTCTTCTATTTGAGTTGACGATATCCCCGCGCGGGCCTTGAATGACGTCTATCTCTCTTTGAGGGCAGGCGGCCATGCCGAATGAATGGGTCATCCGCCAAAACATCCGCCACTATCGAGCCCTTCTCAAGAGCGAACCGGATGGGGAAAAGCGGCGGACGTTAGAAAGGCTGTTGGCCGAACAAGAGGCCCGACTGCCGCCACATAAGCGTGGCGGCGATCCGGACGACGGGCGCGACTTGACCTAAATCAACGTCGCTCGACCAGGAGCGGCGTAAAAATTCTTCATGACACAACCTCCGACGGATTTCCGTAATCACGCCGCTTATTATCGTGAGCTTGCCGCTCGCGAAGAAAACGATGCACGGGCGAACACTTTGTTCGAAATCGCGAATTTGTTCGATCGGATGGTCCTCGATTTCGCCGAGTACTTCCCGCCACAATCGCATCCGTCGGATTGGGATGCCGACTGTGTTCGAATTGAACGGATCGCGCCCATAAATCTGAAAGAGGACGACCATGTTCGACGAAAGCCAAATTGAGCTGAATATCAGCCCCGAACTGAATATCAGCCCCGAAAAGGTCTGTTTTATTTTGCTCAAGGCCCGCGAGTACGACGTGAAGGTTGAGCCGAACGAATCCGATCCGGGATCGAATCCCACCGATAGCGGCGTACAGGAAATCCTGGAAGATTACGTGGACGATGCGACCGCGACCGAACTGAAGACCGTGATCGACGATCTGAATGACGACGAGATCGTCGACCTCATCGCGCTAACCTGGGTCGGTCGCGGTGATTTTGGCAAAGAAGGGTGGCGCGAGGCACGGGCGCTTGCGCGGGAACGACACCGGCGGCATTCGGCCGACTATCTGATGGGCATGCCACAGCTTGGCGATTATCTCGAAGAGGGGCTCAGCGCGCTCGGCTATTCTTGCGCGAACTATGAGCCCGACCGGCTGTGACCGACGTCGCTCGATCCTATGTTCGTTGGTTTGACGACATTCGGCTCGCCGACTTGTCACTTGTCGGCGGCAAGAATGCCTCGCTGGGCGAGCTTTACGCCCTCTTGGCACCCGCCGGCATAAAGGTACCCAACGGATTTGCCATCACTGCCGACGCATATCGTGACGCCTTGGCGCTGCCGAATATCGCCGAGCAGCTTCATCGACTCCTCGACGACATCGATAAATCCGACATTGCAGGGCTTGAACGGCGGGCGGCCGAGGCGCGTCGGATCGTTTATGAAGCCACTGCCGGCGACGCGCTTCGCAGTCAAGTCACGGCGGCTTATCGCGACCTCGAGCGCCAATACTGTTCGGATGTCGCCGTGGCGGTGCGGAGCTCTGCAACCGCTGAAGATCTGCCAAATGCCAGTTTCGCGGGGCAGCACGATAGCTTTCTAAACATTCGAGGCGAAGCCGCGCTGTGCGAAGCGTGCCGGCGTTGTTTCGCGTCGATTTTCACCGATCGGGCGATCGTCTATCGCGCCGATAACGGCTTCGACCATCTCAAGGTCGCGCTTTCTGTCGGCGTGATGAAAATGGTGCGCGCCGATCTCGCTTCGAGTGGTGTTGTTTTTACGCTCGATACGGAATCTGGTTTTCGCGACGTCGTGTTTATCACCGGCATTTATGGGCTTGGCGAAAACATCGTGCAGGGACGTGCCGATCCCGACGAATTTTACGTCCACAAGCCGACCTTCAGACAAGGCTTTCGCGCGGTGCTCCGCCGATCGTTGGGGAAGAAGCAATTGCGCATGATCTACGGCGATGCCGGCGAGCCGACCCGAAACGTCGACACGACTCAAGATGAGCGCCGACGCTACTGCCTGACCGATGACGATGTTCTGAAACTCGCCGGCGACGCGATCGCGATCGAGAATCATTATTCGGCCGTTGCCGGCCGCGCGATGCCGATGGACATCGAGTGGGCGAAGGACGGCAGCGACGGCCAAATCTATATCATTCAGGCACGACCGGAAACGGTCGCCTCGCGTCGCTCCGGCGACTATTTCGAAACCTATACGCTCGGCGGGACCGGATCGGTCCTGGTCGCCGGCCGCGCGGTCGGCGAAAAGATCGCGGCCGGCCCCGTCCGCATTATCGGGAGCGCGGCTGATCTCGAATCCTTCGTACCCGGCGAAGTTCTCGTCGCCGAAACGACGAGTCCCGACTGGGAGCCCGTGATGAAGCAGGCGGCCGCGATCGTCACCAACCGTGGCGGCCGCACCTGTCATGCCGCGATCGTCGCGCGCGAGTTGGGTGTGCCGGCCGTGGTCGGCGCAGCGAACGCTACGGAAGCGCTTAGGTCGGGAAAATCGGTCACCGTCTCTTGTGCCGAAGGTGAAATTGGCCGTGTCTATGACGGCAACATCCCTTTCAAGACCACGAAACTGTCGCTGGACGCCGCTGAACGAACACGGACAGAGATCATGGTCAACCTGGCCAATCCAGATCTGGCGTTTCGCGCGGCAATGATGCCGAGTGACGGTATCGGACTGGCGCGGATGGAATTCATCATCAGCGAACACATTCGCGTTCATCCGATGGCGCTGGCGCATCCGGATCGGGTACCGGCGGAAACCTGGAAAACGATCGCCGATCTAATCCGAGATTACCCGCGCCCGGCCGACTTTTTCATCGACAAACTCGCCGAAGGCGTCGGCATGATCGCGGCTGCCTTCTATCCACGGCCGGTCATTATCCGGTTGTCCGATTTCAAGACCAATGAATATGCCGGTTTGCTGGGTGGCCCAACTTTCGAACCGCGCGAGGCCAACCCGATGCTCGGGTTCCGCGGCGCATCGCGCTATGCGCACCCGGCCTATGCGGATGGCTTCGCGCTCGAATGCGCCGCATTGCGGCGGGTGCGCGAGGAGATGGGGCTCACCAACCTGCTTATCATGATTCCATTTTGTCGCCGCGTTGAGGAAGGAGAGCGCGTTATCGCGGCGATGGCTGCGAATGGCCTGACGCGCGGCGTCAACGGACTCAAGATTTTTGTCATGTGCGAGATACCGAACAACGTCATTCAAATCGATGCATTCGCGAAATTGTTCGACGGCTTTTCGATCGGATCAAACGACCTGACGCAATTGACGCTCGGTGTCGATCGCGATTCGGAGATCGTGGCGTTCGATTTCGACGAGCGCGATCCCGGTATGCTGGAAATGCTGCGGCTTGCCATTACCGGCGCGAGGCGGAACGGCCGCCATGTCGGGATTTGCGGCGAGGCGCCCGCCAACTATCCGGAGATCGCGTGCTTTCTGGCTGAACTTGGCATCGATTCAATCAGCGTCAATCCGGGAAGCTTGGCCCGTACAATCGCGATCGTGCGCGACGCGGAACGCGGCAGTTCGCCGCCGGCCGGCCATTGACCTGCATCAATTACGAACTTCGCCCGTGCTGGCACATAAGTTCGAGATTTGACTTAGCTCGTGGTACCCGATGAACCGGCAAGCAATGCCCTTCGCATTAGCGAGAGTCACCTCCCCCAACCTCTGTCGGGTACGTGACTATTGGGTCAGCCTCAAACGCGGGGGAAATGAGATACCGTTCAGCGACGATTTGCGCCTGACGGCATTACCAGATCTCGCGTCCGCGTTACTCCTTCTCGATGTGTTCGCACTGCCGCAGCGTTTTCGACTGAACGTTGTCGGGAAAGACTGGTGCGGCGAGAACGGCCCCGATGTCGTCGGTCGATTTCTCGACGAGATTCAGCCGGCGCCGCATTTTGAATTCCTGCAATCGCAGTGCACCGCGACGGTAGAGAGCGGCAAGCCGACTTGGTATGGGCCGCGCACCGGATCGCGCGGCGCGGCCAAAACACAGGTTTACGAGCGGTTGCTTCTGCCGATGTGGAGCGATGGCCGCATTAACATGATTCTTGGCGCCATCGATCGATACCGGGCCCAGTCGATCGATCGCTGAATTCTTCGGAAACGGCGATGCTGCCCATTGTAACGTTGACGATGAATCCCGCGTTGGACGTCACGACAGCGACAACGCACGTCATGCCGGGTGAGAAATTGCGTTGCTCGGCCCCGCGCCATGATCCGGGCGGCGGCGGGATCAACGTGGCGCGCGCGCTGCGAATGCTCGGTGGTGAAGCGACCGCCGTATTTCCAGTCGGTGGCGTGACCGGGCAATGGTTGGAAACACTTTTGCAGGACGAAAATGTGCCGTGCAAGGCAATCCCGATCGTCGGTATGACCCGCGAAAACTTCACTATCGACGAGCGGCAGAGCGAGCGGCAGTTTCGCTTTGTCATGCCGGGCCCAATCCTAAGCGCCGATGAGTGCCAGCGATGTCTCGACGACGCGTTGGGGTTGCTGCCCAGGGGCGGCCATCTCGTCGCAAGCGGAAGTCTGCCGCCAGGAGTCCCGAGCGATTTTTATCGGCACGTCGGTGATCGGGTTAAGAGCGGCGGCGGCCGCTTCGTGCTCGACACATCTGGACCGGCGCTGCGCGGGATCGGTAGAGACAACGTCTTTCTTCTGAAGACCAATCGCGCGGAGCTCGGCGACCTGTTGGGACGCCCGATCGCCGGAGAGCAAGGGCATGAAGCCGCGGCTCGGGAAGCAATCGCTCAGGGATTTGCCGAGGTCGTCGTGCTTTCGCTGGGTGACGAGGGCGCGATATTGGCGGATCGTGATGGTTGTTGGCGCTTCACCGCCGCCACCGTACCGGTCGTCAGCACCGTCGGCGCCGGCGACAGCATGGTCGCTGGTATATTGCACCGCCTATCGGCGCGTAGGTCGCTTCAAGAAGCGGTGCGCTATGGCATGGCCGCTGGTGCGGCCGCCCTGATGCGTCCGGGAACCGAATTATGCCAAGTGGAGGATACCGACCGCTTGTTCGCCGAAATCCCGCAGCCAATGCTGTTGTCGTCGGCGTTGCCCTAGGGCCAGGACTTATAACCAGTAACAGATAGTTGCCGCGATGCAGAGGGCAGCAAGGAAATTCTGGGCGAGACGGTCGTATCGGGTTGCGATGCGACGGAAATCTTTGAGCCGACCGAACATGCGCTCGATGGCATTGCGATGGCGGTAAAGGTATGGAGAGAAGCAGCTTTTCCAGACGCGGTTGGATTTCGGCGGGATATTCGGCGCGGCTCCCCTGGCCTCGATCTTCCGACGCACGGCGTCGGTATCGTAGCCCTTGTCGCCATGGACGAGATCGGTCGTGGACATTTGGTCGAGCAGCGCGTCGGCAGCCACGCAGTCAGCCACTTGGCCGCCCGTCAGCAAGAATGCGATGGGGCGGCAGAAGCGATCAGTCAGGGCATGGATTTTTGTCGTCCGTCCGCCCCGGGAACGGCCAATCGCTTGCGTGAGTTCCCCCCTTTTCCACCAGAGGCGCAGCGGTGAGCCTTCACGGCGGACGAGTCGATCAACACCTCGGCCTGCGGACCGCCCGCCATTGCCAGCGCGTAGAACATGTTCGACCACACGCCCTTGGCCGCCCAGCGCACGAACCGGTTATAGAGCGTCTTGCGCGGACCATAGACGGATGGCGCATCCTTCCATCGACAGCCGGAAATCAGGACATGCACGATCCCGCTGATCACGCGGCGATCATCAACCCGCGGCTTGCCCCGCGTGTCGGTCGGAAGATGCGGTCCAAGCCGGTCGAACTGCTCGTCGCTGAGCCAGAAATAATCTCGATCCATCAACGATCTCCCTTCGGAGATCGTGAATCACAATTCGCGCGCGCTGGGAATCCTGTTTATGGGTCCCGGCCCTAGTGGGTTAGAAATACCGGCAGGGATGCACCCGAAAGGACGCGTTTGGTGAAACTGCCGAAAATCAGCTCATGCATTCGATTGCGGCCATATGCTCCCATGACCAACAAGTCCGCACCCCGCGATTCAACATGTTCCATCAGGCAAGCGGCGGGCGATGATCGCTCGGACTTGATTGGATCGGCAATGGCGTTAAGACCGTGCCAGCGAAGCCGCACCACGACATCGTCGACAGACGGATCGAGCGCGTGCTCATCGTCGGCGACGGAAATCACATGGATTTCGTCGGCCCGGTAAAATAAGGGCATTGCGGCGCCGAGGGCGGAGGCCGCTTCCGGCGTCTTCTTCCACGCAATTGCAATCGTGCGCGCGATCTCCGACGGCGGACGGGGCGGTGCGAGCATCACCGGCCCGCCGCGGGAAAGGATGATTTCGCCGGCTTCCTCCGGGAAGAAGCCGTCGTTGCCGCCGGGCGCGGCGCGCAAGACGATCAGATCGTGCCGGTGCGCCAAGCCAATAATTTGTTCGATTCCGTTTCCCTTGCGATCGGTCCAGGCCGCCGAAACAGATTTTTTCGCGGGCGGGGCGCCAGATTGTTGAACCCCAGCCTCCGCGCAGAATTGCCTGTACAGCCGTCGGGCATGATGTCGACGATCCTTGCCGTGTTCCCGCAGGGCCGAAACATACTGAAGCCCGGAGATCATCTGGGCCGAATTTGGTCCGGCGGCGGGAATAAGAAGCGGAAGCTCGCTTCGGACATGGGCTGCATCGATATGACCGCCGAAAAGCGTTGCCACGGCGAGCGCGGTGCCGAGGCTCGCCTTGTCACCGCCATCGCCTCGGACCGGGACCAAAATTGTCTTGAACATCGCGATCTCCGTCTCAATGCGTTGGCGCGGCGGGCACCGCTTCCCACGATACGCTGCAAGTCGCGACGTGCGGGAAATAGCCGTCGGGACTGCTGCAGTAATAGTAGGTATCGCCCTGAAGATCATTGGGAGGCGTCGCGTCAGGGGGTGTCTCGTCGCCCATATCCTGCTCGATCTCATCGGAGATGTAATCCGGATAAGGAAAGTACGATTCTTCGTACCAATACCCATAGCCCGCAACGAACCACCACCAGCCGTAACGCCCACGATAATGCCGGTGATGCCAACGGCCATGACTCCAGATATTCCGATCGGGTGGATCGAGACGCCGAAGATTTTGGTCGCGGAAATTGTGACTGGGCGTCGATAAACGTGGATTGACCTGGTTTGGCGATAGAGTTGGCCGAGATCGCGTTGGGGGTGCGGACCTGGTTGGCCCGAATACCGGCCGCCGTGGCCGGATCGTATATTGGCGCGTTTGTGGCGCGGGCGAAGAATTGTACCCGCCAAAGGCGCCAACGCCGCGGCTGACCGGGCCACCGCCGACTCCGAGCGCCGGGGTGCCGATGACAGTCATCGCGGCCAGCAATGCGAGGATCGGGGACGCGGCTTTCATTGCTTCACGCTCCGGCTCAAAACGTGCACATACGGCGCTGCCAAATCCGTGTGGCCGCGTTGAGATGAATCAACCGGCTCAAGATAGGTTAGTTAAATGCTGTAAATCAGCGGCTAGGCGGCAGCATCGCGTTCCCTCGGAAATACGACGCCGTCGCCCGGACCGCCCTGGCTTACGCAGCCTTAATCTCGATTTTCTTTTCGACCTTCTGCGCTTCGGCCTTCTTGGGCATTGTCACCATGAGGACGCCCTTCTTGAAGCTCGCCTCGATTTTGTCGGCGTCGACGCTGTCCGGCACCGAGAAATAACGCTGGAATGATCCGAAGCGGCGCTCATGGAGATGATAGTTCTTGGCCTTTTCTTCCTTTTCCTCGGTCTTGGATCCTTTGATCGTCACGCCGCCATTGACGACCTTGACCTCGACATCCTTCTCGTCGTGGCCGGGCAGCTCGGCCGTGATCTCGAACGCCTTATCGTTCTCGATGACGTCCATCGCCGGATTGGCAGGCCATGATCGTTCGACGTCGAGCCATGGCCGGCGGAACGGCGTGAGCCACAAACCGCGATCGAAATCCTCGAACAAGCGATCCATCTCCCGCCGCAAGTTCACAAGCGGATGCCACATTTGCGCCGGCACCGGATGCTTGTCCTGCTTTTCGTCTCGTTTGATGGTCAATTTCGTCGGGGTATCGGCCATAATCGGACTCCTGTTTTCCAGTTGAGAGACCGATTTTTTATCGTCACCCGGAGGCCACGGCTTTGATCTACGTCAACACGGTGCCAGCCTCCCGCGCTGTCCATGATCGATCAACAAAAGGGGATAGCGCTCATGCCGGACAAAAACAGGTGTTGTTCCGATCCGCCGCGCACGAAAAAATTGGCGATTCGTTCGATGCCTAGCGCCCGGCCGCGACATCGAAAAGTTTAGATTATGCGCCAAGCGATACGCGCCGTGTCACCATCTTTCTCATAATGTTCGTCTGAGCGACCGCCAAAAGCCTTATTGAGCGCGCGAGCGATGCGATGGGGCAAATGGAGATCGGTGGTCGCGATTACCATGGTTTCGGCACCCGAATGCTCGATCGACATGATGCGATTGAGCGGGTGATCCGCCATTTCGGCCTTTTCTTGATGACGAGCGAGCGCTTCGATTTCTGCGTCCTGCGTCGGCGTGAACTTTCCCGTCACAATGAGCGTACCTGCCGGGAACTTGTCACGAATCCGTCGGCACGCTTCACATCGTATCGGCATTGCTCCTTGCGGCGCCGCCGACCATTGCCAGCGCCCGCGATGAAACACTGCGCCGCAATCCGGACACATGGCCGGCTCAGCCAATCTCTTGTTGGGGCGATAGGGGTCTTTACGATTGTCCAGTTGGGTACGCCCCCAACGACGCGCCCCACCCCTGCTCGCTGTCTCCGACTTGACCATGCGGCTCTCCTCACTCTCAAAGGCGGGCGTCAGTTGGCATCACGGCGTATCTCGCTTGAGCCCCATAATGTAGGCAATGACGTCGCGCTGCTCCCGTCGGAACAAGATCAAGTTGGGCATAGTCGGATGCGGAGTTGACAGGAAGGCATGGAGTCCGCTCGCTGTCGTCGTGGAAGCATTGGCGATCGCGTCGAATGTCGGCGCGACGGCAAATCGCGGCGGCGACAACTGGCGTCGCGATACAACATGGCAGGGCGTGCATACCTGAAGCGCAAACGCCCGACCCGCAGAACGATCGCCGTGCTCGTCCGCCGTCTGGGCAACCGCCTGGATCGCGAGAAGCACGCCAGCCAAGGCACCAAGTGACAGTCCTAATCGCATCATGAATTCTCCTCTTTTCCAGGCCCATTAACTGACGATTCCGCCGCTGGCGCGCCCGTACCTCCGAGCGCGGTATCCAACAAGCGTCGCGTCTGCTCGATAGCGTCGCGCAAACGCCGTCCCATCACGCGGTCGGGTCGGCGAAGGCGAGCCATGCGAATCCGAGCCCAATTAGACCCAATGGCAGGGCACTATATTTGGCGGAAGCGGCAAGCGACGGCATATCTTTTCCCTGGCTCGCGAACCGCAGCGCATGAACCACCATACTGCGCACCGCGTATTCGCGGTCGAGCATGGCGAGATCGCGGGAAAGCCGCAGACGCGTCTCCTGAATCTCGCGTTCGATCGTCGGGACGTCTTGATGTCGACCGACCGGGCTCATGTGAATTCGTCCTCGAACCAACTCCTGGTTTCGCGTAACGCTCGTCCCGCCCGTCGGGGCGCGAATCCCGCCGCTGCAATCCTCCGCCGGCCCACCGCGATGAGTAAAAGCGCGACGCCGAGGCTGGCCACGCCGACCACGACACAGGCGAGCCACAGCGGCATTACGTGCGCGACCGCGACGATGACCGCACCGGCCAGCATGACAAGCCCCGCCACACCGATTTCAAGTCCAATCAGCATGACCACGGAACCGCGCAATAACTGTCCGACCGCCTCGCTCATCTCCGCGCGCAGCAAGGCGAGCTGCTGAAACAGCAACGTCTCTGCGTCATGAAATAAGTCGTAAAGCAGTTTCGGCAGCGGCGATACGTGCGTTTGATCGGCGGGCGGTGTCATGATTCACCTCTTTCGGCAAACTCATTGTTACCCACCAGTGATCGGCGTCTTTGATCTAACGCAAGCTTCTGCTCAGGCCTTGCGGTGGCTTGGTTTGCCGGAATTGAGGCAGATCAAAGCGAGCCGCTCGAATTCCGTTAGCCTTCTTTGTGGGCAAGGAGGCCACAATGCGCAGACTTTCGGATTTGGTGCGGGATCGAAGCCCGTTATTGCTGGCGCCCGATTTGAGCGTTCAAGAAGCCGCCAAGCGCATGCGCGATTGTCGCGCGGGTGCGGCCTTGGTCGTCTCGGCGAACGGTGAGCTCAAGGGCATCTTTACCCGCGGCGATGCAATCCGGCGTGTTCTCGCCGAAAGCCGAGACCCCGCAACCACGCGGGTGGATGAGGTCATGACGACCGAACTGCGAACTGTTCCGCAGCGGACGAATGTCGTTGAGGCGCTTCGCGTCATGCAGGATCGAGGATGCCGTCACTTACCGGTAGTTGACGCAGAAGGACGAGCCGTCGGTTTGGTTTTCAGGGGCGATTTCCGGGGTCGCGAACTTGATCGCATCGAAGAAGAAGAGGATCTGTGGGAGCGCATCTGAAAAATATCGACAGGCGCGCGTCTATTAATATATTGGTGGCCGCTGCAGCCCTGAGTTCAAAGGGCCGCAGAACGGGATCATGAATGTACCTTTCGGTGCCGATGCTGGTGCTCGTGACCCTCGAGGTGCGGCAGCTCGTCGACCTGCAACGTCTCCCGTTCAAGCAGCAGCTTCGCGCCTTCCTCGAGCTGCTTGCGGTGCGTCTTTAGAATGTGGATCGCGGCGTCGGCAGCCTCGTCGAGCAAAGCACGCACGGCAACATCGATCTCCCGCGCGGTTTGTTCGCTATAGTCCCTCGTCACCCCCGCGGCGTCGCCGAGATAGGTCTCGCGCTGCGTTTCATAGCCATCTGGCCTAATTCCTTGGACATGCCGAAGCGCGTCACCATGGCGCGCGCGATGTGGGTCGCCTTTTCGAAATCATCCGCGGCGCCCGAGGAGATGTCGTCGAACACCAGTGCTTCCGCCGAGCGGCCGCCAAGCAGGACCGCCATTTTGCCCTTGAGCTCGCCGCGGCTCATCAGAAAACGGTCGTCGGTCGGCCGCTGCATGGTGTAGCCGAGCGCGCCGATACCATGCGGCACGATCGAGATCTTCTGTACGGGATCGGCACCCGGGGTCGCCAGCGCGACCAACGCGTGGCCCATCTCGTGATAGGCCACGATCTCGCGCTCGCGCGGAATGAGGAGCCGGCTCTTACGCTCAAGACCGGCGACGATCCGTTCGACCGCCACCGTGAAATCGGCCATGCTCACCGCCGGCGCGTCGCGCTTGGTCGCTTGCAGCGCCGCTTCGTTGACCAGATTTGCCAGGTCGGCGCCGGTAAATCCGGGCGTCAGCGCAGCGATCTGCTTCGGGATTGACCTCCTTTGGCGAGCTTGGATCCGCTTGAGATGGACCTTGAGAATGGCGACGCGGCCGACCTTGTCCGGCCGGTCTACCAGCACCTGGCGGTCGAACCGTCCGGCGCGGAGCAGTGCGGGATCGAGGATCTCGGGCCGATTGGTCGCTGCCAATAGCACGATGCCGGCCTGCGGATCGAAGCCGTCCAGTTCCATCAGCAACTGGTTCAGCGTCTGCTCTTTTTCGTCGTGGCCGCCGCTCAGCGGCCCGATGCCGCGCGCCCGGCCCAGCGCATCGAGCTCGTCGATGAAGATGATGCACGGCGCGACCTTGCGGGCTTGCTCGAACAGGTCGCGTACCCGTGCCGCGCCCAACGCCGACGAACATCTCGACGAATTCCGATCCGCTGATCGAAAAGAACGGCACGCCCGCCTCGCCGGCGACCGCGCGGGCCAGCAACGTCTTGCCGGTGCCGGGAGGACCGACCAGCAACACGCCCTTGGGGATGCGCGCGCCGAGGCGGCCGTGGCGCTTCGGGTCTTTCAGAAAATCGACGATTTCCATCAGTTCCTGCTTCGCCTCGTCCACGCCCGCGACATCGGCGAAGGTGACTTTGTATCCTTCTCGACGAAAATCTTGGCCTTACTCTTGCCGATTGCCATCAGCCCGCCCATGCCGCCGGCGCCGCCCATGCGCCGGATCGCGAACATCCAGATGCCGACAAAGATGACCGCGGGCAGGACCCACGATAGAATGTCGCTGATGAAATGGCTTTCAACCACGCCCGTGACCTTAACGTTGTATTTCTTCAGCAAGTCATAAATGTCGGGCTGAACCAGGACGGTCGAATAGAGTTTGGGCCCTTTCGCGGGTGGCTTCGCCAGCGTTCCGTCGAGATAATTTCCGTGAACGTTGACGGCCGAGATCTCGCCGTCTTTCAGCATCTGTTCGAACTGGCTGAAGGGAATGGTCTCGACCTGTTGCCGCGTGCTCAGCCAACTTTGGAACAACAGGATCGCAACGAACGCGACGATGAAATACCACACGTTGAAATGCGTCTGCTTATCCACGGCCGCCTCCCGCGTCGCAACGCCGAATCCCCACTATAGGCCGACCCAACGCCTGCGGCGATTCCATGAAATCCAGACAATTTGTAGTGGGAAATCGGACCGCCATGAATGATTTCTAATCCGATTTCTGCGGCCCAAATTGATCGAGATCAAGGAGCAGACGGTCTAACGCGCGGATTCTCGGCCCGATGGAGGCGAATACGCCTCGGATGGATAGGAGCGCGCGATGAAAGCACTCGTTTATCAAGGCCCCGGCAAGAAGGCGTTGGTCGACCGACCCAAACCCGAGATTGCGATTGATGGCGGCGCCGCCATCGTAAAAGTGACCAAGACGACGATCTGCGGCACCGATCTGCACATTCTGAAAGGCGACGTGGCGACTTGCACGCCGGGCCGCATTCTCGGTCATGAAGGCGTCGGCATCGTCGATCGCGTCGCTTCCGGCGTGGTCAATTTTCGCCCCGGCGACCACGTGCTGATCTCATGCATCTCGTCATGCGGCAAATGCGAATATTGCCGCCGCGGCATGTATTCGCACTGCACGACCGGCGGCTGGATCCTGGGCAACAGCATCGACGGGACCCAGGCCGAATATGTCCGCATCCCGCACGCCGATACGAGCCTCTATCCGATTCCTGCCGGGGCGGACGAAAACGCGCTGGTAATGCTGAGCGACATTCTGCCGACCGGTTTCGAATGCGGCGTACTCAACGGCAAGGTCCAGCCGGGCAACACGGTCGCGATCGTCGGCGCGGGACCGATCGGTCTCGCCGCGCTGCTAACGGCGCAATTCTACTCGCCGGCCCAGATCATCATGGTCGATCTCGACGACAACCGTCTTGAGGTGGCGAAACGCTTTGGCGCCACAGCCGCGGTCAGCGCTGGGAAGGGCAACGCCGCCGAGGCGGTGATGAAGCTGACCGGCGGGCGCGGAGTCGATACCGCGATCGAGGCGGTCGGCGTACCTGCCTCGTTCATCACCTGTGAGGATATCGTGGCACCTGGCGGCACCATCGCGAATATCGGCGTCCATGGCGCCAAGGTCGATCTGCACCTCGAACGGCTGTGGTCGCAGAACATCGCCATTACGACGCGGCTCGTCGATACTGTGACCACGCCGATGCTGTTGAAGACAGTGCAGGCCGGGAAGATCGATCCGACCAAGCTGATCACGCATCGCTTTAGACTCGACCAGATCTTGGACGCCTACGAGACGTTCGGCCACGCGGCCAACACACGGGCACTCAAGGTTCTCATCGAAGCGTGAAGGCTAGACACATGCCGTGACCTGTCTCAACATTCCAGCCGCACCGTTACGGAATGGCGGCTATTCCGTGGAATCGCCTACCTCAATGAGACACGAGAACAGGCACCGTTATCTCGATTCCGGTCGCGATGCCGACTAATTACTTGAGCGGGCCGCACCGCCCTTGAGGTACATCAAGGCCTAGGCACCCTAGTGGGCATAAGAAATTAACAACCTAATCTGAAGGAAAATGCCATGATTGAGCCAGGATGCGAGCAACAACTCGAAACGCTATTTCGGGAAAAGGCAAATGCTGGCGACGGCCGCTTTGCCATTGCTTGGGCACTTGTCCACCTGGCGGCCACGCACAATCAAGTGGCGCTCGCGCTTGATCGGCTGGGAATAAATGAAATGCCCGGCAACCCAGACAGGCTCGGGACCACCCAGAAAATCGCGACAGAGCTGGAGTTCTTAAGGGAGAAACTTTGCTCGTTGCCGGAAAAAGCCTAACAAATCGGAACACCTTTACGGTCGTCGCATCGAATCGCCTCTTCGAGCGACGCGCCCGTCGATAGGCGGTGCAATATACCAGCGACCATGCTGTCGCCGGCGCCGACGGTGCTGGCGACCGGTACGGTGGCGGCTGCGAAGCGCCAACAACTGTCATGATCCGCCAAGGCGCGGGGCCGAGCAACGCAATTTCTCTCACCCGGCATGACGTGCGTTGTCGCCGTCGTGACGTCCAACGCGGGATTCATCGTCAACGTCACAATGGGCGGCATCGCCGTTTCCGAAGAATTCAGCGACCGATCAACTGCGCCCGGTGTCGATCGATGGCGCCAAGAATCATGTTAATGCGGCCATCGCACCACATCGGCAGAAGCAACTGCTCGTAAACCTGTGTTTTAGCCGCGCCGCGCGATCCGGTCATCGAAGTGAATTGGCAGGCAGCTCGGATTAGGACAACGTCGAACGACATGATCGTGATTCCTAACAGCGCGGCCTCCAAGGCTATGCAAGATCGGGGTATCCAGATTGGCGCCCCGGCGACGGATGTCCGGATCGTTCAAAGCGGCTAATGCGCAGCCCAAATCGAGGTAGGAGCGAATCGAAGAATTCTGCCCGGCCGGCGCTCGGCACCGTCAGCGCTTTGATCCCTCGGTCAGTAAGTTTCAAGACGGCCACAGATTTTCTTCGCGTTGCCGGGGTAGCGCCGGGGTAGCGGCAACACCCACGCAGTATGAAACGCTACGAATAGCGCTTGCAGGGAAAATCCTTGTTTTTTCAGGGGATCCGATCCACAAGTTGTTTCACGGCGTGTCGCCGAGTTTCATGATCGACGGCTGTTAACCGGTTGGTCGATGGTTCGAATCCGTCCCGGGGAGCCATCTAGGCAGGGGTTGGGCGCATAGCGCCCGACCCCTTGCCGCAGCGGCAGGGTCCTGATGACCGATCTTCGCGACTTCATCGCCCGCATGCCGAAATGCGAACTCCACGTCCATGTCGAGGGCACGCTCGAGCCGGAGATGAAATTCGCGCTGGCGGCGCGGAACGGCGTGCCGCTGCCCTATGCCGACGCGGCGGCGATGAAGGCCGCTTACGATTTCGCCGATCTGCCGTCATTCCTCAAAATGTATTACGAGGGGATGAGCGTCCTGCTTCGGGAGCAAGATTTTTTCGATCTCACCCACGCCTATCTCGCCAAGGCGACGTCGCAGAACGTGCGCTACGCCGAGATGTTCTTCGATCCGCAGGCGCATACCGCGCGCGGCGTCGCCTTCGACACCGTGATCCGCGGCATCCGGCGCGCGCAATGGGAGGCCGAGCGCGATCTCGGCATCAAGAGCCAGCTCATCCTCTGCGTGTTGCGCGACTGGAGCGCCGAGTTCGCGATGACCACGCTGGTGCAGTCGCTGCCCTACCGCGAATGGATCGTCGGCTTCGGCCTCGATTCCGACGAGAAGGGCAATCCGCCGGTGAAGTTCAAATCGGTGTTCGAGCGCGCGCGCCGCGAAGGCTATTTCCTCACCATGCATTGCGATCCCGACCAGGAAAATTCGGCCGAGCATATCCGGCAATGTCTCGAGGAGATCCGCGTCGATCGCATCGATCACGGCGTCAATTCGCTAGAGCGTGAATCGCTTTGCCGCGAAATCGCGCGCCGCAAGCTGGCGCTGACCGTGTGCCCGATCTCCAACGCGTGCCTCAGCGAGAGCAGCAAGGCCAAGGAGATCAAGCGCATGCTCGATCTCGGCATGCGCGTTACCGTCAACTCCGACGATCCCGCTTATTTCCGCGGCTATATCGAAGAAAATCTTGTCCGCACCCAGGAAGACGCCGGCTTGACGCGCGCCGAGCTGATCCAATTGTCGCGTAACGCCTTCGAAAGCGCGTGGCTGCCGCGCGCCATTGTTGACCGCCATCTCGCCGAACTCGACGCCTTCGCGGCGTCCTAACCCATGTTCGTTCGCGGCGGGCGATTACGCTCAGGGCGAGAATAGTTGGTGCACGATGCCTTCGGGCGTCGAGGCCGGGGCGTCCGGCGGCGTTTGCGACCGCGCCCATTGTTCCCAGCCGCCGCCCATCGCGGCGAATAGCTGCACCGTGTCGAGATAGCGTTGCTGCACGGCGCGGACATAGCCGAGCCGCGCCTGCTCGTACCGGCGCTGCGCGTCGAGCACCAGAAGGATGCCGACATTGCCGCCTTGGTAGCTGTCGCGGGTCAGTTTCAGCGAGCGCTGCGCCGCGTCAAGCGCGCGGTGCTGCGCGTCGACCAGCTCGCCGTCGTGCTGCAAGGCGTCGAGTACGGTCGCGACCTGGCTGAACGCTTGCAGCACCGTCTGCTCATAGCCGGCGCGCGCCGCGTCGAATGCGTCCATCGCCGCTTTCTTTTGCGCTGTCAGCTCCCCGCCGTGAAAGATCGGCGCGGCCAAATTGGCGGCCAGGTTCCAGGCGTTGTTCTGCAACGCGAACCAATTGCCGACCGACGTCGATCAATTGTTCGTAGGCCGCCGACAACGTGATGTTGCGGGAACAACGCAATGGTAGCGATGCCGACGGCGGCGTTCGCGGTCTTGAGTTGCGCCTCGGCGGCGAGGATGTCGGGACGGCGGTGCACCAGCTCCGCCGGCACGCTCACCGGCAGGTCGCCGGGTAGGATCATCCGGTCGAGATCGAAATCGGGCGGCGACCATTGCACCGGCGTCCGCCCGACCAAAAGCGAGAGGGCGTTGCGCGCGGCGCTCAGTTGCTGGCGCAGCGGCGGTAGAAAGGTGCGGTCGTTCTCGAGCTGGCTTTGCGCGCTTTCGACCTCGATCGACGTCGCTTCCCCAGCCTCGAGCTCGCGCTTGACCAACGACAGGTTCTGTTCGTCGTTGGCGATGATGTCATTCGCCGCCGCGATTTGCGCGCGGATCGACGCGATGGTCAGCGCCTCGGTGACCGCGTTGCCGGTCAGGCTTAGATAGGCCGCGGCCATCTGATAACCCTGATACTCGGCCTGTGCGGCGCGCTCCTCGATCAGTCGTTGCGTGCCGCCCCAGATGTCGAGCGCGTAGCTGACTTGCGGCCCACGGTGAAAACGTTGAACTCGCGAAAGCGCGGAAAGCCTGGGCCCGCCGGAATGCCCAGCGTGGCGAAATCGAGCCGCTGGCGGTCGGCGCCGGCCGCGACGTTGAGCTGCGGATACTGTCCGCCGGCGGCCTGGATTTCGGCTTGCTGCGCCTGCGCCAATGTCGCGCGCGCTTGTACCAGCGTGCGATTGCCCGCGATCGCCGCTTGCACCGTGGCGTCGAGTTCGGACGAGCGGAACAGCGTCCACCAATCCTCGCGTAACGCCTGGCCGGACACGAGACGCTGGCTCTTATCCTTGGCGCCGGCGCCGAGCGTGGCGGTGTTATCCGTGCGATAGCTGGTATCCGCCGGTGGTTTCGGCGCCACGAAATTCGGCCCCAACGTGCAGCCGACCAGCGCGCCGACGATGCCGAGGCACAGCAGGCACGAGAATAGGCGCGGCGCGCGAAAGGGTGGGAACATCCGCGAACTCCAAAAGGCCACCGGTTATAATAAGCTTGCTTATGATCAGCTAGGCCATTTTCATCTGGCTGCGTTGCGCGACGCGCGCCATCATAGCCCATGCTTAAAATTCGACGTCAAACACGTGCCCCGGACAACCGGCGAGCGGTATCATGACGATCGTTGCCCTGGTGATCAGTTGCCTGCTCGCCGCCTTTGGGCAACTGCTATTCAAATGGGGCGCGGCGGGCAACAATAGTTTGATCGCCTACGCCAATCTCTACATCGTTAGCGGCCTCGCCACTTATGCGCTCTCGACCGTGTTGTGGCTCTACGCGCTCGCGAACGAGAGCTTGTCGGTGGTGTTCCCGTTCACGGCGCTGACGCTCGTTCTGGTCTACGGCATCAGCTACTTCGTTCTCGACGAACAGATCGGCGCCCGCCAGCTCGTCGGCGCGCTGTTCATTCTGGGCGGATTGTTCCTCGTGGTATGGCGGTAAACGGCGCGAAGATTAGATAGAAAACCTGCCGCGCCATTCGGACGCGGCAGGCGATCGCGTTCAGGCGACGACTAACAACGATAATAGTGCCAGCGGCGATAGGGCCGGCGCACCCAGTGGCCGTGCCACCAGACGGGACCGACGCCGACCGCGACGACCGGCGCGCCGTAGTAACCGTAACCGGGATAACCGTAATAGGCAGGTGCTGGAGCCGCATAAACCGGAGCGGGCGCACCGTAGGGCGCCCCATAGGCCGGGGCCGGCGGCGCATAGTAGGCGGGCGGCTGCGCCGCGTAAGCGAAGGGCGCGGTCGCGACGATTGCTGCCGTGCCGACCACGGCGCCCGCAACGCACAGCGGCAACAGCGCGCCGCACCAGGCTTTCGCGGGCTGAACCGGCGCCGCGACGAGACCCACGCCGATCACGCCCACGGCGGCCAAGGTTGCAAGCTTCATCATGGCTTATCCCTCCAAGCGGCGGCGCGACATTCCGTCCCCGCCTCGGTTATGTGATAAGCGGACCGCCGCCCGTTCATCCCCACCGTCGCGGCTCGACAAAATCGCTAAAGCGTGGTTGGTTCTGGCCTCAATTCCGCGATTTCAATCCAAAGAGGTGTGCCCGTGGGTCAGTTCGGCATCGGACAATCGGTCCGCCGCAAGGAAGATTTCCGCCTGCTTGAGGGCAAGGGCCAATACGCCGACGATTATCATCGGCCCGGCGAGGCGTTTGCCTATTTCCTGCGCTCGCCCCACGCCCATGCCAAGCTCGGCAAGATCAACACGGCGGCCGCGAAGAAGGCGCCCGGCGTGCTCGGCGGTCTATCACCTACG
Organism: uncultured Alphaproteobacteria bacterium; assembly: GCA_963851285.1. Classification (GTDB taxonomy): domain Bacteria; phylum Pseudomonadota; class Alphaproteobacteria; order ATCC43930; family CGMCC-115725; genus JAATGI01. The sequence goes on from CAWKOL010000001.1 coordinate 313,574, forward strand.
CCGATGTCGAAGGCGGCCAAGCTCGGCACCATCAAATGCATGGCGCCGATCAAGAACGCCGACGGCAGCGCGCCGTTCAATCCCGGCCGCACCTTGCTCGCCTCGGACCGCGTGCGCCAGGTCGGCGAGCCGGTGGCGATGGTGGTGGCCGACACGCTGGCGCATGCCAAGGACGCCGCCGAGCTGATCGACGTGTCGTACGATCCGTTGCCGACGCTGATGGATCCGGTCGCGGCGGCGAAGCCGGGCGGCGTGACGCTTTATGAGGGCAAGACCGACAACGTCGCGCTCGACTGGTCGCTGGGCGATCCCAAAGCCGTCGAGGACGCGTTCGCCAAGGCGAAGAAAGTCGTCTCCACCGACATCGCGATCAACCGCGTGGTGATCGCGCCGATGGAGCCTCGCGCCGTGGTCGGCGAGTTCGATAAGGCGGCCGACCGCTACGTCGTCCATCTCGGCACGCAGGGCGTTCACTCGGTGCGTATGCGCGATCGCCGGCACGCTGGGCGTCAAGCCCGAGCAAGTGCAGGTCGTCACCAACGATGTCGGCGGCAGCTTCGGCATGAAGGGCTTCGGCTTTCCCGAGCATTTCCTGGTGCCGTGGGCGGCGAAGCAAGTTGGCCGGCCGGTGCGCTGGAACAGCGACCGGCAGGAGGCCTTCGTCACCGACACGCAAGGCCGCGAGCAGAATGTGCATGTCGAGCTGGCGCTCGACGAGAACGCGAAGTTCCTCGCCATCCGCGCCGACGTGATCGCGAACATGGGCGCGTATCTCTCGCAATTCTCGCTGTTCATTCCGACTATCGCCGGCTCGCGGCTCTTGACCGGCGCTTACGCGATTCCGGCCGGGCATACACGCGTGCGCTGCGTCTTCACCAACACCAACTGGGTCGACGCCTATCGCGGCGCCGGCCGGCCGGAGCAAGCGTATGTCGTCGAGCGCCTGGTCGACACCGCGGCGCGCGAGCTTGGCATGTCGCCGGACGAATTGCGGCGCCGTAATTTCGTGCCGCGCTCCGCGATGCCGTGGAAGACGCCGGTGATGGCGACCTTCGACAGCGGCGACTTCCTCGCCAACATGGAGCTCGCGGTCGAGCATTCCGCCTGGAAAGGCTTCGAGGCCCGCCGCGCTGGATTCGAAAAAGCGCGGCAAGCTGCGCGGCATCGGCATGTCCTATTACATGGAGGTCACGGCCGCGGGCGCCGAGGCGGCGGAAATCCGCTTTGAGCCGAATGGCCAAGTGTTCCTCGGCATCGGCGCCGGCCCGTCGGGGCAGGGCCACGAGACCGCCTTTCCGCAAGTGATCGAGGACAAGCTCGGCATCCCCTACGACAAGATCAATCTCGAGTTCGGCGACACCGACCGGGTGAAGTCCGGCACTGGCACCGGCGGTGCCCGCTCGCTGCTCGTCGCAGGCACGGCGATGATCGACGCGTCGCAGAAGATTATCGCCAAGGGCAAGAAGCTCGCCGGCCATTTCCTCGAAGCGTCGGAGCAGGACATCGAGTTCAAGGACGGCAACTTCACCATCGCCGGCACCGACCGCTTCATCAACATCCTGGAGCTGGCGAAACGCACGCGCGAGGCTGAGAACCTGCCCGAAGGCATGCCGGCGACGCTGGACGAGACCGGCAACTGCAACAACAACAGCAACACCTTCCCGAACGGCTGCCATGTCTGCGAGCTGGAGATCGACGAGGATACCGGCGCCACCGACATCCTGCGCTACACCGTCGTCGACGACATGGGGTTGATCGTCAATCCGATGATCGTGATGGGCCAGATCCATGGCGGCCTGGTGCAAGGCATCGGCCAGGCGCTGATGGAGGATACGGTGTTCGATCCGGAATCGGGTCAGCTTCTCGCCGGTTCGTTCCAGGATTACGCCATGCCGCGCGCCGACAATTTTCCGACGTTCGATATCACCTTCAACAACGTGCCCTGCACCACCAATGTCATGGGCATCAAGGGCGCGGGCGAGGCCGGCTCGGTCGGGTCGCTCGCGTCGGTGATGAACGCGGTGATCGACGCGCTGACGCCCTACGGTATCCGCCATCTCGACATGCCGGCGACACCGCTCAAGATTTGGCGCGCGATAGAGGCGGCGAAGGCGAAGAAGGCGGCTTAATGACGGGCGCCCGACGGTATGTATCTTTCGATCGGGGGCATCGAACAATGGGTGCAAATCGGCGGCGAGCTTGATCGGCCGATCCTGCTTTACTTGCACGGCGGTCCCGGTGGCTCCTCGCGCCCTGCCGCGGCGGCATGGCGCTCCTGGGAACAATATTTTCGCGTCGTTCATTGGGATCAACGTGGCACCGGTTTGACCTTTAAGCGGAACGGTGACGCCCTTACTGGAAGCCTCACGATCGACCGCATGGTCCGCGATGGAATTGAACTTGCGAGATTCCTGAAAACGCGGTTTAGCGGCAGCAAGATTGTTTTAGTCGGTCATTCCTGGGGATCTATTCTCGGTATCCAAATGATCCGCTGCTGGCCGGAGCTTTTCGCGGCCTACGTTGGCACCGGCCAGGTCGTCAATATGCGGCGCAACGAACAAGTTAACTACGCCAAGCAACTTACCCAGGCGGAAGCGGCTAACAATGAAAACGCCCTTGAGGCGCTGCGCGCGCTCGGGCCGCCCCCTTATGCGGAGCGCGGCAGCATCCGCGTACTGCGCGAGTGGGCGGACAAACTCGCCCCCGGTTACGGTGACGATGTCCGTCCGGTGCCAAACCCCTTGCCCGCGGACTTCACGACCGAGGATCGGAATTGGCTCATTCGCGGCTTTCATTTCTCGGGCAACGAATTGTTCGGCGAACTGGGTGCTATCGATCTACCGTCGCTCGGCCTCGAGTTTGACGTGCCGATTTTCTTTTTCGAAGGCACCGCCGACCAGCAAACACCAATCGAGCTGGCCGAGGAATATCTCGGGCAGATCATCGCGCCGAAGAAAGCATTCGTCCGGTTCGAGGGCTATCACCATTTCTTCGTCATGAACCGCCCGAACGAATTCCTCTCCGCTTTGATCCGGTACGTTCTGCCGGATTTGTAAGTGCGCTTGGCACGATCTAATGGGCTTCGAGATGATGCTTGCTTCCTCGTGGATGGCCTGCCTTACGCGGGCCATGACAAACGAGGGTTATCCTTTCTATGGTTTTTTTCCTGCTCTTGCGCACGGGCCTGAGTGATGCGCTTCGGCCGGCCCCAATGAAGAATTCGTCCCCGACTTCAGACGGTAGAGCTTTCGAATCGTTTTAGGGATCGTGATGCGTCCTTTGGAGGTTATTTTCGATTCCATTTGATTCTCCGCATTAACCGCTGACCAGGTCGCCGAACAGCACCCAGCGCCGGCCCTCGAGCCGCATCGGGTGGAGCTGGCGGATCGGATGATAGTTGGTTGGGCCGGTGTCGATCTCGATGCCCGGCAGCAGCATCGGCAATTTGACGTGCTGAAGGCTCGTCGCCTGCTTCATCACATTGGCGCGTGACAGGTCGTCGCCGCAGCGGCGCAGCACCTCGACCAACGTTTGCGCGTAGGAATAGCCGCCGACGGTCGAGAAATCGTTGGTGCTGGCATGCGCGTTGTACTGCGCCATCCAGGCGCGCCATGCCTTCGTGCCAACATCGTCCTGCCATTGCGGGTCGGTCGGGTCCTTCATGTAGGACGTGCTGACGATGCCTTGCGCGCGCTGGAACCCGGCGGGCTCGATCACCGCGCCGATCGAGTTCGAGGTCGCGGTCAGCAGATGCAACGGCTGCCAGCCGATGTCGTAAACCTTGCGGATCGCCATCGCCGCGAATTTCGCGGTGCTGATATTGACGAGGATGTCGGCGCCGGAGCCGTAGAGCGTCACGATCTGCGAATCGATGGTCGGGTCGGGCGGATCGTAGGTCGCGTCGGCGATCACCATCCGCGGATAGTCCGCACCGAGCGCGTCCTTGAGGCCGGCGACGGCGTCGCGGCCCAGATCGGTGTTCTCGTGGAGGATCGCGATCTTGCCGTTGGGCCGCTCGCGCCGGATATGCGCGGCGAAAGCGTGCGCCTCGATGAAATAGCTCGGCGCCCAGCCGATGGTCCACGGAAAGTGCGCGTAGTCGCCCCAGATGCCGGCGGCCGAGGCGCAAAACAATTGCGGCACCTTGCGCTGGTTCAGATAGGCGCGCACCGAATGGTTGGTGGCGGAGCCGAGAATGCTGAATAGGCAGAGCACGTCATCCTGCTCGACCAATTGCCGAGTCAATTCAACCGTCTTGGCCGCGGTCAGCGCGTCGTCGCGGGACAGGAACTTGATCTTGCGGCCGTTGATCCCGCCGTCGCGGTTGATCTTGTCGAAATAGGCGGCCTCGGCGATGCCCGTGGCGCCATAGGGCGCGGAATTGCCGCTATAGGCCATGGTGTTGCCGATGCGGATTTCGGTCTCGCTCACCCCCGGCCCGGTAAAGCGCGCGGCGCGGACGCGGCGCGACCCGAGCACCGCCGCCGTCGCGGCGCCGGCGGCGATCAAACGGCGGCGCGTTAGTTTTGGTGGCTTGTCCATGGCTAGATTGTCGTCGTCCCTGCGGAAGCAGGGACCCAGGACGCGCAACGTGCGTTTGCCATGGGCCCCGGCTTCCGCCGGGGCGGCTGCCAATAAGCGAAGCTTATTCAGCAGCCGCTTTATGCGCGACGATGTCGGGCGAGAATTGCCGCCAGTCCTGGCCGGACGGATAGGTCACCGCCAGCGCGCGGATGGCGCCGAAATCGATATCGTCCGAGCGCCAGGGCACCACGCCCGTGCGTTGATAGTCCTCGAGCCCGTCGAGCAGCAGGCGCCGCGTCCGCACGATGATCGCGTCGGCCGCGCCGAGCTGTTCCTTGCTCCGGTCGACGTTCGGGCCCATCGAGGATTGGATGATGAAATCCTCGAACGGGATGTTGCGCGTCAGGCCGCTCCAATGCCCGTTCTTCATCGCGTCGCGGTCCTGGAGCCAGAGATTGTCGTGGTTGCCCAGATTGGCGGCGAAATCGTTCGGGTCCTGCGACGCGCCGGCATAGAGCGTGCCGAGGCGTTTCTCGGTCAGCGGCTTGTTCGGGTCATAGACGATGTACCACTCCGCGTCCCATTCGTCGTCGATCGGCACGGTGGCGCGGCCGGAGCAGACGTCTTCCTTGGTGCCGGGGATGAAGGTGAAGAACGGCAGCACGATCTGGCGGATGCGCGCATAGGTCTTGCCGCCGCCGACGTCGCGCAACGCGCCTTCGCGCAGACCGTAGCTGACCACGTCCATTTCGAAGTCGGGCGCGGTGTTGGCCATGGTGAGGTGGAGGTCGCGGCTCTGCGTGTCGATCTGCCCCTTGGTAATGAAGCCCGAATGCAGCACGCCGACATGCGATGAATCGATGTGCGCCTCGAGACCTTGCATCCAGTTGTAATGGACGAGGCCGCGCCGGACATCGACATGGCTCGCCGGCAATTTGGTGAATTCGAATTCGGGGAAGCGCGGCGGATTCGCCTGCTTGCCGAGATAGACCCAGACGATGCCGCCGATTTCGTGGACCGGAAAGGCGCGCACCTTCTGTGCCGCGGCGAACGCCTCGCGGCGGTCGGCCGGCTCGCACGGCGTGTCGACGACCTTGCCGTCGGGGCTGATCTTCCAGCCGTGGAAGATGCAGCGCAGTCCGCCTTGCTCGTTGCGGCCCAGCGCCAGTGACGCGGCGCGGTGCGGGCAAGCTTCGTCGACGAAGCCGACGCGCCCGTCGGTGGCGCGGAAAGCGACGAAATTCTCACCGACGAGACGGACGCGTTGCGGCGTGCCGTCACGCTCCAGCGCGGCGGAGCGGATCGCCGGCATCCAATATTCGCGCAGCATGTCGCCCATCGGCGTTTCTGGACCGACGCGCGTCAGCAAATCGTTCTGTTCGCGGGTAAGCATGGTTCGTCTCCTCGCCTTTGACGCGAATGGTGTCACGGAACCGGCGATTTGGGAACTGCGTCCTAGTCCGGCCAGAGATGCTCGAATTCGGCGACGACGTCGCGGTAGAGTTGGCGCTTGAACGGCACGATCAGCGCCACGAGCCGGTCGTGCGGCATCCATTGCCAAGCGTCGAATTCCGGATGCGACGTGGCGACGTCGATGTCGCCGTCGTGGCCTTTGAACCGCATCGCGAACCATTTTTGTTGCTGGCCGACATAGCGGCCGCGCCACAGCCGGCCACGCAACGGGCCGGGCAGCTCATAGCGCAGCCAACGCGCGCTTTCGGCGACGATCTCCGCCCGGTCGGTGCCGATTTCTTCCTTCAATTCGCGAAACGCGGCCTCCCGTGGGGTTTCGCCCCGGTCGATGCCGCCTTGCGGCATCTGCCACGCTTCTTCTTTCTGGTCGACGCGCCGCCCGACAAAGACCAGGCCATCGCGGTTCAGCAGCATGATACCGACGGCCCGGCGATAGCGCCCGGACGGGCCGGCGTTCATTCCCGGGCGATGCCGGCGTCGGGAGCCGTCACAATCATCGCGGTTGCCGGGGCAAGCACAAGCGACTGCTGCGGCAGGGTCGCGAGCCATGCCGCGACATGCCGGAACAGCGTCCCGTCGGCAATCACGATGCCGACCGCATGACCGTCGGTTCTCGCCTTATCCTGCAACGCGGCAAGCTGCCGGTCGATGTCATGGCGCGACAGGTTCGGCGAGATCACGGCGTCGCCGGTTTCCACCGGGACCGCGTGAGCGGCGGCATTCAGCGGCGTGCTGCTGATCAGCATCAGGCCGTGTTCGCCCAGTTTCGCCAGGATCGGCGCCGTCTCGGCGGGAGGGCGGTTGCCGACGATGTCGACGACGCCGACGAAGCCGGTCGCGCGGGCGAGCGCCCAATCGAGCCGTTCGAGATTTTCCGCTGGGTTCAGCGACGACAGGATCGCCATCGGCCCGGCTTCGCGGCGGTCCCGGGCGATCGGCGGCGTCGACAGCGTCAGCAGCACCTCATGCCCCTTGGCGCGCGCGAGCTCGATCCAGGCGGGCAACCGGCGCGCATAAGGATCGAGTGCTAGCGTCACGGCCGGCGGCAACGTGGCGATTGCCGCTTCCATGTCGTCGTCGATGCCCGCGACGATCAGCGCGATGCGCGGCCGGGAGTCGGTTGCATCGAAATGTTGCGCATAGACCCGCCATGCCGCGACCGGCGGCGGTGGCACGGGGCGTTCGGCCGGCGTCAACGACGCCACCTGCTCTTGACGCGCCGCGACGTCCCGAATCGGGGCCGTACCCGCCGTCAGCGACAAGGTTCCCGGCAAATCGACGGCGCGCAGCTCGATGGCGGCGGTGGTGATTGCAACCGAGTCGATCAGCGACGCCGCGACGTGAATGGTGCCGTCGCCGGCGGCACCTGGTCCAGTCGCCAGCGCCACCGGCTCCAATGGTTGATCGCTGTGCTGCGCGGTCGTTGGATCGAGTTGGCGCGGAGCCGCCGGCACGGCCGCGGCGCGAGGCGGGGCCGGTTGAATATTTTCGTGCGATACCAAATGCTTCGCGGATGGACGGGGACCGTGCTGCGACTGAAATCCGCCGCTCGCGAGCAACCCCGCGATCGCGAACAGCCCCACGACCGGCAACCAGGCGGCCAAGTGCCGCCCGGACGAACGCACCGGTGCCGGTGTGACATTGGTTGCCGCCGCTTCGGCTTGTCCCACGCTTCCCCCACCCCGATATCCGCGCTCGTGCGCGCGGTGTGATTTTAATTCGATGGGTGCGCGTTGAACATCGAAACACCACGCAACAGGTCGACCGCGCGAGTCAGCTGGTAGTCCTGGGCCGAGCCGATCTTATCCTGATCGACATTCGACTCGTCCGGTTTCTCCGGTTTCGATTTGTCGGCTGCCGGTTTGTCGGCCGCCGGCTTCTCGGCCGCCGGTTGCGGCTGCGTGTTCCTGAGCGCGCCCTTCAGGTCGGCCTCGTGACGGAATTCCGGCTGGGCGATCTTTTCGATCTTCGCCGGTTCGACCGCGATGTCCGGGTCGATGCCCCGCGCTTGGATCGACCTGCCCGACGGCGTGTAGTAGCGCGCGGTGGTCAGGCGGATGGCGCCGTGTCCAGGCAACTGGATAATGGTCTGCACCGAACCCTTGCCGAAGGAACGGGTACCCAACAGCACCGCCCGGTGATGATCCTGCAGCGCGCCCGCCACGATTTCCGACGCGCTGGCCGAGCCGCCGTTGATCAACACCACCACCGGCACGCCGTTGGAAATATCGTTGGCGGGCTTGGCGTCGTAGCGCTGGCCGTCGTCGGGATGACGGCCACGGGTCGACACGATCTCGCCGCGCGGAATGAAGTCGTTCGATACCGCGATCGCCTGATCGAGCAATCCGCCCGGGATTGTTGCGCAGGTCGAGCACCACGCCGATCAGCTTCTTGCCGGCGGTCTTCTGGAACGACGTGAACGCGGCATGGACGCCGCTGTCGGTCTGTTCGTTGAAGCTCGAGATGCGGATATAGCCGACGTCGTCGCCTTCCATATGATATTTGACCGACTGGATCTTGATGATCGCGCGCTTCAGCGTGACGTCGAACGGCTTGGCGGTGCCGCGCTGGATCAGGAGCTTGATCTCGCTATTGACGGGGCCGCGCATCTTGGCGACGGCGTCGTTGAGCGACATGCCGCTGACGGGCTCGTTGTCGATGGCGACGATCAGGTCGCCCGGCTTGATGCCGGCCTTGGCGGCGGGCGTATCGTCGATCGGCGACACCACCTTGACCATGCTGTTCTCCATGGTCACTTCGATGCCGAGCCCGCCGAACTCGCCGCGGACCTGTACCTCCATGTCGCCGAAATTCTTGGCGTTCATGTAGCTCGAATGAGGATCGAGCGACGACAGCATGCCGTTGATCGCGGCCTCGACAAGTTGTTCGTCGGTGACGTTCTCGACATAATCCGCGCGCACGCGTTCGAACACTTCGCCGAAGAGATCGAGCTGGCGGTAGGTGTCGGACGTCGTCTTGGATCGCGTCCGAGCGGCGTGTCGGCGGCGATCGACGGGAGCGAGGGCGAGCCAAGCGACGAGACGCCGTCGCGGCGAGGGAGAGACCGTAACGCATTATCCACTGACCTTTTCATTCGAAGTCGCCAGCCACGGCAACGGGTTGATCGGCTGGCCGTCATGGCGCAGCTCGAGATAAAGACGCGGTTTGTCCTCGCCTTTCGGCATGGTTCCGACCGGCTCGCCGGTGACCAGCCATTGTCCGACGGATACGTCGAGCCGGTCAAGGCCCGCCAACAGGGAATGATAGCCGTCGTCGTGTTCGATGATCAAGATTTGGCCATAGCCGCGGAACGGCCCGGCGAAGAGCACGCGGCCGTCATAGGGCGCCACCACCTCGGCACCGGCCGCGTCTCGTAATCGAGGCCCTGGCTCGTCAGGCCGACGTTATTGGTCTTGCCGAAGTTCAGCACCAGCCTTGCCGCTCGCCGGCGGCTCGATAATGCCCGGCGGCATCGACGAAACTCGCGGAGCTTCGCCGGCTTCGACGGATCGGCCTGTCCGATGGCCGCGGTCGCCGCGGCGACGGGCATCGGCACCGGCGGCCTTCCGTCCGCGCCGGGCGTCGGCTTGGGCGGCGGCGGCCCGGGCGGCGCCAGCGCGTCGCGGATCCGCGCCGCCTCGAGCCGCTCGATCAAATCCTTGAGGTTGGCGGCCTCGACCGCCAGCGCCACGAGTCTTTTCGTCGTTCTGTTCGGTGCCGATCCGCGCCTGGTGTTCCAGCGTCGTCTTGCGCGCGATCAGGTCGGACAACTGCATCTGCTGCGAGTTCAGCGTCTGCTCCTCGGCGCGGTGTTTGTCGTGCGCTTGCGCGATCGCGAGCCGCAGCGCGGCGAGCTGCTTCAGGTCATTGCTCAAGCGCCGGGCCGCGCGATCGAGCGGCGGCACCGTCGTCGCCAAGCACCAGCGCGCTGCGCTCCGCCGTGACCGGATCGGGCGAGGCGAGCGCCAGCGCCGCCGGCGGATTGCGCGCCAGCGCAACCAGCGCCATCAGCACGCCGCCACGCCGCGCCTCGTCCCGTTTCAGTTCTTCGGTTTTTCGCGCGGCGTCGGCGGCGAGCGATTGCAAATGTCCCTCGAGCATCGTCAGCGCCGCCTCGTTGCGTCGCATCCCTTCGGCGGCGCTGACGCTCTGCTCGCGCAGGCCGCCGATTTCCTTCGCCAGCGCTGCCTCGGCCTGTTTCAGCGCGTCGCGCTGGGCGCGGCTCTGCGCCTCGGTCTCCTCGACGCTGTAAAGGCGTTGCACCGGGCTCGTGCTGTCGGCCCACGCTGGAATCGCGATGGCGCCTACCGCCGCGAGGCAGGCGCCGCACAGGGCCATCGCGTCACGCCGTCGCGCGCGCATCCGCGGCATGGAACAGCGGGTGGCCGGTCATCGCCTTGGGCCGTTTCAGGCCCATCAGCGCCAAGCAGCGTCGGCGCGATGTCGGCAAGACGACCGTTCTCGATGCTGGTTACGCCGGGCGGGCCGTTGACCAGGATTACCGGCACGGGATTGAGCGTGTGGGCCGTGTGCGGCTCGTGCGTCTCGGGATCGCGCATCAGCTCGACATTGCCGTGATCGGCGGTGATGAGGAGGCAACCGCCGGCGCGCTTGACCGCGTCGGCGATGCGCCCGAGGCAGTGATCGACCGTCTCCACCGCCTTGATCGCCGCCGCCTCGTCGCCGGTGTGGCCGACCATGTCGGCGTTGGCGAAATTGCAGACGATGGTGTCGAACGCGCCCTTGTCGATCGCCGCGATCAGCTTGTCGGTGACTTCGTTCGCCGACATTTCCGGTTTGAGGTCGTAGGTCTTGACCTTGGGCGACGGCACCAGGATGCGCGTCTCGCCGGGAAATTCCTCTTCGCGTCCGCCATTGAAGAAAAAGGTGACGTGCGCGTATTTCTCGGTCTCGGCGATGCGGAGTTGTTTCAGTCCCGCTTCCGACACGATTTGGCCGAAGGTCTCGTCCGGCCGCTCCGGCGGGAACAGCGTCGCCAGCAACGGATCGAGTTCGTCCGAATATTGCGTCATGCCGACCGCCGCCGCGAATTTCACCACTTTGCCGCGCTTGAAGCCGTCGAATTTGGGGTCGAGCAGCGCCGTCAGGATTTGGCGGATGCGGTCGGCGCGGAAATTCGCCGACACCAGCCCGTCGCCGTTCTTCATGCCGGCAAAGTCGCCGATCGCGGTCGGCTTGACGAACTCGTCGCTCTCGCTGCGCGCGTAGGCCGCCTCGATTGCCGCGCTTCGCGTCTCGCCGCGCGCTCGCCCCGCGCTGCGACCATCGCGTCGTACGCCAGCTCCTCGCGGTCCCAGCGCTTGTCGCGGTCCATGCCGTAATAGCGCCCGCCGATGGTGCCGATGCGGAACTGCTTCAGGCCCTTGGTCGCGCCCTCGAACCGTTCGACGAAAGCCGAGCGCGCTCTTGGGCGGCGTGTCGCGCCCGTCGAGGAAGGCGTGGCACACGGTCGGCACGCCCGCCGCGTCGAGCGCCTTTGCCAGCGCCACGATATGGTCCTGATGCGAATGCACGCCGCCGGGCGACAACAGGCCGAGGAGATGCGCGGTGCCGCCGCTTTTTTTCAGCTTGGCGACGAAATCGGTCAGCGCCTTGTTCTTGGCGAGCGAGCCGTCCGCGACCGCCTGGTCGATGCGCGGCAAGTCCTGCATCACCACGCGGCCCGCGCCGAGATTCATGTGGCCGACTTCGGAGTTGCCCATCTGCCCGCTGGGCAAGGCCGACGAAGGTCTCGCTCGCTTCTAGTAATGCGTGCGGGCAGTCGCGCAAGAAACGGTGCCAGTTCGGCGCTTTCGCGAGGGCGACGGCATTATCGGCGCGCTCGCGGCGATGGCCCCAGCCATCGAGGATGCACAATACGACGGGCCGCGGACGCCGCGCCGCGCCCGCCGAAGATTTGTCGCCTCTCATCGATCAAACCTTAACGGAACGTCGTGCGAAAACAAAGTGCGCCACTACTTATTTTCCCCCTCTCCGCCCATTGGGGGGAGAGGGAGGGGCCCATCGCGAAGCGATGGGAGGGTCGAGGTGGGCGTGTGATGCAGTACCCTGAATTCCCCACCTCACCTAACCTCTCCTCCCCCGAGGGGAGGAGAGGGATTCTCGCTATTTTGCAGGTCAAAATATTGTCGTGCTGCGCTGAACATGTCATCCGTCGCCCCGCTCGCATCGATCCGCGCCCAATCGAGCGGGCCGAGATCGCGGCTCAATTGGAAATCGAGCACCGCGCGGTCGGCGTCGGAAGCGTCGCCGCGCCGCGTCGCGATCCGCTGCCGCAGCGTCTCCGCCGGCGCCGCGAGCCATAGTCCGGTGAAGGGCACACCGGCGCGCGCCGCCACGGCGGCAATGGCGGCGCGTTCCGCCGGATCGAGGAACGCCGCGTCCGCGATCGCGGTATAGCCCGCCTTGAGCGCCGCCGCCGCTTCGTCGTACAGCGCACGATAGACGCGCTCGTTCGTCGCCTTGTCGTAGGCCGATGGTGGCAACCGCGTTTCCGGCGCGACGCCGAACAATCGTTTGCGGATCACGTCGCTGCGCAGGACGCGCGCGCCGGGCCTGGGCGCGAAATCCGCGGCCAGCGCGTTGTGCGACCGTGGATTTGCCGGTGCCGCTGAAGCCGCCGACGGCGATAAGGCGCGGCCGCGCCGGTTCGAGGAATGCGAGCGCCGCGTCGAGATAACGTGCCGCGGCCGTCGCGAGATCGCGCTTCTCGGCGTCGCTTTCTTGCCGCGTGAGAGCCGCGATCGAGACATGCGCGCGCACGCCGGCGCGGATCGAGAGATAGAGCGGCAAGAGCGCCAGGCCCGCGCCGTCGCCGGTGCGGTCGAGATAGCGGTTGAACACGAGGTTGGCGAGCGCGGCGAGATCGCGATGGTCGAGATCCATCAGCAAAAAGGCGATATCGTAGAGCGGATCGATTGCAGATGAAGGCATCGTTGAACTCGATGCCGTCGAACAGCACCGGCTTGCCGTCGATCAGCGCGATGTTGCGCAAATGCAGATCGCCGTGGCAGCGCCGCACCGGCTGCGATGCGAGCAGGGGCGCGAGACGCGACAGCGCCGCCTCGGTGCGCGCGGCGAGGTCGGCGACCTTCTTTTGGTCGAGCGCGTCGCCGGTCGTGCGCATGATTGTCGAGATTTTCGCGCGGCGATGCCGCGCAGCGCCGCCGCCCATCCGACGCCGCATGGCGCCGCTTTGGCGTGAAAAGCGGCGATTTCGTCGGCGAGATCGCGCATCGAGCGCCGGCGTCAGCGCGCCGCGTTCGGCCATGCGGTCGAACAGCGCTTCCTGCGGCGAACTGCTTCATCTCGAGCAGCCAGTCGACGGCCGCGCCGTCGCCGTCGAGCGCCAACGTGCCGCTGCCGTCTCGCGCGTCACTTTATGGACGCCGCGATACAGGTCGGGCGCGGTGCGGCGGTTGAGCTCGTACTCGGCGCGGCACATCGCCTCGCGCTTCGCCGCCGTCGAATAATCGAGATAGGAAAACTGATCGCGCGCTTGAGCTTGTAGGCGCGGTCGCCGACCAGGAACACGACCGACGCATGGGTGTCGATGCGCGTGACCGATGTCGCCAGGCCGGCCGTAGGCCTCGCCGCGCGACAGAAATTCGATAACGTCCCCCTGGTCGTCGCGACGGGGCCATCAGCCGCGCGGGCTTAAGCCCGTCATCGATCTTGACGTTCTCCGGCGCGAGCTTGAGGCCCGACATTTCCGCCATCTGCACCAGGAACGTGGCGAAATCCTCCTTGTCGTGACCGCGTCCGATCAACCCTTGCACCAGCTCGCGCGTCGCCGCGGTAAGCGGCATGACCGTGCCGACCTTGCGCGCCTGCGTCAGGCCCAGCTCCAAATCCTTCCTGAGATAGACCGGCGTGAAGGTCGGCGCGAAATCCAAATTCACATAGGCCGGCGATTTGTAGCGCGTGAAGATCGAGCCCATCACGCTGTTGTTGAGAAAGTCGAGCCAAGCGTGGCGGGGCACGCCCGACTGCTCGGCCAATACGGTAATCTCGGCCATCGCTTGCGCGACGATGCCGAGCATGAGGTTGTGGCAAATCTTGACCGTGCGCGCGAGCTCGCCCTCGCCGACATAATAGGCGCCACGGCCCATCGCATCCATGTAAGGCTTCGCCAGGTCGAACGCGTCGCGCGGGCCGGAGGCGCAGATGACTCATCAGGCCCGCGCGCACCGCCTTGCCGTTGCCGCTGACCGGCGCCGCCAGCATCGCGACGCCGCGCTTCTCGCACGCCGCGCGCACCGCGCCGACGCTTCCTCGGAAATCGTCGAGCAATCGATCAGCACCTTGGGCGCGCGCGCCGGGTCGCTCAGCACGCCGTCGGGTCCGGTCGTCACCGCCAGCACATCCTTGTCGGCGGTGACGATGGTGAAGACGATGTCGTGCCCGGCGAGCGCGCGCGGCGTGTCGGCGACGGTCGAACCGTATTTGGTCAGCGGCTCCGCCTTGGCGCGCGTGCGGTTAAAGGCCGTAAGTTTCGCGCCGGCCTTGGCCAGCCGCTCGGCCATCGGGAAAACCCATGTGCCCGGTGCCGATCCAGCCGATGGTGTGAGAGGTGAGATTGGTCATCGTGATTCTCTCAAGTTTCCCTCTCCGCCCTTGGGGGCGGAGAGGGCAGGGTGAGGTGGGGGATTTTCGATCGTAATCAAAATCGTTTCGAGCACGCCCTTGATATTCTCAATGACGTCGCCGTTCCAAAATCTGATGATACGATATCCGCGCCGCAATATTTCTGCGCTCCGGCGATCGTCCGCGTCCCGCTGTTCGCCGTGCTGTCCGCCATCGAGCTCGATCACGAGTTTTGCCGCGGGGCAGGCAAAGTCAGCGGCTCGTTTACCGATTGGATGTTGGCGCCGAAATTTCCAGGGCTGGAGTTTTTCGCGCAGCGCATACCACAACAATTGTTCCACATCGGTCGACCTTCGGCGAAGACAGCGGACGATGGTTGTCCTTCGGCGTGGGATCATCCCCCACCTCACCCTACCCTCTCCGCCCCCCGGGGCGGAGAGGAAACAAAAGACGAGGCGCCGAACATCCGACTAACTCATCGGGCAGATGGGCGGCGGCCATTTGAAGTCGGCGCCGACGCGCTTTTCGACATAGGCTTGGCCCGTCTTGACGTGGGTGATGTCGAACTCCTTGTCGGTCATGCCGCCGACGCGATAGTCGTTCTCGTAACGCGTGGGCATGCCGTCGACACGGGTGGTGACGGTGCGGAACGCGTCGCCCATTGTCCACGTGCCGGTCTCTTTTTGGTCGAGCACCAGCTTGCAATAGCGGTACTGGCGAAACTCGATCGCGTAGCCGCCGTCGGGCGCGAGACGCATCAGCCACTGCGCGTTCTCGTGCCACAGCGGCTGATACCCTTCGCCGTACCAGTATCCGGCGACGCTCGCGGCGTGGGCGGACGACGCGAACCAAAGAAAAAAAAGAAAAAACGAACCGCCAAGGCGCCAAGACGCCAAGCTCTTCCTACGAAAAATTCCGTACCACCCCGGCGAACGCCGGGGTCCACTTCCAACCGTGGATACCGGCTTTCGCCGGTATGGCGCGGTTATGGGATCTTCGCGCCTTGGCGTCTTCGCGTTTCAAAGTTTTCTCGCGAATGAATCAATACGGGTTGGCGATCGGCAGTTCCTCGGCCGGATAGAGCGTGATCACCTTCGCGCCTTTGGGCGTGACCACGACTTCCTCCTCGATCCGCGCGGCGGAATAGCCGTCGCTGGCGGGGCAATAGGTTTCGAGCGCGAACACCATGCCTTCCTTGATCTCCTGCGGATCGTCGAAGGAGTTGAGCCGCGAGATGATCGGCCGCTCGTGCAGGCCGAAGCCGAGCCCATGACCGAACAACAAGCCGAACGCCTCCATCTCCGAGGTAAAGCCGATATCGGTCGCCTTGGGCCAGCACGCGGCGATCTGGTCGGTGCGCACGCCGGGCTTTACCAGCGATATCGCCTTGTCGATCCATTCCCGCGCGCGCTTGTAGGCGTCGCGCTGCGACGCCGTGGCGCGGCCGACATTGAAGGTGCGGTAATAGCAGGTGCGATAGCCCTGGAAGCTCTGGATGATGTCGAAAAACGCCTGGTCGCCGGGGCGGATCAGCCGGTCGGTGAAATTATGCGGATGCGGCGAGCAGCGTTCGCCCGAGATCGCGTTGATCGCCTCGACATCGTCGGAGCCGAGATCGTAGAGCCGGTGATTGGCGAGACCGACGATCTCGTTCTCGCGGATACCGGGCTTCAGATGTTCGGCGATGGTCTGATAGGTGCCGTCGACGATCGACGCCGACATGTTGAGCAGCGCGATCTCGTCGGCGCTTTTGAGCTCACGCGCGTCGAGCATGATCTGCTGGCCGTCGCGCACGTCGATGCCGGCGCGTTGCAGCTCGAACAGCATCGCCGGCTCGACCACGTCGACGCCGACCGGCATGTCGCCGACGCCGTTCTCGTCGAGGATCGATTTCAATTCCTCGGCCGCGCTTTTCATCAGCCCGATGCGCGGATGCACCGCGCCGCGCAGGCCCAACATGCCGGCATGGCAATTGTGCTGATGCAGCCACGGGGCGAACAGGCGGTGATGCTTGGCGGCGGAGCCGAAATCCCAGAGATGCGGCTCGCCGGTGCCCGGCAGCAGCGCATAGCGGGTGAACTTGTCGCGCGCCCAGTTCCCGATCACCGTCGAGGTGATATAGCGGATATTGTACTGGTCGAAGACCAGCAGCGCGCCGAGGCCCGAGGCGGCGAGCGCCTGCCGCGTGCGCGCGATGCGGTAGCGATGGAGGCGGCGGAAATCGACCCGCTCCTCGAAATCGACCGCCATCGGACCCAGCGCCGGGATCGGCCGCGACCAATCGATGCGCTGGTCGAGGTCTTCCTTCGCGATCGGCATTTCCTTCAGCGCCTTGGCCTTGACCGACCCGGCCTTGATGTCGGCCTGCTTGATGATTTTCGGCTCGACCGGTTTCTTTTTCGCCACGCGCGCCTCCGTTTTTCAGGAACAACCTTATGACGCAATCCAAGAGCACGCGACGCAGGCTTGCGCAACGAAAATATCGTAATTACATTGTAATTACGATGGAGACGGTGATGAAAACGTCGTTGGTGCAAATCGGCAATTCGCGGGGCATCCGCATCCCCAAGGCGATCGTCGATCAGTGCGGGCTCGCGGGCGATATCGAATTGCGCGTGAAGAGTGGCGCTGTCGTCATCGCGCCAACAAGAAAACCACGCGCCGGTTGGGCCGAGGCCTTCAGACGGACGGCGACCGGTGACGAAGCCCTTGTCGGCGGCGATCTCGTCAACGAGTTCGACGATAAGGAATGGCGCTGGTAGTGGCGCGACAGAGTCCGCTCCGCCGCTTCGACATCTATCTAGTCAATCTCGATCCGACGATCGGATCGGAGATCAAGAAGACACGGCCCTGCCTTGTCGTGTCGCCCGATGAAATGCATCGGCATCTGAACACCGTGATCATCGCGCCGATGACCAGTGCGATCCGCGGTTATCCAACTCGCGTTTCCATCCGCTTCCGGCGCCGCCAAGGAGAGGTTGCGCTGGATCAGATTCGCGCGGTCGATCAAGCGCGCCTGGTTAGGCGTCTCGGTGCGGCGGACCGCGCCACCGCGACGCAGGTGGCCGCACAACTCACCGAACTGTTCGTGCTCTAACCGCCAGCCCTTTACGGTCACGAACGCGTTGTCGGCGACGACGCCCAGTAGAGAACGGTCGGCCTTGCGCCGGGACTTGACAATTACGTATTTTACGTTATATTTGCGTAAAGCGCAGGAGGGGGCAACAAGGATCGCGTCGGCGCCATAAAATTTTTTTCGGGCAAACGAACCCAATCGCCATTGAAAAGAAATGGATTTTCCCGGAAAACGAAGCCAAAAACGAAGCCAAACCGAACCCAATCGCCGATGAAACGAAGCCGACTTGACACGCGTAACGGTGTAAATATACAATGTAAAGAATGCCCAGGAACCTGTCGCCCGACGATGTCGCGGATTTCCGCCGCCGCCTCTGCGCCGTGGCGGAGCGACTGTTCGCCGAGCGGGGGCCGGCGTCCGTGACCATGCGCGAACTGGCCCGCGAACTCGGGGTCAGCAACATGACCCCCTATCGCTATTTCAAGGACAAGGACTCCATCCTGGCCGCGGTTCGCGCCAACGCGTTCGATGCCTTTGCCGCCGCGCTGGAGCAGGGGGCGCGCATGCCCGGCAATGCCGCCGAGCGCGCCGACGCGGTCGGTCGCGCCTATCTCGAATTTCGCCTTCTCCACGCCCCATGCCTATCGTCTGATGTTCGATCTGTCGCAGCCGGAGGACGGGCGCTACCCGGAGCTCGATCGGGCCGCCCAACGCGCGCGCCGCACCATGACGGGCTACATGGAAGCCCTGGTCGCCGGGGGGTTCCTGGTCGGCGATCCCGAAATGCTCGGCCAGATTTTCTGGGCCACCGTGCATGGGCTGGTGGTGCTTGAGCTTGCCGGCAAGCTCAAGCCGAAGCCCGACTTCGCCACCGTCCACCGCACCGCGATGAGCCTGTTGGCGCGCGGCGCGCAGGCCGTGAACCGATTGGAAAAGAGGAGAGCGTCATGACCAAGCCATTCCCCGAGATGCCGTGGCTGCAAGGCAATTACGCGCCGATCCTGTTCGAGGCCGACGCGCCGGACCTCGCCGTCCGCGGCGAACTGCCGAAGGATCTTGCCGGCACGCTCTATCGCAACGGTCCCAACCCGCAATTTCCGCCGCGCGACGCCAACCATCATTGGTTCCTCGGCGACGGCATGATTCACGCGTTCCGTATCGCGGACGGGCGTGTCGCCTACCGCAACCGGTGGGTCCGCACGCCGAAATGGCAGCTCGAGCATGACGCGCACAAGGCGCTGTTCGGTTCCTGGGGCAATCCGGCGACCACCGATCCGTCCGTGCTCGGCAAGACGGGCGGCACCGCCAACACCAACATTGTCTGGCACGCCGACAAGCTCCTGGCGCTGGTCGAATCGCATTTGCCGTTCGCGCTCGATCCCGAAACCTTGGCGCCGCAGGGCTATCAGGATTTCGCCGGCGCCATGGCGGGGCTGAAATTCACCGCGCATCCGAAGATCGATCCCGAGACCGGCGAGATGGTGTTCTTCGCCTATTCGGTCGGCGGCTTTTTCGCCAAGACCATGCTGTACGGCGTCGTGGACAAGACCGGCAAAGTGACCCGGCTGCAAAAGTTCGACGCGCCGTTCAGCGCGATGGTGCACGATTTCCTGGTGACGCGAAATTATGTGCTGTTCCCGATCCTGCCGCTGACCGGCAGCTTGGAGCGCGCCATGTCGGGCAAGCCCGCCTATGCCTGGGAGCCGGCGAAGGGCGCCTATGTCGGCGTGATGCGCCGCGACGCCGATGTCTCGACCATCCGCTGGTTCCAATGCGACCCGTGCTATGTCTTCCATCCCATGAACGCCTACGAGGCGGACGGCAAGATCGTCGCCGATGTTTCGCAATTCGCGGCGGCGCCGATGTTCCCGCTGCCCGACGGCACGCCGGGCGATCCGGCGCAAGCGATCCCGCATCTGACGCGCTGGACCTTCGACCTAACGGCGAACACCGACACGGTGAAGCAGGAACGGATCGACGATCTCGCCGGCGAGTTCCCGCGTCTCGACGAACGCTTCGCCGGCCTGCCGTATCGGCACGGCTATTACGCGGCAAGCCACGGCGGATTGATGGAGGGTTCGACACGCTGGCGCATCTCGACCACGCGACCGGCAAGCGCATGATCTATCGCCTGCCGCCCGGCGATATGGTTGGCGAGCCGGTGTTCGTGCCGCGCGGGCCGAAGGCGCCGGAAGGCGATGGCTACCTGCTTGCCACGGTCTATCGTGGCGCCGACAATCGCAGCGACCTCGCGGTGTTCGACGCGGCCGCGCTGGACAAAGGCCCCGTCGCGGTGGCGGAATTGTCGCATCGCGTGCCGCACGGCTTCCACGGCAATTGGCGGCAGGCGTAGGAGGCAGCGATGAGCATTCTTCTCGGTCTGACCCCGTTCATTCTGTTTTTCGTGCTGATGCGTGCGTCGACGCCGTTCGTCGCGCTTGCGGCCGCGACCGTGTTGTCCGCAATCCTGATGGGCCGCGGCGCGATGCGCGGGCGTCAGGCCGAAAATTCTCGAAATCGGCAGCTTGATCCTGTTTGGCGTGCTCACGCTCTACACGCTGGCGGCGCATGCCGACTGGAGCATTGCGGGCGTGCGCCTCGCGGTCGATGGCGGCTTGGCGTTGATCGTCTTGGTGTCGCTCGCGATCCGCCGACCATTCACGTTGCAATACGCCAGGGAACAGGTGCCGGAGCAATTCTGGAACAGCCCGATCTTTCTCCGCACCAACGACCTCATCAGCGGCGCGTGGTTCGGCACGTTCCTGATCTCGGCGGCGTGCGACGCGGCCGCGATCTGGCTGCCGTCCGTGCCGCTCGTGGCCGAGATCGTGCTGTCGGTCGTCGCCTTCGTCGCGGCGGTGTGGTTTTCGGTCTGGTATCCGGCCCATGTTCGACGGAATATTCCACGGCCCGCCGGGGCCGCGGGCTGATCGAGGGGGAAACCATGGCGCTGCCGACGCTGTTGCAAAATCGTCTGAGACTGCCGGCCATCGGCGCGCCGATGTTCATCGTCTCCGGACCGGAATTGGTGATCGCGCAGTGCAAGGCCGGCATTGTCGGTTCGTTCCCGGCTCTGAATGCCCGGCCCAAAGAGCAGCTCGAAGTTTGGATCCGGCAGATCAAGGACGAGCTGGCGTCGTATCAAGCGGCGCATCCCGAGGCGAAGGTCGCCCCGTTCGCCGTGAACCAGATTTGTCATGCCTCCAACGACCGGCTCGAGCACGATGTCGAGGTGTGCGTGCGCCTTCAGGTGCCGATCATCATCACCAGCCTGCGCCCGCCGGCCGAGGTGGTGAAGGCGGTGCATGCCTATGGCGGCGTCGTGTTTCATGACGTGATCTCCATCCGTCACGCGCGGAAGGCGGCCGAGCAGGGCGTCGACGGATTGATCCTGGTGTGCGCCGGCGCCGGCGGCCATGCCGGCATGTTGTCGCCGTTCGCGCTGGTGCCCGAGGTGAAGCGCTTCTTTCCGGGCACGATCATATTGTCCGGCTCGATCACGACGGGGCAGGCGGTCTTGTCGGCGCAGGCGATCGGCGCCGATCTCGCCTACATGGGGACGCGCTTCATCGCGACGCGCGAGGCCAACGCGCCGCCCGAGTACAAACAGATGATCGTCGACACCGCGGCCGCCGACGTCGTCTATACCTCGCTGTTCTCGGGGATTCTCGGCAATTATCTCAAGCCGAGCGTCGCGCGCGCCGGCCTCGATCCCGAGAATCTTCCCGGCGCCGACAAGAGTACGATGAGCTTCGCCGCCGATCGTCCGACCAAAGCGTGGCGCGACATCTGGGGTGCGGGGCAGGGCGTCGGCAGCATCGACGACGCGCCCGGCGTGGCGACGGTGGTGTCGCGGCTCGAAGCCGAATACCTCGCTGCCCGCGCCGCGCTGGCCTAGAGACACGGCCATGCTGAACCAGGCGATCGCCGCCTACGCGCACTACCTCAGCATTTTCTGTACCTTGGCGCTGCTGGTCGCGGAGCTGGCGCTGTTTCGCCCGAGCATGGACGCGCGTACGGTGCGGCTCCTGCCGCGTCTCGACCTGCTCTATCTTGTGGCGGTGGTCGCGATCATCGTCACCGGCTTGTTGCGCGTGTTTTTCTTTGCCAAAGGCGCGGCCTTCTACGCCGCCAGCGAATTCTTCTGGATAAAGATGGCGCTGTTCGTTGTCGTCGGCGTGTTGTCGTTACCGCCGACCTTCGCCTTCATCGCAACGCGGCAGGCGGCCGCTGGGGGTGACGGCAAGCTCCCGCCCCAGCGGTTCGGCCGTATCCGCGCCTTCATCGTCGCCGAGCTCGGCGTGTTCGCGCTGATCCCGCTGGCGGCGGCGTTGATGGCGCGCGGCATCGCGTTGTAGGGCCACAACCCTTCCGGTTGCACACGGGATGGAACGCTGTAAGCTGCGCTGAGCGAAAAATCGGACGGCGCAACGGCACCGGTAGGGGCATGACGGAAGCGTTTGGGGACGATGAACCGGCTGGTTCGGCGCGGTATCGCAGCGCGAAAGCGGTCTGGTTCGGCAACGCCGGCTTCGGCAACGAGATGCCGCCCCTGGCGGAGTCGGTCGGATTTCTGATTCGCGTCGTTCAATTGCAAAGCTTCCAATTGTTCTATCGCCGCTTCGAAGGGTCGGGATTGAGCACCGGCGCGCTGATCACGCTCGGCGCCATTCACGCCAACCCGGGCATCCGGCATGGCGTGTTGGCGGACGCGCTGATGATCAAGCGCCCGAATTTCACGAAGGTGATCAACGGCCTCGAACGCGACGGCTTGATCAGCCGGGAAGCGCCGCGCGGCGACAAGCGAACGACCGCCCTGTTCGCGACGAAAAAAGGCGCGCGCAAGCTGGAATCGTTGCGGAATTCCATCCTGGCCAACCATGAGGAAATGATGGCGCCGCTATCGGCGGCCGAGCGCGATACCCTCTTGGATTATTTGCGCCGCCTTGCCGATCATTTGCAAACCCTGCTGGACGGCGGCGTCGTCTCCGACCGGCCCAGACTTCGCGCCTTGGTGTCGGCAAAGTAAGCGGCGAGACCGGCTGCCTTATTGTGCTGTTGGCGAGGGACCGTCCGCAACGGGTAATGCCGTGCCGCGGCGCCACCAGCTCATGATCAGCACCGCGCCGAACATGGCCGCCAGCATTAGGGCGATACCGTGCGGATTCCACGCATCCATGGCCGCGCCGCCGACGATCGGACCGATCAACGCGCCGGTGCCATAGGCGATGACCAGGCCGGCGTTGGCGTTAAGCAGGTCAGCGCCGCGGAACCGGTCGCCAATGGTGGCAAGCGCGACGGGATAGAGGCCCGTGGCAAAGCCGCCCCAAATCGCGGCCGCGATCAACAACGGCACGCGATGCCCCGCCAATAACGGCAACAAAATCGCGCCGGCCATGCCGACGGCGGCACAGACGCGGATCGTGGTCTTGCGGCCGGCAAAATCGGAAAACAAACCGACGGGCACTTGCAGCAGGATCGCGCCGACGAATATCGCCGAGATCAGCGAGGCGGCGGTCGCGACGGAGAGGCCGGACCGCTCGCCCCAAACCGGCAACAACGCGATGGCCGAGCCCTCATACATGGCGAACAGAATGACGAGCGCGACGACCGGTTTCATCCGCCGGATCATCACGATCGGATGCGAACCGGCGAGCGCGGCGTCGCCGCCGACGGACGGCACCGCCAGCAGCGGCAGCATCGCGACTATCGCGATGACCGCGCAGGCGATGAAGGGCGGCCAACCGGCGACGCCCGTTTGGGTCAGAATGGCGGGGCCAACGGCAAAGCCGGCCGATAGGCTTGCCGCGTAGATGCCCATGGTACGGCCGCGCGCTTTGTCGCCGACCAGTTGGCTGATCCACGCCTCGGATGCGGCGAAGATCGACGAACCGCATAAGCCACCGAAAAACCGCAACACGAACCACATACCGATGCTGTCGAACGGCTTCAGCAGCAAAAACAGGACCAGGCTAAGCGGTAGGGCAGTGAGCAAAAAATTTCGGAAGCCGAACCGTGACACCAGCCGCGGCATCAGCATGGGCCCGATCAAGACGCCGGCGAAACCGGCGCCGGCATTGAGCCCGGTGATCGATGAATCCGTGCCACGGCCTTCCAGCATCAGCGATAGAAGCGGACCGCCGATGCCGATGCCGACGCCAAACACGGCAATGGAGGAGATCGCGGCGGCAAGACTCCACCGCCGTTCGGACTCGTTCATCCGCTTACCAATCGAACAGTGTGTCGTACCAAGGCTTCGGCGGGGCCGGCACGAACTTGCCGTTGGCCGGCTGATAGTCGGTGATTTGCGGCGCGCCCGGCAGATCGGCCGTGCTCCAACCGCCGCCCAACGCCGAGATCAACGACACCGACGCCGTCAGCCGATTTTGCAGGATGGTCAACGCCGCCTCTTCGTTCGTGAGCGCGGTGGTTTGCGCCACGATCACGCTCGTATAAGCCACGGTGCCGGCGAGATATTGGTTCAGCGTGAGCCGCTCCGCTTCGCGCGCGTCGCGGACGGTCGCGTCTTCGGCGACGGCTTCGTCCCCAAGGATGCGCAGCGCCGCCAACTCGTCTTCGACCTGCTGAAATGCCGTCAGCACGGCCTGACGGTAGATGGCGATGTCCTGCTCGTAAGTCGCACGTTGCTGTTCGACCTGGGCCGCGCGCAGGCCGGCGTCGAACACCGTCTCGCTGACCGAGGAGCCGATCGCCCAGGCGGCGTTTGATGGCATTGAACAGGTTACTGAGCATCGTGCTGGCGACGCCGAGCGAGGCGGTGAGCGTGATGTCGGGATAATAGGCGGCAATCGCGATACCGATTTGCTCGTTCTGCGCGGCCATCGTGCGTTCGGCGGCGGCGATGTCGGGCCGGCGCTCCAACAGCGTCGACGGCAGGCCTGGCGGCATCACCGGCACGCGGTCCGGCATGGCCGCGACCTTGATCGCGAAATCGCCGGGTGGCTTGCCGACCAATACCGCGATGGCATGTTCGAGCTGGGTGCGCGCCACGCCGGTATTGATGGCCTGCGCCTTGGTCTGCTCGACCTGGGTCTTGGCTTGCAGCACCGCCGACAGCGCGGCGTTGCCGACCGCGTATTGGTTCTGCGTGATCTTCAGGGACTCGGTATAGGCGACAACGGCGGCGTCGAGCAGCCGCTTTTGCTCGTCGGTCGCGCGCAACGCGAAATAATCGGTGGCGAGCGTGGTCTGCGCGGATAGTCGCGCGGCGGCGAGGTCGGCGGCGCTTGCCTGCGCGTTTTCTTCTTGGCTGGTGATCGCTGCGCCGGATCGCGCCCCAGATATCGGGAGTCCAGCTTGCGCCGGCGCTGAGGTTGAATTGATTGGCGGTGAAGTTCGGTGCCGGCGCCGAACGTACCGCCGGCATTGTGCGGCGGCGCCAACGGACCGCCGCGCGTCGCGGAACCGCTGACGGTACCGGTCGGATAGAGCTGCGCCTCGCGCCTGCGCCACCAGCGACAGGGCGACGCGATAAGCGGCCTCGGCCTGTTTCAGATTCTGGTTCGAGATGTCGATCTGCCGCTCCAGGCCGTCGAGCACCGGGTCGTCATAGATCGACCACCACGGCCGATTGGAGCCGGCCTCGCGCGGCGTCGCGGCTTTCCAGCCCTTTCAATTCCTTGTACATCGACGGCATCGGCGCCGACGGTCGTACATAGTCGGGGCCGACTTTGCACGACGCGGCGAGCAGCGCCGGCCATCACGACCAATGCGAGACGCGCATCTCATTCGCCGGGCTCCGGCAGCAGTGTCGGATGGGAACGCCAACGGCGCGTGCTCCACAAGCGGAAACGGTCGAGATAAAGATAAACGACCGGCGTGGTGTACAGCGTCAGCGCCTGGCTCACGATCAAGCCGCCGACGATGGAAATGCCGAGCGGCTGGCGCAGCTCCGCGCCGTCGCCGCTGCCGAGCGCCAGCGGCAGCGCGCCGAGCATCGCCGCGGCGGTCGTCATCATGATCGGCCGGAAGCGCAACAGGCAGGCGTGATAGATCGCATCCTCGGTTTTCATGCCCTGTTCGCGTTCGGCGTGGAGCGCGAAGTCGATCATCATGATCGCGTTCTTCTTGACGATGCCGATCAGCAAAATGACGCCGACCAGCGCGATGATGCTGAATTCGGCGCCGAACAGCATCAGCGCCAGCACCGCGCCGACTCCCGCCGACGGCAAGGTCGAGAGGATCGTGATGGGATGGACATAGCTTTCATAGAGCACGCCCAGCACGATATAGACCGTGACCAGCGCCGCCAAGATCAGGATCGGCTCGTTGGCGAGCGATGCCTGGAACGCCGCGGCGGTGCCTTGGAAGCTGCCATGGATCGACGCCGGCACGCCGAGCTCGTTCATGGTCTGTGTCGATGGCCGTCGACGGCGTCGCTAAGCGATTTGCCCGCCGGCAGGTTGAAGGAAATCGTGGCGGCGACGAACAGGCCCTGATGGTTGACCGAGAGCGGGCGTGTTGCCGGGGCCGAAATGGCGTGAAGGCGGCGAGCGGCACCATAGTCTCGGTGAAGGTGCTGACGGCGGAGCCGGTCGAGGCCGCGCCGTGGCCGGTGATCGCGATCGCATTCGATGGCTTGGTTGCGAACGGCACTGACTGCCGAGCGCGGCGCTCGACGGCGCGGCGCCGGTCGCGCTTGCCGTCGGCGAGGCGGACGCGCGGCCAGCGATTGCGTGCCTTGCGTGCCGCCGATGGCGCCGCCGAAGGTGCTGACATAGACGTCGTTCAGGATGTCGGGGCTTTGCCAATATTGTCGGCGCGGCCTCCATCACCACGTGATACTGGTTGAGCGCGTTGTAGATGGTCGAGACCAGGCGCTGGCCGAACAGGTCGTAGAGCGTGTTGTCGATATCGGCGGTGTTGAGGCCGAAGCCGCGCCGCGGTCGTGCGGTCGATGACGAGGTCGGTCTCGAGCCCCTTGTCCTGCTGGTCGATATTGACGTCCTGCAAGCACCGGAATTTTCTGCAACGCCGCCAGGATCTTCGGCGACCAATCCTGCAGCGTGGCGAGATCGTCGGCTTGCAGCGTGTATTGGTACTGCGCGTTGCTTTGCCGGCCCGCCGACGCGGATATCCTGCACCGATTGGAAGAACAAGCCGGCCGCCGGCGACGACCGCGGTTTCGCGGCGCAGTCGCGCGATGATCTGGTCGGCCGAATTCGGTCCGCTGCGACAGCGGCTTCAGCGACACGAAGACAAAGCCGCCATTGGTGGCATAGCCGCCGGTGAAGCCGGCGACCGAGTCGACTCCGGGGTCTTTGCGGACGATGTTGACGAGCTGGGTGAATTTCTTGCTGCATCAACTGAAACGAAATGCTCTGGTCGGCCTGGATGCCGCCGATCAACCGTCCCGTATCCTGTTGCGGGAAAAAGCCCTTGGGGATGACGACATAGAGAAAGATGTTGAGCGCGATGGTCGCCAACAGCACCAGCACGGTCAGGAACGAATATTTGCAGCGCGAAACCCAGCGTCCGCGCATAGAAATTCAGCATCGCCTGGAACACGCGTTCGGCGACGCGCGCGATGCGTCCCGGTTCCCGCGGCCGATCCCGATGCGGCCGGCAGGATTTTCGCAGCACATCATCGGCGTCGTGGTCAGCGACACGACCAGCGAGACCATCACCGCGATCGAAAGGGTGATCGCGAATTCCTCGAACAGGCGGCCGACAATGCCGCCCATCAGCAGGATCGGGAATGAACACCGCGACCAGCGACGTGCTCATCGACAGGACGGTGAAGCCGACCTCGCGCGCGCCCAGCAGGGCCGCGTCGAGCCGGGCCATGCCGGCTTCGATGTGGCGCTCGATGTTCTCGACCACGACGATGGCGTCGTCGACGACGAAGCCGGTCGCGACCGTCAGCGCCATCAGCGACAGATTGTCGAGGCTGTATCCCAGCAAATACATGGCGCCGAACGTGCCGATCAGCGAGATCGGCACCGCCACCGCCGGGAATGACGCTGGCGCGCGGGCTGCGCAGGAAGAAAAACACCACCAGCGCCACCAGGCATCACCGCGATCACCAGCGTGCGCTCGACGTCGCTTCAGCGACGAGCGGATGGTGACGGTGCGGTCGGAGACGACGTCGACGTCGATGTCGTGCGGCATCGACGCCGTGAGCTCGGGCAGCAGCGCCTGTGACCCGGTCGACCGTGTCGATGATGTTGGCGCCCGGCTGGCGATAGAGGATCACAGCACCGAGGGCTTGCCGTTGGCGAGGCCTTGGTTGCGGATGTTCTCGACCGAATCGGTGAACGTCGGCGAGCTCGTCGAGCCGCACCGCCGCGCCGTTGCGATAGGCGACGACCAGGCCCTTGTATTGCGCCGGCCTTGGTCGCCTGGTCGTTGGTGTAGATCTGATAATGGCGGTCGCCGGGCTCGATCGCGCCTTTGGGGCTGTTGGCGTTGGCCGCCGCCAGCGCGGCGCGCACGTCCTCGGGGCCGATGCTGTATATTTGAACAAGGCGTTGGGATTGAGCTCGACGCGCACCGCCGGCAGCGAACTGCCGCCCAGCGTGACCTGGCCGATGCCGCTCGACCTGCGAAAGTTTCTGCGCCAGCACATTCGACGCGGCATCGTAAAGCTGGCCTTGCGTCTTCGTCTCGGAGGTCAGCGCCAGGATCAGTAATGGGCGCGTCGGCGGGGTTGACCTTGCGATAGGTCGGGTTGGTGCGCAGGCTGGTCGGCAGATCGGCGCGCGCGGCGTTGATCGCCGCCTGCACGTCGCGCGCCGCGCCGTCGATATTGCGATCGAGCGTCGAATTGGATGGTGATGCGGGTCACGCCGACCGAGCTCTGCGAGGTCATCTCGGTGACGTCGGCGATCACGCCGAGATGCCGTTCCAGCGGCGTCGCGACGCTCGACGCCATGTTCGCGGGGCTGGCGCCGGGCAGCTGCGCCATGACCTGGATGGTCGGGAAATCGACCTGCGGCAGCGGCGACACCGGCAAAGGAGGTAAACGCCACCGCGCCCGCGAGCGCGACGCCGGCGGTCAGAAGCGTGGTCGCGACCGGCCGCGCGATGAAGGGAGCGGAAAGGTTCATTCGGCCGGACTCGGGCCCGGCGCTTGCGCGGCGCCGCGGCCGGTGACGCGCCGCGCGGCGTCGTCGAACACCAGATAGATCACCGGCGTCGTGAACAGCGTCAGCAATTGGCTGAGCATCAATCCGCCGACGATGGCGACGCCCAGCGGATGGCGCAATTCGGAGCCGGCGCCGTTGCCGATCATCAGCGGTACGGCGCCCAGCAGCGCCGCCATCGTCGTCATCAGGATCGGGCGGAAAGCGCAGCAGGCTCGCCTGGTGGATCGCTTCGCGCGGCGGTTTGCCTTCGCGCCGCTCGGCGTCGAGCGCGAAGTCGATCATCATGATCGCGTTCTTCTTGACGATGCCGATCAGCAGAATGATGCCGATGATGGCGACGATACCGAGATCGCTGCCGTCGATCATCAGTGCCAGAAGCGCGCCGACGCCGGCCGACGGCAAGGTCGAGAGAATCGTGATCGGGTGGATGAAGCTCTCGTAGAGCACGCCCAGGATGATGTACATCGTCACGATGGCGGCGAGGATCAGCAGTAGCTCGTTGCTGAGCGACTGGCCTCGAAGGCGAGCGCCGCGCCTTCGAAATTGGTGAACAGGCTCGCCGGCAGTCCAAGCTTGCGCTTCGGTTTGCCGTATGGCGTCGACCGCGGCGCCCAGCGATGCGTCGGGCGCGACGTTGAAGGAGATCGTCACCGCCGGAAACTGGCCGAGATGATCGATCTTGCAGCGGCGACACCCGTTCGGAGACTGCCGCGATCGAGGTCAGCGGCACTTGCCCGAGCCCGTTCGACGCGGCACCGGCCGTCGACGACGGCAGATAGATCGTGTCGAGCGAACGCAGCGTCTTCTGCAAATCCGGCTGCGCTTCGAGGATGACGCGATATTGGTTGGTCTGGGTGAAGATGGTCGTGACGATGCGCTGGCCGTACGCGTCGTAAAGCGCGTTGTCGACCGTCGCCATGGTGATGCCGAAACGCGCCGCGGTGTCGCGGTCGACCGTGATATACGCCGATAGGCCGTTGTTCTCGGCGTTGCTGGCGACATCCTCGAGTTCCGGCAACTGGCGCAATGCCTGAACGATCTTCGGCGCCCAATCGGCAAGCTCAGCGGCGTTCGCGTCTTCCAGCACGAACTGGTACTGCGTCTTGGAGATGGTGGAATCGATGGTCAGGTCCTGGACCGGCTGCATGTACAGCCGGATGCCCGCGACATTCGCCGTGGCGCGATTGAGCCGGCGGATGACGCCGCTGGCGGTCGTTACTGCGCTCGTCCTTCGGCTTCAGGTTGATCAGGAAGCGGCCGTCATTGAGCGTGGTGTTGGTGCCGTCGACGCCGATAAACGAGGACAGGCTGACGACGTCGGGATCTTTCAGCACGATCTGCGCCAGCTGCTCCTGGCGCTGCGCCATGGCCGAATAGGATATCGTTTGATCGGCCTCGGAGATGCCTTGGATCAAGCCTGTATCCTGGACCGGGAAAAATCCTTTCGGGATCGCGACGTAAAGGATCGCCGTCACCGCCAAGGTGACGAGGAAAACCACCATCGTGATGAATTGATGATCGAGCACCCAATCCAAGCGCCGGCCGTAGAAGTCGATGCCGGCCTGGAACCAATGTTGCGACTTGCGGGCCAGCCAGCTCAAATCCTCTTCCCTGGTGTAGCGCAGCAGCTTGGCGCACAGCATCGGCACCAGGGTCAGCGACACGACGGCCGAAATCACGATCGTCACGGCGAGGGTGATGGCGAATTCGCGGAACAGCCGTCCGACGACGTCGCCCATGAACAACAGCGGAATCAGCACGGCGATCAACGAGATGGTCAGCGAAATGATCGTGAAACCGATCTGCGCCGATCCCTTGAGCGCCGCCTGCAACGGCGCTTCGCCGTCCTCGATGTAGCGGGAAATGTTCTCGATCATCACGATCGCGTCGTCGACGACGAAGCCCGACGCGATGGTCAAGGCCATCAACGACAGATTATTGAGGCTGAATCCCAGGAGATACATCACGCCGAACGTGCCCACGAGCGACAGCGGCACCGACAGGCTTGGGATGATGGTGGCGCGAATGCTGCGCAGGAACAGGAACATCACCATCACGACCAGCGCGACCGCTAGGCTCAATTCGAATTCGACGTCGGCGACCGACGAACGGATCGTGGTGGTTCGGTCGGTGACGATGCTGACGTCGATGCCGGCCGGCAGCGAAGCGGTAAGCGCGGGCAGCAATTGCTTTATCCCGTCCACGACGGCGATCACGTTGGCGCTCGGTTGCCGCTGAATATTGACGATGATCGCGGGCGTGGTGTCGATCCACGCGGCCAGTTTCGAATTTTGCGCGCCGTCGATCACGGTAGCGACGTCGGTCAGCATCACCGGCGCGCCGTTTTGATAAGCGACGACGATCTTGCGGAAGTCGGCGGCGCTCGACAATTGGTCGTTGGCGTTGATCGTGTAGGAGCGCGTCGGACCGTCGAAATTCCCCTTCGGCGCGTCGACCGTGGCGTTGGCGACGGTGGTGCGAAGATCGTCGATGTTGAGGCCGTGAGCCGCGAGCGCGCGGGGATCGGCTTGAATGCGCACCGCCGGCTGCTGGCCGCCGCTGATCGTGACCAGGCCGACGCCCGCCAACTGGGAAATTTTCTGCGCGAGGCGCGTATCGGTAAGGTCCTCGACCTGCGTCAACGGCAGGGTCTTCGAGGTCACCGCCAACGTCAGCACCGGCGCGTCGGCCGGATTGACTTTGGCGTAGATCGGCGGCGCCGGCAGACCGGCGGGCAATAGGTTTCCGGCCGCATTGATCGCGGCCTGAACCTCTTGCTCGGCGACGTCGATATTGAGGTCGAGCGAAAATTGCAGCGTGATGACCGAAGCGCCGCCCGAACTGGTCGACGACATCTGCGACAGGCTCGGCATCTGCCCGAATTGCTCTTCCAGCGGTGCCGTGACCGAGGTGGTCATCACCTCGGGGCTGGCGCCGGGAAAGAGGGTTTGGACCTGGATGGTCGGGTAATCGACCTCGGGCAGCGCCGAAAGCGGTAGGAAGCCGAACGAGACCACGCCGACCAACAAAATCGCCACCATGAGGAGCGAGGTCGCGACCGGCCGGAGAATGAAAGGTTGGGACGGGCTCATCGCGCCAACCGCTGTTAGGGGCTGTTGCTCTTGGGCGTCGGATTCGGCGTCGGATTGGTCGTCGTGTCGGGCGGCGCGTTGTAACCGGGCCCGTTATTGTCATTGGCTGGCGGCGTCTTGCCCTTGCTCGGGCTGCTCGGGCCCGCATTGCTGCTCGCGTGCTCCGATGGCGCCGCGCGGCCGTTCTGCCCGGTCGTCGTCGCGGCGCCGCCGCCGCCGGCCGCGGCGCGTGGCCGAGCGCGCCGGGCCGCCAGCTTGCGGGGTGGCGACGGGGGAACCGTCGCGCAGGCGATCGGCGCCGTCGACGACGACTTTGTCGCCGACGGCGAGGCCGGACAACACGGCTTGCCGCTCGCCTTGCACGGGACCAAGCTTCACTTTGGTCACGGCGACCGTGTTGTTGGGCTGAATCTTGAACACGAAGGGGCCGGGCGCGCCGCGTTGGATCGCCGCGATCGGCACGATCACGACGTCGTTCAGCGTGTCGATGAGCAGCCGCGCATTGACGAACTGCTGCGGGAACAGCGCCAGATCCTCGTTGTCGAATTGCGCCCGGAACTTGACCGTGCCGGTGGTCGGATCGATCTGACTGTCGATCGCGTAAAGCGTGCCGGTCGCCAATTGATTGGCGCCGCTGCGGTCGAACGCCGTCACCGGCAGCTTCGCCCCGGACGCGAGCCGCTTTTGCACCTGGGGCAGGAAATCTTCGGCGACGGGAAATATCACGGTGATCGGCTGCAACTGAGTCAGAACCGTAATGCCCGTGCCGGACGAGGTCTGGATATAATTGCCGACATCGACCAGGCGCAATCCGACCTTGCCGGTCACCGGCGCGACGATGTGGCAATAGACGAGGTTCAGCTTGGCGCTGTCGATCGCCGCCTGGTCCAGCTTCACCGTCCCTTCATATTGCTTGACGAGATAGAGCTGATCGTCCGCCTGTTGCTGCGCGATCGAATTTTGCTTGGCGAGCTTTTGATAGCGCACCAGATCGATCTGCGCGCCTTTCAACAATGCCTGGTCGCGCACCAGGGTCGCCTCGGCCTGTTCCAGCGCGACTTGGTAGGGACGGGGATCGATTTGCGCCAGGAAATCGCCTTTCTTGACGATCTGTCCCTCGGTGAAACCGATGCTCATCAATTGGCCGTTGATCTGCGTCTGCACCGTGACCGTCGCCAGCGGCGTCACCGTCCCGAGCGCGTTGAGCGTGATGTCGATGTCGCCTTTGGTGACGGTGGCGGCGCCGACCGGCTGCGGTCCGGCCATTTGGAAACGTCCGCGCCCGCCGCCCGGCGCGCTGGCGACGACCGGCTGGGTGCCGGCATTGGCTTGCGGCTTCGGCGACAAGCGCGGCTGCAGCCACCAGTGCCAGCCCGCCGCCAAAAGCAACGCGATCACCACCAGCGCGACGATATTCACCAGCCAACGCCGACGCGGGGAAGCCGGCGGCGGCGGCCGGCGCGTCGGTTCGGTGGAATTGGTCATTCGCTCCCTAGTTCTATCTCATGGCCCGACGTTGCCGGGCACCCCCGCTTGGCTGGTTCCCGCCGTGATCTCAAGCGCCATGCGCGGCGCGCCCGACGCGGCAAACCGATTCGCACCATTTGCCTTGGAATCGTCCTCGACGTAAAGGCAAGAAAGGCGCGGCGGCGTGGCGCTCGACGCCCTACCGCCGATTGGTTCTAGGCGTCGGCCGGACCGGCCATCCCCGGCCATCGGCCTTGATTATCAACAGGATAGATCGCCCATGTTCCCGCCCCGCCGGATCGTCTGCCTGACCGAGGAGACGGTCGAGACACTCTATCTCCTCGGCCGGCAGGCGCTGATCGTCGGCATTTCGGGATACACGGTCCGGCCACCCGAGGCGCGGCGCGACAAGCCGCGGGTCAGCGCCTTCACCTCGGCCGACATACCGAAGATCGAGGCGCTCGAGCCCGATCTGGTGCTGGCGTTTTCGGATTTGCAGGCCGACATCGTCGCCGCGTTGATCCGGCGCGGCATTGCGGTTCACGCCTTCAACCAGCGCGATGTCGCCGGGATTTTCGCCATGATCCGCACGCTGGGCGCG
Source organism: uncultured Alphaproteobacteria bacterium (assembly GCA_963851285.1). Taxonomy (GTDB): domain Bacteria; phylum Pseudomonadota; class Alphaproteobacteria; order ATCC43930; family CGMCC-115725; genus JAATGI01. The sequence goes on from CAWKOL010000001.1 coordinate 347,522, forward strand.
CTGGTCGATGCGCGCGACGAAGCGGCGCGGCTGGCGGAGCGACTTGCGGACAATCTTGAGAAAGCGCGGGCCCGCGCCGCCGCCTTGCCGGTGCGGCCGCGGGTTTTCTTTGAGGAGTGGGACGAGCCGCTGATCTCGGGAATCCGCTGGGTTTCGGAGCTGATCGAGGCCGCGGGCGGGGTCGATGTTTTTTCCGATGTGTCGCGTGAAACGCTGGCGAAGAACCGCATCGTGGCGCATGCGCAGGTGATCGCGGCGGCGCCGGATATCATCATCGGCTCCTGGTGCGGCAAGAAGTTCCGGCCGGAGAAAGTGGCGGCGCGGCCGGGCTTCGCGGCGATCCCCGCCGTCCGCGACGGCGAACTGCATGAGGTCAAATCGTCGTTGATCCTTCAACCCGGGCCGGCGGCTCTGACGGACGGGCTGGGGAAACTGGAAGCGATTGTCGCCGATTGGGCCGCGATCGCATGTCGCGCGCCCTTGACAGCCCGAAAATAAATAACTAACTAGACAGTTATTTACGAACGGGGGTCGCATGGCCGGCACCGCGCGGCGATGGCAACGGCGCAAGGAGGCGAGGCCGCAGGAGATTCTGGCGGCGGCGCTGACAGTGTTCGCGGAACGCGGTTATGCGGCGACGCGGCTCGACGACGTCGCGCGCCGCGCCGGTGTGACCAAGGGCACGGTCTATCTTTATTTCCCGAACAAGGAAGAATTGTTCAAGGCGGTGATTCGCGACACGCTGGTGCCGGCGCTCGCCAGCATCGGCGACATGGACGGCGACGATCCGCTCGCCACCTTGCTGACGGCGTTTCAGCGCCTGGCGGATTCGCCGATCGGCGCGCTGCCCAAGCTGGTGCTGGGCGAGGCGGCTAATTTTCCGGAGATCGCACGCTTCTATCTCGACGAGGTCGTGACGCGGGGCCTCGCCGCTATCCGCGGCATGTTGCGGCGTCAGGTCCGCGCCGGCCGGTTCCGCAGCGTCGATGTCGATCACGCGGCCTATTGCGTGGTGGCGCCCCTGCTGCTGGCGATGTTGTGGAAACATTCGCTGGCACCCGTGGCCGACCGGCCGCTCGATATCGCGGCGTTGTGCCGCGCGCATCATGATTTGCTACTCGACGGTTTGCGGGCACGAAAGGCGAAGCGATGAGACGCCGCATCATTCCCATTGTCGTCCTGCTGATTATCGCGATCGGCGGCTATCTGGCGTGGCGCCATTTCGGCGGCACCGACAACGCCACCGCCCATCTCACGCTCTACGGCGACGTCGACGTGCGCCAGGTCGATCTGTCGTTCAAGGTCGCGGGCCGCATCGACAAGCTCGATGTCGACGAGGGCGACGCGGTAAAGGCGGGGCAGGTGTTGGCGTCGCTCGAGAAGAGCTATTTCGACGACGACATCCGGTTAGAGCAGGCACGCGTCGACGCGCAAGAGGCCAATTTCGCCAAACTGAAAAACGGCAGCCGCCCGCAGGAAATCGAGGAGGCGCAGGCGACCCTGGCCGAGCGCAAGGCCAATCTCGCCAACGCGCAGATCAATTTTTCGCGGCAGAGCGAATTGCTGCGCGCGCGTGTCGCCTCGCAACAAGCCTTCGACAACGCGCAAATGGTGCTGAACACGGCGCGGGCGCAGGTGCAGTCGGCGCAGACCGCGCTCGATCTCGTCATCGCGGGGCCGCGCATCGAGGATATCGACGCCGCGCAAGCGCAGCTCGCGACCGAAAAAGCGCAGCTTGTCGAAACCAAGCGGCGGCTGACCGACGCCGATCTTGTCGCGCCCAATGACGGGATCGTGCTGACCCGCGCCCGCGAGCGGGGCGCGATCGTGCAGCCGGGCGAGACCGTGTTCACGCTGACGCTCAACAAGCTGGTTTGGGTGCGTGCCTACGTCGGCGAGCGCGATCTCGGTCGGGTCAAGTCCGGCATGGCAATGCTGATTCATACCGACGCGGCGGGGCGCAAGACCTATCACGGCATGGTCGGCTTCATCTCGCCGCTCGCCGAGTTCACGCCAAAATCGGTCGAGACGCCGGAACTCCGCACGGACCTGGTCTATCGCCTGCGCATCGTCGTCAGCGACGCCGATTCCGGCCTCCGTCAGGGCATGCCGGTAACGGTCACCGCGGCGGACGAAAAATGAGCGACGGGTCGGTCGTCTTCGATGGACTGGTGAAACGTTTCGACAAAGGCGCCACGGCGATCGACCATTTGAGTGCGCGGCTCGGCGGCGGCCACGTCAGCGGCTTGGTCGGCCCCGACGGCGCCGGCAAGACGACGCTGATGCGGTTGATGGCCGGGCTGCTGCTGCCGAGCGAGGGCCGGATCGAGATTTGCGGCTTCGACACCAAGCGCCATGCCGCCGACATCCACCGCGTCGTCAGCTACATGCCGCAGCGTTTCGGCCTCTATGAAGACCTGACGGTGATGGAGAATCTCAATCTCTACGCCGATCTGCGCGACGTGACCGGCGACGCGCGCTGCCGCGCTTTCGATCGGTTGATGCATTTCACCAATCTTGGCCCGTTCACCGGCCGCCTGGCGGGGCGTTTGTCCGGCGGCATGAAGCAGAAACTCGGCCTAGCCTGTGCGCTGATCTACACGCCGAAACTGCTGCTGCTCGACGAGCCGAGCGTCGGCGTCGATCCGATCTCGCGCCGCGAACTGTGGCAGATGGTGTACGCGCTGATCGAACAAGGCATCGCGGTGATCTGGAGCACCGCCTATCTCGACGAGGCGGAACGCTGCGCCGACGTGCTGTTGCTCAACGAGGGCAAGCAGGTCTACGCCGGGGCGCCCACCGATCTCACCAAAGAGATGGAAGGGCGGTCGTACCTGCTGCGCGACGTCGGCACCGACCGGCGGCGCGTGCTGACCGGGGCGCTACAATTGCCCGAGGTCACCGACGGCGTGATCCAGGGGTCGGCCGTGCGCTTGGTGCTGGCGGAAGGGGCGAAGCCGCCGCCGATGGCGGCTTTTGGTGCGCCGGGCGCGACGTTGGAGCCGACGCCGCCGCGCTTCGAGGATGCGTTCGTGGCGAGGCTCGGCGGCGCGCGCAGAGGCGAATCGGCGCTCGCCGGGAAAATGGATGTGCCGCGAAGCGCGGGCGCGGTGTGCGAGGCCAAGGGCCTGACCAAGACATTCGGCGAGTTCACCGCCGTGAACCACATCGACTTCACGATTTACCAAGGCGAGATTTTCGGTCTGCTCGGCGCCAACGGTGCCGGCAAATCCACCACCTTCAAGATGCTGTGCGGTCTGTTGAAGCCGACTTCCGGCACCGCGCATGTCGGCGGCTTCGATCTTTATCGCGAGGCCGCGACGGGGCGCGCGCAGCTCGGCTACATGGCGCAAAAATTCTCGCTCTATGGCGATCTGAGCGTGGCGCAGAACCTGACGTTCTTTGCCGGCGCCTATGGCTTGCGCGGCGGCGCGAAGCGCGAGGCGATCGACCGCATGGTGCTGGCCTTCGACCTCAAACCCTATCTCAACGCCAATTCGGGCAATCTTCCGATGGGCTATAAGCAGCGCCTGGCCCTGGCCTGCGCGGTGATGCACGGACCGCGTGTGTTGTTCCTCGACGAGCCGACCTCCGGCATCGACCCGCTGACGCGGCGAGAATTCTGGGCGCATATCAACGCCATGGTCGCGCACGGCGTCACCATTCTCGTCACCACGCATTTCATGGACGAGGCGGAATATTGCGATCGCATCGCGCTGATCGACGCCGGCAACGTCATCGCGCAAGGCTCGCCCGACGACCTCAAGGCCAAGGCGACGACGCGCGACAATCCCGAGCCGACGCTTGAGGACGCGTTCATCGCCCTCATCGACGCGACCCGCGGCAAGCGCGAGGCGGCGTGATGCCGCCGCGCCTGCGTCGCGTCCTGGGGCTGATCGGCAAGGAAAGCCGGCAGATCGTGCGCGACCCCAGCGCGATGCTGATCGCGGGTCTGTTGCCGCTGATCCTGCTGTTTCTGTTCGGCACCGGCGTATCGCTCGACATCCGCAACATCCGGGTCGGCCTGGCGGTCGAGCGGCCGACCGTGGAGACGGCGAGCTTCACCGCGGCGCTCTCCGATTCACGCTACTTCAGTCTCGTGACGGTGCCGGACGCGCTCGCGGTGAAGGAACGTCTGGTTGCCGGCGATTTGCAGGCCGTCGTGGTGCTGGCGGCGGATTTCGGCAACCGCGCGGCGCGCGGCGACACCGCGCCGATTCAGGTCATCGTCGACGGCAGCGACCCAAACACCGCGGCGCTGGTGCAGGCCTACGTCGCTGGCGTCTGGGGCAATTGGGTACAGCAGGAGGCGCTGACTCATCTGGGCGGCCGTGCCGCCGCGCCGCCGGTCACGGCGGTCGAGCGCTTCTGGTTCAATCCCGAAGTGGACAGCCGCAATTTCCTGGTGCCTGGCTCGATCGCCATTGTCATGACGCTGATCGGCACGTTGCTGACCTCGCTCGTTGTGGCGCGGGAATGGGAACGTGGCACCATGGAGGCGCTGCTCGCGACGCCGACCGACCGGATCGATTTCCTGATCGGTAAGGTCGTGCCGTATTTCGTCCTGGGCATGATCTCGCTGGCGCTGTCGGTCGGCGTTTCGGTCTGGGGCTTCGGCGTGCCGTTCCGCGGCTCGGTCTTATGGCTCGCGTTGGTCGCGGCGGTGTTCCTGCTGGCGGCGCTCGGGCTGGGGCTGCTGATCTCGACCGTGACCCGCAATCAGTTCGTCGCGAGCCAGGTCGCCCTGATCGCCGGGTTCCTGCCCGCGTTCTTGCTTTCCGGCTTCATCTTCGAGATCGGCTCGATGCCGCTGCCGATCCGGATCGTCACCTACATCCTGCCGGCGCGCTATCTGATGCCGAGCCTGCAAACGCTGTTTCTCGCGGGTAACGTCACGGGCGTGCTGCTGCCGAATATCGGCGCCATGGCGCTGATCGCTGGGGTGTTGCTCGGCATCACCGCGCTCCGCACGAAGCGTCGACTGGAGTAGCCGTGTTCGGCCGCATCCGCGCGCTTCTCGTTAAAGAACTGCTGGCGGCGGTGCGCGATCCCCGCGCGCGCTTTATCCTGATCGGCCCGCCGGTCATTCAGCTCCTCGTGTTCTCGTTCGCCGCGACGCTCGAAGTGAAGAACGTGCATATCGCCGTGGTGAACCAGGATTGGGGGCGGCAATCGCGCGAGTTGGTGGAGCGGTTCGAAGGCTCGCCGACCTTTACGTCGGTGCAGATGCTCAAGGGCGAGCGGCAGGTCACGGCTGCGATAGACACGCAGAACGCGATCATGGTGGTGCGGATCGGCACCGATTTTTCGCGCGATCTGGCCTCGGGGCGTCCCGCCACGATCCATTTGCTGCTCGACGGCCGCCGCTCCAACGCGGCGCAGATCGTCGCCGGTTACGCGAGCGCGATCGTCGACCGGTTCAACGCCGACCTGGCGGTGCAAGCGCAGGCGCCGCCGCCCGCCACCGCGTTGGTCAGCCGCGCTTGGTTCAATCCCAATTTCGAGACGCTGTGGAACACCGTGCCGGCGATGGTCGCCGTGCTGACCGCGCTGATCGGGCTGATCGTCACGGCGCTGTCGATCGCGCGCGAGCGCGAGCTCGGCACCTTCGAGCAATTGTTGGTGTCGCCGCTGCAACCGATGGAGATTCTAATCGGCAAGGCGGTGCCTGCCATCCTGATCGGGATGGGCGAGGGCACGATCATCCTGGTCGTGGGCGTGTTCATCCTGGGCGTGCCGTTCACCGGTTCGCTGGCACTGCTCTACGCCGCGATGCTGCTCTATATCGCGGCCATCGTCGGCGTCGGCCTGTTCATCTCGTCCTTCGCCAACACGCAACAGCAAGCGATCCTCGGCGCCTTCGTCTTCATGGTGCCGGCGATCACGCTCTCCGGCTTCGCCACGCCGATCGCCAATATGCCCGACTGGCTGCAAATCGCGACCGAGGTCAATCCGATCCGCTATTTCCTGGTCGTGACCAAGGGCCTGTTTCTCAAGGACATGCCGGCCGATCTGGTGCTCGACCAGATCTGGCCGATGGCGATCATTGCGGCAGTGACGTTGACCGCCGCGACCTGGCTGTTCCGGCGCCGGCTGTAGGAGTCCTAGTCCGTACTCATCCGCGACAGGAACACGCGGATCGATTTGTCCGGCTCGTCGCGGAAGCGCTCGGTCAGGACCTCGAGCTGGGTCATCCGGTCGACGCGGAAGCTGCGGAAATCGACGCGCAGCTCGCACCACGCCACCACGGTCCAGGCGCCACCCCAAAAGAACAGGCCGAGCGGGCGGATGCGCCGCCCAGCGCTGGCGTTGCCGTCCTCGCGGCGATAGTCGATCGCGGCGACGTGCCGGTCGCGGATCGCGTCGTTGAGCGCATCGAGCCGCCGCCGCATCGCCTCGGGCACGCGATAGCCGGGCGCGTAGAGATGCGTGCGCTCGATCCGCCCGCGCAGGTCGGGCGGCACAACTGCCTCGATTTTCTTCAGGGCCTCGCGCGCCGCGTTGGCGAGCTGCGCGCCGGCCCAGGCTTCGACCATGCGGGTGCCGAGTACGATTGCCTCAATTTCGCCGCGCGAGAACATCAGCGGCGGAATGTCGAAGCCGCCACGCAGCACATAACCGACGCCCGCCTCGCCGTCGATCGGCACGCCCGAGGCCTGCAAGTCGGCGACGTCGCGATAAACGGTGCGCTCCGAGATTTCGAGCTTCTCGGCGAGCTTCTTCGCGGTGACGAGCCGCCCGCCCCGCAGCAATTGCACGATCTGAAACAGTCGGTCGGCGCGTCGCATGGCGCAATCATCGCGTCAAAAATTGAAATCGCCCAGCGCCATGCGCCGCTTGCGCTCCGCGGTCCAGCGCCACCACGGCTTTGCCTCGCCGGTCTTGGCCTGATGGATCGTGGCCGCGAACGTGTCCCAGACACAGGGATCGTGACGTCGCCCGGTCAGTACGTTGAGCCGCGCGTAGAGCTTGTCGGGCTGGTGCTTCGCCAGCGCCGCGACCGAATTGATGCCGAGCAAGGCGAAGTCGCGTCGCGTCGCCGGCCCGACATTGGCGAGGGTCAGGAGGTCGTCGACTTCGCGACGGGACTTGGTTTTTGGCTTCACAGTTCGCCCCCTCTCTTCGTCATGGCCCGCTTTAGTTGGACCATCCACGACTCCACGACTAGTCTAGTTACGGACCGAAAAAAGAGAAAATTCGTGGATGGCCCGGACGAGCCGGGCCATGACGAAGAAAAATCGCGGTCGGATCGGCCATTATCTACAGCGAATGCAGGCCGACGCGGTTGCCTTCGCTGTCGAGGATGTGGGCGTAGGCGCCCATGCCCGGCAGCTCCGTCTTGGGCAGCGCGATCGAACCGCCGGCGCCCTTGACCCGGCCCAGCACGGCGTCGAGCGCGCCGTCGCAATCGAGATAGATCACCGTGCCCTTGGTCTCGCCCGGCTGATACGGCCCGCCTTGCACGACGGCACCGGAGACGCCCGGCTGCTGATAGGGGAACACCGCCATCTGCATCGGGCCCATCGCCTCGCGCTTGAGTGCCTTGCCGAAAATCTTTTCGTAAAACCCGACCGCGCGGTCGAAATCGTTGGCGGGAATCTCGAACCAGGAAATCGTGTTGTTCGCGCTCATCGCATCTCTCCTCAGGATCGCCCCAGCGGCGACGGGAGAAACGCTAGCAAACCCCTCCTGACACCGTTCTGTCAGGAGCGACGCCTATACGGGTTCCATGCCGAACCGACGTTTGATTGCGGCGGCGTCCGGCGCGCTGACATAGGCGATCACGGCGCGGGCCGCGTCGGCATGGGTCGCCCGCGCGCCGATCCCCATCGAGAACGTCGTGACCAGTTGGATCGGCTTCGGCAAGAGGCCGACGATGTCGATCCCGGGCTCGCTGAGGAATTCGCTCAGTTGCTGGATGCCGATCGCCGCCTCGCCGCGCGCGACCAGGGTAGCGACCGGGACGCCGGGCTTCGCCTGAACCAAGCGACCGGGTTCGGCGGCGGGATCGAGCCCCCAGGATTTGAGGACGGTGAGGAGATGCGTGCCGCTCGGGCCGGTCGAATAGCCGATGGCACGCGCGCCGAGCAATGCTGCCCGTACCGCCGCCTCGTCGCCGATATCGGGTCGCGTCGCACCGGTCGGCACGGCCATCGCCATCGGCGAGCGGACGAACGCCGTGCGGCTACCGGCGACGACATGCCCTTCGGCCGCCAGCTTTTCGATCACGTCGTCGGCGAGGATGACGAGATCGAAGACCTCGCCGGAGCGGACGCGCTTCGCCGCGTCGACGCCGCCGACCGCTTCGACGGCAACTGTCCATCCGGTCGCTTTTTGGTAGTGCGCGAGGAGCTCGGCCAGAAGCTGGCGTGTTGCCATCGAGGATATGCCGTTGATCGTCGGATCGGCCATGATTTGCTCCGCTTTCGTCGCAGCATGTCACCGAACGCGCGGCCACATCAACGGCAAGCCACTTGCCGTGGGCCGTGTCCCAACGGTAAAGATGCGATCGGCTTCGGATCGGACGTGCGCGTGACCAACAATACCGTGATTATCGCCGGCGGCGGCATCGGCGGGCTGACGACGGCCCTGACGCTGCATCAGATCGGCGTGCCGTGCCTCGTCTTCGAGGCGGTGCGCGACATGCGCTCGCTTGGCGTCGGCATCAATCTGCAGCCGAACGCGGTGCGCGAGCTTTACGATCTCGGTATCACGGCGGCGGATCTCGACCGTGTCGGCCTACCGGCAAAGGAATGGGCGCTCGTCGGGCTCAACGGCAACGATATTTATACCGAGCCGCGCGGAATGCTGGCCGGTTATGCGTGGCCGCAATACGCGGTGCATCGCGGCCTGTTCCATATCCTGCTTTATCAAAAGGTGGTGGAGCGGATCGGTGCGGATTCGGTCCGGCTCGGCAGCCGCGTCGCTGGCTATCGCAAGAACGCCGACGGCAGCGTCAGCGCGCTGATCGAAACCGCGGACGGCGCGGCCGCCGAGGCGCGTGGCGCGTTGCTCGTCGGCGCCGACGGCATCCATTCCGCGATCCGCGCGCAGATGCATCCTGACCAGCCGCCGATCCATTGGGGCGGCGCGGTGATGTGGCGCGGCACGAGTTGGGGCAAGCCGATCCGCGGCGGCTCGTCGTTCGTCGGCCTCGGCACGCATCGCCAACGCATGGTGTTCTATCCCATCTCCCATCCCGACCCGACGACCGGCCTCTCGACGATCAACTGGATCGCCGAGGTGACGATGGACAATGCCGAGGGCTGGAAGCAAAGCGGCTGGTTCCGGCAGGTGCCGATTGGCGACTTCATTCATCATTTCGACGGCTGGGTGTGGGATTGGCTTGACGTGCCGGCGTTGATCCGCGATGCCGACACGGTGTTCGAAAATCCGATGATCGACCGCGATCCCGCCAATACATGGCAAGACGGGCCGGTGCTGCTGCTCGGCGACGCCGCGCACGCCATGTATCCGACCGGCTCCAACGGCGGCAGCCAGGCGATCGTCGACGCCCGCATTCTCGGCGCGACGATGGTCGAGCACGGCGTCACGCCGGACGCGCTTGCCGCCTATGACCAGAAACTGTGCGGCCCGATCTCGCAATTGATCTTGCGCAATCGCGGCGCAGGCCCGTTCGGGTTGCTCAACATGGTGGACGAGCGCTGCGGCGGCATGTTCGACAATATCGACGACGTGATTCCGCCCGACGAGCGCACCCAATTCATGGCCGGCTACAAGGCGGCCGCGGGCTTCGCCATCGAACAACTCAACAAGGCGCCGCGGAACATTCCTGCGGGCGCGCGCGTCCGCGCCGCCTGACCGGCGTCCGGCTTAGCGCGTGACCGGAAGCACGTCGATCACGGTCCGGGCGGCGCGCGACGGCGACGCCAGAATCATTCTCGGCTTTGTGCGCGAACTCGCGGTCTACGAAAGACTGGCGCACGAGTCGGTCGCGACCGAGGACATGATCGCGCGGGCGTTGTTCGGGCCGCGGCCCGTCGCCGAGGCGCTGATCGCCGAGTGCGACGGCGCGGCCGTCGGCTTCGCGCTGTTCTTCCCTACATTTTCGACCTTCGTCGGCAAACCCGGCCTCTATCTCGAAGACATCTACGTGCAGCCAGGGCACCGCCGGCACGGGGTCGGCCGCGCGCTGCTACGTGAACTGGCGAAAATCGCGCTGGCGCGCGATTGCGGGCGCCTCGAATGGGCGGTGCTCGATTGGAACGAACCGGCGATCCGCTTTTATCGCGACAAGCTCGGCGCGCGGGTGATGGCCGACTGGACGGTTCAGCGGCTCGACCGCGCGGGCATCGCGGCGCTGGCGGCGGATTAAGCGGCCTCAGTCGGCCGCCATGCCCTTGCCGGCGAGTTCCTTCTTCGCGCTCGCGTTCTTTTTCAAATGGGTCAGGCCCATGCCGCGCAGCACGTTCGGCGCCTTGGTGAACTGGATATTGTCGTAGCCCACGATCTCGATGCGATTGCCCCAGGGATCGCGGAAATCGAGAAACGGGCCGGGGACGACCTTGACCCCGGCCGCCTTCAGCGCGGCGCGCGCCGCCGCCTTGTCCTCGACCACCAGGCCGACATGGCGCCCGTCGTCGGCCGGTTGCTTGCGTCCCTTCTGCAACGCGATGAATTGATCGCCGAGATCGATGAAGGCCATCGACTTGCTCTTGCCGCGCAAGGTGAAGTCGAACAGCCCGCCGTAGAAGGCGAGCGCTTCCTCGATGTCGCCCACTTCGAGAGCGACGTGGTTGAAGCCGACGAGGCGCGGCTTCGCCGATTTTGCCGATGCGGCCATGACAGCCTCCTGCGCCTACAATACCTCGGCCGCCGCGCGGAGGAATACCGGATTGCCGGTCGCCTCTTGGGCACGGAACGCGGCCTCGGTCAGTTTGATGGCGTGCACGTCGGACTGGCGCGCCAGCGCGTCGATCTGTGCGCGTTCAAAGACCGGCGCCGGCTCCTTGGCCGTTCCGTCGTCGCCATGGAGACGCGCGTGGCTCCGCGCGAACCCCGATGCGGCGACGCGGTGGGCTGCGGCGTCGAGATGCTTCCCTACCAGCATGTAGCCCATCGGCCCGGTGACGTAGTGCAGCGTGACGATACTCGGCGATCGCACATAGGCGGCGGCGCCGCGCCGCGCGTACTCGAACATCGTTTCGAGCTCGGCGCCGCTTGCCGGCGTTTCGGACGGCGCGGCGCGAACGCCGATCGCCCAAAGGGCCAAGGCGCGCGCCAGCTCGCCGCGGCGCGCCGGCGTGTCGGCATGCTCGAGCGCCCGGGTCGCGTGGCCGGTACGGATCACGCCGTGAAACAGCAGCGCGCCCGGATCATGTGCGAGGCGCGGCACCCAGGTTGCGAGCGCGTCCGCGAAGGGTTGGTCGGCGAGCGCCCGGTCGAAATAGCCGATCCAGTCGCCGAAGGTGTCGCGACGGCCGAGCGCTTGTTGCCAATTCCCATCGATGTCGATGCCGGAGACGGGCGCCTGAAACGGCCGTGGCCGCGATCGCGTCGTCCAGCCCTCGACCTTCTCGCCGAGTCCGAGCCCGACCAGCGCCTCAGCGCCCATCACGGTGTGGTCGATAAAGCCGGTGTGGCGCTGGAACGGATCGCTGTCCGCGAAATCCGCGTAGACCCGATCCAATACCGCTTCGCCCGGCCTCTTGTCCCGCGCCAGGAATTGCGACACGTCCGCCGCCATCGTCTGCGTCATCGCCGTCATCCTTGCCATTTCGATCTGTGGCCGTCATCCTACAAGTTAAAGTGAACTTTAGATCAAGGCAAAAAAATGGAGCGGTTGCTGACCATCGGCAAGGTGGCGCGGCGGAGTGGTGTCGCCGCCTCGGCGTTGCGTTTCTACGAGGCGCGCGGCCTGATCGCGTCGGAGCCGCGCGGCGGCGCGGGCCAGCGCCGCTTCGCGCGCGCGGTTTTGCGGCGCATCGCCGTCATCGTGTTCGCCCAGCGCGTCGGCCTCACGCTCGACGAGATCCAGGTCGAGTTGGCGCGGTTGCCGCCCGGCCGCGCGCCGAGCGTGCGCGACTGGTCGCGTCTCTCGGCGCCGTGGCGCGCCCGCATCGATCAGCGTATCGCCGAGCTCGAACGGCTGCGGGACGGGCTGACGCAATGTATCGGCTGCGGCTGTCTTTCATTGGAGCGGTGCCGGTTCGCGAATCCCGGCGATCGCGCGGCGGTGCGGGGGGCCGGACCGCGCTACTGGCTCGAACGCGGGCCAAGAAGCGGCGGCAATAGCGGGTGAATAATCGGGCGTTCCCGCGCGGCGGCTTCAGACGACGTGATCGGGCCGCAGCGCGCATTGGCGCGCCAGCTCGGGCGTCTCGAGTTGGATGGTGGCATGGCCGATGCCAAAGCGTTCGTGGATTTGGGTGCATATGTCCGGCAGCAGCGCGTCGCGCGGCGCACCGTCGTCATAGATGAGATGCGCGGTCAGCGCCGTCTCCGTCGTGCTGAGGCCCCAGATGTGCAGGTCGTGCACCTCGACGATGCCGGGGAGCGCGTCGAGATAGGCTTTGACCGCGGCGCGGTCGATGCCTTGGGGCACCGCGTCGAGCGACAAATATACCGCCTCGCGCAAGAGCGACCAGGTGCCGGCGACGATAGCGGCGCCGACGACGAGCCCGGCGGCGGGATCGAGCCATTGCCAGCCAGTGGCCAGGATCGCGGCGCCCGCCATCACCACGCCGAGCGCGATCGCGGCATCCGCCGCCATGTGCTGGAACGCGCCGCGGATGTTCAGGTCGTCCTTCCGTCCGCGGAGAAACAACAGCGCGGTGCCGCCATTGACGACGATCCCGACGGCCGCGACGACGATGACGGTAAGGCCGTGGGTCGGTTCCGGCGCGAGCAAGCGGACGATGGCCTGCCACGCCACGCCGCCGGTAACGATTAGCAGCACGACCGCGTTGCCGACGGCGGCAAAGATCGAGGTGCGGCGCAGCCCATAGGTGTAGCGGCCGCTTGGTTGACGCGTGGCGAGACTCGCGGCGCCCCACGCGGCGGCGAGCGCGAGCACGTCGCCGAGATTGTGTGCGGCGTCGGAAATCAGCGCCAAGGAATTGGCGGCGACGCCGAAGCCCGCTTCCGCGACCAGATAAGCCAGGTTGAGCGCGATGCCGATCGCAAACGCCCGGCTGAAATGGGCCGGCGCGTGCGCGCGATCGTGGTCGTGCCTGTGACCGTGATCGTGCGAATGGCGGTGCGGATCAGGCATGGGCGAAGGGATAACACCGATCGCCGCTGCAACACTATTACGGCGGCGTGGCGCCGACGTGGACGCGCTTCGTCAGGCGCCGGCCGTGTCGAGGATCGGCGTCATGTCTTCCGCGATCGCGATGCGCTCGGTGCGCGGCGCTTGCGCGCGCCACACCGGATCGGTGGTGTGTGGAATCAGGATGCTTACAAGCAGATCGACCGTATAGCCGTCGGCCGCAAGCGGCAGGACGAGTGCCTCGACGTTGAGATTGCGCACGCCGACGATCTGATTGTAGTGCCGCTCGACGGCCGGCCGGCCGGTGGTCACCACCTGCGCCAAATGATCGGCGGCCTTGTCAGCAAAATCTTTGCTGGCGCCTTCATCGACGAACTTGCCGGTGAGATCGTATCCGACCCAAAGCGCGGTCTCGGTGCCGTGCACCCGATACTTGAAGCGCCACGGATTGCGATACACCTCGAGCAGCGACAGCATGCCAAGCACGGGGCGGAATTTGAGCGGATCGAAATCGACGCGCCGTGGGCACGGCGTGTTGCGGCGCAACGCCCGCCACGCCTCCAGCGCCTGGACCAACGGCTCCGAGAGCGGTTCCATGCTGGAAGCGTAAGCGAGCATTGTTAAGCACCCGTCAAACCCGCCAATTGCCCTTCCTGACGAGGTTGCACCGCCTAGGCGATTTCGCCGCCACAATGGAACAACGTCGCGACCGTTCGGTTAAAACGCATATGGCGCACGAAGCAACGGTTGTCATGGTTGTGGATAACGAGGCGCCGATCCGCTCGGCCATCGCCGCGCGATTGGACCTCGAAGGCTATGCTGTCGTCGAAGCCGCCAGCGCCGACGAGGCCATCGATACGATCCAGCATCGCGCCGTCGACGCCGTGATCAGCGACGTGCGCATGCCGGGGCACATGGACGGCGTCGGGCTCGCGGTCTGGATATCGAAAAACGCGCCCTCGATCGCCGTGATGTTGATGTCGGGCAAGCGGCGTCCGGATATTTTGAAAAACGTTCTGCCCGCGGTTCCGTTTTTTCAAAAGCCGTTCGCGATGGGCGCACTGTTGACCGCGCTCGACCACCGCATTCACAAAACGACGTTGCACTAGCAGACGTTGCATCGCCCGACGTTGACGTTGCTTCGATTTGTCATCGAGCCGTCACGCGATCGTCACGGCCGGCCATTAATCACATCCCCATAATTCGAGGGGAGCATCATGGCCGAGGCAACCGCCGTCCATTCGCATCATCCGCATCCCGCCCACCATGCCGGTCCGGCCTGGTTCGCGAATTTCGGCCGCTATGCCGGCCTCGGCATCATTCTGGCCGGTATCGCCTATTGCGCCGTGTCGCTGGTCGGCGACGTTGAAACCTCGCCCGCTACCACGATTCTGCCCTTCATCTTGCTCGGCGTTGCGCTCCTGATCGCCCTCGGCTTCGAGTTCGTCAACGGCTTCCACGACACCGCCAACGCGGTCGCGACGGTGATCTACACCAACTCGATGCCGGCCTACGTCGCGGTGGTATGGTCGGGCACGTTCAATCTCTTGGGCGTCCTCGCTTCGTCGGGCGCCGTCGCCTTCAGCGTCGTCTCATTGCTGCCGGTCGAGCTTATCCTCCAGGTTGGCAGCAACGCCGGCTTCGCGATGGTGTTCGCGCTGTTGATCGCGGCGATCATCTGGAACATCGGCACCTGGTATTTCGGCATTCCCAATTCGAGCTCTCATGCGTTGATCGGCTCGATCATCGGCGTCGGCGTGATGAATCAATTGATGGCGACTTCCGCCGCGGGCACCAGCGGCGTCGATTGGAACCAGGCGTTGGGCGTCGGACGCTCGCTGCTGTTCTCGCCGCTCGCGGGATTCATCCTATCGGGCCTGTTGCTGTTGTTGGCCAAGGTAATCCTGCCGATTCCCGCCCTTTATAAGGCGCCGCATGGTCATCAGCCGCCGCCCTGGTGGATTCGCGGCCTGCTCATCCTGACCTGCACCGGCGTCAGTTTCGCGCACGGTTCGAACGACGGGCAGAAGGGCATGGGGCTGATCATGCTGATTTTGATCGGCACGGTGCCGGCGGCCTATGCGCTCAACAAGGCCATGCCGGCGAGCGAGGTCGGCACCTTCGCCGCGACCTCGGCCGCCGCCTCAAAAGTAGTCGACGCACACGCCGCCGGTTACCACATCATCGGCGACCCGCGGCCCGTGGTCACCGCTTATGTCGCGCACCATGAGATCACCGGCGGCACGTATCCGGCGCTGGCGCTGCTGGTCGGCGACATCGGCGCCCAGGTGAAGCAATACGGTTCGATCGCTGAAGATTCCCGCGGCGGCGGTCGGCAACACCCGCAACGACATGTACCTTGCGTCGGAAGCGCTGCGCTATCTGGTGAAGGACAAGCAGAACGAATTGTCGGCCGCCGAGACCGATACGCTGAGCGCCTACAAAAAATCGCTCGACCAGGCGACCAAGTTCATCCCGCTCTGGGTCAAGATCGCGGTCGCCATCGCGCTTGGCCTCGGCACCATGATCGGCTGGCGCCGCATCGTGGTGACGGTCGGCGAAAAGATCGGCAAGCAGCATTTGACCTACGGGCAAGGCGCGGCCGCCGAGTTGGTGGCGATGGTGACGATCGGCGCCGCGGACGCCTGGGGCCTGCCGGTCAGCACCACGCACATCCTGTCGTCGGGCGTTGCCGGCACGATGGCGGCGAACCGGTCCGGTCTGCAATGGTCGACCATCATGAACCTGGTAATGGCCTGGGTGCTGACCCTCCCGGCGGCGATCGTGTTGTCGGGTGCGCTATTCTTCCTATTCCGGCACCTGTTCTAGGCGCTGTTCATCCGCCGCGTCATGGCGGCGAGCAGACCCGGCGGCGCGAGCCGCGACGATGCCGCCATGACTTGGTTGAAGGCGCCGGTGACGACCGTGGTCTTGCCAGCGCGATAGCCGCGATAGGCGAGGGCGGCGACGGCGGTTGCGTTCATCGTCGGCATGGTCCGTAGCATGCGCGCGTTCTCCATACTGGCGCGCGCCTGGAATCCGGTCGTGGTGACACCCGGGCAAACCGCGGTGACGACGACGCCCTGGTGCCGTACTTCCTCGGCCAGCGCGCGCGACAGCGACAAGACATACGCCTTCGAGGCGTAATAGACCGCCATCAATGGCCCGGGGGCGAAGGCCGCCGTCGAGGCGAGGTTGACGATGCCGCCCTTGCGCCGCCGCACCATGCCGGGCAGGAAGCGGCGGCACAGTATCGTCAGCGCGCGGATATTTAGGTCGACCATGCCGATCTCGTCCGCCTCGTCGAGCGTGTCGAACCGGCCCCGCAACCCATAGCCCGCATTGTTCACCAGCGTCTCGACGTGAAGGCCGAGCGCCGCGAGTGTCTGATCCAGATCGTCCGCCGCCTGCGGCTTCGTCAGATCGAGCGCCACGGTCTCGACCCGCGCGGCGCCACGCTCTTTCGCCTGGATCGCGACGCGCGCCAGCCCCTCGCCGCCGCGCGCGACCAGGACCAGCGTGCCGCGCTCCTTCGCGAATTCGTACGCCAGCGCCTCGCCGATGCCGCCCGAGGCGCCGGTGATCAGCGTTGCCGGCAATGTCTCGGTCATCTTGGTTCCCCCTTTACGCGCTACTTCTTCGTCAATCGCCAAACCGTGCTGTTGCCGTCCTCACCGACGAGGATCGCGCCCCCGCGATCGACCGCGACGCCGACCGGCCGGCCCCACACTTCGGTGTTGGACACGATGAAGCCGGTGACGATGTCCTCGTATTCGCCGGTCGGCTTGCCGTCCTTGAAAATCACGCGGATGACCTTGCCGCCGCTGCGGGTCGCGCGGTTCCACGAGCCGTGCAGCGCAACGATCATGCTGCCGCGCCACTCCGGAAACATCGCGCCCTCATAGAACACGCCCTCGAGCGGCGCCGAATGCGGCTGGATCAGCACGTCCGGCACGGTGACGTGCGCGGCGAGATCAGGCCGCGCGTGCGGATGGCGCGGATCGGGGTGATCGCCGATGAAATACCAGGGCCAGCCATAGAACGCGCCCGGCTTGCACCGACGTTACATAGTCCGGCGGCAGGTTGTCGCCGAGCCCGTCGCGCTCGTTGGTGACGCAATAGAGCGCGCCGGTCGCGGGATCGATCGGCATCGTGACGCAATTGCGGATGCCCGTGGCGCGGACGTGCATATTTTTGCCGTTGCGGGTCGAATTCGAGCACGTCGGCGCGGTTCGCCTCGTTGTCCCAGGCCGCGCCGCAGCGCATGCGCGGGCGAATCGCGAGATCGGCCGGCGCATCGCCGGCAGGCCATCGGCGACGTTGGAGCCGGAGCCGACCGAAACGAACATCCGCTTGCCGTCGGCGGAGAAGGCGACGTCGCGCGTCCAATGGCCGCCGCTCGACCACAGGCCACGGACTAGCGTTTCCGCCGGCCCCCGCGCTTTCAGATCGCCGTTGCGATAGGGAAATCGCAGCACCGCGTCGGTGTCGGCGACATAGACGAATTGCGGATCGGGACCGGGCGGATAAAAGGCGATGCCGAACGGCTCGTCGCAGGCCGTCGGCGAAGGTCGACATCACCGCTGGCGTGGCGCCGTCGCGCGCTCGGCGCGCAGCACCGCGATCGCGGCCCGCTTTGCTTTCGGCGAAGAAAATGTCGCCGTTGGGCGCGACGCGGATGAGGCGCGGCTCGTCGAGCTTGTCGGTGAACAGCGCGACGCTTGTGCCCGCCGGTCGCCGTCGGCGTCGCGCCGGCGGGCCGCGCCACGATGCTCCGGCCGGTTGAAGCCGGATTGCGTCGCGTAGGGTTTCGGCAGATCGGCGGCGGAAAGGCGATGCAGCTTGCCCGGCGCGTCGTCGCGCCAATCGCCTTGCGTTGCGCGCGCCGCCGGCATCGTGACAGCGATGATGGCCAGCGTCGCGGCGAGACGAAGGACAAGCGGCATGACGGCCTCCGACGGCAGTGTCCGCTCTAAATAGGGGCGCGCGCCGCCCCTACCAAGGTGTCGGCTAGAGCCCTTCGACGAAGCGCATGTCGCGGTCGACGGCGTTGCCCAACGCTTTCAGCGCCGCCTGATAGCCGGGGCTGTCATGGGTCGCGATCGCCTTCGCCATGCTGTCGAACTCGATGATGACCACGCGCTGCTTGATGCCCTTCTCGTAGGCGTGCGCCGCCATGCCGCGCGCCAGCATGTGGCCGCCGCCGGCCTCGATCGCCGGGCCGGCGAGCTTGGCGTACTCGCCCAGCGCCTTCTCGTCCCGGATCGCGTGATAGACGGAAATCCAATAGGTCTTGGCCATTTGCGCCCTCCTCTCGTTGGTTGACGGCGAGAGTATCCCGCTTCCGTTTGCGCGCGCCAAGGCTCTACCGTACCGGCACGCATGCGTTGGGAGGCACCATGGAAGCATTGACCGGCCGCGTCGCCATCGTCACCGGCGGCAATTCGGGCATCGGCAAGGCCATCGCCAAGGCCTATGCCAAGGAAGGCGCGAAATTGGTTCTGGCCGCGCGCCGCGCCGACCAGCTCGCGGCGGTCGAGGGCGAGATCAAGGCGGCGGGCGGCACGGCGATGAGTGTGCGCGACCGACGTCACCAAGGAAGCCGACGTGCTGGCGCTGTTCGAGAAGACGCTGGCGGCGCACGGCCGGGTCGACGTGCTGATCAACAATGCCGGCATCGCGTCGCGCGAAAAGACCGATGAGCTGCCGCTCGCGAGCTGGCAGCGTGTCATCGACGTCAATCTCACCGGCGCGTTTCTCTGCGCGCGCGAGGCCTTCAAGGTGATGAAGCAGCAGAAACAGGGCCGCATCATCAATATCGGCAGCATCTCGGCGAAGGTACCGCGTGGCAACTCCGTGCCCTACACCGCGTCGAAATTCGGGCTCGAAGGGCTGACGCGCGCATTCGCGCTCGATGCGCGCGAGCACGGCGTGCTGGTCTCGATCCTCCATCCCGGCAATACGGTCAGCGGCCTCGGCCGCCCGGCGCAGATCGGCGCCAATCCCGAAGGCCGCATGGAGGCGGAGGACCTAGCGCAGGTCGCGGTGCTGATGGCGACGTTGCCGCACGAGGTCAACATGCTCGAGGCGCTGGTCCTGCCGCGCACTATGCCGTTCCTCGGGCGCGGCTGATGCCTCGGAGACAATTGCGAATTAATTCGCCTTGGCCCGCGAAGGCGGGCCATCCACGAAGTTTTTCTTTTCCCCGTCGCTCAAACATATTCGTGGATGCCCCGGCCAAGCCGGGGCAAGACGAAAAATAAATCGGATGGGCTGGAACGGAGATCATGCCCTCTAACCGCTACGCCATGCTGGATTTCGATCTTGGTGCCGAGATCGACCAGTTGCGCGACACGGTGCGCGCCTTCGCCGACGACGAGATTGCGCCGCTGGCGGCGGAGATCGACAAGACCGATAAATTCCCGCGCCAGCTCTGGCCCAAGATGGGCGCGCTCGGTCTCCACGGCATCACGGTCGAAGAAGAATATGGTGGCGCCGGGCTCGGTTATCTCGCGCATGTCGTCGCGATGGAGGAAGTGAGCCGCGGCTCGGCCTCGATCGGCCTCAGCTACGGCGCGCATTCCAATCTCTGCGTGAATCAAATTCGCCGCAATGGGACTGCGGCGCAAAAGCAGAGTTATCTGCCGAAGCTAATTTCGGGCGAGCATGTCGGCGCGCTGGCGATGAGCGAGCCGGGCGCCGGCAGCGACGTGGTCGGCATGACCACGCGCGCCGAAAAGCGCGGCGACCGGTATGTGCTCAACGGCTCGAAAATGTGGATCACCAACGGCACCGAGGCCGAAACGCTGGTGATTTACGCCAAGACCGATCCAAGCGCGGGGCCGCGCGGCATCACCGCGTTCATCGTCGAGAAGGGCATGAAGGGTTTCGCGCCGGCACAGAAGCTGGACAAGCTCGGCATGCGCGGCTCGCCGACGGCGGAACTGGTGTTCGACGATTGCGAGGTGCCGGGGGAGAACGTGCTCGGCCGCGTCAATGACGGCGTGCGTGTGTTGATGAGCGGGCTCGACTACGAGCGCACGGTGCTGGCGGCGGGGCCGCTCGGCATCATGCAGTCATGCCTCGACGCGGTGATCCCCTACGTCCACGAGCGCAAGCAGTTCGGCCAGGCGATCGGCGAGTTCCAACTCATGCAAGGCAAGCTCGCCGACATGTACACCACGATGAACGCGGCGAAGGCCTATGTGTATTCGGTGGCGCGTGCCTGCGACCGCGGTCAGACCGCGCGCAAGGACGCGGCCGGCGCGATCCTCTACGCGGCGGAGCGCGCGACCTGGATGGCGCTCGAAGCGATCCAGGCGCTGGGCGGGAACGGCTATATCAACGATTTCCCGACGGGGCGCCTGCTGCGCGACGCCAAGCTCTACGAGATCGGCGCCGGCACGTCCGAAATCCGCCGCATGCTGATCGGCCGGGAATTGTTCGAGGAGACGACATAGTTCGCTGCAATACCGTCGTTGCGGCCTTCGACGACTCGCCGGGACGGCGTCCCGGCTGCGTGCTCAGGATGAGGCGTGATTTCTCATGGCACAAAGTTCCTCATCCCGAGCGCGGAGCGCCGCGCCAGCGACGCGAGCAGTCGAGGGACGCACGGACTGGTCTAATTCCGCGCCTCGACCAGGTGCCAGCCGCCGTCGACCTGGAATTCCGAGCCGGTGATGTAGCGCGACTCGTCCGACGCCAGGAACGGGATCAGCCACGCGACATCCTCGGGTTCGCCGAGCTCGCCGAACGGCACCATGCGCAGCGACAGGCGCTCGGCCTCCTCGACGCTGCGGTTGGTGAGGCGTGCCGTCTCCGACCAGATGTTCTTGATCATGCGGGTACGGATCACTCCCGGATGCACGGAGTTGCAGCGGATGCGGTTGCCGTCGCGCGCGCCATACCGCGCCACCGACTTGGTGAAGGTCTGCACGCCGCCCTTGCTGGTGCTGTAGGCGACGGCGTTGGGCGCGCCGAAATACGAGACGATCGACGCGATGTTGACGATGGAGCCCTTCTTGGCGCGCTTCATTACCGGCAGAACCGCGCGGCAGCCGAGGAACGTGCCGTCGAGGTTGACGCCGTGGACGCGCCGCCACTCGGCCAGCGACGTGGTCTCGGGGTTGCCGGCCTGTAGGTCGCCCTCGATGCCGGCCGCGTTCACCAGCACGTCGATCCGGCCCATCTTTTTGTCGACGGCGCCGATCGCTTCGGCCCATTGCGCTTCGTTGGCGACGTCGAGTTGGTGGAACTTGCCGCCGATCTCCTTCGCCAGCGGTTCGGGGTCTGCCACGTCGCCGATCGCGACCTTGGCGCCCTCTTTGGCAAGCATCCGCGCGACGGCCGCGCCGATGCCGCCGGCCGCGCCGGTGACGAAACAGATCTTGTCCTGGACCCGGCTCATCGCTTGCTTCCCTTAGAACCAATACGCCAGCGCGCGCATTTCGATACTGGCGCGGGTTTGACCGCCGGGCGGGCAGGACGGATCGTCGAAGGCGCAATGCGGCACGTCCTGCGGACGGCCCCTTTCCGAATCCTTGCACACGAACACCAGCGCTTCGTCGGCGGTCATGCGCGACCAATAGACCCAACGATGCGCCGGGTTGGCTCGGACCAGCGTGCTTTCGAAGGCCCATTCCGGCATGCCGTGATGATCGAACACGGCGTCGCCGATCACGAGGTCGCCCGGCGCCACGCTGCGCGCATCGCACACGGCGAGCGGGATGTCCTGCGGCGGCGGCGAGATCGCGCGCCAGATATTGAACTGGGTGAAGCGGCGGAACGGCCGGCCGCCGGGCGACAGCTGCTCGGCGGTTTCACGGGCGCGGGCATCGCTGGCGTCGATATGGCTGAAGCGCGCTGGCTGCGAGTTGTTGAGCTTCCCAGACTCGGGCGAGCGCTCGCCAAAGCGCAGGATCCCCTGTCCCAGCATTACCGTGGCGTCGGCGCCGCACAGACCCTTGATCAACCGGTCGAGCTCGCCGGGTGCCACGCGCATCACCGTGTCCATGTCGCGGAAGTCGGCGACGTCACTTTTATGCGGGACCAGCGCAAAGCCCTCGCGGTCGAGCGACGGCGGGGCGGCCCACGACCGGGCATCTTCGATCGCCACGACATGGCCCTCGAGCACGAGATTGTCGCGGCTGTGGTCGTTGGCGTGAAAGCGCGGCCGCGCCGTCATCGCGCCGAGATAAACGATCTTGCCGGTCACGGTGCGCGCGGCCGGTTTTTCCATCACGCTCATGGCTGCCTCTGACGTTTCCTAGTGGGCACTATACGGCGGTGCCTGAAATCGGAACAGACGCCGCCGGTTTCTTTTGAAATTCGGCACGGCTTGCGCCTCAATGCGGAAACGCGGCGACATGGTGGGGATTCCAACATGCGGTACTTGGTGGTGTGGCTGTTTCTGATCGGGGCGACAGCGCTTGAGGCAAGCGGCGACGCCATTGTCCGGCGCGGCCTGTTCGAGCGCGTCGGGCTCGGGCGGATCGGGCTGTTGCTGCCGGGTGCCGCGTTATTGTTCAGCTACGGCGTGATGCTCAACCTCGCGCCCCAGCCGTTCGAGCGCGTGGTCGGCCTCTACATCGCGACGCTGTTTGTGATGTGGCAAATCATCAGCCGGATCGTCTTCGGCACCACCCTGAGCCCGCCCATACTGATCGGTGGAGCGCTTATCGTCGGCGGCGGGCTGATCGTGACCTTCTGGCAGGGCGCACTCTGATCGCCTCGGATGGTTCGGCGACATAAAAACGAGGACAGCGCGTCCGCCGCGCGGAACTTCTGGGGTCATTGCCCGTTACCCGTCATGGGTGCTGATATCCAAGGAGATTCCATGAAGAGCATGTCAAAAATCGCCTTTGCCGCGCTGTTGGGCCTGGGCAGCCTGGCGCTGACGGCGGGCAACGCCTCCGCGGCGATCGTGTGCAACGGCGCCGGCTATTGCTGGCATGTGCATCACCATTACCGCTATCATCCCGAGTGGGGTGTGGTGGTTCATCCCGACAATTGGCGTTGGGGCCCCAGCGAACACTATGCCTGGCACGAGCATACCGGGCGCGGCTATTGGCGCGACGGCGTTTGGGTCACGTTCTGATCGGGCAAATCGGTCGATGCGCAAAAAGGGGCGGCTTGGTGCCGCCCCTTTTTTATTGCCGCCCAAAAACTAGACTGGCCGAAGCGATACGGGAGGGACCGTGAACTGGCACATCGCCCAGCTCAATGTCGGCCGCGTTGCTGGCGCCGACGGACTCGCCGGTTCTGGCGGAGTTCATGGCGGCGCTCGACGGCGTCAACGCGCTGGCGGATACGGCGCCGGGCTTCGTATGGCGCCTCAAGAGCGACAGCGGCAACGCCACCGACATTCTGGTCAGCCCCGATCCGCTGTTCTTGATCAACATGTCGGTGTGGGAATCGGTCGAGACGCTGTTCGATTTCGTCTATCGCTCGACGCACACCAAATACATGGTGCGGCGGCGCGAGTGGTTCGAAAAGCCGGTCGAGCAGTATCTTGTGTCTGTGGTGGGTGCCGTCGGGCCACGTCCCGACGGCAGACGAGGCGATGGCGCGGCTCGATCATCTTCGCGCCAACGGGCCGACGGCCCGCGCCTTTACCTTTCGCGAAAAATACCCGCCGCCCGGCGACGCCGGCGCGCCTGAGAATATGAAGCCCGAGCCGTATTGCGTCGGGTGGGAATAGGGAAGATGCCATGGTCCAGTTGACGCAATCCTATGTTCACGGCGCCTCGCCGGTACCGCTCCTCGGCGACACGATCGGCGTGCATTTCGACCAGGCGGTGGCGCGCTGGCCCGATCGCGACGCGCTGATCTCGCGGCATCAGAACATAAGCTGGTCTTACGCCGAATTGTCGAAACGGGTCGACGCGCTGGCGGGCGGGTTGTTGGCGCTGGGGCTGGAGCCGGGCGATCGCGTCGGCATCTGGTCGCCCAACAACGCCGAATGGTGCGTGACGCAGTTCGCGACCGCGAAGGCCGGACTGATCCTGGTCAACATCAATCCCGCCTATCGCCTGTCCGAGGTCGAGTACGCGCTCAACAAAGTCGGCTGCAAGGCGCTGATCACGGCGGATTCGTTCAAGTCGAGCGACTATGTCGGCATGCTGCGCGAGCTGGCGCCGGAAATCGACCGGTGCGCGCCGGGCCGGCTAGACGCCAAGCGCCTGCCGAACCTGCGCGCGCTGATCCGCATCGGCGACAACGAGAAGCGCGGCTTTTTCCGCTTCGCCGACGTGGTGGCGTCGGGCCGCGACCGCCATTCCGCGCGGCTCGACGAACTAGCGAAGACTCTGCAATTCGACGACGCCATCAACATCCAGTTCACCAGCGGCACCACCGGCGCGCCCAAGGGCGCGACGCTGACGCATCACAACATCCTCAACAACGGCTATTTCGTCGCGCGCGCGATGAACTTCACCGAGGTGGACCGGCTGTGCATTCCGGTGCCGCTCTATCATTGCTTCGGCATGGTGATGGGCAATCTCGGCTGCATCACCCACGGCGCGGCGATGGTCTATTCGGGCGAGGCGTTCGACCCGCTCTCCGTGCTCGAAACCATCGAGGCGGAGAAATGCACCGCGCTGTACGGCGTGCCGACCATGTTCATTGCCGAGCAGAACCATCCCGACTTCAAGCGCTTCGATCTGCGCAGCCTTGCGCACCGGCTGCATGGCGGGCGCGCCGTGCCCGATCGAGGTGATGCGCCGCTGCATCGACGATATGCATATGTCGGACGTGACCATCGCCTACGGCATGACCGAGACCAGCCCGGTCAGTTTCCAGACCTCGACCGAGGACACCGTCGAGCGCAAGGTCTCGACCATCGGCCGCATCCATCCGCACGTCGAAGTGAAGATCGTCGACACCGAAGGCCGCATCGTGCCGCCCGGCACGCCCGGCGAACTATGCACGCGCGGCTACTCTGTGATGTTGGGCTATTGGGACGATCTGGAAAAGACCGCGGACTCGCTCGACAAGTCTGGCTGGATGCATACCGGCGACCTCGCCACGCTCGACGAGGACGGCTATGGCAATATCGTCGGGCGCTTGAAGGACATGGTGATCCGCGGCGGCGAGAACGTCTATCCGCGCGAGGTCGAGGAATATCTGTTCCGCCATCCCAAGATCGAAAGCGTGCAGGTAATCGGCGTGCCCGACGAGAAGTACGGCGAGGAATTGTGCGCATGGGTCAAGCTCAAGCCCGGCGAACAGGAAACGCCGGAAGTGATCCAGGCCTTCTGCAAGGGCCAGATCGCGCATTACAAGATTCCGCGCTACATCCGCTTCGTCGACGCCTTTCCAATGACGGTGACGGGCAAAGTGCAGAAATTCATGATGCGCGAGACCATGATTCAAGAACTGGGCCTCAAGGTGCAGAAAACGGCATGATGGCGCGCAGCTTCCACCCACAGCTCCTCTCCGCCCATTGGGGGGAGAGGGAGGGGCCCATCGCGTCGCGATGGGAGGGTGAGGTGGGTTGGTGATGCCTTGCCTGGAAATCCCCCACCTCACCTAACCTCTCCGCCCCCAGGGGCGGAGAGGGATTTTTGACTGCCGACGAATGCCCGTCCTGAAGACCGCGCTCGATCTGCGCTCCGACGCGTTCCGTACCAACACGGCGTTATGCGCGGCTTGGTGGACGATCTGCGCGCGCGGCTGGCGGAGATCGCCAAGGGCGGCGGCGACGCGGCGCGCGAGCGGCATCTGTCGCGCGGAAAGATGCTGCCGCGCGACCGGGTGAAGAACCTGCTCGATCCGGGATCGCCGTTCCTCGAACTTTCGGCGCTTGCCGGTTACAGATGTATCAAGACGAGGTGCCGGCGGGCGGCATCGTCACCGGCATCGGCCAGATCGCCGGGCGCGAATGCGTCGTCATCGCCAACGACGCAACGGTGAAGGGCGGCACCTATTATCCGATCACGGTGAAGAAGCATCTGCGCGCGCAGGGGATCGCGCGCGAGAACCGGCTGCCGTGCCTGTATCTGGTGGATTCCGGCGGCGCCAATCTGCCGAACCAGGACGAGGTGTTTCCCGACCGCGACGATTTCGGCCGCATCTTCTTCAACCAGGCCAATCTCTCCGCCGCCGGCATTGCGCAGATCGCGCTGGTGATGGGGTCGTGCACCGCGGGCGGCGCCTATGTGCCGGCGATGTCGGACGAGACCATCATCGTCAAGAACGAAGGTACGATCTTCCTGGGCGGCCCGCCGCTGGTGAAGGCCGCGACCGGCGAAGTGGTAACGGCGGAGGAACTCGGCGGTGCCGAAGTGCATGCCCGCGTGTCCGGCGTCGCCGATCATTTGGCGCAAGACGACGCCCACGCGCTTGGCATCGCGCGGCGCATCGTCGGCAATCTCAACACCGTGAAGCGCCCGTCGCTCGACATCGCCGAGCCGAAGGAGCCGCTATATCCCGCCGACGAACTCTATGGTGTCGTGCCGAGCGACACGCGCAAGCCTTATGACGTGCGCGAGGTGATCGCGCGCCTCGTCGACGGCAGCGAGTTCGACGAGTTCAAGCGCCTCTATGGCGAGACGCTGGTGACGGGGTTCGCGCGGCTCTGGGGCTATCCGGTCGGCATCGTCGCCAATAACGGCATCCTATTTTCCGAAAGCGCGCTTAAGGGCGCGCACTTCATCGAATTGTGCGCGCAGCGCGGCGTGCCGCTGATTTTCCTGCAGAACATTTCCGGCTTCATGGTCGGGCGCAAATACGAGGCGGGCGGCATCGCCAAGGACGGCGCCAAGATGGTGACGGCCGTTGCCTGCGCGCGGGTGCCGAAATTCACCGTCATCATCGGCGGCAGTTTCGGGGCCGGGAATTACGGCATGTGCGGCCGTGCCTACGATCCGCGCTTTATGTTCATGTGGCCGAACGCGCGCATCTCGGTGATGGGCGGCGAGCAGGCGGCGTCGGTGCTGGCGACCGTGCGCCGCGACAATCTCGAAGCGGCCGGCAAGAGCTGGTCGAAGGATGACGAAGAAAAATTCAAGGCGCCGATCCGCGCCCAGTATGAGGCGCAGGGCCATCCCTACTACGCCAGCGCGCGGCTGTGGGACGACGGCGTGATCGACCCGGCCGAGACGCGGCGCGTTCTGGCGCTGGGCCTGTCGGCAAGCCTCAACGCGCCGATCCGGAAAACCCGGTTCGGCGTGTTCCGGATGTGAACATGAGCAATCTCCTCGTCGAAACCGACACGCGCGGCGTCGCCACCGTCACCCTCAACCGGCCCGAAATCCACAACGCCTTCGACGATGCGTTGATCGCGGCGCTGACCCAGGCGTTCGACCGGTTGGAAAAGGACGGGTCGGTGCGCGTGCTGGTGCTGACCGGCGCGGGCAAGAATTTTTCCGCCGGCGCCGATCTCAACTGGATGCGCCGCATGGGTGGATTCAGCCCGGCTGAAAATCTCGCCGACGCGATGGCGCTTTCGACGATGCTGCGCCGGCTCAACGATTTTCCGAAGCCGACGGTCGCGCGCGTCAACGGCGCCGCATTTGCGGGCGGCGTCGGGCTGATCTCGTGCTGCGACATCGCCATCGCCGCATCGGACGCCATCTTCGCGGTCAGTGAGGTGCGCTACGGCTTGGTGCCGGGGACGATCGGGCCGCACCTCGTCGCGGCAATCGGGTCGCGCGCGGCACGGCGCTTGTTCCAGACCGCCGAGCGCATCTCGGCCGACGAGGCACGGCGCATCGGCTTAGTCCATGAATCCGTGCCGCGCGCCGAGCTCGACGCCACGGTGGAGAAAATCGTCGCCATGCTGCTTGAAGGCGCTGCCGGCGCGCAGGCGGTATCGAAGCGGCTCGCCATCGACCTCGCCAACCGCGAGGTCGATGCGGCGGTGATGCGCGAGACGGCGCAGGCCAGCGCCGATGCGCGCGCCAGCGCCGAGGGCCGCGAAGGCACCACGGCCTTCCTTGAGAAGCGCACGCCGAAATGGCGTAAATAGCGGGCGATGTTCCGTAAGCTCCTGATCGCCAATCGCGGCGAGATTGCGTGCCGTGTGATCCGCACCGCGCGGCGCTTGGGCATCGCGACAGTCGCGGTCTATTCCGATGCCGACGCGAACGCGCTTCATGTGGGACAGGCGGACGAGGCGGTGCGGATCGGTCCACCGCTCGCGCGCGAACTCCTATCTCAACATGGCGGCGATCATCGAGGCCGCGTGCGGCACCGGCGCCGATTCCGTGCATCCCGGCTATGGTTTCCTGTCCGAGAACGCGGATTTCGCCGACGCGTGCGCCAAGGTCGGTCTCGTCTTCGTCGGCCCATTGCCCGACGCGATGCGCGCCATGGGCTCAAAGGCGGCGGCGAAGGCGCTGATGGAAAAGGCTGGCGTGCCGGTGGTGCCGGGCTATCACGGCGACGACCAGAGCGCCGACACGTTGACCAATGCCGCGAACAAGATCGGCTATCCGGTGCTCATCAAGGCCTGGGCGGGTGGCGGCGGCAAGGGCATGCGGGTGGTCGAGAAGGCCGGCGATCTCGCGGCGGCGCTGGCCGGGGCTAAGCGCGAAGCGCTGTCCGCTTTCGGCGACGATCGCGTGCTGATCGAGAAATATCTAGAACGGCCGCGCCATATCGAGGTGCAGGTGTTCGGCGACCGCGCCGGCAATGTCGTGCATCTGTTCGAGCGCGATTGCTCGGTGCAGCGGCGACATCAAAAGGTGATCGAGGAGGCCCCGGCGCCCGATCTCGATCCGGCGATGCGCCGCGCGCTGCACCAGGCAGCCGTCGCGGCGGCGCACGCGGTGAATTACGCCAATGCCGGCACCATCGAGTTCATCGCCGCGGGTCGCGATTTCTATTTCATGGAGATGAATACGCGGCTCCAGGTCGAGCATCCGGTGACGGAGATGATCACCGGCCTCGATCTGGTCGAGTGGCAGTTGCGCGTCGCGGCGGGAGAGGCTTTACCGCTGCGCCAGGACCAGATCGTCGCGCGCGGCCACGCGGTCGAGGCGCGGCTTTACGCCGAGGACCCCGAACGCGATTTCCTGCCGCAGTCCGGTACGCTCACGATGCTGCGCGCGCCGGACGCCGCGCCCGACCTCCGCATCGAGACCGGGGTGCGCCAGGGCGATGCGGTGTCGCCCTACTACGACCCGATGATCGCCAAGCTGGTGGCGTGGGGCGAGGATCGCACCGCCGCCATCGCGCGGCTTGCTGGCGGCTTGTCCGCCTATCGCATTGCCGGCGTCACCACCAACCGCGATTTTCTCCGGCGCCTCGCGCGCCATCCCGATTTCACCAGGGGCGCGGTGGAAACCGGCTTCATCGCGCGCCACCGCGCTTCGTTGGCGGCGCCGCCCGCGCCGGACGCCGCCTTCGCCGCCGCCAGCCGCGGGCTCATGGACGACGAAACACCGCGTCCGAAAGCCGACCGGTTTTCGCCGTGGGCCGCGCGCGATGGCTGGCGCCTCGGCGGGCATGTCTCGCGCGAACTCCGTTGGCGCGAAGGCGATCGCGAAGTTGTCCACGTCCCGGCTTCTGCGGGGACGGTTGAAAATTTTGATGTGGTGCGCATCGGCAACCGCTTTACCGTCATCGGCGACGACGGGTCGTGGCAGCTCGATTATGTCGATCCGCTGCTGGAACCAGACACCGCCGCTGTCGCGGGCGGGCGGTTGACGGCGCCGATGCCGGGCAAAATCGTACAAGTGTTGGCAAAGGCGGGCGAGACGGTGAAACGCGGCCAGGCGATCCTTATCTTGGAGGCGATGAAGATGGAGCACACCATCGCCGCGCCCGCCGACGGCACGATCGACGCGATCAATTACGCGGCCGGCGACCTGGTCGAGGAGGGCGCCGCCCTGATCGCCTTCACCGCGGCGGAGACATAAATGCCGCCCCTGCCGAAATGCGTGCGCGTGGTCGAGGTCGGGCCGCGCGACGGCTTGCAGAACGAGGCGCAAACCGTGCCCGCCGCGACCAAGATCGCGCTGATCGAGAAACTCGCCGATGCCGGATTGAAGACAATCGAGGCCGGCAGTTTCGTGTCGCCGAAATGGATTCCGCAGATGGCCGACACCGCCGACGTGCTGGCCGGGCTGCATCGCGCGGCGGGCGTCTCGTACCCGGTGCTGGTGCCGAACATGAAGGGTTTCGAAGGCGCGCTGGCGTCGCATTGCGACGAGATCGCGGTGTTCGCCGCGGCGTCCGAAAGCTTTTCGCGCCGCAACACCAATTGCTCGATCGCTGAGAGCTACGAGCGGATCGCGCCGGTGGCCGAGGCGGCGCGCGCGCATGACGTCCGCGTGCGCGGCTACATCTCGACCGTGGTCGATTGCCCCTATGAAGGCCCGATTGCGCCGGCGGCGGTTGCCGAGGTTGCGGCGAAACTACTGTCGCTCGGCTGCTATGAGATTTCGCTCGGCGACACGATCGGCACCGGCACGCCGGCGCGCATCCAAGGGATGATCGACGCGGTCGCGAAAAAAGTGCCGGTCGAAAAACTTGCGGGCCACTATCACGATACGTATGGCCAAGCGCTGGCGAACATCTTAGCGTCGTTGGAGCGCGGCATCGCGACGTTCGACAGTTCGGTTGCCGGCCTGGGCGGTTGTCCCTACGCGCCGGGCGCCACCGGCAACGTCGCGAGCGAGGATGTGCTCTACATGCTCGACGGGCTCGGCATCGAGACCGGCGTCGATCTCGCCAAGCTGGCGGCGGCGGGGCAATTCATTTCGGCGGCCCTCGGCCGCGAGCCGGCGTCGAAAGTAGCGCGGGCGCTCGCGGCGAAAATGCCTAAGGGAAAATGACACCGCGTTCGTTGCTGACGACGAATTTGTCCTGACGTGCCAGGAAATCGTCGGCGACGGCGAAGCACGCTTCCGGCCGCTCGACATCGAGCGCGTGCGCCGCGTCGTAGACCATGACGACGTGGCAATCGGGCAGCAATTCGCGATAGTGCCGTCCCATCGCGGTGGGGATCAGCCGGTCCTCGGTGCCGAGCAGCACCAGCACCGGCACTTTGCATTCCTTCATTCGCGCTTCCATCTCCGCGTCGCGATCTGGCCCGATGATGCGAAGCGCGAAGCCGATGCTCTTTTTCATCAGTTCGGGGTTGGGCGGCGGCATCGGCGGCAAGCGCTCCGGGTGCGCGAACATCAGGCCGCGGAGCTGCGCCGGGTCCATCGGCGGCCGCGTGTTCTCGGGGCGGATCGCGGCGGGCGCGAACAGCACTGCGGCCGTGACTTTGTCGGGATTGAGGATCGCGGTCCACAGCGCGAGCTTGCCGCCGAACGAAATCCCCATGACGCCGAATTTGTCGATGCCGAGCGCGGCGATGGCCTTGCCCATCGTGCCGGCCAGTTCCGCCATCGATTTGGTGCGCTCGTTTACCGGCGATTCGCCGAAGCCAGGGCATTCGAACGCGACTACGTGGTGCTTGTCCGCGAAGAGCTCGTGCATCTTGTTGAGATTCAGCCCGCCGCCGCCATGGAACCAGACCAGGGGCTCGCCTTTCCCCGCCTCGAGGTAGCGGATGCGGAACCCGTCCGCCTCGACGAATTTTTCCTGAAAGGCCATGTGGCTTATTCCATTTCGTGAAGACGCGGCAGCATCTTGGCGCCGAAGAATTCGATGGCGCGGCGCGCCTTGTCGTCGACCGGGTGCATGAAGATGAGGTCGAGAATACCGGCGCCGATATCGTCGCGGATGCGTTTGATCTGCTTCATCACCGTGTCGGGCGAGCCGAGCAGGATTTGGCCGTTCTCGACCGCGTCCTTGATGGCGCCCGGACGGCCGACGCGGCCGCGTTGCGCCTCGAAGTCGCGGCCGTAATAGGACGTGCCGGCGACGGCTTGCTCCAACGCGGGGTTGGAGATCGAAAAACGGCGCTGCGGCGGCATGGTGGCCATGTCGGCGTGCGCCTGATCGTCGGTGTCGGCGACATGGATGCCGCAGCGATAGATCACGTCGTCCACCGTCGGCTTCCAGCCTGCCGCCTCGGCGTGCGTGCGGTAATGGGCAGCCGCCTTGGTGGCGAGCCCCAGCGTCGTCACCGCGAAGCCAAGCCCGACATGGTTCTTTGCCGCGAACTCGCCGAACTCGGGACTCGAGCCCGACATGTAGATCGGCGGATGCGGCTTCTGCACCGGGCGCGGCCACACCGAGATCGCGCGGAACTCGTAATGCCGGCCTTGCCAACCGAAAGGCTGCGGCTCGGTCCACACCATGCGCAAGAGCTGCAAGCCTTCCTGGAAGCGCGAGCGCGATTCCTCGGGATTGACGTTGTAGGTGACGTATTCGTTGGGCGTCCCGCGCATCAGACCGGCGATCACGCGTCCGCCAGTGATGGTGTCGAGCATCGCGAATTCCTCGGCGACGCGCACCGGATTGAGCATCGGCAAGGTCGGGCCGAGCACCGCGATCTTCGCCTTCTTCACCACCTGCGTTAGCGCGCCCGCCAACAGCATCGGGTTCGGCGTCAGCGAGAACGGCGAGAAATGATGCTCCGCCACCGTCACCCAGTCGAAGCCGATCTCGTCGGCGAGGCGGAACCGGTCGAGCGCGGTGTTGAAGGAATGCGCCGCCGATTCTTGCGAATAGACGTCGGCCGGCACCGGCCACCCTGGCGAGGCGTTGCCGTGATAGGCCACGGGCGAAAACAAGGCTGCCTTCATGGGCGCTCCGCGAATTGTATTAGCATTTGCGGCCGGACCTTACGGGCGTTTCCACCGCGCTTCAAGCGCGGTTTGGCGGTAGGGCGCGATGCGTAACCATCGTGCGCGTCCGGCCGGGAATGGAGCGACCGCTGCGTCGGCACGAGATTGACAATTTCTGTACGGTGCTGTACAGTTTTTGACATGCCTACACAACGCAAAGGCGCGGAGGAAGCCCGCAGTCGGCTTCCCGATCTACTCGACGCCGCCGAGAAGGGGCAATCGACCGTCATTACGCGGCATGGCAAGCCAGTGGCCGCGCTCGTACCGATCGAGGATTTCAAAGAGAAACCACCACAGCCATCAATTCTTGATCTCCGAGGATCGGGACGCGGCTTCTGGGGTAAGGACAGTACGGCGACGATCCGTAAGTTGCGCGACGAATGGGAGCGCTAGACCTCGCGCCTTTTCCCCGGGGCGCCCTGTTGCTGCTCGATTCGAGTCCGGTGATCTACTATTTCGAAGATCGTCCGAAATTAGCCGATCATTTTGAACCGATTTTTCGTGCCCATGCTCGTGGCGATTTGCGGCTCGCCGTAACGGCGGTCACGGTCGCGGAAGTATTGATCGGGCCGCTTCGTGCCGGCAACGAGGTCGATACCCGCCGCTATCGCGCGATCTTCGACGCGTGGGATTTTGTTGCCCCGAGCGCCGAAATTGCGGAGAGCGCCGCACGCTTGCGGGCATCGTTCCGATTGAAGCTTCCGGACGCGTTCCAGGCGGCCAGCGCGTCGGCGGTCGGCGCCGCCGCACTGGTTACGCATGACCGCGATTTCTCGCGTGTGCGGTCGCTGCGCGTTATTTCCTAAGCCGATTTCCGCGCGCCCTGGATCGCCTGCCAGACGCGGTGCGGGGTCGCTGGCATATCGATATGCTCGATGCCGTACACCGACAGCGCGTCGACGACCGCGTTCATCACCGCGGGCAGCGAGCCGGAGCAGCCCGCTTCGCCGCAGCCTTTGACGCCGAGCAGATTACTCTTGGCCGGCACGGGGTGGCTGCCGAACGCAAAGTTCGGCACGTCCGATGCGCGCGGCATGGCGTAATCCATAAATGAGCCGGTGAGGAGCTGGCCTTCCTTGTCGTAGCGCGTCTCCTCGAACAGCGCTTGGCCGATGCCTTGGGTCACGCCGCCATGAACTTGGCCCTCGACCAGAAGCGGATTCACGATCACGCCGAAATCGTCGACCATGGTGTATTTGTCGACCGCGACGACGCCGGTCTCGGGATCGATCTCGACCTCGCAGACATGGCAGCCGTTGGGAAAGGCCGAGGGCGGGCTGTCGACCACCATGGACACGTCGAGCGAGATCGGCACGCCTTCGGGCAGATTCGGTTTCGCCCTCAGCCGGTCGGCGATCTCCATGATGCCCATCGCGCGATCGGTGCCGGCGATGGTGAAGCGCCCTTCGGCGAATTCGATATCGGCCGCCGCCGCTTCGAGAAAATGCCCCGCGAGCAGCTTGCCGTTCTCGATCACCTTGTCGCTGGCGAGCGCGATCGCGGTGCCGCTCGCCATGATCGAGCGCGAGCCGCCCGTGCCGCCGCCGGCGATGAGCTGATCGCTGTCGCCCTGGACCAGACGGATGCGCTCGAACGGAATGCCGAGGCGCTGAACCAGCACTTGGGCAAACGGCGCGGCGTGGCCCTGGCCGTAATCGAGCGTGCCGGTGACGATGGTGACGTCGCCGTTCGTCTCGAAGCGGATGCCGCCCATTTCCTTCCCCGGCGGCGCTGTCACTTCGAGATAATGGCCGAGCCCACGGCCGCGCAGCTTGCCCTTTTTTTCGGTCGCCGCCTTGCGCGCGACGTAGCCGTTCCAGTCGGCGGCCGCGAGCCCGTCGCGCATGACGCTGGGAAAGTCGCCGCTGTCATAGGTGAGGTCCGACGGCGCCTTGTACGGGATCGCGTTCGGCTGAATGTGATTGCGGCGGCGCAACTCCAGCGGGTCGACCTTCATCTCCCGCGCGGCCTGCGCCATCAGCCGCTCCATGTAGTAATTGCCCTCGGGGCGCCCGGCGCCGCGATAGGCGCCGACCGGCGTCGAGTTGGTCAGCACGCACTTGGTGTTTACCTCGATCAGCGGCGTGCGATAGACGCCAATGATGTTCTTCACCGCGTTGACGGTGACTTGCAGCGGCAGACCCTGGAACGCGCCGTAATTGCCGTGGCCGGTGAGGCGCACGGCGAGGATCAGCCCGTCTTTGTCGAATGCGACTTCCGCCGTGACTTCGTGGTCGCGGCCGTGATTGTCCGAGACGAACGAGCCCGAACGTTCGTCGGTCCATTTCACCGGCCGGTTCAGCGCCTTCGACGCGAAAATCGCGCAGATATATTCCGGGTAGGCAGCGATCTTCATGCCGAACGAGCCGCCGACATTACCGGTGACGACGCGCACTTGCGCCGGCGGCACTTTCAGGATGTCGTTGGCGAGGGTCTGCTTCAGGCCGAACACGCCCTGCGAACAGACGGTGACGATGTAGCGCCCGTCCTTGAACTCGGCGATGCAGGAGCGCGGCTCCATCGGGTTGACGACGATGCGCTGGCTCACCGGCTTCAGCTTGGTGACGTGCGCCGCCTTCGCGAACGCCTCGTTCACCGCCGCGGTATTCCCGAAGTGAAAATCGAGCGTGACGTTTCCCGGCGCTTCGTCGTGGATGTTGGGCGCGCCCGGCGCCAGCGCCTCGGCGACGGTGGTGATCGCGGGCAGCGGTTCGATCTCCAGCACCACCGCTTCGGCCGCGTCCTTGCCTAGTGCCACACTCTCCGCGATGACGTAGGCATAGGCTTCGCCGACATAGCGCACCTTGCCGTTGGCGAGGGCCGGACGCGGCGCGGCTTTCATGTTGGTGCCGTCGCGTTGCTTAACGGCCATTGGGGCGTTCGATTTGCCAATGCCGCCTTTTTCCAGATCGGTCCAGGTATAGACCGCGAGGACGCCGGGCATGGCCCGCGCCGCCGACACGTCGATCGATTTGATGACGCCGTGCGCATAGGGGCTGCGGACCATCACGGCGTAGGCCTGGCCCTTGACGTTGACGTCGTCGGTATAGCGGCCTTGGCCCGTCAACAGGGTTGGGTCCTCGGCGCGGGACACCGGCTGGCCGACGCCGAATTTCATCAAGGCGAGATCGTCATTATTGTCCATCGCTCACATGCCGATTTCAGGAAATACTGGGAGTGTTTTAGACCAAATCCACTCGGCCAGTCTTGTTTCCTCATGGACCCTCGTTTTCGCGCAGCGCAGGGCATCGCTGGTTCTACCTGGATATAGCGGGTTCCCGCCATTTTTTTGCTTTCCGGGCCGCCGTTTCCGCTAGCATGTCGGCAACAGCGCAATCCGTTTTCCGGGAGACAAAAATGGCTGGTTTCGGCATCGGGCAACCCATCCGCCGCGTCGAGGATAAAAGATTCCTCACCGGGCACGGCGCCTATATCGAAGACATCACGCTGCCGCGCCAAGCCTACGCGGTGAATCTTCTGTCGCCGCACGCCCATGCCAAGATCGCCAAGATCGACAAGAGCAAAGCCGCGAAGGCGCCGGGGGTGTTGTGTGTGCTGACCGGTGCCGACGCCGCGGCCGAAAAGGTCGGGCCGATGTTCCCGCTCATGCCCGAAGATATGGGCGGCCCGCCGGGCTTCCGCGCGCCGCGTTTCCTGCTCGCAACCGGCAAGGCGCGTTATTCCGGCGAGCGCGTCGCGTTCGTCGTCGCGGAGACGCTGGCGCAGGCGCGCGACGCGGCCGAGCTGGTCGAGGTCAGCTACGAGACATTGCCCCCGGTGACGGACATGGAGGCGGCGCTCAAGGACGGCGCCCCCAAGGTTTGGGACGAATGCCCGACCGGCAACGTCGTGTTCCCGATCATGATGGGCAACAAGGAGGCGACCGACGCCGCCTTCGCCAAGGCCGCGCACAAGGTGACGTTGCGCTTGGTCAACAACCGGCTCTCGGCCAATTCGATGGAGACGCGCGGCTATATCGGCGACTACAGCGCCGCCGACGACTTCTACACGCTCTACACCGCCACCCAGAACCCGCATGGCGCGCGTAACACGCTCGCGGGCCAGGTCTTCCACGTTCCGGAAAGCCAGATGCGCGTCATCGCCAAAGATGTCGGCGGCGGCTTCGGCATGAAAGGCGACGTCTATCCCGAAGAGGCGCTGGTCCTATGGGCGTCGAAGAAGATCGGCCGTCCGGTGAAGTGGATTTCGACGCGCAGCGAGGGCCTGCTCAACGATACGCACGGCCGCGATCAGATCGTCACCGGCGAGATCGCGCTCGACAAGGACGGCACCATTCTCGGCCTCCGCGCGCACAGCATCACCAATCTGGGTGGCAACATCTCGGGCGCGGGCGTGATTCCGTCGCTGTCGGCGTTGCAAATGGCGCCGCAGGTCTATCGCACGCCGACCGTGTATTTCACCGGCCGGGCCGTCTTCACCAACACCTCCCCGATGGGCCCTTATCGCGGCGCCGGGCGTCCCGAAGCGACCTATTTCATGGAGCGGATGATCGAGCACGCCGCGCAGGTGACCGGCATCGATCCGGTCGAACTGCGCCGCCGCAACTTCATCCCGTCCAGCGCGATGCCGTTCACCACTGCCACGGGCGTCACCTATGACAGCGGCGATTTCGCCGACACTATGACCAAGACCATCGCCAAGGCGGATTGGGACGGCTACGCCGCGCGCAAGGCGGCGAGCGAGAAGAGGGGCAAGCTCCGCGGCCGCGGCCTCATCTACTATGTCGAGACCTGCGCCATCTTCAACGACCGGATGGAGTTGCGCTTCGACCCCAGTGGTTCGGTGACGATCGTCGCCGGCACCTTCAATCACGGCCAGGGCCACGCCACCACGTTCGCGCAGATGGCGTCGGAGTGGCTCGGCGTGCCGTTCGAGAATATCCGTTTCGTCCAGGGCGATACCGCGCAGGTCTCGTTCGGGCGCGGCACTTACGGCTCGCGCACCTCGGCGGTCGGCGGCGGCGCGCTGAAGGCGGCGGCCGCGAACTTGGTCGAAAAGGCAAAGTCGCTCGCGAGCCATCTGATGGAGGCGTCGCCCGCCGACATCCAGTTCGAGAACGGGCGCTTCACCATCGTCGGCACCGACAAGTCGATGGCGTTGGTCGATGTCGCGAAGGCAGCCTATGCGCCGATGATGCTGCCGCAGGGCTTCGGCCTCGGCCTAGAGGCCAGCGGCGCAGCCGACGGCGTGCCGAACTTCCCGAACGGCTGCCATGTTTGCGAACTGGAGGTCGATCCCGACACGGGCATGGTGACGATCGACCGCTACACCGTGATCGACGATGTCGGCATGGTCATCAATCCGCTGATCGTCGAAGGCCAGATCGTCGGCGGCTTGGCGCAAGGCTTCGGCCAGGCGCTGCTCGAAAACATCGAATATGACGGCGAATTGGGCCAGCTCCTGACCGGCAGCTTCATGGACTACACCATGCCGCGCGCCGACGATCAGCCCGATTTCTCTTGCGGCTTCAACAACGTGCCGTGCAAGACCAACGCCCTCGGCATCAAAGGCGCGGGCGAGGCGGGCTCGGTCGGCGCGCCGCCGGCCGTGATCAACGCCATCATCGACGCGCTCGGCCCGCTCGGCGTCAAAACCATCGACATGCCGGCGACCCCTATGCGAGTGTGGCAGAGTATCAACGCCGCCAGGGCGGCGTAGTCTTTCCAATCGAAGGGGCATTTTTCGATGCGCTTTGTTATTGCTTTGTGCGTCCTGATTTTGTCCGTCGGCGTCGCGCGAGCGCAAGAACTAGCCGATCCAACCGGGCATTACAGCGTCAAAGGTCAAAATATGGGTAGCAAGACCGTCGATGCTGGCGACGTCACGGTGACGAAGGACGGCGAAACCTACAAAGTTGTCTGGAAAATTGGCGATGACACAATCACCGGCGTCGGAATCGGCATCAACAATGACTTTTCCGTCGCCTACCAATCCGGCAAGAACATCGGCTTAGCCATGTATCAAAAGAATCCCGATGGCACCTGGCTTGGCTTCTGGACCTTCGAGGGTGTAGGCAAAGTCGGCCTGGAACAATGGACGGCCGCAAAATAGCATCGCCACTGGCCGGCGCGACTAGGCGCCAATTTTATCGACATGCCGTCAACCCCTATGCGATTGTGGCGGCGTAACTACGCCGCCAGGGCGGCGTAGTCTTTTAATCGAAGGGGGATTTTCGATGCGTTTCGTAATCGCGTTATGCGCCCTGATTCTGTCGGCCGGCGTCGCCTCGGCGGCCGATACGGTCGATCCAAGCGGACCCAAGGTCGGCCTCGAGACCTGGGACGCGCCGAAATAGGGCTCGTTCAGCCTACTTCCACGGCGTCGGCGGCGGTACCGCCGCCGGGGCCGGCATTTCGACCGTCGTGAAATCGGCGGGCGAGACGATTTCGAGATATTCCATGTCCGGCGAATAATCGAACAGGTAATGCACGATGCCGGGCCGCTGATGCACGACATCGCCGGCCTCGACCAGATGCTCTTCATCCTCGTACATGAAGCGCGCCCAGCCCTTCAGCATGACGACGATGTGAAAGTCGCAAACATGACGGTGCCAGCCGGTGCCGGCTTCGGGCGCGCGCTCGGCTCGCGTCAACTGGGCCACGACCTTGCCGCCGGTGGCCGCGGCGATACCGAGATCGCGATACGAAAAGAAGTCGCGCAATCCCCCTGACTTGAATTCGGTATCGCCGGGCTTCACATGCACGAACTTCATTGGCGTTTCCAGCATGACGGTCATTGCGTACCCCTGGTGTGACTCACCCCCTTAACGAAAAGCAAAAGCCGCGCCAGTGCCGCATGCCCGAAAAGGCGTGGGTATCGCTGGGTTTTATGCGCCGAACTGACCAGGAAACGAGCGGGTGCCCTAAAACTCGGCTTCGAGCTCTTCGATCTCTTCCGGCTCGAGCTTGGCGGCGGCGATCCATTCTGCCATCTCCGGCATCGCCATGACCAGGTCGCGATAGGCCGCGCCGACCGGGTCGAGTTTCACGTCATAGGTAACGAAGCGGGTCGCCACCGGCGCGTACATCGCGTCGCCCATGCTGCGCTCCGTGCCGAACA
The DNA here is from genome assembly GCA_963851285.1 of uncultured Alphaproteobacteria bacterium. Classification (GTDB taxonomy): domain Bacteria; phylum Pseudomonadota; class Alphaproteobacteria; order ATCC43930; family CGMCC-115725; genus JAATGI01. Next base: position 387,521 of record CAWKOL010000001.1, read on the forward strand.
AATATGGCCCGCCATACTGTTGCAGACAGTCGCGCCAGATTGCCGTGACGCGCTCGATGTCGGCGAGCGCGCGGTTCCACACCTTGAAACTGGGGAAATGCGCCTTGAGGTTCATCGGCAACGCCGAGCGCAGCGCCGTGAAGCCCGAATGCATCTCGCCGCAGATCGCGCGGCAATGAGCGCGCGCCGCCGCGTCGGCCGGAAGAAGTCCCGCCTGGGGCATGGTTTCGTTGAGATACTCGGCGATCGCTAGGGTATCCCACACGGTAATGCCCTTATGAATTAACGAAGGAACTAGAATTGAGGAGGAAAGCAGTAGTATTTCTGCCCGAACCGCAGGATCATCCGGCGGCACGATCCGTTCCTCGAAATCCAGACCCGCGAACCGCGCCAACAGCCAGCCCCGCAGCGACCAGGACGAATAATTCTTGCTGCTGATGGTCAGGACGGCCTTGCTCATGCTCAAAATCTACGCAAATGACGTGCCAAGGGGCCAGCCCTTGGTGGCGTGCCTATTGCATCGCCATGGGCGGGGGCCGAGTGACACATGATTTACCAACTGTACCAGGCTCACAACGACATGGTCGAGCCGCTGCGCGCCATGGCGCGGATCGCGGTCGGCCAGTTTCGCGATGTTAAATCCGATTATTTTGACGAGAGTGTGACGCAGCGTCTTTCGGCGGCGTTCAAGATCATATCCCGGATGGGACTGTCGCACCAACGCCCGGCCTACGGCATCGATACCGTGCCGGTGGGCAATCGCGCCGTGGCGGTGGTGGAGGGGACGGCGGACGTAACGCCGTTCTGCACGTTGCTTCATTTCCGCAAGGCGGATGTGCCGCCGCAAGCGCGCGTGCTTCTTGTGGCGCCGCTGTCGGGACATTTCGCCACGCTGCTGCGCGACACCGTCAAGACGATGCTGCCCGACCACGACGTCTATCTGACCGACTGGCACAATGTCCGCGACGTGCCGATGCGCCACGGTCGCTTCGGGCTCGACGAATATATCGAGCATCTGATCCGCTTCCTCGAAAAGCTCGGGCCGGGCGCCCATATCGTCGCGATCTGCCAGCCGGCGGTGCCGGCGCTTGCGGCGGTCGCGCTGATGGCGCAGGACGGCAGCGCGGCGCAGCCCGCCAGCATGACTCTGATGGCGGGGCCGATCGACACTCGCGTCAGCCCGACCAAGGTCAACGAATTCGCCATGAAACGGCCGATCCAATGGTTCGAGCAGAATCTGATTGGTTATGTGCCGTTCCGCTTCGCCGGCGCGTTCCGCCGCGTCTACCCCGGCTTTTTGCAGCTCGCCGGATTCATGAGCATGAATCTCGATCGGCACCTCAAGAGTTTCAGCGATCTCTATCAGCACCTGGTCAAGGGCGAGACCGAACAAGCCGCGGCGATCGAGAATTTTTACGAGGAATATTTCGCGGTCATGGACTTGCCGGCGGAATTTTATATCGAAACGGTGCGAAAGATTTTCCAACAGCATGAGCTGGCGATGGGCACGCTGACCTATCGCGGCCGCAAGATCGAGCCGAAGGCGATCCGCCGCACCGCTTTGTTCACCGTCGAGGGCGAGCGCGACGATATTTGCGCCGTCGGCCAAACGCTCGCGGCGCACGATCTCTGCACCGGCTTGCGGCCCTACATGAAGCAGCATCACGTCCAGACCGGCGTCGGCCATTACGGCGTCTTCGCCGGCAAACGGTGGCAGAGCCAGATCTACCCGCGCCTGCGCGACTTCATTCACGATTTCGCGTAAACGGCGCTGGCCGCTTCGGCATAAGCGAGGTCTCAGTCGGCGTTCTCGAACCGGCTCGGGACGACGGCGCCGTAAGCGTGAGGCTGCTCGATCAGGGTTTCGGCATTCCACATGCTGCGGTCCACGCCCAGCAAATCTCCGTCATAGACGTGGATCGCGCCGCTGAGCTTGCCCAGCGGATTGATTACCGAATGAATGATGTCGCGGCCGAGAATCATCGTATCGCCGGTGCCGATCGCCTGGCCGCCCGCGACTTCGATTCCGCGTGCGTTCCGCTCGGAGACACGGCGCCAGAATATGTTGTCTTCGCGCCCGCCATACATGCCGATGACCGCGGACATGCAGTGGTCGTGAGGTGGCGCGAATTGATTCGCGGTCCAGACAACGTCCAGCACGGTGAGATCCGGGGCGCGATGGAGAACCCGAATTCTTCCCGTGTCGGGTTCGCCGATCCGCCGCAGCAAGGCACCGGCGTCGGATATCGCCCGGGCAACAATCGCCTTCATCGCATCGCGCGACCGCTCGGCAAGCGAGCCGCGAATGTCGTCCACGAACCGGTCGAGGTCGAACAAGTTGCTCTCCTTTACGCCCCTTCGGCGACAATTTCCTCGTAGGCCGGCAGGGTGAGGAAGTCGGGGAATTTCGGCGCCGCCAGCAGATCGGTGAACATCTTCGCGGCGTCACGATAGCGGCCCTTATCGTAAGCCTCGTCGCCGGCCAGCGCTTTGAGCTTGGCCAATTCCTCGTCCATGATCTTCTTGCACAGATCGAGATCGACCGTGCGGCCGTTGCTCAGTTTCGCCTGGTGCCGAATCCATTGCCACACTTGCGCGCGGCTGATCTCCGAGGTGGCGGCGTCCTCCATCAAATTATAGAGCGGCACGCAGCCGATGCCGCGCAGCCACGCCTCGAGATAGCCGATACCGACATTGAGGTTCTGGCGCAGGCCGGCCTCGGTGATGGTGCCTTCGGGCATGGCCAGCAGGTCGGCGGCGGTCATGTGCACGTCTTGCCGCTTGCGCGCGATCTGGTTCGCCTCCGGCATTTGCTTGTCGAAAATCTCCTTGGCGATCGGCACCAGCCCGGGATGCGCGACCCAGGTGCCGTCATGGCCGTCGCCGGCCTCGCGCAATTTGTCGGCGCGCACCTTTTCCATCGCGGCCTCGTTGGCGGCGGGATCGTTGCGGATCGGGATTTGCGCCGCCATGCCGCCCATCGCGTGGACGTTGCGGCGGTGGCAGGTCTTGATGAGAAGCTGGCTGTAGGAGCGCATGAAATGCGCCGTCATCGTCACCTGGGCGCGGTCGGGCATGACGCGCTTCGGGTCTTCGGCGAATTTCTTGATGGTCGAGAAGATATAGTCCCAGCGGCCGCAATTGAGGCCGGCGGAATGGTCGCGTAGCTCGTAGAGGATTTCGTCCATCTCGAACGAGGCGAGGATGGTCTCGATCAGCACCGTCGCCTTGATGGTGCCCTTGGGCACGCCGAGCGTCGCCTGCGCATGGACGAACACCTCGTTCCACAGCCGCGCCTCGAGATGCGATTCCATCTTGGGCAGGTAGAAATAAGGCCCGGTGTTGCGGGCCATCAGTTCCTTCACGTTATGGAAGAAATAGAGGCCGAAATCGAACAGGCTGCCCGACATCGGCTGGCCGTCGACGATCACGTGCGCCTCGGGCAGGTGCCAGCCGCGCGGCCGCACCAGCAACACCGCGGTGCGCGGGTTGAGCTGGTAATGCCGCTTGTTCGATGGATCGTCGAACGAGATGTCGCGGCGCACCGCGTCCATCAGATTGATGTGGCCTTCGATCAGATTGTCCCAGGAGGGCGTGTTGGCGTCCTCGAAATCGGCCATGAATACGGAGGAGCCGGAGTTGAGCGCGTTGATCACCATCTTGCGGTCGGTCGGGCCGGTGATCTCGACGCGGCGGTCCAGCAAATCCTTGGGCAACGGCGCGACGGCCCAGTCGGCGTCGCGGATGGATTTTGTCTCGGGCAGAAAGTCGGGCTTCCAGCCGGCATCGAGTTTGGCCTGCACCTCGACGCGGCGCGCGAGTAGGCGCTTGCGCTCGGCGCCGAATTTGCGCTCGAGCTCGACGACAAAGGCGATCGCCTCCGGCGTCACCACGCGCTCATAGCCAGGCCTGATCGGGCCTTTGAGTTCGACGCCTTGCGGCAAGGTGAGCTGCGCCATGTTAATCTCCACGCTGGAATGAGTGAGGTGCGTCCTTCGAGACGCGGACCTGCGGACCGCTCCTCAGGATGAGGATTTTTCTTCGTGCCATCAAAATCGCTCCTCATGCTGAGGAGCACGCAAAGCGTGCGTCTCGAAGCATGCACGGCGGCATCGCAGCGAAAAGACGATCATATCGAGCCGCCGGGCTCGTATTCGAATTTCTCGATGACGATGGTCTCGTTCGCCGCCGCGTCGCACCATGCCTGCATCGCGGGCAATTTCCATACCGCGTCGGCATAAGCCGCGCACACCGGGTCGAGCGCAATCTCATAAGTGCGGAACCGGGTCACCACTGGCGCGTACATCGCGTCGGCGATGGTGAAGTGGCCGAAGAGGTACGGTCCGCCCGTGCCGTAGCGCGCGCGGCAGTCGCGCCAAATCGTCTTGATGCGCTCGACTTGCGCCAGCGCGTCGGCGGTGAAACGCCGCCCCGGAATGACCCGGCGCAGATTCATCGACAATTCCAGCCGCAACGCGCCAAATCCCGCATGCATCTCGTTGGAGACCGAGCGCGCGAATGCCCGGGCGCCCGCATCCTCGGGCCATAGCTTCGCCGCCGGAAATTGCTCGGCGAGATACTCGCCGATCGCCAGCGACTCCCACATGGTACGGCCCCGGTAGTGCAGCGCCGGGACCTTGCCCGAGGGCGACTGGCGCAGGATCGTGTCCTTGCTGCCGTCGACATAGAGCGGGATCATCACCTCGTCGAACGGCACGCCCAAATGCTTCAACGGCAGCCAGCCGCGCAGCGACCAGGAGGAATAAATCCGATTCCCGATATAGATGGTGAAGTCCGCCATCGCTTATTTGATACTCTGGCGGTCGCGCCATTGGCTAGTGCAGGAATGACCTCAAATCGAAGCCCATCCCAAAATCCCTCTCCGCCCCCGGGGGCGGAGAGGTTAGGTGAGGTGGGGGAATCACGGAGTCAGCCTACCTCGCCCTCCCGCGCCTTCGGCGCGGGCCCCTCCCTCTCCCCCCAATGGGCGGAGAGGGAAAAAGATGGTTCGACACAGCGAGAATGTTCTGCGTGGTAAGGAGAAGCCGTTGTTGCCGTTGATCAGCGATGCAAAAGGCGCCGTGCCGGTCACGCTGGTGTCCGCCGGGGACCGGGCCGCTGCCGTGGAAAAGCTCGGCAAGCGCGCCGCAGCCTGGGCCGACGCGACCGGCTTCAAGGCCGAGCCGGGCCAGGTCGCGCTGATGCCGGACGAGGCCGGCGGCTTGGCGCGCGTGCTGGTGGGGTGGAAGCCAGACGAGCCCCTTTGGGCATTGGCGGCGCTGCCCGACAAATTGCCCGAGCGTGCCTATGCGCTCGACGGCGCGCCCGCCAAGGCGGCGGCTCCGCTCGCCTTGGGCTGGGCGCTCGGCGGTTACGCGTTCACCCGCTACAAGGCACGGAAAAAGGATTGGGCGACGCTGGTATGGCCCAAGGGGGCTGACCGGGGACTGGTCGAGCGGCTGGCGGACGGCATTTTCCTGGCGCGCGACCTTATCAATACGCCGACCGAGGATATGGGGCCGGCCGACTTGGCCGACGCGGCAAAGACGATGGCCGGCAAGCATCGCGCCAAATGTCGCGTCATCGTCGGCGACGATTTGCTCGAGCAGAACTATCCGACCATCCACATGGTCGGTCGCGCGGCGGCGGCGGGCCGCGAGCCGCGCCTCGTCGACATCGTGTGGGGTGACGCCAAGGCGCCGAAAGTGACCTTGGTCGGAAAAGGCGTGTGTTTCGACACCGGCGGGCTCGACCTCAAGCCCGCGGGTGGCATGCGGATGATGAAAAAGGACATGGGCGGCGCGGCGACCATGCTCGGCCTGGCGCACGCGATCATGGCGGCGCATCTGCCGGTGCGGCTGCGCGTGTTGGTGCCGGCCGTGGAAAACTCCGTCGCCGGCAACGCGATGCGCCCGCTCGACATCGTCAAGACGCGGAAAGGTCTGACGGTCGAGATCGGCAACACCGATGCCGAGGGCCGGCTCATTCTCTGCGACGCGCTGGCCGAGGCCGACACCGAGCAGCCCGCGCTGCTGATCGATTTCGCGACATTGACCGGCGCCGCGCGCACCGCGCTCGGCCCGGACTTGCCCGCCCTCTTCGCCAACGACGACGCGCTCGCCGCGGATTTCTTGCGCGCGGGCACGGAAGAGGCCGATCCAGTGTGGCGGTTGCCGCTGTGGCTGGGCTATCGCGACACGTACAAGAGCAACATCGCCGATCTCAACAACGTGTCGGAATCGCCGTTCGCCGGCGCGATCCAGGCGGCGCTGTATCTGCAAGAGTTCGTTTCGGCCGGCACGTCGTGGGCGCATGTCGATACCTATGCCTGGAACGCAAAATCGCGGCCAGGCCGGCCCGAAGGCGGCGAGGCGCTGGGGCTGCGCGCGGCATACGCGATGATCGCGGCGCGGTTCGGCGGTTGATGGCCGACCGTCCGCTCAATCGCGACCTGTTGCTGGAAAATCCGAAGACCGGCGCGGTCAGGCCGTTTCGCGACGGGTTCGACTGGATCTTGTTTCTGTTCTCGGGTGTCCTCGGCATCCCGCTATTTCTGCGTCACCTGCCGGTGTGGGGCGCGGTGTTCGTCGGCTTATGGATCGTCGGGCTGGCCCTGCATTGGGTATTGCCGCGTCACTGGATGCTGGGCGGCGAGCTGGTGCTGGCGGTGGTGTTCTTCGCCCTGCAACTATGGCTCGGATTCCGCGGCCGCGAATTGATGCTTCGGTCCTATGTCGCGCGCGGCTGGCGGCGTCGCGAGCGCGCGCCTAGGCCACGGCAAGGTCGAAAGCGGCGGCCATAAGGGCGCGCGTGTAAGGCTCTTTCGGCGCGGCGAATATTTGCTTCGCCGGGCCTGCCTCCATCACGTGCCCGTCCTTCATCACGATGAGATCGTGCGCCAGCGCGCGAACCACGCGCAGATCGTGGCTGATGAAGACATAGGCGAGGCCGTGACGCTTCTGCAGGTCACGCAGCAAGTCGACGATCTGCGCCTGGATCGAGACATCGAGCGCCGACGTCGGCTCATCCAGCATGACGATGCGCGGCTTTAGCACCAGGGCACGCGCGATGGCGACGCGCTGGCGCTGGCCGCCGGAGAATTCGTGGGGGTAACGGTCGGCGGCGTCGGGATCGAGCCCGACCTCCTGCAATGCCTCGCGGATCAGCACGCGGCGCTCGTCGTGACCGCTGCCGATACGATGTACTCTGAGGCCTTCCTCGACGATCTGCGCGATCGACATGCGCGGCGACAGGCTGGCGTACGGGTCCTGGAACACGATCTGCAATTCCCGCCGCAGCGGCCGCAGGGCGCGCTCGTTGATGCCGTCGAGCTTGCGTCCGAGATAGGTGATCGGCCCGTCGCTCTTGACGAGGCGCAGCAACGCCAGCGCCAGCGTGGTCTTGCCGGAGCCGGATTCGCCGACCACGCCCAGCGTCTCGCCCTCGCGCACGGCGGCATCGACGCCGTCCACCGCCTTGATATAGCCGACCGTGCGGCGGATCACCCCGGCGCGGATCGGAAACCAGACCTTGAGGTTCTTGGTCTCCATCGTCACGGGCGGCGGCGGTTCGATCGACACCGGTTCGCCCTTCGGCTCGGAGGCGAGCAGGCGCTTGGTATAGGGGTGTTGCGGCCTGGCGAAAATCTCGGCGACGGTGCCGCGCTCGACGATCTCGCCTCGCGTCATGACCATCACGCGGTCGCCGACCTTGCGCACGATGGTCAGGTCGTGCGTGATCATCAGCATTGCCATGCCGAAACGCGCCTGCAAATCCTTCAACAATTTGAGAAGCTGCGCTTGAATGGTGACGTCGAGCGCGGTCGTCGGCTCGTCGGCGATGAACAGCGCAGGCTCGTTGGCGAGCGCCATTGCGATCATGACGCGCTGACGCTGTCCGCCCGAGAGTTGATACGGATAGGATTTAAGCCGGCTCTCGGCCTCGCTCAGGCCGACCAATTTCAGCAGTTCGATGGCGCGCGCGCGGGCCTGCTCGCGGCCCATTTTTTTGTGCAGGATCAGCGTCTCCATGATCTGCCGGTCGATCGTGTGTAGCGGATTGAGCGAGGTCATCGGCTCTTGGAACACCATGGCGATGCGGTTGCCGCGCACCGCGCGCAGCGTCTTCTCCGGTGCACCCACCAGCTCCAGCCCCTCGAATTTGATGCTGCTCCCCGGCCCGTGGCTGGCCGCGGGATAGGGAAGGAGCTGCAAGATCGACAGCGCCGTCACGGATTTGCCCGAGCCGGATTTGCCGACCAAAGCGACCGTCTCGCCGGGGTTTATATCGAACGATACGTGTTTGACGGCGACGACTTGCGTCTCGCCGCTCCGGAACGCGATGGAGAGATTTGAGACGGTCAGCAAGTTGTCGGTCATCAGTTTTCAGTTTTCAGTTTAACGCGGCCGATCAAACCACCGAGCATTCGCTTGGTCTCGATCACGCCCGCATGAAGCTCCTCATGTGTCGAATGCTTGAGGAATTTCAAATCGCGCGCGAGTAATAAAAAGTATTCGAGTTCACTGGCGGAGCCGAGTGCGATGTGAAGAAATCGCGCCAAATCGGCGTTACTCGAGCGGCCGCATCCCTCGGCGAGGTTGGCCGGAACGGACAATGCCGCCCGCCGTGTCTGACTCGTTAGGCCGAAGCGTTCGGTCACCGGGAACAACTCAGTTGCCGCATAGACGGCAAGCGTCACGGCGTGTGCTTTATCCCAAACTTTCAGTTCGCGGAAGTTCTGCATTTTTCCCTTACTGAAAACCGATAACTGACAACTGAGAACTTCTAGCCCATCTTCCGCGGATCGAACGCGTCGCGCACCGCCTCGCCGACGAAAATCAGCAGGCTCAACATGATCGCCAGCGTGAAGAAGGCGGTAAGCCCCAGCCAGGGCGCCTGCAGGTTGTTCTTGCCTTCGGCCAGGAGCTCGCCCAGCGACGGCGAGCCCGGCGGCAGGCCGAAACCGAGAAAATCGAGCGAGGTCAGCGTCGTGATGGAGCCGTTCAGGATGAACGGCAGGAACGTCAGCGTCGCGACCATCGCGTTCGGCAAAACATGACGCCAGATGATGACCGGGTTGGTGACGCCCAGCGCCCTAGCCGCGCGGACGTAATCGAAATTGCGGGCTCGCAAGAATTCGGCGCGTACCAGATCGACCAGCGACATCCACGAGAACAACAGCATGATCCCGAGCAGCCACCAGAAATCCGGCTGGACGATGCTCGACAAGATGATCAGCAGATAGAGCACGGGCAAGCCCGACCAGATTTCGAGAAAGCGCTGGAACAGCAAATCGGTGAGGCCGCCGTAATAACCTTGGATCGCGCCGGCCGCCACACCGACGATGGAGCTGGCGACCGTCAGCACCAGCCCGAACAGAACGGAAATGCGGAAGCCGTAAATGAGGCGCGCCAACACGTCGCGACCTTGATCGTCGGTGCCGAGAAGGTTGGTCCAGGTCGGCGGCGACGGCGCGGGGGAGGGCAGGTGAAAATTGATGGTGCGGTAGTCGTAGGGGATCGGCGGCCACAGGATCCAGCCCTTGGCCTCGATGCGCTTCGCCACCTCGGGATCGCGATAGTCGGCGTCGATGGGCAGATCGCCGCCGAAATCGGCCTCGGTGTAGGTCCGGAATATCGGGACATAAAGATTGCCGTCATAATCGACCAGCAAGGGGCGGTCGTTGGCGATGAACTCTGCGAATACGCTGGCGACGAACAGCGCCAGGAAAATCCACATCGACCAAAAGCCGCGTCCGTTGGCGCGGAAATTGGCGAGACGCCGCCGCGTCAGCGGGCTCAAGGGGCGCAATGTCATGTCCGGCGCGTCGCGAAATCGATACGCGGATCGACCACCATGTAGGTCAAATCGCTGATCAGCTTCATCACCAATCCGACCAGCGTGTAGATGTAGAGCGTTCCGAACATGATCGGATAATCGCGACTCAGCGCCGCCTGAAAACCCAACAAGCCGAGACCGTCGAGCGAGAAGATCACCTCGACCAGCAGCGCGCCGGTGAAGAGAATGCCGACGAAGGCCGCGGGGAACCCCGCGATGACCAGCAGCATCGCGTTGCGGAAGACGTGGCCGTACAGCACGCGGCGCTCCGTCAAGCCTTTGGCGCGCGCGGTCATGACATATTGCTTGTTGATCTCCTCGAGGAAGGAATTCTTGGTCAGCATCACCAGGCTGGCGAACCCCCCGATCACCAGCGCTATGACCGGCAAGGCGATGTGCCAAAAATAATCGACGATCTTGCCGGCGAGATCGAGCTCCGCCCAATCGTCGGAAACGAGGCCGCGCAGGGGAAACCACTGGAAATAGCTGCCGCCCGCGAACAGCACGATAAGGAGGATCGCGAACAGGAAGCCCGGAACGGCATAACCGACGATCACCGCCGCGCTGGTCCAGACATCGAAGCGGGCGCCGTCGCGCACCGCCTTGGCGATGCCGAGCGGGATCGAGATGAAATAGACGATGAGCGTTGTCCACAGCCCGAGCGAGATCGATACGGGCAATTTATCAGCGATGAGTTTGATGACCGGCCGGTCGCTGAAAAAACTGACGCCGAAATTGAACGTGACGTAATTCTTGATCATGATCCAAAACCGCTCCGACATCGGCTTGTCGAAGCCATAGAGCTTGTTGAGACGTGCCAGCAGCGCCGGATCGATGCCGCGCGAGGCGCGAGTTTCCGACGCGGAGGCGGCGTTGGCACCCGGCGCCAGCTCGCCGCCGGCGCCGGAGACGCGCCCGATCACGCTGCCGCGTCCCTTCAATTGCGCGATCATCTGATCGACGGGCCCGCCCGGCGCCGCCTGGATGATGAAGAAATTGACGACGATGATCGCGAACAGAGTCGGGATCATCAGCAGGATACGGCGCAGGGCGTAAGCGGCCATCGCTCAGTGCAGCTTTGCCTTGCTGGCTTGGAGCGTCTTGTCGAGCGCGGCGTCGACCCACCACGTGTCGAGCGCCAGCGCGTAAGGCGGATTGATTTTCGGCCGCCCGAACTTGTTCCAATAGGCGACGCGGAACACGTCGATATGCCAATTCGGAATCATGTAGAAGCTTTCGAGCAGCACACGGTCGAGGGCGTGCACCCGCGTCAGCAGACTCGACCGGTCGGGCGCGGCGATGAGGAGATCGACCAGCGTGTCGACCGCCTTGCTCCGGACGCCCATGACGTTGTTGCCGCCCGGCTCATCGGCGGCGGCCGAGGTCCAATAGCCGCGCTGTTCATTGCCGGGCGACAATGATTCCGGAATCACCGTCACCGTCATGTCGTAATCGTAATTGTTCAGCCGGTTGACGTATTGCGCGGGATCGACGGTGCGCAGGTGCATGGCGATGCCGATCCGCCGCAGATTGTCGCCGAACGGCAACAGGATGCGCTCGAATTCGGCTTCGGCATTGAGGAATTCGAAGCTGAATTGTTGGCCTTGCGTGTTGACCAAGTGGCCGGCCTTGACGGTCCATCCCGCTTCCTTCAGCAGACCGAGCGCGATGCGAATATTGGGTCGGATATCGCCGGTGCCGTCGGTCTTGGGCGCCTGATAGACCCTGGTGAAGACCGCGGCCGGGATCGCGTTCTTCAAGGGCTCGAGGATTTTCAGTTCGTCGGCGCTGGGCAGACCCGTGGCGGCCAGATCGGAGTTGGAGAAATAGCTCTCGGTCCTGGCATAGGCGCCGTAGAACAAGTTCTTATTGGCCCATTCGAAATCGAACAGATAGCCCAGCGCTTCCCGCACGAGCGGATCCTTGAAGAGCGCGCGGCGCGTGTTGAAGGCAAAGCCCTGCATGCCTTGCGGCACCTGGTTCTTGATCTCCGCCTTCTTGAACAGCCCCGCCGACAGCGCCGGGCTGGCGTAACCGATCGCCCAGTTTTTCGACACATTCTCCTGGCGCACGTCGTAGGCGCCCGCCTTGAAGGCTTCGAGCGCCACGGACGCGTCACGGTAATAGTCGTAACGGATGGTGCCGAAGTTGAACCGGCCCTTATTCACCGGCAGGTCCTTGGCCCAGTAATCGGGGACGCGGCGATACGTCACCGAGCGTCCCGGATCGAACGAGTCGATGACGTAAGCGCCGCTGCTCAGCGGTTGCTCCAGCGTCGTTTTCTCGAAATTGCGGGTCGACCAATATTTTTTCGACAGCACCGGCAATTCGCCTAGGATCAGCGGCAATTCGCGATTCTCAGCCGAACGCAGGGTAAACCTCACGTCGTGCACGCCCACCGCTTCGGCTTTCAGAACGTCGGCGTAATAGAGGTGATACGTCGGCGCGCCCTTGGCCTTCAGCGTGTCGAACGTCCAGACCACGTCGGCGGACGTGATCGGGCTGCCGTCATGAAATCGCGCTTCGGGTCGCAGATGGAACACCACCGACAATCGATCCGGCGCGACATCGACGCTTTGGGCGACGAGGCAGTATTGCGAATCCGGCTCGTCGGCGGACGGCACCATCAGCGTGTCGAAGAGGTAGCCAAGCCCATCCGCCTTCACGCCCTTAAGTTGGTAGGGGTTGAAGGTATCGTAGGTGCCGATCGCGTTGAACTTGACCGCGCCGCCTTTGGGCGCGTCGGGATCGACATAGTCGAAATGGGTGAAGCCGGTCTTGTACTTATAGTTGCCGTAGAGCGCGATGCCTTCCGACGGTTCGGCAAACGCGGCGCCGGCGCTGAATATAACGGCAATGACGACGGCGACGGCAAAACGCATGGCGGCCTCTGGTGTGCGCGTAGACGCGCACTCTAGACACGCCGTGCGGCGCGGACAATGCCGCGCGAAAGCATCGGTGCGACGCGGATCGGGTTAGGCGGCGACCAAAGGTTCGACGGGCGCGGCGGCCGGCACCGCGACCACGCGCTCGGCGGGGAATTGCATGGTAACGACCGTGCCGACGCCGAGCGTCGACTCGATTGTCAACGTGCCGCCATGCAACTTCACCAGGCGTCGGGACAAAGGCAAGCCGAGACCGGTGCCGTCATATTTGCGGGCGAGGCGACTGTCGACCTGGCCAAACGGTTCGAGCGCGCGTGGCAGGTCTTCGTTCGCGATGCCGATGCCTTGATCGGCAACCGAAATGGCCAGACCGGCGTCGCGGCGGACGACCGAGACGCGGACTTCGCGACCGCCCGGCGTAAACTTGATGGCGTTCGCGAGCAAATTGAGCATGACCTGCCGCACGCGTCGCTCATCCGCGCGGAGCAGCGTCATATCCTTGCCGGCGTCGATTTGTAGTTTGATGCCGGCATTTTCCGCCTGACCACGCAACATCTGCGTCGCCTGCTGTACGACGTCGCGCGGATCGAATGTGGTTTCCCGGAGTTGGAAGCGGTCGGCATCGACCTTCGAGAAATCGAGAATGTCCCTAAACGCCATTATCGGATGCCACGGGTACCAGCGGATCGAGCTGGAGAGTCAGCGCGCTCATGGCGGTGAAGTGCAGTCCCGCGATCGCCAGCGTCATCAGCAGGCCGGCGGTGAGACGTCCAGGCAACCCGGGACGCCGGGTAAACATGCGCATCGCCGCCACGCCAAGTAGGACGCCGATGACGATGGAGGCGGCGACATAACGGTCGTCCCAATGGAATTGCGCCGGCGCGCTGAGTGCCCGCATGCCGGTGTAATGCGTCGCGCCGACCGCGACGCCGAACAGCACGCCACCTGCCAGGGCGTTGCGTTGGAGCGCGACGGCGAAGCTCATCCAGGTCAGCGATACGGCAAACGCGATCGACAGGAAGGTCAGCGGAACGTCGTAACCGACAACGAAACCGGGATGATAGGCCAGCATCGCGACGAAATGCGTGGTCCAAATGCTGGCGCCGCCGGTGGTTGCGGCGACAGCGAGCCAGCGCTGGTCGACGCGGCCGTTCTTGCCGGCGCGCGCACGCGCCAAAACGCTCAGAGTCGTGAAGCAGCCGAAGGCGCAGAGGATCGCCGCGACCACGACAAGCCACGGTTCGTGTTGCTCCGAGATGCAACCGATCACGCGAAACATGGCGGAAAATTCACCTTAGAATTTTGAAGAATTCGTAAATGTGACGAACGCAACGATTCGTTAACAATTCGGCGCCAACCAGCGTTGCAGGTTCGGCCATTGCCAGATGAAGTCCGCGAGCGCCTCGTAGCCGGCTCCGTTGGGATGGGTGCCGTCGCCGCGCCGTGCGTCCTGGCGCCACGTCTCGCACGAGGCGACGAAATCGAAAATAGCGAGGAACGGGACGCCGATCCGCGCGCAAATCGCCTGCTGCGCCGCCGACAAGACCCGCGTCCGCCGGTCGGTGGGTTCATCTTGCGTGGGCGCCGGCCCGATCATGAGGGTGGGCGCGAACGCCGCCGCTTCCGACAATATCGCTTCGGTATTGACTACCGCGCGATCGAACGGGACGCGCGGCGCGCTGTTCTCGTCGGCGCAATCGTTGGTGCCGAACGAGAAGGCCAGCAAGCCTTCGTGCCGATAGACCGGCGGCAGGCGCCGTTCGACTTCGGCGCGCCATCGCGCCGCGATATCGGCGCTGGTGTCGCGGCGGATGCCAAGATTGTAGGACGTGATGTCGCGGCCTTCCGCGCGCGCCTTGGCGACAATCCGTCCAACCCAACCCAGCGCGTCGTCGTCGCCGGTGCCGTTGACGATGCTGTCGCCGATAAAACAGATTCGCATCAGCGCTTTGCGGCGAGCGACGCGCAGGCCTTGGGCGCCAGGCCCGGGTCGCCCGCCGCGACGACGCGGCCGTCGGATTCGAGGCCGAGCCTGTTGCCGCGCCAATCCGTGATGGCGCCGCCGGCGCCTTCGACCACCGGTACCAGGGCGCAGTAATCGTACGGCTTGAGATCGGCCTCGACGACGAGATCGATGAAGCCGCTGGCGAGCTGGCCGTAGGCATAACAATCGGCGCCGAACCGCGCGGTCTTGACCGCGCCCTTGAGCCGCTCGAACGCTCGGCGCTTGGCGCCGAACATGTCGGGCGACGTGGCGTAGAGCGACGCGGCGGCGAGGTCCGCGCAGGGGCGCGTGCGTACCGGCGCGCCGTTCTTCCGCGTCTGCTCGCCCGCGACGCCAAGCCAACGCTCCAGACTGATCGGCTGATCGATGACGCCGAGCACCGGAACGCCGTCCTCGACGAGCGCGATCAAAATGCCGAACAGCGGAATCCCGGCGATGAAGCTCTTGGTGCCGTCGATCGGGTCCAGCACCCAGACGCGCGCCGCGTTGGCCCGCGCCACGCCGAACTCCTCGCCGAGAATACCGTCGGCCGGAAATTGCCGCTCGATCGCGGCGCGCATCGCCGCCTCGGCCTCGCGATCGGCGACGGTGACGGGCGTTTGATCGGGCTTGGTGTCGACGTCGATCGGCTGGCGGAAATAGCGCCGCGCGATCGCCCCCGCTATGTCGGCGAGCCGTCCCGCCAGGTCGATGTCAGCGGCGCCGGTCATTCGCGCCGCCGCATGCTACTTGCTGGGCGTCTGCAGCGGTGCCGGCGGGTTTGCCGATTTTGCCGGCGGCGCAACCGCGCCGGCGCCGGTGGCGGGTGGCGTTACCGGCGCCGGCGCGGGCTTTGCCGTTCCGGTGGGCGTCGGCGCCGGCGGCGTGGTGCCCGGGCCGGCCGGCTTCGGTTGCGCCGGCTGGCCAGGCGGAGTCTGTGTCGTCGCGGGCGCCGCGGCCGGCTTCACGGCGGGCGCGGGCTTGGTCTCGAATTGCGTCAGGGGCTCGGGCTTATCGCTCAGCGAGTCGAGATAGGCGATCACGTCGGCGCGGTCCTTCGCCTTGGGTAAGCCGACGAACGTCATCTTGGTGCCGTGCGCGAAATCCTGCGGTCCCGCGAGCCATTCGTTCAGCAGATCGGGCGTCCATTTCTGCTTATTGTGCGTCTCTAACGCGGACGAGAACGGATAGCCGCCATGGCCTTCGGCGATCGGTTGATCGAACACGTCATAGAGATTGGGCCCGATACGATTCGGCTCGCCCTTGTCGAATGTATGGCACGCGACGCAGAGCCGATGGGTAATATCCTTGCCGTTGGCGGCGCTGGCGCTGGCGAGCAGCGGGCCGATCGGCGCGGGGCCGCTCGGTGCCGCGGTCGATGGCGCGTTTGTCTCCTTCACGCCCGCGACCATGTATACCGGCTTCGCCAGTTCCCCGGGATTCACCAAAATCTTCGCGACGATGCCGGTCACCATCGCCAGAATCATGGCGCCCAGCAACGCGCCCAAGACCTTGTTCATTTCAAAGGACATTGACGACCCTCGGCCTGTTTCTCACCCATTCCCCCGCGACGAACCGCGGCCGGCATTACGCCAAATTTCGCTGACAAAACAAACGAAATATGTGATTGAAGCGGCGCCAAGCTTATCGTGCCGGCCTTGGCGCCAAGCCCTTGATTTCGTGCGGCATAACGCCGCAATTTCTGCATTCGAATCGGAACCCCTGATGCCGCCAGCTTCGCCGCTCATCGTGATTCCCGCCCGTCTGGCGGCGACGCGGTTGCCGGGGAAGCCGCTCGCCGACATTCACGGCACGCCGATGATCGTCCATGTCTGGCGCCGGGCGATGGCCGCGGCCGCGGGGCCGGTCGTCGTCGCTTGCCCGGACCGCGAGATCGTCGACGCCGTCGAAAAGGCGGGCGGCGCGGCGGTGATGACGCGCGCCGACCATCCATCGGGCTCCGACCGCGCCCACGAAGCGGCGTCGCTCCTTGACCCGGACCGGCGGCACGACGTGATCCTAAACCTGCAAGGCGATCTGCCGTTGCTCGATCCGGCCGCGATCCGCGCGGCACTGACGCCGCTCGCCGATTCCGCGGTCGACATCGCGACGCTTGCGGCGCCGATGCACGAGGATTGGGAACGCGCCAGCCCGTCGGCCGTCAAGATCGCGGCGTCGTTCCCGGCGGATTCGCGCGTCGGCCGCTGCCTTTATTTCAGCCGCAACCTGATCCCGTCGGGCGACGGCCCGCATTATCATCACATCGGCATTTACGCGTTTCGACGCGCCGCGCTCGACCGCTTCGTCGCGCTGCCCCCGTCGCCCTTGGAGCAGCGCGAGCGGCTGGAACAGTTGCGCGCGCTCGAGGCCGGCATGCGCATCGACGTAGCGCTGGTGGATACCGCCCCGATGGGAGTCGACACGCCGGAGGATTTGCAACGCGCCCGTTTCCTGCTGCGGCCGAAAAAATCATGAGCAAGACATCCAACCCCGCCAACACCATCGCCTTCCAGGGCGCGCCCGGCGCCTATTCGGATCTCGCCTGCCGGCAGGTATTTACGCGCATGACCACGCTGCCCTGCGCCGATTTCGAGGGCGCGATCGCGGCGGTGCGGCGAAACAAGGCGCGGCTCGTCATGCTGCCGGTGGAGAATTCCGTTGCCGGCCGGGTCGCCGACATTCATACCCTGCTGCCCGGATCGAACCTCCACATCGTCGGCGAGCATTTTCAGCGGGTCGAGCATCATCTCTTGGCGCCGAAGGGCGCGACCCTGAAAGGGCTGAAGACGGTTTATTCGCACGTTCACGCGATCGGTCAGTGCCGGCGTCTGATCCGCGAGCTGGGCGTGAAAGCGGTCGTCGCGGCGGACACCGCCGGTTCCGCCGCCGAGGTTGCGGCGCGCGGCGACACGACCGAAGCCGCCATCGCCTCGGAACTGGCGGGGAAGATTTACGGCCTGGTCTCGCTCAAGAAAAATATCGAGGACGCGGAGCATAACACCACGCGCTTTCTCGTCATGGCGCGCGCGCCGAAATGGCCGAAGCGCGGCGCCGGCCTCACCGTCACCACCTTCGTCTTCGCGGTACGCAATGTGCCGGCGGCGCTCTACAAAGCGCTTGGCGGCTTCGCCACCAACGGCATCAACATGACCAAGCTCGAAAGCTACATGGTCGGCGGCCGCTTCACCGCGACGCAGTTCTATGCCGACGTCGAGGGCCATCCCGAGGACCGGCCGCTCAAATTGGCGCTCGAGGAATTGGGCTTCTTCAGCCGCGAACTGATAATTCTCGGCGTCTATCCCGGCCACCCGTTCCGCCATGAAATGACGCAAGGCGAGAGGGACTAGGGACCTCGCTCGACGACGGTTGACGACTGCGATAGGCTCAAGCCGCGCATTTGGAGATTCGTGTGGGGCAGCTCGATTTTACCATTGTCCTGGAACCGCAGCCGGACGGCGGATTTACCGTCTCGGTTCCGGCGCTGCCTGAAGTCGTGACCGAAGGCGACACCGAGGCGGAGGCGCTGAGCATGGCCGAGGAGGCTATTCGTGCCGTTCTCGCGTATCGCCGCGATCACGGCATTCCGATTCCCGCCGATGCGGCGCCTACGATCCGAAAGATTTCCGTCGCGGCATGAACGGTCGATTGCCGGTGGCGAATGGGCGCCAGGTTTTGGCGGCGCTTAGACGCGCCGGTTTCGTCATCGACCGGATCGTCGGCAGTCACCATGTGATGCGGCACCATGACGACGCGTCGCGCGCGGTGACCGTGCCAGTCCACGGTCCCCGCGATCTCAAACCGGGCACGCTGAGAAACATCATTCGGCAATCCGGCTTATCCGTGGATGAATTTCGCGCGTTGCTTTAGCGCGCCGCGCGCCAATTGAATGACCGGAGAGAACGATATGCCGGACAAGGATCAAGACGCCCTGGTGGTGGCGCAGTTCGGGCCGCGCGCCGCGGCCTATGTGACGAGCGCCGTCCACAGCCAGGGCGAAGACCTGACGCAGCTTGCCGCGATGATGGCGGGCCGGCGCGATACGCGCGTGCTCGATCTCGGCTGCGGCGGTGGGCATGCCGCGTTCGCGGTGGCGCCGCAGGTCAAGGAGGTCGTCGCCTACGATCTGTCCCGCGACATGATCGACGCGGTTGCCGGCGAGGCGAAGCGTCGCGGCTTGGACAACATCGCGACGCGGCAGGGCGCCGTCGAGCATCTGCCGTTCGCCGACGGCGAATTCGATCTCGTGATGACGCGCTTCAGCATGCATCATTGGACCGATCTCGGCGCGGCCCTCAAGGAAATGCGGCGCGTGGTCAAGCCCGACGGCCGTGCCGTGCTCATCGATACGATGTCGCCGGGCAAGCCGGTACTCGACACCTTCCTGCAGGCGTTCGAGCTGTTCCGCGATCCGTCCCACGTCCGCAATTACTCCGAAGCGGAATTCCGCGCGGCGCTGACGGCGGCCGGCTTTGCGGTCGCGGCGGTGACCGTCCGGCGCATCCAGATCGCATTCGGCCCGTGGATCGAGCGCATGCGGACGCCGCCGGTTCAGGCGGAGGCGATCCGCGCGGTGCAGCGGCAGGTCTCGGCCGAGGCGCGGCGTCATTTCGCCGTGGCTGACGACGGCTCGTTTGAACTCGAACTCGATCGCGATCGAGGCGCGGCCGGTTTAACCCGCTAAACCGACGGGTTGTTGCCTTCGAGCAAATGGCCGATGGCGTTAAGCGGCCCAATATGGTCGCAGACCACCTTAAACGCGGCGAGCATCGGCACCGCCAGTAAAGCGCCGGGCGTACCCCACATCCAGAACCAGAATACGATCGACACGATGATCACCACCGGGTTGAGACTGAACCGGCGTGCCATCACGGTCGGCGTGATGAATTCGCCTTCGAGCAAGACGAAGCACGCGTAAATTCCGACCGGCAACGCCATCCGCCAATCGGCGAAGGTGAACAGTCCCGCCATGAAAAAGACGATGCCGGCGCACAACGGTCCAAGGAACGGCACGAAGTTGAAGCAGAAGGCGATGGCGCCCCACAGGACCGGCGCCGGCATGCTGCACAGATAGAATGCGAGACCTGTCAGAAAACCGAGCCCGGCGTTGATGATTGTAATCCGCAGCAAATAGCCCGAAATGCTTTCTTCGATTTCATTGACGATCTCGACCGCGCGCTTCTTGTCGCTAAGCCGCGGAATGATCTCGACCAGCCGGCGCTTAAACGTGTCGCCCGCCGCGAGCAGGAAAAACAGCAGAATGATGACGGTGCCGAGGCCGCGCACCAGCGATTGCGTGTTCGAGGCGAGGAAGCCGCCGATGCCCGGTCCAGCGACGGTTACGGTCTGGGTCGTCGGCGACGGTGCTACGAAGATGTGCTCGACTTTGTGGGCCGTCTCCTGGATCACCTGCAGCGGCCGCTTGATAAATTCGATGCGGTTTTGAATCTGGCTGAACGTTGCCGGCGCCTTGCCGATCCATTCGGCCGCCGGTCCGCCGATCGCGGAACCCAAAAGGCCCAACGCGCCGAACAAGCCGACCATCACGATCAACACCGCGACCAGGCGCGGCACGCGATGCCGGGTCAGAAAATTCAGCGGAAATTGCAGGAACAAGCGCAGCAGCATCGCCAGCAGCAGCGGCACGAAAACGGCCCTTGCAAAGTAAAGCGTATAGAAAACGAGGATCGCGAATATGCCGGTCAGCACGACGTTACGAAATTCCGCCGGCAGCGCGATCTCCGTCCGCGGCGGTTCGGGTGGAAGTGCCGGCGGCGTCAGTTCGATATCGATTCTGGCCATGATTGATGCGGGACGCGCTTTCGATAATTGGGGACCGTTCGCCCGCCAGGTCGATCGCCCGGAATCGGTGTGCCGGAGTTAGGACCGGATTGCGGAGTTCTTGTGGTGCGATTGTGATGAATGCGCGATTTCCCCCGCGACCCGGCGGCGCGGGGAATGACAAGAGTGCGAGGGGTGTTCCTGTTCTACGTCTTGCGGCGATGGCGGATGCCGTCGCCAACCGACAAGTCGAAGGACCTCAGAGGAAACCGATATGCGCACATCATCCATCAAGCTCGCCGCGCTCGCCGTGACGGTCGCGGCATTCACGCTTCCCGCGATGGCACAGACCGATCCGCCGTCCGCGGCAATGTCGCCCAGCGGCACGCCAAGCTTGAACGCGACCCCGACCCCGAAAATGACCCCGCCGGCGTCCGCCGCGCAAAAACAGGACCAGACGCAAACGCAAGACAGCGCGGCGATGAAGGACAACGGCGCGATGCAGAACAGCACCGCGATGACGCCGGATGTCACGACCGGGAAGCGCGCGAGCAAGATCATCGGCATGGACGTGGTCAACGACAAGGACCAGACGATCGGCAAAGTCGACGACATCCTGATCGGTCCCGATAACAAAGCGACCGCGGCGGTAATCTCGGTCGGCGGCTTCCTCGGTATCGGCTCCAAGTGGGTCGCGGTGCCGTTCGAGCAATTGAAGCCCGCGGCCAACGACACCAAGTCCTTGACGATACCGAACGCCAGCAAGGAACAACTGAAGTCGATGCCGGAATTCAAATACGGCAACGGCGCGTGAACGGCGTTCAGCTTTTACATACGGAATGGAAATGAATCATGGATAAGGATCGCGTGGCCGGTTCCGCTCATCAGGCGGCCGGGAAAGCGAAGGAAGTCGCCGGCAAGGTAACCGGCGACGAGAAGCTGCGCCGCGAAGGCCAAGCGGAACACGCGGCCGGTAAAGTGCAGAACGCGGTGGGTGGCGTCAAAGACGCGGTCCGCGAAGCGACCAAGAAGTAGTAGGGGCGGCGAGGCGGGCGGCGTTCCACCAAGCGCATGCCCGTTTCGCCCCTTCGGCAAGGGGTTTCAACGAACGTGAAGGGGTCTAAGAAATGAAATACGCGTTGCTATGGCTGTTAGGCGTGCCGATCCCGGTGCTCATCGTCCTTTATTTCGTGCTGCATTGATCCCCTCAGGCCGGGGTCAGCTCGATCCGCAAGCGGCGCGGCTCCGGCTGCAGCGGCGCGATCTTCAGTTTGAGATCGGCGGCAAAGATCTGGCACAGATAGGCGTGCACCCCGCGCGCCGTCAAATTATCGACCGGCAAGTCGCGACGCAGGCCCGCTTGCGCCTCGGGCGTGAGCCGTACCGTATCGCCGTCGGCTTCGACCAGCATACCGCCGCCATGGCCGCGCACGCTGACCGTGCCGCCGCGCGGCAACGACTCGGCCGCCAGCACCACGAGCACGCAGGCGAGGCGCTGCCACGCCATCGCGCGCGCGGGTTCCTCGGCCGGCCAATCGCAACGGATGTTCCCGGCCTCGAAGTATTTGTTCGCCAACTCTCGGCCGATCTGCGGCGATGCCCCCTCGCCGGGTAACGAGCCGTAAGCGAAGCGATAGAATTGCAGTCGGCGCGACACGGTGCGCGCGCTGGTGCCGACCAGCCGGACCGCGTCGGCGACAAAATCGGGATCCTCCTCGCTCATCAGCTCGACGCCGTTGACGACTGCCGAGATCGGTCCGGCCAGTTCGTGGCACAACCGCGCGCTCAACAGTTCCAGCACGCGCATGTCGAGACTGATGCTCATGGTTTCTCACGCTCCCCCGCCATTATCGAACGAGCCGAGCGTCGCTCGCAATGTTTCCCGGTCCCGTCGAGGCAAAGCCGCACCACTCGGCGCGCAATCCCGTTTGGTTAGGCGGCGCGCTAGTCACCACCATACATATCGGTTGATCCTTGGCCCTGCCACCGTCGCCATGGTAAGCGTTAGTTCCTCGAAAACATATCGCCGCGATCCCATATACTATCCATCATGATCGATCCGTTCGGCCGTTCCATCTCCTATTTGCGCGTGTCGGTGACCGACCGTTGCGATTTTCGCTGCGTCTATTGCATGTCGGAGGACATGGCGTTTCTGCCCAAGGCGGAAATCCTGACGCTGGAGGAATTGGATCGGCTGTCGAGCGCGTTCATCCGGCTGGGCGTGAAGAAGCTGCGCCTGACCGGCGGCGAGCCGCTGGTGCGGCGGAACATCATGCATCTGTTTCGCGGGCTGGGCCGGCACCTCGAGACCGGCGCCCTCGAGGAATTGACGCTGACCACCAACGGCAGCCAGCTCGTGAAATATGCGCAGGAGCTCAAGGACGCCGGGGTCAAGCGTATCAATGTCTCGCTCGACACGCTCGACGCCGCGAAGTTCAAGGCGATCACGCGCTGGGGCCGCTTCGAGCAAGTCATGTCCAGCATCGAGGCGGCGAAGGCCGCGGGCCTTCAGATCAAGCTCAACGCGGTCGCGCTGAAGGGCGTGAACGACGACGAATTTGATCGCATGATCGCCTGGTGCGGCGAGGAAGGTTTCGACCTGACGTTGATCGAGGTCATGCCGCTCGGCGAAGTGGGCTCCGGCACGCGCGTCGATCAGTATCTGCCGCTGTCGATGGTACGATCCGATCTGCGCAAGCGGTGGACCCTGGACGAAAGCGATTACAAGACCGGCGGCCCGGCGCGCTATTACACCGTCCGCGAGACCGGCGGCCAACTCGGCCTGATCACCCCGATGACGCATAATTTCTGCGAGAGCTGCAACCGCGTGCGCCTGACCTGCACCGGCACGCTTTATATGTGCCTGGGGCAGGAAGACGCCGCCGATCTGCGTGCGCCGTTGCGCGCGTCCGAAAGCGACGCGCCGGTCGAGGCCGCGATCCGCGCCGCCATCGACCGTAAGCCCAAGGGCCACGACTTCATTATCGATCGCCGTCACGACGGTCCGTCGGTGTCGCGCCATATGAGTGTGACGGGCGGCTGAGCCTCGGCCTATACTCCCGCGAATGAGCGGGTTTTCGAACATCGCCATTGTCGCCAGCGAAGCGCCGGCCGCGCGGGCCGCGCTCGAGGATTTGCGCGCGCGCTACAAGACCGTGCCGGCCGAGCAAGCCGATCTGATCGTCGCGCTGGGCGGCGATGGTTTCATGCTGGAGACGCTGCATCGTTATCTCGAGCGCGGTGTGCCGTTTTATGGCATGCATCGCGGCAGCGTCGGTTTCCTGATGAACGGGTACGGCCCGAACGGTCTCGCGGAGCGTGTCGCGCGCGCGCAGCCGGTCGCGATCCATCCCCTGGAAATGAAGGCCACCGATCAGGGCGGAACGGTCCATGCCGCGATCGCGATCAACGAAGTGTCGCTGGTGCGCCAGGGCCGGCAGGCGGCCAAGCTCAAGATCACGGTGGACGAGACGGTGCGGCTCGACGAACTGATGGCGGACGGCGTCCTGGTCGCGACGCCGGTCGGCAGCACCGCGTACAATCTTTCGGCGCACGGCCCGATCATTCCGCTCTCCGCCGACGTGCTGGCGCTGACCCCGATCAGCGCGTTCCGGCCGCGGCGTTGGCGCGGCGCGTTGTTGCCGCACAAGGCGACGGTCCGTTTCGACGTGCTCGAGCTCGAGCGCCGCCCGGTCAGCGCCGCCGCGGATTTCACCGAAATCCGCGACGTCGCATCCGTGTCGGTGCGCGAGGCGTCGGAAATCTCGATCACCATGCTGTTCGACCCCGAGCACAATCTCGAGGAACGGGTCCTCAAGGAGCAATTCCAGACCTGACTCGGGCGGCCGGCCCGTCCGGTTGCATCTCCTCGCTCGCGCCCAGACTAGGCCCGACCCAAACCTCCGGAGGGACGTTTTGGCGGATCAGGTCGAGCGCAAGCTGACCGCCATTTTGGCGGCGGACATCGCCGGCTATTCGCGGCTGATGGCGGCGGACGAGGAGGGCACGCTCGCCCGCCTCAAGGCGCATCGCCGCGAGCTGATCGACCCCAAGATCAAGGAATTTCGCGGCCGCATCATCAAGACCACCGGCGACGGGCTCTTGATCGAGTTCGCCTCGGTGGTCGACGCGGTGCGCTGTGCCGTCGATGTGCAGCGCGGCATGGCGGCGCGCAACGCGGACGAGCCGCCGGAGCGCCGCATCGACTTTCGCGTCGGCATCAATATCGGCGACGTCATCGTCGACGGCGACGACATTTACGGCGACGGCGTCAACATCGCGGCGCGCCTCGAAAATATCGCCGATCCCGGCGGCATCCGCGTCTCGGCGAACGTGCGCGACCAGGTGCTCGACAAGCTCGGCTTCGGCTTCGACGACCTCGGCGAGCAGGCGCTAAAGAACATCGCCCGCCCGGTGCGGGTGTATGCGGTCCAGACCGGCGAGCACGCCGCCTCTGCGTCTTCGACGACGAGTGTGCCACTAGAAAATAAAGATGCCACTCCCGCGAACGCGGGAGCCCGTCGGGTGGGTGCTTTACCGGGAGAGGCCCCCCTCCCAACCTCCCCCCGAAGGCGGGGGGAGACACAGCGGATAGCGCTGCGCCGAGGGGGGCTGATCGCCGGTGCAATCGCCGCCGTCGTCGTCATCGCCGTCGCCGCCTGGTATTTCCTCGCGGGACCCCGCGACAAAGTCACTGTCGCCAACCCGCTGGCGCATCTGTCCATCGTTGTACTGTCGTTTCAAAATCTCTCCGCCGATCCGAAGCAGGATTATTTCGCCGACGGCATCACCGACAATCTAACCACCGACCTGTCGCGCATCCGCAACTCGTTCGTGATCGCGCGCAACACCGCCTTCACTTACAAAGGCACGAGTTTGCTGCAAGCGACGCTTGGCAACTGTGCCCATTACCTGATATGGCGTTCGGCCCGACTGGCAAATCTCTCTGTGAAGCGCGAACGACCATTCATTCAGACGATTGCGTGCTACTCGCAATTCTGAGGCTGTCTTGTTTTCACCGTAAACGGCAGTCGCCGCTTGGAGCGACTGTTCCAATGAAGCTACAACCGAAAGCTTAGTGGCTTTTTTGCTATGAATTTCCAAGCACAGCGGAGCGAGGCCAACGGATTTCAGCCGACCGTGCACGACCTCAAGGGCTGCCCCCTTCTCGGCAACGAAAAGAACTGACTTGCCTTCGTTGACTGCCACCGCGATGACGTTGGCGATTGTTTGAGACTTGCCGGTTCCGGGAGGACCTTGAACAACGAGATTGCGACCCAACCTCGCTTCCTCAATGGTCAGAGCTTGAGAACTGTCGGCGTCCAGGACGTGAACCGCCGAAGCGAAATCGATGTGTTGGTCTATCTTTTCTTCATCCGACGCGAGCGACGGTTCAGGGTCGTCCGCTGAACCTTCGCCCAGAAGTTTGGCGACGAGTTCGTTCTTGAGGATACCGGTGGCATCCGGCCAAACCTCGGCATCCAGGTCGCGCCACATAAGAAATTTTGAGAATGTAAAAAACCCCAATCCAATGCTAGCCCTGTCGACGGTCCAGCGTCTTTGCCCCGCAACGGCGTTTTCAACCTCATTAAGGTACTCAGAAGGCAACCATTCCTCATCATCATGGATTTCTGGAAGCACAATACCGAATGGTTCGCGCCACTCAATCCATACGAGACAAAGGGTTCGTTGCTAAAAGTCGAAGACCAAAATTACCGGCTGGATAAGGATCAGCTGACAAAGGAATTCTGGCCGCTCTATTGCTTTGCGGTATCTGCCAAACGCTATGCGTTGTTCAATATTGACGGTCAAGGAAGGCCAATCATTCGCAAAGCATCAGCACATGGGTTGGGACACTTGCTCCGACCTTATGACGAGACAGCCGCGCCGGCTGCGATTCCATCGCCCATCGTCCTGTTGAACGAGATCGGACGTTGGGAGCATGACGTATGGTACAGGATCGTCGAGGCTGCGTTAGTCGGTCGACCCGATCAGCCCGACTATTCTGACCTGCCGAATTTCGATCACCCGGGCGTCATCCGGTACACCGCGACGAACCCAGCGTTACTGGATTGGTTCGGAAAAGCCAACAACGGCAAACCTTATGTCGCGCAGGTGCGGCCGTTCAATTTCCTATACCTATTCATGGCTCGGCACTTATCCGAGCGACCTGACGGATGCCGAATGGGCGTTGGTCGCGCCGCTGATTCCGCCTGCCAAGCGCGGCGGGCGGCGGCGGGAAGTGATGTTCGCGAGGTTCTGAACGCGCATCTTCTATGTGCTCTCGACCGGCTGCCAATGGAAGGCGTTGCCGAAGGACCTGCCGCCGAAGAGCACGGCGCATGACTACTTCATGCTGTGGGACTGGGACGGCACGCTGGAGCGCATCCACCACGCGCTCTATGTCGCGACGCGCGAGCACGAAGGGCGCGAGGCGAGCCCGACCGCCGCGATCATCGACAGCCAGAGCGCCAAAGCCGCTCAAAAAGGGGCTCCGCGCTCGACCCGCAGGGCTTCGATGCGGGCAAGAAGGTCACGGGCCGCAAGCGGCACATCCTCGTCGATACGCTCGGCCTCTTGCTGAGCGTCGTCGTTCATCCCGCCGACATCCAGGATCGCGACGGCGCGCGTCTGGTGCTCGATCGGCGCACCCGCCGTCTGTTCCCCTTCATCGAGCGCATCTTCGCCGATGCCGGCTATCAGGGACCACGGTGGCCGCGCGCCGCTCGCCAGAACCGGACGCTGGAAGATCGAGATCGTCAAACGCTACGAACTGCACGGCTTCGTCGTCCTGCCAAAACGATGGATCGTCGAACGAACCTTCGCTTGGATCAGCCGCAACCGCCGCCTCTCGCGCGACTTCGAGCGCTACGCCAGAACCGTCGCCGCCTTCATCCGTCTCGCCATGATCCGCATCATGCTCCGACGCTTGACCAGGCCAGATCCTTGCCCCTGAATCCCAACTTCTTGGATCGGCTCTAAGACGAGCAATACAGCGAACACGAGACCGCGCGCCGTGCGACGAGGCAAACCGACGCGCATTGAACACGCCGCCCAAGCCCAACAGCGCCTTCGTCGGCAAGGGCAAGCGTGCCAAAGCGCAGAAGCAGAGTCGAGTCAGTCCGTCAAAGTCTCGATAAGGACAGCTAATGCCGCATTCTTGACGCTGGGCGTCAACGTTTCAGCGTGGAGTAACGCAAGAAAGCATGGGGAATGCGATGCCGCAAATGTCGGATGCCGATTATTACGCATTGAATCATTTCGTTAGAATGGTGTTGGTCCGGGTGCGCGATGGAGAATGCTCAGCAGATGAAGGAACACGTGATCTGATGCATCCCCTAACGGCTTGGGACGAGGGCAATTGGCACGGGTTTGGCCCTTGGATGAATTTGATGTTGGAACGCTGGAAAAAGTGAAATGCCTAAAGCCCCCTCCAATGTCAGAAGCACTCCCCCCGGGCGGTCCATGTTGGGTGGGCTGGTCCTCAAAAGAGGGCGCGGCGGAAATTACTGAGGCACTCACCATCCGGCGACAAGGCTTCTGCTTCAGAAACGGAATTTCGCAAATGAATGCCATGCTAACGACAATCCCGGTTTGACACCGCCAGCTATGCGAGTCGTTGTCAAAAATGGTCAACTGTTTCGGACCTAGATATACCCTCTCCCGCAAACGGGAGAGGGGTCTGGCACTGTCCTCCCTCTCCCGCTTCGCGGGAGAGGGAGGGAACCCAGCCGGGGGTTGGGAGGTGAGGGTTTCTAAACCTGACGCGAATTTGCCCAGGAAATAGGCAAATTTATCGCCGCAGGCTTGATTGAGTACCCGATCCTCGCTGGCCTGCCGATTGCATAGGCAGAATTGAGGGATGCCGCCATGACCGCTTTCGACGAAACCGGCGATGCCGAGCATTGCCGCCAGCCCTATGAGATCGTCCGGCGCTGGCTGGCGGACATACCGCACGATCTGCTGGCGCTAAAGCAAACGGAAGCGGAGCTGCTGTTCCGCCGCATCGGCATCACCTTTGCGGTTTATGCCGAGGGCGGCGATCCGGAGCGCCTGATTCCGTTCGACATCGTGCCGCGCATCCTTGGCGTCGCGGAATGGGACGTGCTGTCGCGCGGCCTGACCCAACGCGTCACGGCGCTCAACGCCTTTCTCTACGACGTCTATCACGAGCGCGACATTTTGCGCGCCGGGCATATCCCGGAGAAGCTGGTCCTGCACAACGAATCGTTTCGCGCCGAGATGCAGGGCTTCGATCCGCCGCAGCGCGTCTACACCCATGTCGCCGGCATCGACATCGTGCGCACCGACGCGCGCGATTTCTACGTGCTCGAGGACAATTGCCGCACGCCGTCCGGCGTCTCCTACATGCTGGAGAACCGCGAGGCGATGCTCCGCCTGTTCCCAGACCTGATCGGGCGGCATCCAGTGGCGCCGGTGTCGAATTATCCCGAGGAGCTGCGCGAGGCGCTTGCCGCGGTCGCGCCGCCGAATTGCCCGGGCGAGCCCAATGTCGTGCTGCTGACGCCCGGCGCGTTCAACAGCGCCTATTACGAGCATTCGTTTCTGGCCGACGAAATGGGGCTGGAACTGGTCGAGGGCGTCGATCTCCGCGTCGTCGACAATGTCGTCTATATGCGCACCACCGAAGGGCTGAAGCGCGTCGACGTGATCTATCGCCGCGTCGATGACGCTTTTCTCGATCCGCTGACCTTCAAGTCGGAATCGATGCTCGGCACGCCCGGTCTGTTCAATGCCTACCGCGCCGGCAACGTCACGCTGGCGAATGCCTGCGGCACCGGCATCGCCGACGACAAGTCGGTTTATCCCTACGTGCCGAAGATGATCGAATTTTATCTCGGCCAAGAGCCGATCCTGAAGAACGTGCCGACCTACCGCTGCGCCGACCGCGACGATTTCGGTTACGTCCTCGATCATTTGCACGAGCTGGTGGTGAAGGAGACGCATGGATCGGGCGGCTACGGCATGCTGGTCGGGCCCCATGCCACCAACGCCGAGCGCGCGGTGTTCGCGGAGAAATTAAAGGCGAATCCCGAGGGTTACATTGCGCAGCCCACGCTCGCGCTGTCGACCTGCCCGACCTTCGTCGAAAACGGCGTCGCGCCGCGTCATGTCGATCTGCGCCCCTTCGTCCTCTACGGCAAAGAGGTACGCATCGTGCCGGGCGGGCTGACGCGCGTCGCCATGCGCGAAGGCTCGCTCGTCGTCAATTCCAGCCAAGGCGGCGGCACCAAGGACACCTGGGTGCTGGAACGTTGATGTCGGTTCGGCTGTAATGAAACCATGCGTCCTTCGACTACTCGCCCGCTCCCAATGGAGCGTGCTGCGTGCTCAGGATGAGGAAAAGCTTTACCTCATCCCCAGCGCGGAGCGCCGCCAAAGCGGCGCGAGCAGTCGAGGGACGCACCTTGACGGCGTGTCGCCATGCTGAGCCGCGCGGCCGACAGTCTCTACTGGCTCGCGCGCTATCTGGAGCGCGCCGAGAACGTCGCGCGCATCGTCTCGGTGGGGCATCGCATGGCGAGCATGGCGCGCTCGCTGGGCAGCGGCGGCAACGAATGGCTGTCGACGCTGATCGCGACGGGGTGCGAGCCCGGCTTTTTCCATAAATACGCCGAAGCCGAGCAGGCCACCGTGATCGATTATCTGGTGCGCGATCCCGACAACCCGTCGAGCATCCTGTCGTCGATCGAGACCGCGCGGCGCAACGCGCGCGCAGTACGCACGGCGCTGACCACCGACATGTGGGATGCGCTCAACGAGACCTGGCTCGACGTGCGGAACCTCAAGCTCGACCTGAAATCGTCGGAGGGATTGCTGCGCTTCCTCGACTGGGTGCGCGAGCGTTCGTTGTTGTTCAACGGCGCCTATGCCAGCACCATGCTCAGGAACGACGCGTTCTATTTCACGCGGCTCGGCACGTTCATCGAGCGCGCCGACAACACCGCGCGGATACTCGACGTCAAATATTACGTCCTGCTGCCGCAGCACGAAGGTGTCGGCGGCGCGCTCGACTATTACCAATGGCAATCGATCCTGCGCTCGGTGTCGGCGCTGCGCGCCTATCACTGGGTCTATCACGACCGGCTCAAACCGTGGCTGATCGCCGAATTGCTGATGCTGCGGCCGGAAATGCCGCGCTCGCTGATGGCATGCCACGATCAGATCGGCCAGTACCTGACGTTGCTCGGCGAATCCCATGGCGGCAAGAGTGGCGAGTGCCATCGTCGCGCCGGCGCGATGCACGCGCGCCTGCGCTACGGGCGAATCCAGGATATTTTCCAATCCGGCCTGCATGAGTTTCTCACCGAGTTCATCGACAACTCGGTCGAACTCGGCCGCGAGATTTCGAGCTACTATCTCGTCTGACCTGTCATGCGCCTCACCGTCACGCACCGCACCGTCTATCGGTATACCGAGCCGATCCGCTACGCGATCCAAACGCTGCGTCTCGAGCCGCGGCCCTACGAGGGGCTGACCGTGTTGAATTGGCGCGTTGCCGGCGATGGCGTTCGTCCACTGCCGCGCTTCATCGACGGGCTCGGCAATGTCGTGCACTGCCAGACCATCGACCGGATGCACCGCGAAGCCGCGATCACGGTGACGGGCGAGGTCGAGACGCGCCGCGGCGACGGCATCGTGCTCGGCACGATCGAGCCGTTGCCGCCCCTGTTCTTTCTGCGCGAGACGCCGCTGACCGCGCCGGACGCGGCGATCGGGGCCCTGGCGCGGGAAGGCGCCGACGGCCGCGACCGGATCGAGCGACTTCATGCCCTAATGGATCGCGTGCGCGACCGGCTCGACTATCGCCCCGGCGCGACCGACAGTACGACAACGGCCGGCGCGGCGCTGGCGCAAGGCTACGGCGTGTGCCAGGATCACGCGCACGTATTCTGTTCGGCGTCACGGTTGCTCGGGATTCCGGCGCGCTATGTCAGTGGCTATCTTTGGACCGGCGCGGACCACCAACCTTACGACGCGAGCCACGCCTGGGCCGAAGCGTTCGTACCGGAACTGGGCTGGGTCGGCTTCGACCCCGCGAACCGCGTTTGCCCGACCGAGAATTACATTCGCGTCGCGGTCGGGCTCGATTACAGCGCCGCCGCGCCGGTGCGGGGCTTACGCCGCGGTCCGGCGGAGGAAAGCCTCAGCGTCGAGGTTCAGGTTCGACGGCCGGCGGGCGATCAATAGCGATATATTTCCGTTCATCGCGAATCGCCTTAAGCCGTCATCGACGTGCGTAGGGGAGCGACCAGGTCGTGAGCGGTTTCCGGGGGGATTTGGGGGAGATCATGACGTATTGTGTCGGGCTATATCTCGCGGATGGGCTGGTGATGTTGTCGGACACGCGCTCCAACGCGGGCGTCGACAACATCGCCACCTTTTCCAAGATGCATGTGTTCGAGACGCCGGGCGAGCGGGTCGTGACGCTGATGACCGCCGGCAATCTTGCCGCCAGCCAAAGCGTCGTGAACCTGCTCAAGGAGGGCATCGCCTGGCGAGACGGCGAAGCGCCGGAGACGCTCTATTCCGTCGGCACCATGTTTCGCGGGGCGCAACTGGTCGGCGAAGCGGTGCGCCGCGTTTATCAGGTCGACGCTCCCCCGCTCGAGGCGCAGCACATTCCGTTCGACATCTCGCTCTTGCTCGGCGGACAGATCCGCGGTGGTGAGGATCGGCTATACCAGATTTATGCCGCCGGCAATTTCATCGAGGCGACGGTGGACACGCCTTTCCTTCAGATCGGCGAGCACAAGTACGGCAAGCCGATCCTCGACCGCGCGGCGCGCCACGAGACGGAGCTATACGACGGCGTGAAGCTGGCCTTCGTCTCGATGGATTCGACCATCCGCTCGAATCTCACTGTCGGGCTGCCGATCGACTTGCTGGTCTATCGCCGTGATACGTTCAAGGTCGAGCTGCGCCGGCGCATCACCGAGGAAGACGAATACTTCGCGATGATCCGGCAGCGCTGGTCGCAGGCTCTCCGCGAGGCCTACCGCGCCATCCCGCGCCCGACATGGGCGGTGAATTAGAGCCGTCTGTCCGCAACCTACCGGACAGGGCGCCGATCCTGGTTAGCCGCGTACCAGGCGACAACGCCAGGCAAGCCGTCGTCGAGCGCGACCCGCGGCCGATAGCCAAGCGCGCGCAGTTTCGCGATGTCGGGGCAACGCCGGTTGGTGGCGCCGGCGGATGGCGGACCCGCAACGATCCGCGCCGTCCGTCCCAAGACCGCGGTGACCTTTTGCGCCAATGCGCCGATCGCGATTTCTTCGTCGGTGCCGATATTGTAAACGCCGAGATGCTGACCCTTCTCCATCACGCACATCAGCCCGTCGGTGAAATCGTCGATATGAACGAAGGCGCGCGTCTGCGTGCCGTCGCCGTCGACCGGAAACGCCAATTCGCCGGCGGACTGCCGTTCGGCCAGATCGGCGGCGCGCATGGCGAATTGCGGAATGACATGTTCCCAACCCATGTCCGGCCCATAGACGTTGTGCGGCCGAAAGATCACGGCGCGGTCCAGGCCGCGTCGGCCGTAATTGATCGTGAGAACCTCCGAGATGAGCTTGCTCGCGCCATAGGAATAGCGCGGGTTGTGCACGTCCGGCACGACCAGCGGCACGTCCTCGGGCGTCGGGAAGCGCGCCGCCGACTGATAGGCCTCGGACGACGAGGCGACCAGAAGTTGCCGCACCTTGGCGCGCTCGCAGGCATCGAGCACCGCGAGCATGCCGCGCACGCCGATATCGAGCACGAGCTGCGGCTGGCTGTAGAAATTTTCGGAGCCGTTGAGCGCGGCGAGATGCACGATCATATCGGTGCCGGAAGCCGCCCCGGTCACGACTGCTGCGTCGCGCACGTCGCCGGGAATCAGCTCGATGCGGGCGCGGATGTCGGCGAGCCGGTCGGCGCGGCCGCGCAGATCGTTGTCGAGGACGCGGACCGAATGTCCCTTCGCGGCCAGGCGCCGCACCAGCGCCGATCCGATGAACCCCGTTCCGCCAGTGACCAAAACCCGCATCGCCTCAATCCCACTGGGTGAATTTCGGCTTGCCCTGGCCGCCGAGCGCGAAATAGGCGCGCCGCGGCGGGAGACGCAGCGTTGCGTCGGAAAACAGGTTCCAGCAGTCGTAAAACAGCCCCGGGTCGGCCATCGCGCCCGCCAATTCTTCGATCGGCATGGCGCGGAACGCGGGATGATTCGTCAGGATGATGGCGGCATGCGCGCCGGAGACCGCCTCCTTCATCGACGCCATGGGCGCCAGGCTGAGCGACCGGATATCGGCGGCCGATACGACCGGGTCGTAACCGCGTATCTCGGCGTCTGGAAACTGCGCCAGTAGCGCCCGCCGTGCCGGCCGTGCCATGGTGCCCCGGATGTCGTCTGTCTCGGGTTCGCCCTTGAAGGCCAGGCCCATCAGGGCGAACACCGGGCGCTCGCCGGCTGGGAGCCGGGGCTTAAGCGTGGCGGCGATGAATTGCGCGATCTGGCGCGGCTGATCCTCGTTCACCTGGCGGGCCGCCACCGTGATCCGCATCTCGACCCGCCCGGCGAGGCTCTGGCGCAAGATATGCGGATCCTTCTCCAGGCAGGGCCCGCCAACCGGGCCGGGCAGCGGCAGATTGGTGCGCGGATAGCCGAGCTTGCCGGCGCGGATGATCTCCGCCGCGCTCAGGCCCAACGCGTCGCAGGCGCTCGCGATCTCGTTGGCGAAGGCGAAGCCGACGTCGCGCGCGGTGTTGTCCACGAGCTTGATCATTTCGGCGGCCTCGAGGCTCGAGACGCGAACGATGGTCGCGGTCACGAAGCTAAAAAGCTGCGCCGCGCGATGCGAAGTCTCGACGTCGTCGGCGCCGACGATCTGCGGCAGCACGTCGAGTTCCGCCAGCGCGCGTCCCTCGAGAGTCCGTTCGGGGCAGCACGCGATCTGAAATTTTTTTCCCGACCGTTGCAGGATCGGCGCCACCACGCCGCGCGTCGTTCCGAGCTTGACCGTCGAGCGCAAGATGACGATGGCGCCGTCGTCGATGATACGGGCGATATCGGTCGCGACGTTGGACACCAGGTCGAGCCGTGCCTGGCCCGCGGCGTCGAGCGGCGTTCCCACCGTGATGATATAGACGCCGGCCCGATGACGACTTTCGAGCGACTGCGAAAAGGTGAAGTTGCCGGCGGCGATCACCGCGTTCAGTTGCTCGGCCAGTCCCGCCTCGTGGAAATGCGGTTGCCCCTCCTTTAGCAGGTCAAGGACGTCGCGCCGGACCTCGACGCCATGGACGACGAACCCCTTCCGGGCGAGCGCCACGCTCAGCGTCAGGCCGACATAGCCGAGCCCGAGCACGCAAACGTGCCGATCCGAAAACGAGGTCGGGACCATTGCTTGACGCTCCGGGGTTGGGCGCGGCGGCGCCAAAAGCCAAATCGGGCGACACGACACCGAAAGACTCGCCCGCGCCCGCGTTCTAGGCGACGGTTGCCCCGATGACAACAGCTTTGACGGCGGGATGCAATCGGCGCTCGCGCGTGCCCCGTTGCGTCGCGGTATGCATTTAGGCTATGTCGCGCGGCGACGGGAGAGCGGAATGGAGGCTGACGACAGAATCTACGTGGCTGGCCACAATGGTCTGGTCGGCGCCGCGCTTTGCCGCGCGCTCCGCTCCGGCGGCTATAGCAACCTCATCACGCGGACGCATGCCGACTGCGATCTGACCGACGCGGTGGCGACGCGGGCGCTGTTTCGCGAGACCAAGCCCCGCTACGTCTTTCTCGCGGCCGCCAGGGTCGGCGGCATCCTCGCCAACAACACCTACCCGGCGGACTTCATCCGCGACAATCTCGCGATCCAGACCAACGTCATCGACGGGGCGTGGCGCGCCGGCGTCGAGCGGCTGCTGTTCCTCGGCAGCTCGTGCATCTATCCGAAGGCAGCGCCGCAACCCCTCAAGGAAACCTATCTGCTGACCGGACCGCTCGAAGCGACCAACCGCGCTTACGCCCTTGCCAAGATCGCCGGCGTCGAGATGTGCTGGAGCTACAATCGGCAGCACGGGACCTCGTTCCTGGGCGTGATGCCCAGCAACCTTTACGGCCCCGGCGACAATTTCCATCCCGAGAATTCGCACGTCGTCGCGGCGCTGATTCGCCGTTTCGACGAGGCCAAGCAAAGCGGCGCGTCCACCGTGACCGTTTGGGGAACGGGAACGCCGCGGCGCGAACTTCTCTATAGCGAGGACATGGCGGCCGCGTGCATTTTCCTGATGAACCTCGATCCGCAGGTCTTCGCCGGTCTCCTCGGGTCGGACGAGGCTGCGACCGGCATTTTCGCGCCGCCGCTCGTCAATATCGGCATCGGCGCGGACGTGACGATCCGCGAACTGGCGCTGCTTGTCCGCGACGTGGTCGGATACAAGGGTGAGATCGCGTTCGATCCGTCGAAACCCGATGGCACGCCGCAGAAGCTGATGGATGTGTCGCGGCTCGCCGCGCACGGGTGGCGGGCCTCGACCGATCTCCGCACCGGCCTGGCGGCGACATACCAAGCGTTTTTGGCGCGATCCGGCCCGCCGGCAAAATTTCAATGATAACGGTCGTTCTCGGCGGCGGTCTCGGCAATCAATTATTTCAGTTCGCGGCGGCGCGCCGTTTGGCCGAGCGACACCACACCAACGTACGCCTCGATCTTCACGGCTTTCGCAAGGCGACGACGCGCTACGACGATCCGTTGGGCCGGCCATTCGCGCTCGATCGGTTCGCCCTGCCGGGAACCGTGCCGGCCGGCGCGGTCTATAGCCGCGTAACGCGGCACCGCCGCCGGATCCAAAGTGCGTGGCTGCGTCGGTTCGTCATGCCGAATTTGTTCAAACAGGAGTTAGGGACCCGCGGCTACGACCCAGCTTTCGAGCGTCTGCCGAACGGTGCGTATCTCTGGGGATTTTTTGAGTCATATCGGTATTTTTCGGACATCGCCGAGCGGGTCCGTGCGGACTTGACGCCCAAGGAGCCGGCCACGCTCGATCGGATCCGATCCGTCCTGCGAGGCTTCAGGCGAAATGGACGCGCGCTGGTCGCCCTTCATGTCCGGCGAGGGGATCAGCTCCGAGGAGGACAAGAGAGGGTGAGTCGCCTGCTTGTGACGCCGCAACATCGTCAGGCGGCGATGGATCGATTCCGCGATGCCGACTTTCTCGTCTTCTCCGACGATATGAGCTGGTGCCGAGAAAACGTTCAGGGCCCGGGCGTCTTCTATTCGCCGTTTCAAACCGTGCTCGACGATTTCTTTGCCATGGCGCACTGCGATCACAATATCGTCGCGAACAGCACTTTTAGCTGGTGGGCCGCGTGGCTCAATTCAAATCCCAATCGCGTCGTGGTCGCGCCCCGGCGCCGCGAGGGCGACGACGCCGATTTTTATCCCCCCGACTGGCGCCTGGTCTAAAGTCGCTGGCGATGGCCTCTTCCACCAACGAAACCCGCACTAAGTCGCGGTGGCGCGACCGCCGAAAGCGGCTGCTGCGCGGGCCCTTGATGCCGCGCTATTGGATCAAGCGCGGCTTCATGGCAATCGGCCAGGACCTGCAACGGTACCGTCCGGAACTGCACGATTCGCAGCGCCTGTCGCGTTATCTGCGCGATCGCGATATCGCGACGGTGTTCGATGTCGGCGCCAATAAGGGCCAATTCGCCCAACGGCTGCGCGCCGGCGGCTATCGCGGCCGGATCGTCTCGTTCGAGCCGCTGCCGGAGGCCCACGCGGCGCTGGCGGAGGCCGCGCGCGGCGACGCCGACTGGCTCGTGGCCGAGCGCTGCGCGCTGGGCGCGGCGCGGGGCGAAGCCGATATTCACGTCGCCGGCAACTCGATTAGTTCGTCGCTGCTGCCGATGTTGGACCGGCACGCGCGCATGTTTCCGACGTCGGTCTATGTCGGGACGGCGCGAACGCCGGTGGCGACGCTCGACGAATTTTGGCCGCGCTACGCCGCCGCGCCGGGTGGACGGGTCGCGCTCAAAATGGATACGCAAGGGTTCGAGCGGGAGGTGCTCGCCGGCGCGCGCGAATCCCTGCCGGGCATCGAGCTGGTTCACTTCGAGGCGTCGCTGGTCCCGCTCTATGACGGCGAGCCGAGCTTCACGGCGATCTGCCAAACCCTCGAGGCGGACGGCTTCCATGCGCTGTCGATCGACCCCTTCCTGATCGACAAGCTCAACTGGGAAGTCGTGCAGGCCGACTTCACCTTCGGCCGCTAATGGGGTCGCAGCCGACAGCGTTGAAGGACGATTCGAATGGGTAACGTCTATTTCGGTTTGCCCGAGCCGTTGGTGTTGTTCATGCGCGAGCGGTTCGAGCTGACCAGTTTTGTCGAGACCGGCACGTTCCACGGCGGGACCGTCGCCTGGGCGGCGCAACAGTTCCGCGACGTCTACAGCATCGAATTGTCCGAACCGTTATGGCGCGCGGCGCGGGAGCGGCACCGGGCGCTTCCCAACGTCACGCTTCTGCTCGGCAATTCGCCGGCACATTTGCGGACGCTGATGCCGAAGCTCGAGCGGCCGCTGTTCTGGCTCGATGCCCATTGGTGCGGTCCCGGCAGCGGCCGGACGCAAACCGAATGTCCCGTCCTGGAAGAACTCGCGGCCATCGCCGACGGTCGGCGGGGCGATCCGTCTATCCTCATCGACGACGCGCGGCTTTTTCTGGCGCCGCCGCAACACCCGCACGATTGGCGCAATTGGCCGGATCTCGCGACGATCGTAGCGGCACTTCGTGCCTGCGGCGATTTGTGGGTCGCGGTGCGCGACGATGTGATCGTCGCCGTGCCCGCGGTCCATCGCGCCGTGCTGGTCGATTATTGGCAGGCGGCACCGCCGCCGGCGGCGAAGCCACGAAAAAAGGCCAAGCCGATCACGATCGGCAGGGCACTCCGTCATCTCGGCATCAAATCATCCGGTTAGGCGCGCCATAGCCGCGAGAGGCGGCGTTGTATCCGCGGAAATCGCGACCGATCGAGGATCGGTAGGTCGTGCCATAATGTCCGTGGATTGCCGGCCAGGAACAGCGTGCCGTCGTAACCGTGGAAAATACGATTGGTGTAGCGGTCGTCATAAATCGCGTCGACCGAGTTGTCCGCGATGCCGAGAACGGGAAACTCCTCGCGCACGACAAAAAAACCGTTCCAATCCGTCGCCGCGGCTAATTCATAGTTCTTCGTCCGGGCGAGGTCGATGAGCGCAAGTAGGGACGCGCCGTGGCTGCGGCTTGGGTCGCGGTCCTGCACGAACGCGACGTCGTTCGGAATCGACGGATTGAATTCGATCGCGACGATGCGCGGCCGGTATTGCGTCAGCAAATCCCACACATGCCAGTCATTGCCGTCGATATCGATGCTGAGCAGATCGAATTCGCGCGGCAACGGCGTCTGCGCCAGAAGATGATCGAGGCTGTCGCGGCCGGGATCGAAGCCGACCATGGCGTGGAGAGGATGGGCGCGCGGCTGGCCCTGGTAGAGATCGCGCAACTTGGCGAAGTTCTTGCCGTGGCCTTCGATCAGCACGCCGTTCCAGCCCTGTTCCATCAACGCGCGCGTGTTGCTGAGGAACACGCCATCGTGCGCGCCGACATCGACGCACCAGCGCGTCCGCGTGCCAAGCATCTCGAGCAGCTTGCCGATCACGCCGTCCTCGCCGCGTTGGCTATGCACGTTGCGCGCAAATTGCAGGAGAAAGGCGCTTTCGGGGCGAACGCGCGACTTAGGCCGGAATTCCAAATACGGCACGTCTAAAGTTCCTTTGGGCGATGCCAACAACAGCAGATCGCGCGCCCGCTCGCAACGGTCCGGCACCAAAAGGCCGGCCGGCGGCCGATGCGGCAATTGATTCGGGACGTCGACTGGCCGCGTTTATGGGCTCGGCAACAGCTTGCGTTCCTGCGCGGCTTGCTTCATCTGCGCTTGCAGCTTGTCGAAGGCGCGGACCTCGATCTGGCGCACGCGCTCGCGCGACACGCCGTATTTCTGCGCCAAGTCTTCGAGCGTCGTCGGCTCGTCCTTGAGGCGGCGCTCTTGCAATATGTCGCGTTCGCGGGGCGTCAGGTGCGACATCGCCGAATTGAGGAGGTCGCGGCGCAGGCCCAACTCCTCCATCTCGCCCAGCGTCTCTTCCTGATCGTCGGAATCGTCCTCGAGCCAGTCCTGCCATTCGCCGCCCTCGGTGTCGGCGCGGATCGGCGCGTTGAGCGAATGATCGGGGCCGGCGAGGCGGCGGTTCATGTCGATGACGTCAGACTCGGGCACGTCCAGCTCGGTCGCGATCTTCTTCAAGTTTTCGGGCGACAGGTCGCCGTCCTCGATCGCCTGGATGCGGCCCTTGATCCGCCGCAAGTTGAAAAACAGCTTCTTCTGCGCCGCCGTGGTGCCGAGCTTCACGAGCGACCAGGAATGGAGGATGTATTCCTGGATCGACGCGCGAATCCACCACATGGCGTAAGTGGCGAGCCGGAAGCCGCGCTCGGGGTCATAGCGTTTCACCGCCTGCATCATGCCGAGATTGCCTTCGGCGATGAGATCGGCGAGCGGCAGGCCATAGCCGCGATACCCCATCGCGATCTTGGCCACCAGGCGCAAATGCGAGGTAACGAGACGCTGCGCCGCCTCGGGGTCGCCATGCTCGCGCCAGCGCTTGGCCAGCATGTATTCTTCCTCCTGCGCGAGCATCGGAAATTTTCTTATATCGCGCAGGTAGCGAGCTAATCCGCCATCCACCGACGGGGTGGCAAGGGCGGGTACGGTTGCCATGGTCGAAATCCCTCCAGTGACCCCTAGAATTTAGGTGGTCGACCGGGCGAAGTCCAATCAGAGGTCAGACACAAAACGCCACAAGTCCGTGAAGATAGACCGCGATACGGTGGAGCAGGCCCTCCGCGGAGATCGAATGGCCGCTGAGGAAAACGATCGGGACCAGGGCCACCACCCATAGCGGCCAAGCGGGCATGGCGGCCGGCCGATGATGTCG
This sequence comes from uncultured Alphaproteobacteria bacterium, assembly GCA_963851285.1. Classification (GTDB taxonomy): domain Bacteria; phylum Pseudomonadota; class Alphaproteobacteria; order ATCC43930; family CGMCC-115725; genus JAATGI01. Next base: position 428,037 of record CAWKOL010000001.1, read on the forward strand.
GTACGGCAGCCAGAACAGCGCCAAGGCGCCTGTCCCGATCGCCAGCCCGACGATCACCTCGGTGGTCGAGTGGTATTCCAGCACGGCACGCGACAGGGCAATGACGAGGATCAATAGTGCGCCGACGGCCAGCACCGTTTGGCGCGGCCATTGCCGGTATTGCGCGGCGGTGATGAGCGTGACGCCGCCGTAGACGAAAAGGCTCATGCTGGTATGGCCGCTTGGACTGTCGAGGTCGAGACCGGATACAGGACAAGCCTTGAAATAGACTTTTAGGGCGGCCGTTACGCCGCCGCACAGGACGAGCGCCCCCAGCCATACCAGCGCATTGCGGCGGTCGCCCCAGATCGCGAGCCAAATCAACACCGCGGCCGCGATCGGCAACGTGACGATCGAATTCCCCGAGATTGGTCAGGACATGCAGGACGCTATGGATCATCGCGCTGCAACACAGCCCTCCCCCTCGATGGGGGAGGGAAGAAATGCGCCGCGAAGCGGGGCATTTCGGGTGGGGGTGATGCAATTACAGGCGGAGAGATCACCCCCACCCGCTGCAGCCGAAAGCTGCTCGCGACCTCCCCCATCAAGGGGGAGGTGAGGTGATGCGGTTCGCTGATGAACATGACGTTAAAGGTGCTTCGCCGGCGGGCCGCCGAGTTTGCGGGCGGCGGCGACGACCAGGGAACGATGGCACAGATTCGGGTCGGCCTCGAAGCACAGGAGGCAGGCGCGCTTGCCCTTGACCAGCTCGATCAGCTCCAACAGGGAGTAGGTCTGGTTTTCGAGATATTTCTCGAATGACGCTTTGAGCGCGCCGAAATCGTGGTCGCGCTTGTAGCGCGTGCGCATCGGCTTTGGCGTGCCGAGCGCCACGCGATGCGCATAGGCGATGCCGACGCCGTCGAGCGCCTTGGCGAAAGCATTCTTGGAAAAGCCGCGCTTGCGCGACAGCGGCAAGGCGCGGACATCGACGACCAGCTCGATCTTGTTGGCCTTCAGTTTCCCGAGCACGTCGTCAAGCGCCTGGCCTTCGTATCCAATGGTGAACAGCGCCATCAGATCACGCCGGATTTTCGCAAGGCCGCGATCGCGGCGTCGTCGAGGCCCAGCATCTCTTGGAGGATCGCGTCGGTGTGCTGGCCCAACATCGGCGGCGGCAAATTATATTCGACCGGCGTCGCCGAATATTTAATGGGATTGGCCAGCAGGGCGATCGGCCCCGGCGCCTCGGGATGCGCCATCCGCACGACCATGTCGCGCGCCTTTACCTGCGGATCGGCGAACACCTGGTCGAGCGTGTTGATCGGGCTGCACGGCGCGCCGTCGCGTTCCAGCATCGCGATCCAGTCGGCGGAGGGGCGTTGCGCCATCAGGCGCGCGATCTCGGGGATCAATTGCGCGCGATTGACCACGCGCGCCGAATTGGTCGCGAAGCGCGGGTCGGCGGCGAGGGCGGGCGCGCCGGCGCACGCGCAGAATTTCTTGAACTGTCCGTCATTGCCGCACGCCAGCACGATATGGCCGTCGGCGGTGGCGAAGACCTGATACGGCACGACGGTCTGATGCGCGTTGCCGAGCCGCGGCGGAATCTGGCCGGAGGTGAGAAAGGCCTGGGCTTGATTGCCGAGCCAGGCGACCTGCGTGTCGAGCAGCGCCATGTCGATATGTTGGCCCTCGCCGATGCGGTCGCGGTGACGCAGCGCCGCCAGAATCGCGACCGTGCTGTACATGCCGGCCATCAGATCGGCGAACGCTACCGCGCCTTTCATCGGTTCGCCCTCGGGCTCGCCTTGGAGGCTCATGATCCAGCCCATCGCCTGCGCCAGAAAATCGTAGCCCGGGCGTGGCGCGTAAGGACCGGTCTGGCCGAAACCGGTGACCGAGCAATAGACCAGGCCCGGGAGATCGCGATGCAGCGCCTCGTAGCCGAGCCCGTATTTCGCCAACGTGCCGACTTTGTAATTCTCGACCAGCACGTCGCATTGGGCGATCAGGCGCAGCGCCAAATCGCGGCCGTCGGGCTTGGTGAAATCGAGCGTCAGCGAACGCTTGGCGCGGTTCGCCGACAGGTAATAGCTGCTCTCCCCGGTGTCGCGACCGTCGGCATCCTTGAGGAAGGGCGGACCCCATTTTCGCGTGTCGTCGCCTTCGCCCGGGCGCTCGACCTTGATGATTTCCGCGCCGAGATCGCCCAAAAGCTGCGTGCAGCTTGGCCCCGCCAGCACGCGGCTCATGTCGAAAATGCGGATTCCGTCGAGAGCGCCGGTCACGATCCACCTTTATCCGTTGCCGCCGCTTCCTGCCACGCTGGCCGGCCGTCGGCAAGCGCTTCGACGCCGGCGATTGCGGGCCCTGGGCCAACCGCCTAGGGTTGACCGGCCATGGGGAGATCGAGGCATGATCGGAAGGGCGGTCAAATGGCTCGGCGCCGGCTTGATGCTCGGGCTGCTCGTTGCCGGAAGCCCGGCGCGCGCCGAGGTCGATCACACGCTGCCGCCCGATTATCAAGTTTATCTCTTTGACGGTGGGGTGGTAAATCATCCTGTCGCCGGTGCACGGGCGGTGACGCTGCCGACCGTCAATTTGTATCGCGGTCCCGAGGGCGGATACGTCGCCTGCTACGCGCACCGAGAAGGCGGCAGCGCCTAGCGTATCGGTCCGGACATTTTTGTGATGGGCCAGGTAAGGTTGCGCGGCGACTATGACGGCCGGATTTTCCAACCCCGCGGCTATCGGGGCGCCGACATCAGCGCGCTGCCGCGGTTCAAACGCATGTGCGGCCGCGCCTTGCCGTCATGCCGGCATGACGGCTGCTGGGCCGGCGGCGACACGGGCGGCTGGTTCGGTCTGCAATAGGGCGCGACGACGGGCCGGGTCTTTCCTGTTGCCCGCCGCCCGGCCTTCACCTAGCGTCGGGAATAAACGCTTAATGGGGGGCAATCATGAAGCGTTTTGCGATCGGGCTTGCGGTGCTGGCGCTGTTGTCGGCGGCGCCGGCCTTTGCGGACGACTATATGCAATTGTGCAAGGATACCGAGGGCGGCAATCCCAGCGCCGATAAGCTGTGCACATGTACCTCCGGCAAGATCAAACCAGCCGACCGCGCCGCCGCGATGCACGCGCTGAAGGCGATGGGCGATGCGATGAACGGGGGCAAGCCGGCCGATCCCAACGATCCCGAATTCGCCAAGGGCTCCGCGGCGCAGATGGAGGCCGAGAATCAGTGCGGCGAATGATCGAGCGGCCGGTCGTCGACATGACGATGCGGCAAGAAACCAGTTTTCTCGTGTCCCGGCGGGCGAATTCCCGCTAGCGTGATGACGTTCCGTCCGGGCCGCGTCGCGGTCCGCGGTCCGCCAAAGGGGTATTTCCGAATGAAATTCGTTGCGATCGGCCTTGCGGCCGCGGTGATTCTTGTTGCCGGCGTCACGCAGCAACAGGCGCGCGCCGACGACTATATGCAACTGTGCAAGGCCAGTGAAAAAGACAATGCCGACGCGGACAAGCTTTGCACGTGCGCCGCCGGCAAGATCAAGCCCGCGGACAAGGACGCGGCGATGAAGGCGTTGAAGATCATGGACGACGCCATTTCTCAGGGCAAAGCGCCCGACCCGTCCAGCATGCCCGCCGACCTGACCAAGGGCATGCAGGCGCAGACCGAGGCCGAAGCCGCCTGCATGTAGCAAGGCTCACGGCTAGCGGTTGAGCCAGTCCAGACAGCCTTGAAGAATGTACGCCGCCGCCGCGCGGTCGACGATGGCCGCGCGGCGCCGGCGGGTGAATCAATGCGAGGAATGGGCGCGGCTATTCCGCGGCCAGCGTTTCGCGTCGCGCATCGTCGGGATGTGCCTTGTACCAGAGGGAATCGGCGCTGAATTCGACCCCGTTCGGCCAGGCAAGCGCGTATCCGTGGTCCGCGACCGTCATCTTCCGGGTGAAATAAGCCGGGTCCTTCATCGGGGCGCAGACGCCCCGTCCGACGAGAGTGGCAAAGCTGACGGTCGACTTCGAACCGTCGTCCCAGGTAACGGCAACGGTATAATCGGAACGTGCCTTGGCGGATTTGATGCGGTGGAGCATTCAATCCTCGATCTTGCGCACAGGCTGCAACTGGGAAGCACGCTGCCAATTTTCCAACAGGGCGGCTTGATGATGCCGCGCCCAGGCGCGGATCGTGCGAATTTCCGACGGCTTCATGCGGCCAACGACCTCGATGACCGACAGATCGCCAATTGCCACCTTGGCCCGAAAATTCGCTGCCCGAACATGGAAGTGCGGCGGATCATGATCGTCATAATAAATCAGAATGGCCATGCCGGCCACCATCGCCAAGGTCGGCACGCTAGCCTCCCACGCCCCGGCTGAGCCAGTCAAGGCAGCCTTGAAGAATGTACGCCGCCGCCGCGCGGTCGACGATGGCCGCGCGGCGTTGGCGCGTCAGATTGGCGGCGATCATGTCGCGCTCCACCGCCAGCGTGGATAGACGCTCGTCCCAAAAGATCAGCGGCAGGTCGCGCGCCGCCAGCACGTTCTTGGCGAATTGGCGGACGCTTTGCGTGCGCGGCCCGTCTTTGCCGTCGAGCCGCAGCGGCAACCCCACCACCAGGCCGCCGACGCCGTGCTTTTCGACGAACGCCGCGAGCGTCGCCATGTCGTCCTTGAACTTGGTCCGGCGGATCGTGTCGAGCGGCGAGGCAATGCGCTGGCGCGTGTCGGACAACGCCAGCCCAATGGTCTTGGTCCCGACATCGAGGCCCAGCAGCCGGGCGCCGGGCGCCAATAGACCGCGGATTTCGCCAGGATTGCAGAGGGGCATGGGTGGGTGTTAGCGTGCGCGGCCCTAGGGAATTCCGAGACTTATATCATGGCGTTGGACAAGACCATCGTGGCGCGCATCGCCACGCTGGCGCGTATCAAAGTTCCTGAGCGCGACCTTGAGCCGCTGGCGGGCGAGCTGACCAAAATCCTCGCCTGGATCGAGCAATTGAACGAAGTCGATGTTGGCGGCGTCGAGCCGATGACCAGCGTCGCGCATCTCAAAATCCCGATGCGGGCCGACGTCGTGACCGACGGCGGCGACCGCGACGCCATCCTCAAGAACGCGCCGCAAGAGGCGAAGGGCTTTTTCGTCGTGCCGAAGGTGGTGGAGTGAGCGACCTCAACCGCTTGACCATGAGCGCGGCGCGCGACGGACTGCGCGCCAAAAAATTCTCGGCGCGCGAGTTGACCGAGGCGCATATCGCCGCGATGGCGTCGGCGCGTCCGCTCAACGCCTTCATCACCGAAACCCCCGATCACGCGCTGGCGCAGGCGGCGGCCGCCGACGCGCGGCTGGCGCGGGGCGAGGGCGCCGCGCTCGATGGTTTGCCGCTCGCGATCAAGGATCTGTTCTGCACCAAGGATGTGCTGACCACCGCGTGCTCGCGCATTCTCGACGGGTTCAAGCCGCCCTACGAATCGACGGTGACGGCGAAACTGTGGGATGCCGGCGCGGTCATGCTGGGCAAGACCAATCTCGATGAATTCGCGATGGGGTCGAGCAACGCCACCTCGTGCCACGGTCCGGTCGAGAATCCGTGGCGGCGGCGCGGCGACAACCGGCCGCTGGTGCCGGGCGGCTCGTCGGGCGGCTCCGCCGCGGCGGTGGCGGCGCGCATCGCGCTCGGCGCAACCGGCACCGATACCGGCGGCTCGATCCGCCAGCCCGCCAGCTTTTGCGGCATCGTCGGGATGAAGCCGACCTACGGCCGGTGCTCGCGCTGGGGCATCGTCGCGTTCGCGTCGTCGCTCGATCAGGCCGGGCCGATGACGCGCACGGTCAAGGACGCGGCGCTGTTGCTGCAAGCGATGGCGGGGCACGATCCCAAGGATTCGACCTCGGCGCCGCTGCCGGTGCCGGATTTCAGCGCGGCGCTGACCGGCGACATTCGCGGCCTCAAGATCGGGGTGCCGAAGGAATATCGCGTCGACGGCATGCCGGCTGAGATCGAGACGCTGTGGCAACGCGGCATCGACTGGATCAAAGCGGCGGGCGCCGAGCCGGTCGATATCAGCCTGCCGATGACCAAATATGCGCTCGCGACCTATTACATCATCGCGCCGGCCGAAGCCTCGTCGAACCTGGCGCGTTACGACGGCGTGCGTTTCGGCCTGCGCGTGCCGGGCGACAGTCTCGACGACATGTACGAAAACACGCGCGCCGCCGGTTTCGGCGCCGAGGTAAAGCGCCGCGTGCTGATCGGCACCTACGTCCTGTCGGCGGGTTATTACGATGCTTATTACGTCCGTGCACAGAAAATCCGCGCGCTGATCGCGCGCGATTTCGTGCAGGCGTTCGAGCGCTGCGACGCCATCCTGACGCCGACCACGCCGACGCCGGCCTTCGCCCTCGGCGAACGCCAGGACGATCCGGTCACGATGTATCTGAACGATGTCTTCACCGTGCCGGCCAACCTCGCCGGCCTGCCCGCCATTTCGCTGCCGGCCGGAATGAGCGACGATGGCCTGCCGTTGGGGCTGCATGTCATCGGCCGCGCCTTCGACGAGGAGACCGTGCTCCGCGTCGCCGGCGTACTCGAAAGCGCCGCCGCCTTTGCAGCGGAGCCCGGCCGCCTTTAGGGGGAGGGGGAAATGCGCGTGTGCAAGATTGGTCTGATCGTCGCCGCCATGGTCGCGGCTGTTGCCGCGGCTCAACAAGCGCGGGCCGACGACGACGCGCCGATGTCGTTTCGGCTGGTGCGTCTCTCGTCGCTCCACGTCGCGGTCTACGCGCCGGGGACGATCACCACCGCGACCACGCCGGCGTTCAACACGTTCATCGCCGCCAATAAGGTCAATCCGGGGACGACGCTCTTTTTCAATTCTCCCGGCGGCGATCTCGGCGCCAGCATTTTGCTCGGACAGGCGATACGCAAGGCGGCCGTCGATACGGCGGTCGGAATTCCCGTCCCGGGCAGCGTCGTGGCGAAGCCCGGATTATGCGCTAGCGCCTGTACCTTCGCGTTTATTGGCGGCGTCGAGCGCACGGTCGATTCCAAGTCGAGTTTCGGCGTGCATCGCTTCGAGCTGACGACCAACGTCAAGAACGCGGAAAAGAAATCCCAGAAGATCGCCGGCCTGCTGGTCGACTATATCGGGACCATGAGCGTGTCGCAGCAGATATATGTCTATTCGACGATCCAGGGCAACGACGCGAAGGATCCCAAAAAGCGAGTCCTGTGGCTGGACGGCAAGACCATGGCGCAGCTCAAGATCATCACCACAGATAGGATCAAGGCCGCGATTGTCGATGTCGACGGCACCACGGTGCTGCGGGTGCACGATATTGACGGTGCCTATGAATTCGGCGAAATGGATTTCTATTGCACGGGCAAGACGTTGCTCGTCCGCGGCTATTTCGCCAGGCCGGGCCGCGCGTTCGACGCCAAAATGCCGTTGACCGTCAGTTGGTTTGTCGCGCCCAGCCTGACGGCGCGCGCCACCGTGCTCGCGGTCGCCGACAGGCAATATCGAATGGTGCCGCCGAAATCCGGCGACCAGCAGATCGAGGTCGACGTTGAAGTCGCGCCGAAGACGCTAAGCGCGATCCTGGCGGCGAAGGCGATGGGCCTCAAGGTGACCGGCCCCAATTCCTATAGCGGGTTTGACGCCATCGGCGCGGTGAACAGCATGCCGAGCAAGGTCCAGACGCTGCTCAAGACAATCGCGGCGTGCCCTGCATGAGCAAATTGATCGAGGGGCGCACCGGCGCATGGGAAGTGGTGATCGGGCTCGAGACCCATGCCCAGATCGTCTCCGACGCCAAGCTCTTCTCCGGGGCGGCGGCCGCGTTCGGCGCCGCGCCCAATACCCAGGTCTCGACCGTGGACGCCGCGTTTCCGGGCATGCTGCCGGTGATCAACCGGCATTGCGTCGAGCAGGCGGTAAAGACCGGCCTCGGCCTCAACGCGCAAATCAATCTCGTCTCGGTGTTCGACCGGAAGAATTATTTCTATGCCGACCTCCCCGCGGGCTATCAGATTTCGCAATACAAATCGCCGGTCGTCGGCAAAGGCGACGTGGTGCTCGACATGCCGGACGGCGAGACGCGGCGCATCGGCATCACGCGGCTCCATCTTGAACAAGACGCCGGTAAGAGCCTGCACGACCAGCATCCGAGCCTGACCTATGTCGATTTGAACCGGGCCGGCGTCGGGCTGATGGAGATCGTGTCGGAGCCCGATATCCGCAGTGCCGAGGAGGCCGGCGCGTATTTGCGCAAGCTGCGCTCGATCCTGCGCTATCTCGGCACCTGCGACGGCAATATGGAGGAAGGCTCCATGCGCTGCGATTGCAATGTCTCGGTGCGCCGCCCCGGCGACAAGCTCGGCACCCGCGCCGAGATCAAGAACGTCAACTCGGTGCGCTTCGTTATGCAGGCGATCGAGTACGAGACGCGGCGCCAGATCGATATTCTCGAAAACGGCGGCAGTATCGTTCAGGAGACGCGGCTCTACGATGCGCATCGCGGCGAGACGCGGCCGATGCGCTCCAAGGAAAACGATTTCGACTACCGCTATTTTCCCGACCCCGATCTGTTGCCGCTGGAATTGGATCAGGCATGGGTGGAATTGCTGAAGCGTGACCTGCCGGAATTGCCCGACGCCAAGAAGGCGCGGTTCGTCGCGGCGTTGGGCCTGACGCCCTACGACGCCGACGTGCTGGTCGCGGAAAAGGCGCACGCCGACTATTTCGAGACGGTGGCGAAGGGCAGGGACGCCAAGCTCGCCGCCAATTGGGTGACAGTCGAGCTGTTCGGCGCGCTGAACAAGCTCGGCAAGGACATCGGCAATTCGCCCGTTTCGGCGGCGGCGTTAGGCGAGTTGCTCGATCTGATCCGCGACAACACGATTTCGGGCCGCATCGCCAAGGATGTATTCGCGGCCATGCTCGAAACGGGGAAAGGTGCCGGCACGATTGTGACAGAGCGCGGGCTGCGCCAAGTCACCGATGCTGGGCCGATCGAGGCCGCCATCGACGCCGTCCTGGCCGCCAACGCCGACAAGGTCGCCGAATACAAATCAGGCAAGGGCAAACTCTACGGGTTCTTCGTCGGCCAAGTGATGAAGGCGACGGGCGGCAAGGCCAACCCCGCGCTGCTCAACGAATTGCTACGGAAAAAACTGGCGGGGTGACGCGGTAATACGCTCAATAGCGATCGGTATCGCGCATTCGGCGGATGAAGGTTCCCGCCAATTCGCGCTGTTTCGGCATTTTGTCCGTCAGCGCGCGCAGTTTCGCCAGATCAATCGGCTTCTTCGGCGTTATGATCGCTATTAGTTGTGCGACGGGTTTGCCCCTCCGTGTGATCTGGACCGGTTCGCCGGAGGCAGCGCGGTCCACCAGTTCGCTTAGCCTCGCTTTAGCTTTGGTAATGTTCACCGTTTCCACTTTTCGGTCCTGACCATCTGAAGCAGCGCCCGGACAAATTAAAATCCCATTCGCCATTCCCGCGAAAGCGGGAATCAGGAGTAAGCGACGGACGGTTGCCCTGGGTCTCTGCTTTCGCAGGGACGACAAGGTGGTGATTAAATTTGAGTGGATTCCCATCTAGTCTTGGAACGCGACTGCCCCCGTTTTCGTCTTGGCCCGCTTTAGGCGGGCCATGCACGAGTTTTTGCGCTTACTTATTCGTGGATCCCCCGGCCAAGCCGGGGGATGACGAGTTTTGTCGAAACTCGTCACTTCGTGCCATACAGGCGGTCGCCAGCGTCGCCGAGGCCGGGGATGATATAGCCGTGATCGTTCAGATGGTCGTCGATCGCGGCGGTGAAGACCGGCACGTCGGGATGCGCCTCGCGGAACGCGCGGATGCCTTCGGGCGCCGAGAGGAGGCAGAGGAATTTGATCTGCTGCGCGCCGCTTTTCTTGAGCCGCGCCACCGCCGCGATGGCGGTGTGGCCGGTGGCAAGCATCGGATCGACCACGATGACGAGCCGCTCGGCCAAGTCCGGCACCTTGTAGAAATATTCGACGGCTTCGAGCGTCTTCGGGTCGCGGTAGAGGCCGATATGGCCAACGCGGGCGCTCGGCACGAGGTCGAGAATGCCCTGCACCAATCCGTCGCCGGCCCTGAGAATGGCGATGAGGCACAGCTTCTTGCCTTCGATGGTGGGGGCGTCGTAGCTGGTCAGCGGCGTCTCGATGGGCTCGAACGCCAGCGGCAAGTCGCGTGTCACCTCATAGGCGAGGAGCAGCGAAATCTCGCGCAGCAACTGGCGGAACTTACTGGTCGAGGTCGCCTTGCGGCGCATGATCGACAATTTGTGCAGGACCAGCGGGTGGCCGACGACGGTGACGCCCGCGTCAATCTCGGCCTGGTTCATCGCCATCCCCCTCGTTGAAGCGGGGGAACTAAAGCACGGCGCGGCGAACAGGGAAAAGAGGAATTCGCCTCAATGCGCGGCGGTTTCGTGCGGCCTTCGAGACGCGCCTTTCAGGCGCTCCTCAGGCTGAGGAGCGTTGTGCGATGTTCCTCATGCCGAGGAGCAATGCGCAGCATTGCGTCTCGAAGCGCGCACGCCGGCAATGCGACGGAATGCGGCTACGAACGCCCGTACGTGTCTTCGAAGCGGACGATGTCGTCCTCGCCCAGATAAGAACCCGACTGCACCTCGATCACGTGCAGCATGATCTTGCCGGGGTTTTCGAGCCGGTGCGGCGTGCCGATTGGTATGTAGGTCGACTGATCCTCGTGGAGGACGATCTCTTCGTTGCCGCGCACCACCTTGGCGGTGCCGCTCACCACGACCCAATGCTCGGCGCGGTGATGATGCATTTGAAGCGACAGTTTGGCGCCCGGCTTGACGGTGATGTGCTTGACCTGCACGCGGTCGCCGTTGTGGATCGAGCGGAACGAGCCCCACGGCCGGTGCACGATCGGGTTGGCCGAGGCTTCGACGCGGCCGTCGCGCTGCAACCGCTTGACCACGGCCGAGACATCTTCGGCGCGGTCGCGCTTCGCCACCATGACGGCATCGGCGGTCGAAACCACGATCAGGTCTTCGACGCCGAGCGTGACCAGCAAGCCCTGTTCGGCGCGAAGATACGAGCGCTTGGTGTCGGTGGCGACGACGTCGCCGATGCGGACATCCTCGTGCTCGTCCTGCGCGCCCATGCGCCACAGCGCATCCCAGGTGCCGGCGTCGCTCCAGCCCATCGACACGGGCACCATGGCGGCGCGCGCCGTGTGCTCCATCACGGCATAGTCGATGGACTTGTTCTCGGCCTCGCCGAACGCTTCCTGGTCGAGGCGCAGGAAATCGATGTCGCGCTTCGCGGCGCTCAACGCGCGGCGGCAGGCGGCGACGGTGTCGGGCTGCAACCGTTGCAGTTCTTCGAGATAGAGGGCTGCCGGAAACAGGAAAATGCCGCTGTTCCAGAAGTAATCGCCGGCGGCGAGATAGCTCTCGGCGCGGTCGCGGTCGGGCTTTTCGACGAAGGCGCCGAGCTCGAACGCGCCGACGACACCGTCGAGCGGCTTGCCGCGCTTCAAATAGCCATAGCCGGTTTCCGGCCGATCCGCCTCGATCCCGAAGGTGACGAGGCGCCCGGCCTGGGCGGCGGCGACCGCTCGATCGATCGCGGCATAGAACGCGTCGACGTCGCCAATCACGTGATCCGACGGCATGACCAGCATCAAGGCGTCGGGTTCGCTCGCGGTCAGTGCCAGGGCAGCGACGGCGGCCGCGGGGGCGGTGTTGCGGCCCGTCGGCTCCAGCACAATCGCCATCGGCGTGACGTCGAGGGCGCGCACTTGTTCCGCGATGATGAAGCGATGCTCGTCATTGGCGACGAACAAGGGTGGTGCGAACCGCTCATCGGCGACCCGCTGCACCGCTTCCTGCAACAGCGGGCGGCGCGAGGTCAGCGGCAGAAATTGTTTCGGATAGTGCGCCCGGGACATCGGCCACAGCCGGGTCCCGGAACCGCCGGAGAGAATCACCGGATGGATGCGCGGCGGAGTCTGTGCCATATCCCCGTCCTTCTCAATCCGCCGGCGCATGCGGCCGGCAGACCGTTTCGCGGCACATTATGGCACGCATCGCCGGACGGCCAAGCGCGCCGTTCCCGCGATTGGAACGGCGAACGGGATCAAACGGCCGCGAGGTCGGCGCGGATGCCCGCCCGGCGCTGCGCGCGGACGAACGGGACGACCTCGGCGGTCGCGGTCGCGGTAAACGACCTTAGTTCATCGCGGCACCGCTCAAGGAGGCGCAATTCCTTCGCGTCGTCGCGGTCCAGCACGTCCATGTAACTGATCTTGATCTCGACCAGGTCTATGAGGGTCTCGACCGACTGCTTCGATAAAGCCATGTTCCCCTCCTTCGGGCGAATTCGAGGGGAGTTTGGCGCGAAAGTCCTTAAAAAGCGGTGAAAGGGATTTTAGAAAAAATGCGGTTTCTAGTTGATTTTTTTCGGGTTATGGCTGTTCATTATAACCCGTTGATTAGAAACGGAAATCCAGCGAAATGATGCCCGCGATCCCGAGCAATTGGCAAAAATCTCCATCACCTGCGCCATGGATTTTTGCCCTGGCGGTCGCGATTTTGGGCATCGGCACGACCGAAATCCAGGCTCAGGTACAACGCGGCTTCAATCCGTCGCAATTCGATTGCTCGCCAGGCCCCGGGACGACCCCTTGGCCGCTGCACATGGCGATGTTTGTCGCGCAGGAAGCCCATTACTGCGTCTGGGACTTGGACAAGCTGTTACTTTCGAGCGTGGGCCAGCCCATCCGCGTCACGCAATTGATCGACGATTACGTCATCTACCAAGATGTTACCTGGAATCCGCTGACCCGCTGCGATTGGAAGTGCCATGCGCCATTCGCGACGTTCGCCGATCCGAAACGTGCTGCGAAGCCCGGGGAACGGATCGTAGAGGGCACTTATCGCATCGTCAGCATGACGGCTTTCGCGGAAAGCGACGGCGCCGCCATCGAGGTTCCTGTCGTCGAACTTGTCAGGTCGGACAAAAGTGTTTCCGGTATCACGCGATGAAGGCCGACCTATGCGCCTCGCAGAAGGATTCGAACGACTGCGCCGGGCGGCCGGTGAGGCGCCGGACTTCGTCGTTGCGGAACTGCGCCTCGTTGTTTCGCACCATCGTCCAGAGCGCGGTCAGGCCTTCGACCAGCATGGCGGGGCCGCCGGCGGCGCGCAGCCGCTCGCCCGCGGCCTCGGGGGTAATGTCGACGACCTTGATCGGCTTGCCGATGACGCGCGACAGGATCGCGACCTGCTCCGGCACGGTCAGCAGCATGTCGCCGAAGAGGTCATAGATCTGGCCCTCGTGGCCCGGTCCGGTCAGCGCCAGGGTCGCGACCGCGGCGATGTCTTTGGGCGCGATCATCGCCATCTTGCCCGCGCCGAACGGCGAATAAACCGCGCCTTGCGACTTGACGGTGGCGGCCCAGCCGAGCGTGTTCGACATGAACATGCCGCAGCGTAGGAAGGTCCAGGCGACACCGGACTGGCGGATCAGCTGTTCCTGCTCGAAATGGACTTGGCCGATGCCGCGCCCAGTCGAGCGCGCCGAGATTTTGGCGATGCGCTTGACGCCGGCCTTGGCGCTTTCGGCGATAAGCTGGCGGTCGGCGGTTTGGGTCGTGTCGGCGATGATGCCGACCAGGAACACGGCCTCCGCGCCGGCGACGGCTCGTTTCACGGTGTCGGGGTCTTTGAGATCGCCGACGATGCGTTCGACCTTCGGGTCGAGCGAAGCGACCTTGGCGGCGTCGCGCGTCACCACGCGGACCTTTTCGCCTTTTGCCAGAAGCTGTGGCACCAATTCCTTGCCGATATTGCCGGTCGCGCCCGTTACCATGATCATGCTGGCCTCCGTCTCTCTTGCGTCGCCACACTAGGTCACCAACTCATAAACCGCATCCAGATTTTGGCGGCGGCGAGTTTGATGATGGCAAGGTAGTTTGCATCATGCTTTTCGAAGCGGGTGGCGACGGCTCTGAAATGTTTGATCTTGTTGAAGAAGCGCTCGACCAGGTTGCGGTAGCGATAGAGGAATGGGCTGAAAGCGGGGATGTTGACCCGGTTCGGCATCGGCTTGATGTTGGCCCAGGCGCCCTGCGCGGTCAGGCACCGGCGCAGCGCGTCGCTGTCGTAGGCGCGGTCGGCGAGCAAGATTTGACCGGGGCCGAGCTCGCCGAGCATGTCAGCGGCGCTTCGCCCGTCATGAGCTTGACCTTCGGTCAGTTTGAGCGCGATGGGCAAGCCGTTGCCGTCGACCAGAGCGTGGATTTTAGTGGTCAGTCCGCCGCGCGAGCGCCCCATGCATCGGGCTGGAGCGTCGTGCCCTTCCGCGGTCTCCGGCCCCCCTTTTTGACGTTGGCCGCGTGCTGATGGACCCGGATCGAAGAGGAGTCGATCATTTGCAGATCGCCTTCGTAAGCCCGCGAGACCGCGTCGAAAAGCCGGTCCCAGACGCCGCGTTTCCGCCACCGGACGAAGCGGTTGTAGCAGGTCGTTGGCGGACCGTAGCGCTCCGGGATGTCCGCCCACGGCGAACCCGTCCGCAGCCGCCAATAGATGCCGTTCAATGTCCGGCGGTCATCCACCCGCGCGACGCCGCGCGGTTTGTTCGGCAACAGCGGCTGGATGATCGACCATTCAAAGTCCGTCAAATCATACCGGCGAGGCATCATGGCTCAAGCTCCGTTCAGGAGCTTGAAATCAGAATTCGCCACCCAGCGGAATCCCCTTTATGAGTTTAAGACCTAGTACCCTCCGCCTTGATGGGGGAGGGTAGAAATGCGAGCGGTAGCGAAGCATTTTGGATGGGGGTGATCGCTGCTCAAGCGGAGAAATCAGCCCCACCCGCTCGCAGCCTCCGGCTGCTCACGACCTCCTCCATCGAGGGGGAGGTGAAACGAGGAGCGACAATGCCCGAAAAGCAAATCAGGATCGAAAATCCGCTCGTAATTATGTTCGAGGCACCCGACGGACAGGTCATGTGCCATATCCATCCGAGCAAACGCGCAAAGTCACATCAACATTACGGGCTTCTGATCTGCGACTTGGTCCGCCACGTCGCCAGTGCGTTTCATGTCCGCGAAGATGACGTTTGGGAATGGGTCGATAAAGAGCGCCGCCATCCCACGAGCGCTATTACGAAACGGCTTTAACGTCTGTCGTTACTACTAGGTAACGGCCAATCAGGTTGCTCCAATTCTTCTATAGCCGTGTTCAAAATCTTCTATTTCCTTTTGACGAACGGCCACTTTTTCTCCGCCTGCAAAGGTGCATAGATACATAGGTCTGGGTCGAAAGAAGAAGCGAATTTCAGTCACGCCGGTAATAATACCGGGAGCACCTTCACGAATTCTGCCGAAAGTTCGCACAGCAATGACTGATGTTCCTATTGGAAACGGGTGGTTCATATTTCGTGGGCGTCGCCTAATGCCGGAAGTGGCGCATGCCGGTGAAGACCATGGCGATGCCGGCTTTGTCGGCGGCGGCGATCACCTCGTCGTCATGCACCGAGCCGCCTGGTTGGATCGCCGCTGTCGCGCCGGCGGCGATCGCGGCTTCGAGCCCGTCGGCAAAAGGAAAAAACGCATCGGAGGCGACGACCGAGCCCTTGGCGTTGTCGCCGGCGCGCTCGGCGCCGATGCGCGCGCTATCGACACGGTTGGGCTGGCCGGGGCCGATGCCGACAGTGGCACCGTCCTTCACATAGACGATAGCGTTCGACTTGACGTGCTTCGCGACGGTAAATGCGAACAGCAGGTTGGCGATTTCCGCCTGGGTCGGCGCGCGCTTTGTGACCGTCTTGAGATCAGACGCGGCGACGCGGCCGGTGTCGCGCGTTTGTAAGAGATAGCCGCCGGCGAGCGAGCGCAGCGTCATGTCGGGCGCGGTCGGGCTCGGCACCGGCGTCAGCAGCAGCCGCCATTGTTTCTTGCGTGCGAGAATGGGCATCGCGTCGGCCGCGATCTCGGGCGCGATCACCACTTCGGCGAAATGCTTGTCGAGCGCTTGGGCGAGCACAACGTCGATCGGCCGGTTGACCGCGACGATGCCGCCATAGGCGCTGACCGGATCGCAGGCGAGCGCGCGGTCCCAGGCCGCGCGCAAATCCGCCGCCACCGCGACGCCGCACGGGTTAGCGTGCTTGACGATGACCACCGCCGGCTGGTCAAACTCCGCCACCAGCGCATAGGCCGCGTCAGTGTCGTTGAGATTGTTGTAGGACAGTTCCTTGCCCTGGAGTTGCCGCGCCGCGCCGAGGCCCGATGGCTTGGCCTCGACATAGAATGCCGCCTGCTGATGCGGGTTCTCGCCGTAGCGCAACAATTGCCGCCGCGTCGCCGCGACCGTAAGCGTCTCGGGAAAAGTCTCGCCTTGTTGCGCGGCGAACCATTCGGCGACGGCCGCGTCATAAGCGCCCGTACGCGCGAACGCCTTGGCGGCAAGCGAACGGCGCAACGCCAATGTCGTCGCGCCCTTGTGCTCGCGCAGCGCGGCGATCAACGCATCGTAGTCGGCGGGATCAGTGATGACGGCGACATCGCCATGATTCTTGGCCGCGGCGCGGATCAGCGCCGGGCCGCCGATATCGATATTCTCGATGCACTCGTCGAAATCGGCGCCGCGCGCGACCGTCGCAGCGAAGGGATAGAGATTCGAGATCAGGAGGTCGATTGGCGCGATGCCTTGGGCGGCAATCGCACTCAGATGATCCGGCCGGTCGCGCCGCGCCAGCAAGCCGCCGTGGATCGCGGGATGCAGGGTTTTGACCCGGCCGTCGAGCATTTCGGGAAAGCGCGTCACTTGTGCCACCTCGCGCACCGCGAGGCCGGCATCGCTCAGCGCCTTCGCCGTGCCGCCCGACGAGATCAACTCGACGCCGCAGCGCCGCCAGCGCGTTCGCCAATTCGACCGCGCCGCTTTTGTCGTGGACCGACAGCAGCGCGCGCCGAACCGGCCGCAATCCTTCGTCAGCCATCGCCGTCGGCCTCGTTCTGGCGTTTGGGTTCGGCGCGCTGCTCGCGCCGCAGCGCCCACTTCACCAAGGCGCCGCCGCTGCCGACATGCCCGTCGAGCACCAGTTGGCGCGATTTGCGCACGATTTCGCCGCCGAGATAGATGCTGTCGGCGACGCTCAACACCGCGCCCTGCGCGCGCAACCGCCAGCCGATACCGCTCGGCAACCGCAACAACGCCGCGCCGCCGTCCTGGATCAGCGATACCTGCACACCGGGATGAAGATGAAACCGGACGCAGAAATTCTGACCCGCGGGGCCGGTTAACCGATCCTCGCCGCGCAGATCGTCGCCCTCCGCCGCCAGGAATAGTTGCCGCGCATGGACCAGGCCGAACGACACCTTGTATCCGTCATGGCTGGCCTCGACCCATTGGCTGCCCTTGATCCTCGGCGCGCTCGCAGGTCACGTCGCGCGGGCGCCGGCCGAGTCCGCCGTCGTCATTCACTTGCGCGGAATTATGATCGGCGACCACTAGCGTCGAATGGGCCGCGGTGGCGCGCGTCGTCGTGCGCCACTCGGCGCTCGGCCCGCGATACGTGCCGCAATTGACGATCAGCCGCTCTTTGCCGTGGCTCATTTCGAAGCTGAGCGTGCCGGCATGCGCGTCGAGATCGAAACCGGCGGGCGCGGGCGCGCCGGTATCCATGATGACCAGCGTGCGCCCGGCCTGGAGGCGCTGAAAGCCGAGATAAGGCGCGCTGACCGGAGCGCGCCCCTTGGCGTCGGCGCTTGCGAGTAACTGCTCGATCCAGGCCGCGTCGTTCTCGTTGCTGCCGTTGAACAGCGCGAACTTGTTGTCGCCGTGGCGGAAGAAACGCAGCATCGGTGCGGCGCGGTCGATCGCGGATTGCAACTCGTCCGGCACATCGAGGTCCGCGGCGCGCAGCGCGTCGCGCGCCTCGATCAGATAGCGCATCGCCGCCGCCTGCGCGCGGCCGCTGCGCTCGACATGACCGCCGTCGGGCAGGATTTGCGCCTCGACCTCGCGCAGCAAACGAGCGCAGCGCGCGGTGCAAGCGCGCGGGGCGGCCCAGCGCCACCCAGGCGATCACCAAGCCGCGCAACGCCGCGAGACGCGGCAACCCCGGCGCTGCCTTGCCGGCGACGCGATTCAGATGGCGCGCCTGCCGCGCGTAGCTTTGCGAGCAACCGACGCGCGAAATTCGTTGTCGCGCGCGATCGTGCCGAAATGCTCGGTCCAGGCGGTAAGCCGGTCGGCCAAGACATCGGCGCGCCACGCCACCGGCGTCCAGGCGTCGCACTGGTCCAGCCACGCCCTGGTCCATTCGCCGGCGTTATAAAAAGCGGCGCCGGGCGCGGCCAGCAAATCGCCAAGCCAGCCAAAACCGTGCAGCGCGGCGAGGAAATCGCGAGTCGACGTCAGCCGCGTCCCACGGCGGTGCGTCGCTTCGCACGGTCTCGCCGCCGAGGTGGAATTCCCCGTCCATCAGCGCCGCGCCGCGACCTCGATCGCCCGGCCAATGCCGCTCCCAGCTAATCGCCAGTCCCGCGGGCGGTCGCGCCCATAGGCTCAAATGATAAAGCGCCGAGCCGTAATAGACCGTGGCGAGCGTCATTTCTTGGCCGTCGCGCCGCGCAGGCGTTGGATGTTGGCGGCATAAGCCGCCGGGCCATTCTCGAAAGTCGCGGTGCCGGCGACCAACACGTCGGCGCCGGCCGCGACGGCGATCCGCGCGGTGTCGGGGTTGATGCCGCCATCGACTTCGAGATCGACCGCGCGACCCATGGCGTCGATGCGCCGGCGCAGCGTCGCGATCTTGTCGGTGACGCTGGCGATGAAGCTCTGGCCGCCGAAGCCGGGATCGACGCTCATCACCAGCACCAGATCGACGATGTCGAGCACGTGCTCGATCGCCTCCATCGGCGTCGCCGGGTTGAGCGCGACGCCGGCCTTTTTGCCGTGATGCTTGATCAATTCGATGCTGCGATGGAGATGCGGGCCGGCTTCGGGATGAACGGTGATGATGTCGGCGCCGGCGTCGGCGAACTCGGGAATAAACAGGTCGGCCGGCGCGATCATCAGGTGACAGTCGAACGGCAGTTTCGAATGTTTGCGCAACGCCTTCACCACTACTGGCCCGATGGTCAGATTGGGCACGAAATGCCCGTCCATGACGTCGACATGGATGTAATCGGCGCCGGCCTTGGTGACGGCCTCGACCTCGTCGCCCAAGCGGGAAAAATCCGCCGACAGGATCGACGGCGCGATACGCACGGCTTGTTGCATGGGCCTGTAGCTAACAATTGTCGCCCCGAACCGCAAGGTGACGTGCCGAATCGGCCACGAGTTACGGCCAGGCGACTTCCGGCGGCAGTGACATCAGAATCGCCTCGATATTGCCGCCGGTCCGAAGCCCGAACAGCGTGCCGCGATCATAGATCAGGTTGAACTCGACATAGCGGCCGCGCTTGACCAACTGGTCGCGGCGCTGCTCGTCGGTCCATGGTTCGAGCATGTGACGCCGCACGAGTTGCGGATAGGCATCGAGGAACGCCTCTCCGACATCGCGCGCGAAGGCGAAGTCGCGCGCCCAATCGCTCTCGAGGTAATCGTAGAAGATGCCGCCGACCCCGCGCGGCTCGTTGCGGTGCTTGATGAAGAAATACTCGTCGCACCATTTCTTGAAGCGCGCGTAATAGTCGGCGCCATGCGTGTCGCAAGCCGCTCTGCAGCGCCGCGTGGAAATCGCGCGTATCGGCCTCGACCGAATAGACCGGCGTCAGGTCGGCGCCGCCGCCGAACCAGGCCTTGCTGGTACGGAGATGCCGCGTGTTCATGTGCGCGGCCGGCACCAGCGGCGAGCGCGGATGCGATACCAGGGAAATACCGCTTGCCCAGAATTTGCCGTCGGCGCCGGCGCCCGGAATCTGGCCGCGGAACTCGGGCGAGAACTCGCCCCACACCGTCGAGACGTTGACCCCGATCTTCTCGAATACGCGGCCGCGCATCAGCGCCATCACGCCGCCGCCGCCGCCATCGCGCGGCCAGCCCTTGCGTTCGAATCGGCCGGCCGGCCCGTCCTTTGGGCGCGCCTCGACATAGTCGTCTTCGATGGCTTCGAACGCGGCGCAAAGCCGGTCGCGGAGCGATTCGAACCAAGTCTGTACTTCTTGTTGTTGGTCGGTCATGACCGCAGGATCGTGCTGGATTTATACCTTGCCAAATTATGCGGCAGGATGTCGCATAGCGATGGCATTTCAACAATATAGCTTGCCCGCACTCCGGCGGCGCGGCGCAATGGGGTGGGGAATGGACGTATCGCACGAGGTGATGGATGGCGGATCTGGCGCACGGTAAGCCGGGAGCGGGGGCAGCCCTGTCGAACGGCCACGTCGCGAGCTCGCGGCGCGATTTCCTCACCGTGGCCGGCGGCGCGATCGCGGCGGTCGGCGCGGTGTGCGTCGCATGGCCGTTGATCGACAGCATGAACCCCGCCGCCGACGTTCTGGCGGCGGGCGCGCCGATCGATGTGGACCTGACCCATGTGCAGCCCGGCCAGCAGATCGTGGTGTTGTGGCGCTCCCGTCCGATCTTCGTCGTCAATCGCACGCCGCCATTGCTCCAGGTGCTGCAGGCGCCGCAGGACCTTGCGTTGCTCAGCGATCCCAATTCGACCGTCGAACAGCAGCCGGATTATGCCAAGAATTGGCATCGCTCGATCCAGCCGCAATATTCGGTGCTGGTCGGGATCTGCACCCATCTCGGCTGCATCCCGAGCTACATGCCGCAGGCCAACAGCGTCAATCCTGGCTGGCTCGGCGGTTATTTCTGCCCGTGCCACGGTTCGCGCTACGACCTCGCGGGCCGCGTCTATAGCGGCGTGCCCGCCCCATACAACCTGCCGGTCCCGCCCTATCGCTTCCTCACCAAGACGATGATCCGCATCGGCGAGAATCCGCCCGGACGGCGGCGATTTCAGTCTCAATTCGATCGTACAGATCTAGGACAGAACGGCGATGTCAGGCATTCCCTCCACGGTCCGCACCAACAACCGCTTGGTCAAGTGGATCGACGCGCGCCTCCCGATTTTCAGCTTCGCGCAAGACGCGATGATCGATTATCCCGAGCCGCGCAATCTGAACTACTGGTGGAACTT
Organism: uncultured Alphaproteobacteria bacterium; assembly: GCA_963851285.1. Lineage (GTDB taxonomy): Bacteria > Pseudomonadota > Alphaproteobacteria > ATCC43930 > CGMCC-115725 > JAATGI01. The sequence goes on from CAWKOL010000001.1 coordinate 449,199, forward strand.
CGGTTCGCTCGCCGGGATCTTGCTGGTGATCATGATCGTGACCGGCATTTTCCTCGCGATGCAGTACACGCCGAACAGCGACTTGGCCTTCGATTCGGTCGAGCGGCTGATGCGTGACGTCAATTATGGCTGGCTGATGCGCTACATCCACATGAACGGCGCGTCGTTCTTTTTCATCGTCGTCTATATCCACATTTTCCGCGGCTATTATTACGGCTCCTATAAGGAGCCGCGCGAGCTGCTATGGATGCTCGGCGTCGTGATTCTGCTGCTGATGATGGCGACCGCGTTCTTCGGCTACGTGCTGCCCTGGGGGCAGATGAGCTATTGGGGCGCCACCGTCATCACCAATCTCTTCACCGCGATCCCGGTGATCGGCAATCCGATCCACACCTGGCTCCTGGGCGGATTCGCGGTCGACAACCCGACGCTGAACCGTTTCTTCTCGCTGCATTACCTGCTGCCCTTCGTGATCGTCGGCGTGGTCGGGCTGCACCTGATCGCGCTGCGCCAGCACGGCTCCAACAATCCCCTGGGCATCGCGGTCAAGGGGCCGCAAGACCAGATCGCGTTCCATCCCTATTACACGATCAAGGACATGTTCGGGCTGGGCGTGTTTCTGATCATCTACGCCATCTTCATTTTCTGAGCTGCCGAACATGCTCGGCGACTCCGCGAATTACATCCCGGCCAATCCGCTGCAGACGCCGTCCGGAGATCGTGCCGGAATGGTATCTGCTGCCGTTCTACGCGATCCTGCGCTCGATCCCGGACAAGCTTATCGGCGTGCTGGCGATGTTCGCCTCGATCTTCATCCTGTTCCTGCTGCCGTGGCTCGATACCTCGCGTGTGCGCAGCTCCTATTTCCGGCCGATCCACAAATGGGTGTTCTGGCTGTTGATCGTCGACGTGTTCGCGCTCGGCACGGTCGGCGCGCACCGGCCCGAAGGCGCCTACATCGTCGTCGGCCGCATCGCCACGTTCTATTATTTCTTCCACTTCCTCGTGCTGCTGCCGCTGATCGGCTGGTTCGAGCGGCCGTTGCCGCTGCCCGAAAGCATCGCCGCCGCGGTGACCAAGAAGACCGCGCCCGCCGGCGCCGCCCAAAGCGGAGCCGTGTCATGAAGGCGCTCGCGATCGCGGCCATTGCCGGCGCGGCGCTGCTCGGCGTCGCCTCGGCTGCGTGGGCGCAGGAAAGCGCGCCCGACGCGCCGCATCAGGCCTGGTCGTTCGCCGGCGTCTTCGGCACCTTCGACCGCGGCGCGCTGCAGCGCGGCTTCCAGGTCTATAACGAGGTCTGCTCCAACTGCCACTCGATGAAGCTGTTGCATTACCGCGATCTCGGTCCCGACGGGCCGGGCGGCGGCATCGGCTTCAGCGACGCCGAGGTCGCGGCGATCGCGGCGCAGAAGCAGGTCGAGGACGGGCCGAACGATCAAGGCGAAATGTTCCGCCGTCCCGGCAAGCCGCAGGATCAGTTCGTGTCGCCGTTCCCCAACGATCGAGGCGGCGCAGCGCCGCCAACGGCGGCGCCGCGCCGCCCGACCTGTCGGTGATGGTGAAGGCGCGCGGCAAGGGCCTCGAATATCTCTGGGGCATGGGCGGGCCCGATTACGTCTATGGCATTTTGAACGGCTTCCGCGACAAGCCGCCGGCCGGGTTCAACCTGCCGCAAGGCAAGTATTACAACGAATATTTCGACGGCCACGCCATCTCGATGCCGCCGCCCCTGGCCGACAACACGGTCAAGTTCCAGGACGGCACCCCGGCGACCCTGCCGCAAGAAGCGCATGACGTGGTGACGTTCCTGACCTGGGCGGCCGAGCCCTACATGGAAGACCGCAAGCAAACCGGCGCCAAGTCGATCGTGTTCCTTCTGGTCATGACCGGCGTGCTCTACGGCGCCAAGCGCAAGGTGTGGAAGGACCTGCACTAACGGCGTGGATTACGCCGCGGCCGCGCGTATTGGCGCGCGGGGCATGAAGGCGGTCGTATCGGCCATCTCCCAATTCGCCGCGTAACGTGGATCGCGGGCGCCGTGCAGAAGTTCGCCGGGCGCGAGGCTCGGGTAGATCTCGGCAAAGCTCCTGACCTCGGTCGCGGACAACCGGCGCAGCACCAGTTCCGGCCGCAGTTCGCTCGGGTGCGACACGCCGGCCGCGCCGGTAAGCTCGCCCAAGGCCGCCAGCGTGTTGTCGTGAAAGCGGCGGACGCGCTCCGCCTTGTCGGGCACGAACAGCGCGCGCTGCCGCGATTGGTCTTGGGTGGCGACGCCGCTGGGACAGCGGTCGGTGTGGCAATGCTGCGACTGGATACAGCCGAGCGCGAACATGAAGCCGCGGGCCGAATTGCACCAATCGGCGCCTAAGGCCAGAACCCGCGCCATGTCGAACGCGGTGATAATGCGGCCGCCGGCGCCCAGGCGGATCGAATCGCGCAACCCGGCACCGATCAAGCAATTGCGCGCCAACACCAAGCCCTCGCGCAATGGCGTGCCGACATGGTCGGTGAATTCGAGTGGCGCCGCGCCGGTGCCGCCTTCCGAGCCGTCGATGACGATGAAATCGGGGCGGATGCCGGTCTCCAGCATCGCCTTACACAACGCCATGAACTCCCAGGGATGGCCGACGCACAGTTTGAAGCCGACCGGCTTGCCGCCGGACAATTCCCGCAACGTCGCGATGAAGCGCATCATGCCGACGGGGGAATCGAACGCGGAATGGCGCGCCGGCGAGACGCAATCGACACGCGGCGGCACGCCGCGCGCGGCCGCGATCTCGGCCGTCACCTTCGCGCCCGGCAGCACGCCGCCATGGCCGGGCTTGGCGCCTTGCGACAGCTTGATCTCGATCATCTTGACCTGCGGGTCGGCGGCGGATTCCTCGAACCGCGTGGCCGAGAAGGCGCCGTCGTCGTTGCGGCAGCCGAAATAGCCGCTGCCAATCTCCCACACAATGTCGCCGCCGTTTTCGTGATGATAGCGGCTATAACCACCCTCGCCGGTGTCATGGGCGAAGCCGCCAAGCTTGGCGCCCTTGTTGAGCGCGCGGATCGCGTTGGCGCTGAGCGAGCCGAAGCTCATCGCCGAAATGTTGAGCAACGAATGCGAATAGGGAAGGCGGCAATCGGTGCCGCCCACGGTCACGCGGAAATCGTGGCCATCGATCTGGTTGGGCGCAATCGAATGATTGATCCACTCGAAATTGCCGGCATAGATGTCCTGCATGGTGCCGAACGGGCGCTTGTCCAGCGCTCCCTTCGCGCGCTGATAGACGATGGCGCGCTTCGAGCGGTTGAACGGCGCGCCGTCGATGTCGCTTTCGAGAAAATACTGACGGATTTCCGGCCGGATCGCTTCCAGCAAAAAGCGGATATTGGCGAGTATCGGATAATTGCGCTTGAGACTGTGATGGGTTTGGATCATGTCCCGGATGCCGAGCGCGGTCAGCGCGGCACACACGGCCGCGCCGATCGCGAACCAGAGCGACCACAGCATCGCCACCGCGAACAGCACGATGCCGGCAACCGCGATCGCCAGCGCCGCATATCGTTTCATCGCCGCCTCCCCATTCGCGAAGACGAAACCTTGCCATAGGAGTGTGACGGTTCGGCGAAACCGACAGGTTGACGTGGTGCCGCCGCAATCCTAGCTTCGACGGCAACAAAAAGATCGAGGAGGACGCGCCATGCGGTTCACGGGACTGGCCGTTTTGCTGGGCGCGGCCATATTCGCGTTGCCGGCCGCGGCGCAAATCTCCGACAACAAGATCAAGATCGCGGTGCTGGACGATTTCTCGGGCCAGTATTGCAACGGCAATTGCATGGGGCCGGTGGTGGCGGCGCGGATCGCCGCCGACGAGTTCGGCGATAAGATCGATGGCGCGCCGGTCGAGATCATCTGGGGCGATCATCAGAACAAGCCGGACGTAGCGGCTGCGCTGGTCAGCCGCTGGTTCGACCGCGAGCAGGTCGACGCCATCGCCGACATTACCAATTCTTCGGTCGGCTTGGCCGCTAACCGGATCGCGCGCGACCGCGGCAAAGCGGTGCTGATGTCCTCGACCGGCTCGCCCGATTTCACCGGCAAAGAATGCGCGCCCTATACGACGCAGTGGACCTTCGACACGTATCAGTTCGGCAAGAGCATCGCCGAGGCGGTACCGATGCTGGGCAAGACCTGGTTCATCATCACGCCGGATTATCTGTTCGGCAAAACGCTGGAAGCGAACGTGCGGAAATTCGTCACCGCCGCCGGCGGGAAGGTGATCGGCTCGGTGGTGCATCCGTTCGGTACCAACGACATGTCATCCTTCATGCTGCAGGCCCAAGCATCGGGCGCGCGGGTGATCGCGCTCGCCAATGCCGGCGGCGACCTCACCAACGCGATAAAGACCGCGAAGGAATTCGGCCTGGTCGATGCCGGCATCAAGATCGTGCCGCTGTCGCTCGACCTGCCGTTCATCGACGGGGTCGGCGGGCTGAAAGTGGCGCAAGGCATGATGATGACCTTGCCGTGGTATCCGGGGCTGAAACCCGAGGCGATGAAATTCGCGATCGAATTCAAGAAGCGCCAAGGGGTGATGCCGGGCTATCTGATGGCGGGGCTGTACTCGGTCGTGCACAACTATCTGCTCGCGATCAAGGCGACCGGCACCGACAATCCGAAGGCGTTGTTCGCCAAAATGCGCGCGACGTCGGTCAACGACGCCTTCGCCACCGGTGGCAGGCTGCGCCCGGACGGCCGCATGGTCCACGACGTCTATCTCGTGCAGGTCAAGAAGCCGTCGGAATCGACGGGACCGGACGATCTGGTCAAACTGATCGCGACCATCCCTGGCGAGAAAGCATTCCGCCCCATGTCGGAAGGCGGTTGTCCTTACGTCAACAAGGGCTAATGGAATCGCATTACAAATCGACTTTCCTCGTGAGTGCGAAAGCAGAGACCTAGGACAACGGCACGCGGCGTGACGAATGAAAAATGAGGTGCAGAAACAATGAAAAGAATGTTTGACCTGTTCGTCGCAGCCGCCACGCTAGCGCTATTCGCCACCGCGGCGCATGCGCAATTCTCAGACGGCAAGGTCAAGATCGGCGTGCTCGACGATTTCTCGGGGCAATTCTGTACCGGCAACTGCATGGGGCCGGTCAACGCGGTGCGCATCGCCGCCAACGAGTTCGGCAACAAGATCGACGGCGTGCCGATCGAGATCATCTGGGGCGACCACCAGAACAAGCCCGATGTCGGCGTGGCGCTGACCAACAAATGGCTCGATGCCGAACAGGTCGACGTAATCGTCGACGTGGTCAATTCCTCGGTGGCGCTGGCGGTGCAGAACATCGCGCGCACCAAGGGCAAGGCGGTGTTGTACTCCACCGCCGGTTCGTCCGACCTCACCGGCAAGCAATGCGCGCCCTATAGCGCGCATTGGAGCTACGACACTTATCAGTTCGGCAAGACCATCGGCGAAGCGGTGCCCTATCTGGGCAAGAGCTGGTTTATCATTGCCACCGATTTCGCCTATGGCAAAATTCTGGCCGCGCAGATCAAGCTCAATGTCGAAAAGGCGGGCGGCAAGGTGCTCGGTACGGTATTCCATCCCTTCAACATCAACGATGCGTCGTCCTTCATCCTCCAAGCGCAGGCGTCGGGCGCGCAGGTGATCGCGCTCGCCAATTCCGGCAACGACGCCACCAACAGCGTCAAGGCGGCGAAGGAATTCGGCCTGGTCGATGGCGGCGTCAAGATCGTGCCGGTCAGCATGGACCTGCCGTTCGTGGACGGCGCGGGCGGGCTTCCGGTGATGCAGGGCATGTTCCTGCCGCTGCCCTGGTATCCCGGGGTCAGCGACAAGGCGCGGGCCTTCTCCGCCGAGTTCAAGAGCCGCCAAGGCACCCAGGCGCCCTATCTGATGGCGGGACTTTATTCCGCGGTGCGTACCTATCTGCTTGCGGCGCAAGCGACCAGGACCGACAACCCGAAGCCGATCTTCGAATATATGCGGGCGCACGTCATTGACGACGCCTTCACCAGCCATGGCGTGCTGCGCGCGGACGGCCGCATGGTGCACGACGTGTACCTGACGCAACTCAAGAAGCCGTCGGAATCGAAAGGGCCGGACGACCTCTCGAAGTTGGTCGCGGTGATCTCCGGCGACAAGGCGTTCCGGCCGATGTCGGAAGGCGGCTGCCCGTATGTTAAGGCTCAGTGAGGCCGGTTGACGTCATCGGATGCATTCAATAAGTTCATAGAAATTGCCGTGCTTGAGAACGCTCGCGGCATTTAGGGAGGGAAGGATGAAAAAAATTCTTGGCTTGGCGGCATTTGCCGCCGTTATCGCGTTGTCGGGTGGCGCTCAGGCGCAATATTCCGACAACATGATCAAACTGGGCATCTTGGATGATTTCTCCGGGCCTTATTGCGTCGACAATTGCATGGCGCCGGTGGTGGCGACGCAGATCGCCGTCGACGAGTTCGGCGGCAAGATCAATGGCGTGCCGATCGTGGTGATTCACGGCGACCATCAGGACAAGCCCGACGTCGGCGTCTCCATCGCGCGGCGCTGGTACGACACCGAGAACGTCGACGTGATCCTCGACGTAGTCTATTCGGGCGTTGCGCTGGCGGTGCAAGGCGTCGCGCGCGAAAAGGGCAAGGCGGTGCTATACAGCATGGCCGGTTCGGATCAGCTCACCGGCAAACAGTGCTCGCCCTACAGCGCGCAATGGACCTACGACACGTACCAACTCCCGAACCTGGGCCAAGCGTTGCCGATGCTCGGCAAGAAGTGGTTCATCCTGTCCGCGGATTATGCCTACGGCAAGGCGCTGGTCGCGGGCGTGACCGCGTCGGTCAAGAGGGCGGGCGGTGAGATCGTCGGCACCGTGTTCCATCCGTTCAACGCGGGCGACATGTCGTCCTTTATCCTCCAGGCGCAGAATTCGCATGCCGACGTTCTGGCGCTCGGCGACGCCGGGCCCGACATGAACAACGCCATCAAGGCGGCCAACGAGTTTGGCCTGATCGCCGGCGGCATGAAGGTCGTGCCGCTGAGCATGGACCTGTCTGCCATTGCCGGTGCCGGCGGCCTTCAGGCGACGCAAGGCATGATGATGGCGCTGCCCTGGTACCGCGACGCCAACCCGCCCAAATCCGAGGCGTGGGCCGACGAATTCGAAAAGCGGCAGAAGACCATGGCGCCGTATCTGATGGCCGGACTGTACTCCGCGGTGCGCACCTATCTGCTGGCGGCGCAGGCGACCAAATCGGACGATCCCAAGAAAATCTATCCGTGGATGCAGCAGCACGTCATCGACGACGCCTTCACCAAGCACGGGGTGCTGCGTCCCGACGGCCGCATGGTGCATGACGTATATCTGGTGCAGGTCAAGAAGCCGTCGGAATCGAAAGGTCCACGTGACTTGGCGAAACTGATCGCCACCATTCCGGGCGACAAGGCGTTCCGGCCGCTCGACCAGGGCGGTTGTCCGTACATCAAATAGTCATATTGCGAGTTGCGGTGCGGGGCGGATGCCGGCACGCGTGCGGGCATCCGCCCCTAGCTTTTTGTGGCTGGCAAGCCACATCATCTCGTGGCAGGATGCCCGCGCCTTGGCAGAGCGAGGTAGAGGGGCGGTCAGCCGTGAGGTTTGGTCTTGTCTCTGTTAGATAATTGTCCGGCTTTGGTCCTGAACGCGGATTTTCGTCCGCTAAGTTATTTCCCACTGTCGTTGTGGTCGTGGCAGGACGCGGTCAAGGCTGTGTGCCTGGACCGGGTCAACATCGTCTCGCATTACGACCGCGTGGTCCGGAGCCCGTCCTTCGCCATGCGCCTGCCTAGCGTGATCTCGCTCAAGGAATATATTCCGGCGACACGACGCCCCGCGTTTACACGGTTCAACGTCTTTCTGCGTGACCGTTTCACCTGCCAATATTGCGGCGAGCCGTATCGCGTCGCATGAGCTCACCTTCGACCATCTGGTGCCACGGTCGCGTGGCGGCAAGACGACCTGGCAGAACGTCGTCACTGCGTGCTCGAGCCTGCAATTTGGAGAAAGGGCAGCCGCCTTCCGAAAGAAGCGCATATGTATCCGCGGCGGCAACCGGAACAACCGTCGAGCCATGTGCTGCAGGAAAACGGGCGGGGATTCCCGCCTAATTTTTTGCATCATTCCTGGCGCGACTTTCTCTATTGGGACAGCGAGCTCGAAGCGAGCTGAGTAGTCCTGTTCGATGAGCCTGTTGCGTCACCTCAATCGCTGCAATCGCTTTGACGCGAGACGCGTTTCGCCCGTTGTTGTTCGGCGATCAACGGATCGGCGTGGGTGCGCGACGACAATGCGGCGCGCCTGGCGCGCTTTCCCGAAACCTTCATGGTCGGCGCCGACGCGGTCAGCCTGACAGCGCCCGGCGGCTTCGATGAGGTAAGCGCGGCGGTCGATCGCGTGTTCGAGGCGTTGGTGGCGGATGGCGCGGTGTCGAAATGGCGGTACGAATCCTTCGCCGTGACGCCGGTTTGGGGTGAGCCGCCACTGTTCAAGATCGATCGCGGCGCCGTACCGTTCCTGGGCGTGCGGGCCTATGGCGTTCATCTCAACGGCTGGCGGCGGCGGACCCGACGGCCGTATGCAACTGTGGATCGGCCGTCGCGCGCCCGACAAAAAGTCGATCCCGACAAGCTCGACAATCTAGTGGCCGGTGGCATCGGTTATCCGTTCGGCATCGAGGACACATTGGTCAAGGAAGCGGACGAAGAAGCCGGCATGTCTCGCGCGCTCGTGTCGCGCGCTATTGCTGCAGGGACTTATCGCCTACCGCATGGATTGGCCGTCGGGCGCACGCGACGACGTGCTGTACATCTACGATTTCGAAGTGCCGGCCGACTTCGTTCCGCACGGCAAGGACGGGGAAATTGTCGAATTTCAGGCTGATGGACGCCGCGGCGGTACTCGACCGCGTCGCGCGCACCGACGATTTCAAGTTCAACGTCAATCTCGTGATCATCGATTTCGCGCTACGCCATGGCTTGATCGCGCGCGACCATCCCGAATATGCGGCGCTGAGGGCAGGCTTGCGGCCTACTTAGACGCCTTCGCCCGTTCCCGCCGGCGGATCAGGGTGCCGGCGCCTTCCGCGAACAACTCCAGTAGGATCGCGTGCGGCACGCGGCCGTCGATGATGACCGCGGCTTCGACGCCGCCCAACACCGCGTCGATGCAGGTCTCGATCTTCGGAATCATGCCGCCGGAAATGGTGCCGTCGGCGATCAAGCTGCGCGCCTTTTCGACCGACAATTCCGAAACCAGCTTCTTGTTTTTGTCGAGCACGCCGATGACATCGGTAAGCAGAAGGAGGCGCGTCGCCCGCATCGCCGCCGCGACCGCGCCGGCCGCGGTGTCGGCATTGATGTTGTATGTCTCGCCATTGTCGCCGACGCCGATCGGAGCGATCACCGGAATCACGTCCGACTTGATCAAGGTGTGCAGTACCTCACCGTCGACGGCGACCGGTTCGCCGACAAAACCAAGATCGAGCACTTTTTCGATGTTGCTGTCGGGATCTTTCTGTTTCCGTTTCAATTGGCGTGCGCGGATCAGTGCTGGCGTCCTTGCCCGACAGACCGATAGCCTTCGCCCCCAGCGCCATTGATCGCGGCCGCGATCTCCTTGTTGATCGAGCCCGACAGCACCATTTCGACGATCTCGACCGTCGCCGGTCGGTGACGCGCAGCCCGTCGACGAACGAGGACTTGATCTTAAGCCGCTCCAGCATCGCGCCGATCTGCGGCCCGCCGCCATGCACCACGATCGGATTCAGGCCCACCTGTTTCAACAGAACGACGTCGGCGGCGAAGAGCTTGCCGAGATGCTGCTCGCCCATGGCGTGGCCGCCATATTTCACCACGACCGTCTTGCCGGCGTAGCGTTTCAAATAGGGCAAGGCGGCCGCGAGTGTCGCGGCCTTGCTATGCGGGTCGATCGCGGCGGTCTTGTCGTCGCTCATGGTCGCCGCAATCTAGCCTGCGTTGCGGGGCGCCGCCAGTTCGGCGAGTGCGGCGCGCAATTCGGCGATGCCGATGCCGTCACGCGCGCTGGTGAGATAAACCGCCGGATAGGCCGCCGGGTGCCGTGCCAGGTCGGCCGCGGTCGCGGCGGCGACCCGGGCTAATGCCGCGTCTTCGACGTCGTCGCATTTGGTTAGGACAGCCGCGTAAGACAGAGCCGCCTCGTCAAGCAACGCCAGCGCCCGGCGATCCGCCGGCTTTATGCCGTGGCGCGCGTCGAGCAATAGCAGGACGCGGCGCAAGCCGGCGCGGCCCTTGAGATAGTGCTCGATCAGCTTGTTCCAGTTCGCCACGACGCGTTTTTGAGCGGCGGCGTAGCCATACCCTGGCAGGTCGACCAGCGTCAGCCGGCCGCCGAGGTCGAAGAAATTGATCTGCTGCGTACGCCCGGGCGTATTGGACACCCGCGCCAGCGCCCGCCGCCCTGTAAGGGCATTGAGCAGGCTCGACTTGCCGACATTGGACCGGCCCGCTAAAGCAAGCTCGGGCAGACCCGGCGGCGGCAATGCATCTTCCCGCGCGGCGCCGGCGCGGAAGTCGCACGCACTGGCGAATAGTTTGCGGCCCGCCTCGATTAGCGCCGCGTCGGCAGCGAGCTCGGGCGGAAAAACCGCGCCTAGGCCTTGGCCGGCTTTTTGACCTGGACCTGTCGTAAGATCAGCCATTGCTGCGCGATCGACAACGTGTTGTTCCAGGCCCAATAGACCACCAGTCCTGCCGGGAAATGCGCCAGCATGAACGTGAACACCACCGGCAGCGCCAACATCATCTTCGCCTGGGTCGGATCCGGCGAAGTCGGCGTCATTTTTTGCTGCAGGAACATCGTGACGCCCATGATCAGCGGCCATAGACCGATCGACAGGAAGCCGATGATCGGCAGATCCGCTGGCGGCGCCCAGGGCAACAGGCCGAACAGATTCAGCAGGCTGGTCGGGTCGGGCACCGACAGATCGTGAATCCAGCCATAGAACGGTGCTTGGCGCATTTCGATGGTCACCGACAGCACTTTATAGAGCGAGAAGAACACGGGAATCTGAATGACGATCGGCAAACAGCCCGCCGCCGGATTGGCGCCGCTGTTCTTGTACAGCGCCATCATTTCCTGGTTGAGACGCGCCTTGTCGGCGCCGAATCGCTCCTTCAGTTTGGCCATTTCCGGCTGCAACAGCTTCATCTTGCTCATCGAGCGGTAGGAGCGGTTGGCGAGCGGGAAGAACACGAGTTTGACGCACAGGGTGAACAGCAGGATCGCCAAGCCAAAATTGCCGATGTGGCGATAGAAGAAATCGAGGATCAGGAAGATCGGCTTGGTGAGAAAATAAAACCAGCCGAAATCGATGGCACGATCGAAGCGCGGAATGCGCAGATACATTTCGTAATTGTCGAGGAGGTGGACTTCCTTGGCGCCGGCGAACAATCGGTCCGTTGTCGAAATCGAGGCACCTGGCGCGACCGCATGCGCGGCGCCCGTATAGTCGACTTGGTAAAGGTCGCCTTGAGGCCTCGGCACTTTGGTGAAGCGCGTGTCAACCGGTTCCTGCTGCGCCGGGATCAGCGATGTCAGCCAATACTCGTCCGTCAGCCCGAACCAACCGCCGATCGTCTTGACGTTGGTCGGCTTGTCGAGATCGGCGTAACTCAACTCGTGCAGGGTGCCGTCCATCACGCCAATGGGGCCGACATGGAGCAACCGGTTGGACTGTACGGGTGTCTTGCCGCCGCGTGAGATAAGTCCATAGGGATAGAGTGTCACCGGTTTGGTGCCGTGATTCTCGACCGATCTGGGTGATGGTGAACATGTAGTCCGGGTCGACCGCGATCTTACGGACAAAGCGCAAGCCCTGGCCGTTATCCCAGGTCAACGTCGCCGGATGCTCGACGCCGAGCATTGTGTCGCTGGTTTGCCAATGCGTTGTGGCGTCGGGCGTCTTGACGCCGGAATCGGGCCCCGCGACCCAGCCAAATTCGGCGAAATAAGGAGTGGCAGTGCCATCGGGCGACAGCAACTGAACCAAGGGCGAATTGGGCGCGATCGTCTCGCGATAATTCGTCAGGGTGAGATCGTCCAGGCGCGCGCCGACGAGATCGATCGAGCCTTCAAGCCGAGGCGTCGAAATCTTGAGTCGTGGCGATTTGCCGAGTGCGGCGGTACGGGTCACGGGGGTCGGTGCCGTGACGCTCGGCGCCGACGGTGCCGCGGTCGGCGCCGACAGTTGCGACGTGACAGTCTGCTTGGGTTGGGGCGGCGGCTTCGGCGTCGAGGACGGCCATAAATACTGAAAGCCGATCAAAATTACGATCGATAGGACGACCGCGATGATCAGATTGCGCTGGTTTTCCATGATCGCGTCTAATGCGAATGCGCCGGCGGGACCGGATCGTAACCGCCCTCGTGCCACGGATGGCAGCGCCCGACACGCGCCAGCGCCAGCATGCCGCCGCGCCACGGGCCATGCCGATTGATCGCTTCCATCGCGTAATGCGAACAAGTCGGCTCGAACCGGCAATTGTTGCCCAGCACCGGCGCCAGGCCGAGCTGATAGAGCCGGATCGCGCCACGCATCACATATCCGGCAAAGAGGCTAAGCATCGATCGAATGTTTTCCTAGCGCCACAGGCCGAGGCGCTTCAACCCGGTTTCCAAATCGCCGACCAGCTCGGCATAAGGGCGCCGGACCGTCTCGGCGCGGGCAATCAATACGTAATCATGTCCGGCCGCCGCGTGAAGGGGCATCGTCGCCGCGACCGCCGCCCGGAGCCGCCGCCGCGCCCGGTTACGCTGGACCGCCATGCCGACCTTGCGGCTTGCGGTAAAGCCGACGCGCGCTTCGGTGGTGTCGGCGCGGAGGCAGGCCGCAGCCTGAAGGATCAATCCGGGCGTGACGGATTTCCGACGGGAATCGGCCACCCGGAGAAACTCCGCGCGCCGCGTGAGGCGCGCCATCGCGGCCATCCCTATGCCGACAGGCGTTTGCGGCCCTTGGCCCGGCGCCGCGACAGCACGATGCGCCCGCCGGCGCTGGCCATGCGCTTAAAAAAGCCATGCCGCCGCTTGCGGACGAGCTTACTCGGCTGATAAGTGCGCTTCACGGTCAGGGTACTCCAAACATCGGGCTGTCAGGCGGAAGGCGCTTTTTAGGGGAAGGCGCCCGCCAAGTCAACGCAGGCCCGTACGGTCTCGTTAATGCTTGAACAGCCGCATCGCCTCGTCGGCGAGCACGCCGCCGGTAACCTCGATGGTCGCGAAATTCGCCTTTTCCGCCACCTCGGCGCTCGGGATCATGATCTGGTCGATCACCGTGGCAAGCCGCGTCAGCGAAGCGGCATAGACGACGCGCGTAATGCCGCACCAGGCGATCGCGCCCATGCACATGGCACACGGTTCGCCGGAGGTGTAGAGCGTCGCGCCCTTGAGCGCGTCCGGCCCTTGATGCGCCAGCACACGGCGGATCGCGATCATTTCGCCATGCGCGGTGGGGTCCTTGAGCCGCCTGCCGAGATTCATGCCGCGGTTGACGATCTTGCCGTCGCGCACGATAACGGCACCAAAGGGAAAATCGGCTTGCGCCGCGAGGCCGATCGCTTCGCGCATGAAGCCGTCATCTTCGGGGCGCGCGGGCGAGAGAACCGCCTTGGCCGATGCGGGGAGGGACAGGGCCGCGGGGATCGCGGCGCCAGCAAGGCCGCGCACCAGCGCGCGGCGGTCGATCGATGAAACGGACTTGGCTGGCGCTTCTTCGGCGGACACGCTACCAGCGCGCACCGGGTCCCCGGTACCAGGGCGGCGGACCCCACTCGGCGTGCCAGAAATAACGAACTGGCGTCAGCGACCAGATGAACGCGACAATCCAGCCCAGGCCCGACCAGCCGAGGAGGAAGTTGAGCAGGAAAATACCGACGCGGCTGTGATGGCCGCGCACGAACGCGATAACGGACGGCAGGAAGTAAAGCAGAAGGCCGACCATGCCGTAGCCCGGATGGTGATGCCAGAACGGATAATAAGAATAATCGTAATACATCGCGCCCTCCCTGGGTGGGCGGCATTAGGGTCGCGCAAATCGACGCTCAAGGCAATACGGGCGGGATCAATGCAGGAAATGCGGCCACAGGCCGGCGATACCGATGATGATGAGATAGATGGCGACGACAAAATTGAGGATGCGCGGTACCACGAGGATCAGGATGCCGGCGATCAGGGCGATCAGCGGCTGGATGGTCAGCATATTGAGTGTGAAATGCATCGAAGGCTCCCGGGTGGCGTCATCTGGATAACACCGGGGAGGGGAATTCGCTCCGCGCGATTACGCCGCCTTGGGCGTGTGAACGTGCTCGGGGCGGAAGCCCATGCCGACGATCCGGGCTGGCAACCGGCGCAGGACCGGAAACCAATTAAATAGATTCAATATCGCAGGTGCCTTCACCGGCCGATCGCCGCCGAACAACACTGGACTCAGCACGCGGTTTTGGATCAGCACCTGCATGCCTTGCGTCATCCGTACCGGCCATTCGCGGCGGCTTTGCACCGCCGTCAGATCGTCAAGGCGTAGGGTCTTGTTCTTGAGCGGACCGGTAAGGATGTTTGCCGCCGCTACCGCGTCTTGCACCGCGAGATTGACGCCGACCCCGCCGATCGGCGACATGGCGTGCGCGGCGTCGCCGATGCACAACAAACCCGGCCGGTACCAGCGCGGCAGCCGATCGACCGCGACCGTCAACAGCTTAACCTCATCCCAGTCGGTGATTTCGCCGATCCGGTCGTGCAGGAACGGCGCGATGGCGGCGATATCGACGTGAAACGCCGGCAGCCCCCGCGCGCGCACTTTGTCATACGAGTCCTTCGGAATGACGAAGGCGCATTGCCAATAGTCGCCGCGGTCGATGGTCACGAGAACCCGGCCGCGGTCGATGTTGCCGAGCGCGTTCTGTGGATCGTCGCCGTGCCGCGCGACGCGGAACCACAGCACGTCGATCGGCGCGCCGATAGTCATGGGCGCGAAGCCGGCGCCCTCGCGGATAGTCGAATGCCGGCCGTCGGCGCCGACGACCAGATCGGCGCGAATCTCGAGCAGGCCGCCCATGCCGGTCGCGCGCATGCCGACGACGCGGCCGCCTTCCTCGATCAGATTGGTCGCGTCCGCGCCCATGCGCAGATCGAAGGTCGGGAAACGTTTGCCTTGCTCCGCGAGGAAATCGAGGAAATCCCATTGCGGCATGAAGGCGATGTATTTGCACGCCGTCGGTAAATGGGAAAAATCCGCGACCTGGTACAATTTACCGCCAACCTTGCCGCTTGCGCTCCGCATTTCCTGATGCGGGCGCTTGAGGAACGCGTCGAGCAAGCCGAGCTCGCGTATCACCTCGAGGGTCGAGGGATGGATCGTGTCGCCGCGGAAATCGCGGAAGAAATCCCCGTGCTTTTCCAGCACCATCACCGGGACGCCCGCGCGCGCCAACAAGTAGCCGAGCATCACGCCTGCCGGTCCGCCCCCGGCGATCGCGCACGTCGTGTGGAGTTCCGTCACGGTTTCTTTTTTCGCGACCAAGTGGGAGCGCGCGCCGCTAGGCGCGGTAGCCAAGCGCGTGGACGCGCGCGCCGGCGACTGAAGCTATCAAAGGAATCGTGTAGGCCAGTTGATGGTGCGCCAGATGTGCGAGGCGGGCGGTGTCGTCCCAGCCGAGCCCTTCCTCGGGCTGGCGGAAGTTGCGGCCGATAATGTCGGTGAAATCCTCAAGCACCGGCTTCACGTTCGGATCGAACGAGTAGATGTCGTTCACGGTGATGAGCCGCGCCGTCATGTACCATTTGTGGTTCTTCATCTTCTCGTACAGACGATAGATGTACGGCTCCGGCCGGTACCCTTCGCCGAACAGGCGGATATATTGCTGCGGATATTCGTAGCCGTTCGCGGGATCAGGGAAGAAGCGCAGCACCTGGTGGGCGCGGATCGCCCAGGAAATCTCCTCGTCGACATACGGCGCGATCATCTCCGCCGCATAGAAACCGTGGTCGCAGCGGATGAACCCCATGATCGCGATGTCGTGCAGCAGACAGGCGAGCACGATCTTCTCGGGATGGCCCGCGAGCTTCGCCAGCCGCGCGCTTTGCAGAACATGGGTTGCGGGGAAGAAGCGCTGCTTGAAGAAGTCGATCAGCGTCGGCTCGTCGGGCATTTGCGACAGGCGCTTGTCGTGGCCCATCAGGAAATATTGGCCGGGCTTCTGTGGCGGCGGCGGCATCGGCTGGGTCGGGTCGCGCTCGCCGGAGAGATAGATTGCCGAGGGCTGCGGAATCGGGTCCAGTGCCGCGATCGCATCACGTTCCAGCTCGTCGGCGCGTTCGGAAAAGGTCTTGGGTTTGGTGGTCGCTTCGGTCATGGCAAATCCCTCACGTTCTCCAAATGCTAGACCGCGGCCGAGGCGGCGGCAACGCGATTAGCGCATGGCAGGCGACGGTTGGAGCAGGAACGCCCGCGTCCGCTCGATCGCATCTCTGAGTCCCAACCGTTCGACCGTGACGCCCCCAGGAAAGGCGCCGAGGAGACGCGACGGCATCTGCCGGTCGAGCAATACGAACACGCCCATATCATCGGCGCGGCGGATGAGGCGGCCGAACGCCTGGCGCAGTTTGAGGCGCGCCACGCGGTCGTCGTAGCGCACGGCGCCGCTGTCGCCGAGCTGCGCCGCGCGCCGCGCCTTGTGGAGAATGTCAGGCCGCGGCCACGGCACGCGGTCGAACACGATGAGGCGCAGCGAGCGGCCGGGCACGTCGACGCCGTCGCGCACCGCGTCCGTGCCGAGCAGGCAGGCATCTTCCTCGGCGCGGAAAATATCGACCAGCGTCGCCGTATCCATCCCGTCGACATGCTGCGCCAGGAGCAGCAGTCCCGCGTCCTCGAGCGGCGCCGCGATCCGTTTATGCACGTCCTTGAGGCGCTGGATCGCGGTGAACAGGCCGAGTGCGCCGCCGTCCGACGCCTGGAACAACGCGCGATAAGCGCCCGCAACGGCCGCCATGTCGTTGCGGTTCAAGTCAGTGACAATGAACACGCGGGTCTGGCGCGCATAATCGAACGGCGACGGGACACGTGCCCGATAAGCGGGCTTGGCGAGATGCGGCGCGCCGCAGCGCGCTTCAGCCGCTTCCCAATCCTTGATGGCGTCGCCGCTTGAGTCGGTCAGTGTCGCAGACGTCACGAGGACGCCATGCGCCGGCTTCGCCACGAGCTCCGCGAAGGGCTTGGTGGGATCGACCCAATGGCGAAAGAGGCCGACATCCATTTCATGTCCGTCGAACCGGTCGATCGCCAGCCAATCGACGAATTCCGGCGCCGGCTCTGCCCCGATTTCGCCGAGCGCGCGCTGCCACCCCTCCAAATCCATGACGCCGCGCCGGAGCAGGCTGCGGATCATCGCCTCGATCCGGACGCGCAGTGCCGTGTCGAGTTCGGTCGCTTCCTTTTCGAGCCGCTGCTCGAGGAATTTGGTGATGGCGCGCAACGGCGCGGCGATGCGGCCGAGCGCCGCGCGCAGATCGTCCGCCGCCGCGACCAGGCCCCCGACCGACGGCCGCAGGTCGGCCTCAAGCGAATAGTTCGGGTCGCGCTGATCGGCGCGCGCCAGCACTTGCTGTCGCGCCAGCGCGAGGAATGCTTCGCATGCGCCGTTCGCACGGTTATCGCGCAGCCGCTGCAGCCAGCCCTCGCCGGGCAGCACGCGTGCCGCGTTCATCGCATGATCGAGCGCGGCCGCCGCGTCCTTATCGTCTCCGATGAGATCGTCGAGTCGGCGTTTCAGGCCGCGCGCGCGGCTACGCCGGCCTTCTTCCGCACCCAGAATCCAGCGCCGCAGCTCCGCTGTTTCTTGACCGGTCAGTGCCAGCGAGAACGCGGCGTCGGCGGCATCGAACAGGTGATGGCCTTCGTCGAACACCAGGCGCGTGGGCAAATAGGAATCGTCGAGACCGCCCAACGCCGACTGCACCATCACCAGCGCGTGGTTGGCGACGACGATGCGGGCCCGGCGCGCGCGCCGTACGCTCTTTTCGATAAAGCACTTGTGATAATGCGGGCAGGCGGAATGGATGCACTCGCCGCGTCGGTCAGTGAGGCCGAGCGAGCGCTGGCGGCCGATCAGATCGGGCAGCCAGCCGGGAAAATCGCCGCCGACCATGTCGCCTTCGCGCGTCGCGCCGATCCAGCGCGCCATCAGCCCGAGCGCGATCGCGTCATAAGGCCGTACCGGCAGCCCCGCGATCGCCTCCTCGTAATTCAGGAGGCACAGATAATTTTCGCGACCCTTGCGGATGACGACGCGCCGCGCCTTTGCCGTCGGGTCGGGATAGAGCCGATCGAGCTCGGACCAGATCTGGTGCTGCAAATTCTTGGTGAAGGTCGAAATCCAGACCGGACCTTGATTCTTTTCGGCCCACAGGCTGGCGGGCGCGATATAACCAAGCGTTTTGCCGACGCCGGTGCCGGCTTCGGCGAGGACGAAATGCGGCTCGTCCGGCGCCTCGCGTGGGCGGAAGGCGGCGCTGACCGCTGCCGCATAATCCGATTGCTGCGGCCGCAGGCTCGGCTGCGTCGCCGAGCAATTCGGCAAGACGTTGCCGCGCCTCGTCCTGCTCCACCGCCACCGCGCCGGCGGGCGGCTCCGGCGCGTATTCGGCCCATTCGATCAGCTTGCGCCACACATTCATCCCGGCGGGCAATTCCTGGTCGCGCGACGCGTCGCCAAGCGCCCGCAGCACAGTTTCGCCCCAAGCCCAGCCGCCGCGCTCCATGGCCTGCGCGATGGCGCGGGCCTCTGGGTCTCGGGCAAGTGACAGTTCCTGTAACAGAGCCTCCGCGGCGCCGACCAGCGCGGCGGCTTCGCCGTCGATACCCGAACCCGGCGGCGGCAGATCGAGCGCCCGCGCTAAACCACGCGGCGTCGGCAAGCAAAACAGCGCCGGCCGGACGAATGCATACAGTTCCAAAGCGTCGTACGCCGGAAACACCGGGACATTCAGCCGCCGCGCAACAGATTTGGCGTGGCACAAAAAGGGCGGGGTCGTCTTGGCACGCGCTGCCGCCTCGTGAAGCGTCAGACTTTCGATTTCACCGTCGGTCGTAAGCCAGGCGGCTTTCGCGGTACCCACCACCAAGACCGGCGCCGCGGGCAACGCAATTCGACGGGCGACGGCGACCGGCTGCATGAGAACAAATGATAAACAAGACCCGCCTCGCTGACAATGCCGGATTCCGCGAGGCGCTTATTTCGCGCCGACCAGCGCGAAATTCGCGCGCTGCGGATCGAGGCATTGAATGGTCCATTGCCCACCGGGCACTTCCTGCGGACCGTTCAAGATCTGCCCGCCGCCTGCCTTTACCTTGACCATCGCCGCATCGATGCTTGGGACGTTGATATAAAAGCGCCCATGCGGGCACCGGCATCTGGGCGGGCTTGGTCATCATGCCGCCGATCATGGCGTCGGGCGCGGGGCCGAACATCTGGTACTTGCCCGCAGGACCCATATCCATGGCGTCGCCCTTCACCCAGCCGAACAGCTTGCCGTAGAAATCGACGATCGACGCGCCGTCGCCCGCGTAAAGCTCATGCCACCCGACATGGCCGAGTTTGGCGGTGTCGGCGGGCGACACCTCGCCCGTCCGTGCCGAACTGAACAGGGCGAACACGGCGCCTTGCGGATCGGCGACCATGGCGAAGCGGCCGACGCCGGGGATATCGTCGGGGCCGCGATGAACCGTGCCGCCCGCGGCTTTCAGATCGGCCGCCGCTTTATCGACATTGGCGACGCCGACATAGCCGACCCAGCCCACAGGCGCGCCGCCCGCCTGCATCTCTTTCGAGAGCGTGAAGGCGCCGGCGACCTGATCGGGACCGGCGTTGAACAGGGTGTAATCCATCCCCGGCATCGAGGACCTATCGGCCTTCCAACCCACGACATCGGCGTAAAATGTCGCCGCCGCGGTGCCGTCGGTCGTCATGAGCTCGTACCACACGAATTTGCTGCCGGATGCCATTGCACGCGCCTCCAACCGGTTGGGACTTGACGGAACGCGTTGATATCAACACTCTTCCGGCATGTCAAAGTCGCGAAACGGTCATGCGGTGATGACGGAGCAGGGCCGCGCGACCTGTCTCTGCTTTCATGCTCAGCGCGCCGCGCGCTCGCTGGCGCGGCGGTTCGACGAGGCGTTCCGCCCGATCGGCATCACCAATGGCCAGTATTCGTTGCTGACGGCGTTGAGCCAGTTCGAGCCGGTCGGCGTCGGCGCGCTGGCCGCCGCGCTCGGCTTGGATCGGACGACCTTGACCGCCGCGCTCAAGCCGCTGACGCGGCGTCGCTTGGTGACGGTCGCGGTCGATCGGGGCGACAAGCGCAACCGCCTTCTGGCGATGACGGCGGCGGGCCGCGCCACGCTCGCCAAGGCGCGGCCGATTTGGCGCGCGACCCACGGCGACATCGAGAACTTGCTCGGTGCCGGCGGTCCGGCTCGGCTACGGCAGGATTTGCGCGCCTTGTTCTAGGCAACGCTTGTTCGCGGCGACCGCTGCCGCTAGCGTTCCGCCATGCTCATTTTCCATATGTGCCGGCGCGAGGAATGGCAGGCGGCCCAGCGCGCGGGCCGTTATGCCGGGTCGACGCAGGACAAGGCTGACGGCTTCATTCATTTTTCAACGGCGGAAACGATGGTCGAAAGCGCCGCCAAGCATCGCGCCGCACAAGCGGGGCTGGTTTTGATCGCGGTAGAACCGGAACGACTCGGCGATGCGCTCAAATGGGAGCCGTCGCGCGACGGCAAATTATTTCCGCATCTTTATGGCGCGCTCCAAATCGACCGTGTTAAATGGGTGAAGGACTTGCCGCTTGGCGCGGACGGCATCCATGTTTTTCCGCCGCTCGATTGAGGCACCATGTTGGCCGACTACGCCTTGACCCTGCTACGCCGGTTGCCGCCGGAAACGGCGCATCGCGCCACGCTACGCGCGTTGGCGATGGGGTTGGGGCCGCGCAGCCATGCGCCCGATCCGCCGCGCCTCGCGACGCGGCTCTGGGGCCGGATGTTCCCGAATCCGATCGGACTCGCCGCCGGATTCGACAAGAACGCCGAGGTGCCGGACGCGATGCTGGCGCTCGGCTTCGGCTTTACCGAAATCGGAACGGTCACGCCGCTGCCCCAACCGGGCAACCCGAAGCCGCGCCTGTTCCGTCTCGAGGAGGATCGCGCGGTCATCAATCGTCTCGGCTTCAACAGCGAAGGTCTCGACGCGGTGCAGCGGCGCCTCGCGAAGCGCCGCGAGCGTCCCGGCATCGGCATTGGCCCGGTCGGCGCCAATATCGGCCGCAATCGGGTAACCGGCGACGAAATCGAGGACTATGTCCGGGGCGTCCGCGCGCTGGCGCCGTTGGTGGATTATCTCGTCGTCAATATCTCGTCGCCCAACACGCCGGGCCTACGCGACTTGCAGCGCAAGAACACAGTCGAGCGCCTGATGGAGCGCGTTCTTCCCGCGCGCGCCGAGGCGGTGCCGAACAACCCCCCGCCGCTGCTTATCAAGATCGCGCCCGACCTGACCGAAGACGAGCGCTCCGATTTGGCGCAGGCCGCGCTCGCCGGCGGCATCGATGGGCTTATCGTCGCCAACACCACCGTGGCGCGGCCGGAAACGCTGCGCAGCGGCAACGCGCATGAGCCGGGCGGCTTGAGCGGACGACCGTTGTTCGCGCCATCGACGCAGCTTATCGCGGAAATGGCGCGGCTCACCGGCGGGCGCGTTCCCATCATCGGCGTCGGCGGCATCGCGTCCGGCGCCGACGCCTACGCCAAGATCCGCGCCGGCGCCAGCCTGGTGCAGCTCTATACGGCATTGACCTTCGCGGGGCCCGGCCTGGTGCAGCGCATTAAGCGCGAGCTCGACGCGCTGCTGACGCGTGACGGCTTCGCCACTGTCGCGGAGGCGGTCGGCAAGGCGATGCCGCGTCAAACCGAGCCGCTATTGTGAGCT
This sequence comes from uncultured Alphaproteobacteria bacterium, assembly GCA_963851285.1. Classification (GTDB taxonomy): domain Bacteria; phylum Pseudomonadota; class Alphaproteobacteria; order ATCC43930; family CGMCC-115725; genus JAATGI01. Next base: position 471,272 of record CAWKOL010000001.1, read on the forward strand.
TCCGTATTCTCGGCGGCTTGCGCGAGATCGCCGCCCGGTATGACGGCTACGTGCTCGATCTCTGGGGCGTGCTGTTCAACGGTCAGACGCCGACGCCGCACGCGCTCGACACGCTGCGCGCATTGCGCGCCGCCGGCAAACGCACGGTCGTCTTATCGAACGCGCCGCGCCGCGCCCATCTCGTCGCGGCGCGCATGACCGAGATCGGCATTCCCGCCGGTCTTTACGATCATGTCCATTCTTCGGGCGAGGAAGCCTGGCAGCATCTGAAGAAACGCGACGATGCGTTTTACGCCTCGCTGGGTCCTGCTTGCTATCACATCGGGCCGCAACGCGACGACAACATGGTCGAGGGCGTCGGCCTGCGCCGCGTAGCCATCGGTCGACGCCGCCGATTTCATCCTCAACACCGGTCCGGGCGCCGACGAAAAGATCGAGGATTTCGAGCCGATGTTGCGGGCGGCGCGGCGACGCGACTTCAAAATGGTGTGCGCCAACCCCGACCTGGTCGTCGCGTACGGCGACAAGCTTTTTCTCTGCGGCGGCGCGATCGCCCAGCGTTATGAGGAACTGGGCGGCACGGTGCGCTGGCACGGCAAGCCGTTGCCCGATGTCTACGAGACCGCGTTCAAGCTGCTCGGCGTGTCGGACAAACGCCGCATCCTCGCGGTCGGCGATTCGATCCGCACCGACATCGCCGGCGCCAACGCGGCCGGGATCGACTCGCTGTTCGTTGCCACCGGCATCCATGCCGAAGAACTATCGGCGATCGAACCCGAACGCCTCACCGCCGCGTTCGGCGCCCACCGCGAAAACCCGACCGCGGTAATCGACTATTTCAAGTGGTGAGTTCCCCTCTCCGCGATGCGGAGAGGGCGGGGCCCAATCCGAAGGATTGGGAGGGTGAGGTGGTGACGTCTTGCTGAGCTGGCGAAATATGAACGGCCTTATCGTCGCGCGGGCGGGCGAACGTCGTGACGCACAAACACCTCACCCTCCCGCACCTTGCGGCGCGGGTCCCTCCCTCTCCGCAACGCGGAGAGGGTCTAACGAGCGACAAGGCGAAATCAAATCCTGAAATCGGGCGCGTAGGCCTTGCCTTCGCGGTGGACGTAACAGGCATGCGGTGTGCCGAAATGCGCCGGCACCAACAAGCTCTTCCGCTCGACGCACTCCTCATAGATGCCGACGCGGGTCTTGTGCGCCTGGGGCTTGTCCTCGTCGACGCTGACATTCCATTCGGGGTGATAGAGCTGAATCGGATGATGCATGCAGTCGCCGGCGAAGATCGCGCGCTTGTCGCCTGATTGCGCCTTGAGGATGACTGTGCCCGGGGTATGGCCGGCCGCCGGGTGAATCTCGATGCCGGATTCGATTTCGTGCACGCCCTGGACCAGATGCGCCTGGCCGCTTTCGATCACCGGCAGGACGCTGTCGTTGAACATCACCTCGTTCATCGCCATCGCCGAATGGCCGCCGGTTTTCGGGTCCCAATAGTCGCGGTCGGCCTTGGCGAAGAGATAACGGGCCTTAGGAAATGTCGGAACCCAGCGCCCGTTCTCCAGCTTCGTGTTCCAGCCGACATGATCGACATGGAGATGGGTGCACATGACGATGTCGATGTCGTTGGGATGGTACCCGGCCTTTTGCAGGTTCTCCATCCACGGATGCTTCGCCCGGTGGAAATTGGCGAAGTCGGGCCGCTCCTTATCGTTGCCGACGCACGTGTCGATCAGGATCGTGTGATGCTTTGTCTTGAGGAGCCAGCTTTGAAACACGCCGACCATATTGCCGGTAACGGGGTCGAAATGATTTGGCACCATCCAATTCATGTGCGGGGCGACATCGCCGTCATTCCAATCCGGAATCAGGCTTTGCGGCCCGAACACCGGCCCGCCCAATTCCTCGACGCGCGCGACCGCGATGTCGCCGAGAGCCGTGAGCGCCATGTCAGTTTCCTTCGGGATAGATCTTGCCGCCCGGCTCGATGGCATAGCGGCTGCGATTGCCGTCTTTGTTGGCGATGACATGCCAGACGTTGTCGCAGCCCTTTTGGTCGATCTGCACATTGCTGAAGCCGGCATGCATCATGGTGCGTTTCGCCCAATCGGCCGTCGTGCTGTCGATATGCGTGCCGGGATCACACGCGGCATAGGCGGGATGGATCGCGTTCGGCACCAGTGCCGCGCCCGCCCCAATCACGCTCAGCGCCAAAGCGCCGGCCACGACATGTTTGATCCTCATGGTCCGCTCCCGAGATGATTTCGTTTCGATCATAGCCAGCGCTTCATTCCGCCGCCAGCCGCGCGGGGTTCAATTCCGCGCGGGGCAATTCCCGGCCCAAGATCATCGCGGCCGCCTTGTCGCCGATCATCACGCAGGGCGCGTTGGTGTTGCCGCCCGTGATGGTGGGCATGATGGAGGCGTCGGCGACGCGCAAGTCGCTCGATGCCGCGCACGCGCAGTTTGGGATCGACCACGGCTTGCGCATCGGTGCCCATCTTGCAGGTGCCGACCGGATGGTAAGCAGTCGTGGTGGTGTTGCGGATGAACGCGTCGAGCTGCGCGTCGGTGACGAGGTCGGGGCCGGGAATGATTTCGCGCCCCATGAAATGCTTGACTGCGGCGCCGCGAATATTTCGCGTACCTTGCGGATCGCATAGCGCAACACCGCGAGATCGCCGGCGCGCTGAGAACAGATTGAAGAAAATGCGCGGCGGCGCGAATGGGTCGGCCGAGGCGAGCGTCATCCAGCCGCGGCTCTCGGGATGCTGGAGGCCGGAGCGCGACGCGAACATGTGCGGCGCCGGTTTCTTGATGCCGGGGAACCACGGGCCGGCGAAGGGCGAGTTGGCGACGATCAGGGTCTGAATGTCAGGCCGTTCCAGCTCGGGCCGCGAGCGGTACCAGCCATTGCTGACCACCGGCATGGGTCGCGACCGTGCCGTCGCGCGACATCGCCCAGCGCATCACCGACATGATGAGCCGGTCCCAGCGCAAGCGGTCGACCATGCTGACGGGCTGGGTCGCGAGGTTGATGACGCTGACGCCGGCATGGTCTTGAAGGTTGCGGCCGACCCCGGGCAGGTCGTGGAGCGGCGTGACGCCCCGCTCGCGCAACTCGTCCGCGGGCCCGATGCCCGACAGCATCAAAAGCTGCGGCGAGTTGTAGGCGCCGCCGCGACAGCACGATCTCGCGCGTCGCGCCGGCATGAAAGCGCTCGCCGTCGCGGACATAATCGACGCCGGTGGCGCGGCCATGTTCGATCACGATGCGGCGTTGCCTGGGCGTGGGTCTCGACCGTGAGGTTGGGCCGCGCCATCGCCGGGCGCAGGAAGGCGGAATAGGTGCTGGCGCGCTCGCCCTTGTCGATGGTCAGGTCGGGAATGCCGAATCCTTCGGATTCCGGCGCCGTTCTGATCGTCGTTGAAGGGAATGCCCGCGTCTTGCGCCGCGGCGGCGAACAGCGGCGTCAGCTTGTTGCCGCCGACATTGCGCGAGATCGCCAGCGGTCCGGCCTCGCCGTGATAGGGCGTGGCGCCGTGCGAGTCATGTTCGACCCGCTTGTAGTAAGGCAGCACGTCCTCGTAGCTCCAGCCGTCGTTGCCGAGCTGGCGCCATTGGTCGTAGTCGCGCGGATGGCCGCGCGCGTAGAGCATGCCGTTGATGGCGCCGGAGCCGCCGAGGATCTTGCCGCGCGGCACCGGGATGCGCCGGCCGTTGACGCTCGGCTCGGGCTCGCTTTGGTAGTTCCAGAGATATTTCGGATTGGTCCAGAAATTCCGCGCCGTCATCGGGATGCGCAGGAGCTGGTTGCGGTTCGGCCGCCCGGCTTCGAGCAACAGCACGCGGTTCGCCGGATCGGCGGAAAGGCGCTCCGCCAGGATACAACCCGACGTTCCGCCGCCGACAATAATGAAATCGTATTCCGTCGCCACCGCCGCGCTCCCCGGCAAAGAAGAAAACTATGACCACCAAGACACCAAGATAGCCGACACAATACCCATCGTCATGGCCCGCGTTAGGCGGGTCATCCACGAATGGATTTTCATCGAACAAAATTCGTGGATGCCCCGGTCAAACCGGGGCACGACGCAGAGGGGGTATGCGCCAAAATGCGCTTGGTGCCTTGGTGTCTTGGTGGTTCTATTTTTTAGAACCAGAGGACGCGCCATGAAGATCGATATTTTCCCGCACATTTTCCCCAAGGCCTATTTCGACAAGATGGTCGACTTGGTGAAGAACCCCGACGCCATCCGGCGCTGGACGCATATTCCCGTGCTGTACGATCTCGAGGCGCGGCTCCGCATGATGGAGCAATGGCCCGATTATCAGCAGATTCTGACGCTCTCCATGCCGGCGATCGAATTTGTCGCGCCGGCGGAACGCTCGCCCGACCTGGCGCGGCTCGCCAACGACGGCATGGCCGAGATCTGCGCCAAATATCCGAAGCAGTTTCCGGGCTGGGTCGCGTCGGTGCCGATGAACAACGTCAAGGCATCGATCGCGGAAATCGAGCGGGCGGTCGAGAAAATGGGCGCGCGCGGCATTCAGATTTTCACCAATGTCTCGGGCCGGCCGCTCGACGACCCCGAGTTCGCGCCGATCTTCGCGCGCCTCGCCGATTACGATCTGCCGATCTGGATGCACCCGACGCGGCCGCATACCCACGCCGACTACAAGAGCGAGGACAAATCTCGGTTCGACATCTGGTGGGTGTTCGGCTGGCCCTACGAAACATCCGCCGCGATGGCGCGCATGGTGTTCTCGGGCTTTTTCGATCGCTGGCCCAATCTCAAGATCATCACGCACCATCTCGGCGCGATGGTGCCGTATCTCGAGGCGCGCGTCGGGCTCGGCCTCGATCAGCTCGGCAAGCGCGAAGGCGCCGAGCCGGAATATCTCAAGATCATCGAGGCGATGCGGGCGAAGGGCAAACGCCCGGTCGATTATTTCCGCATGTTCTACGGCGACACAGCGATCAACGGGTCATTGTCGGGCACGAAATGCGGGCTCGACTTTTTCGGCTGCGAGCATGTGCTGTTCGGCACGGACTGCCCGTTCGATCCGGAAGGCGGGCCGCTCTTCATTCGCGACATCATCAAGGTGCTCGACCAGCTCGATCTTACCGAGGCCGAGCGTGCGATGCTGTACGAGGGCAACGCCAAACGCATGCTGCGCCTCGGCCAGACGCCGCATTACCACAAGCACTAGCCTTCGCGCAGGCGCGGATCGGCGGCGGTGGCGCTCTCCTCCGCGGAGAGCGCGGCCGCCGCTTCGGTGTTGCCGCGCCGACTCACCAGCCAGATGCCGAACGCGACCAGCGCCATCGCCACCACCAACAGCGGCGTGATGTGCTCGCCTAGCAACAGCGCGCCGAACAACATGCCGAACAGCGGCGTCAGGAAGGAAAACGCGGAGAGTTTGGCGGCCGGATAGCGCGTGATCAGCCAGAACCAGCCGAGATAGGTGGCGAACGCGACAATGACGATCTGCCACGCGAGCGTGCCCCAGATCGGCAACGTCGGATGGGTGAAGGCCGGCTCGCCCACAAGGGGCGACAGCGCCAGCAAGACGATCGCGGACACGGCGAGCTGATAGAACAGCACCTTGTTCGCGCTGGTAGTGGGCAACCAAACGCGGATCGTCACGGTCGTCGCGCCCCAGATCAGTCCGGCGGCCAGGACCATCGCATCGCCGATCAAACTGCCGCCGCTTCCCCCGACGAAACCGTCGCCGAACGCGACCACGATACCGCCGAACGCCATGATCATGCCCGCGATCTGGCGGGGGCCGAGCCGTTCCGACGGGATCAGCCAATGCGTGCCGATCGCCACCGCGAACGGCGCGCAATAGAGAAACACCACGGCGCGCGACGCCGTGGTGTGGTTGAGGCCGGGAAACAAGACCGCGAATTCCAACGCGAACAGCAGGCCCACCGCGATGCCGGGAACGAGCGAGCCGTCGCGCTCGAACAGCTTGACCCCGCGCCATGTCGACCAGGCCCACAACAGCAGTCCGGCGCCGAGCGAGCGCAGGCCGGCCTGGAAGATCGGCGAAATGCCGGCGTTGGTGACCTTGGTCGCGACTTGGTTCAGGCCCCACACCGCGCAAAACAGAACCATCAGCCCCGCCGCCAGGGCGTCGATCTCGTGACGGTGTTGACTCACGCGGTTTGGCTCGGATCGCCGTCGATCAGCACGAACGCCATGACGCAATTCGTCTCCGATCGGTTGGCCCAAGCATGGTTGGTGCCGCGTTGGATGCAGACGTCGCCGGTGCGCATCAGCACTTCCTGGTCGTCGAGAATGAGATAGATCTCGCCGGAAATGACGATACCGTAATCGACCGACTTGGTGCGATGCATCCAGGGGTGACGCGCGTTCGCTTGCTGCGTCAGCGCATGCTGCGCGCCGCCCATCGCGGCGAACGCGGCGCGCGCGGCGGCGGGATCGGCGCTCCGAAGCTGCGTGCTCTCCGGCTCGAACTCGACGAAGCGCAGATTGCAGCCGTTGGCCAGCGGTTCGAGATTCATGGCGTCGGTCACCGGATCGGTCGCGCCGTGCATCGGCACCGGCATCCGGTCGGTCTGCCACAGATTGGTATAGGCGACGCCGGGCCGCGACGGCGACATGCGGATATGGGGCGATGGCGCGTCGGAAACCACCGTCGCGCGGCCGTCGGCATCATGCCCGGTGACGATGCGGCGGACGGGCCGGACATTCATGCGTTCCTCCTCGTTTCTTGCCCCGCATCAATTCATCATTTCCGACAGTGCGCAATCGCCGATCGCTTGGTTGTGGCCTGCGTCTCGGGCATGATGGCGACAATGTTGAAACGCGTATTTCTGATCCTGCTGCTGGTCTGGATGCCGTTCGCCGCGGCGCGCGCCGATATCGTGGTCGGATCGAAGATCGACACCGAAGGCGCGCTGCTCGGCAACATGATCCTGTTGCTGCTGCAAGATCACGGCATCGCGGCCAGCGGGAAGTTGCAGCTCGGGCCGACCGAAATCGTTCGTCGGGCCTTGATTGCCGGCGAGATCGATCTCTATCCCGAGTACACCGGCAACGGCGCGTTCTTCTTCCATCAGGAAAACGATCCCGTTTGGCGCGACGCCGCGACGGGCTATGAGCGCGTGAGGCAACTCGACGCGCGCAACGGGCTGGTTTGGCTCGAACCCGCTCCGGCCAACAATACGTGGGCGATCGCGGTGCGCCGCGACCTGAAGCTCGCGACGCTCGAGCAATTCGCGCGCTACGTCGATGGCGGCGGCGCGGTGCGGCTCGCCGCGTCCGCCGAGTTCGTCAACAGTCCGGGCGGGCTGCCGTCGTTCGAGAAGACCTACGGCTTCGCCCTGACGCGTCACCAATTGCTGACGCTGGCCGGCGGTAACACGGCGGCGACGATCCGTGCCGCGGCTGAGAACATCTCCGGCGTCAATGCCGGCATGGCCTACGGCACCGATGGCGCGTTGTCGGTGCTGGGGCTGGTTGCGCTTCGCGACGACAAGGGGGCACAGGTCGTCTATCGCCCGGCGCCGGTGGTTCGCGGCGCGGTGATCGCGGGGCATCCCGATCTGCCGGCCATTCTCGATCCGGTGTTCGCGACATTGACCCTGCCCGTGCTGCAGGCGCTTAACGCCAAGATTTCGGTCGACGGTATGGAGGCGCGTGCGGTCGCCGCCGAATTCCTACGGTCGCTCAAATGAGCCAAAATCGCGTCGTCCCGGCATTGATGGCGGTGTTTGCGCTCGCGGGACTTTTCGGTGCGTTCTTGACGCAGGCGCCGAACCGGCTCGTTTCCGGCGCGCCGGTCGCGATCTGGCACGCCGTCGACCGGCCCGTGCTGTTCTTCATCGCAGCTTTCGCCGGCCTGCTGATCGCGCTCTCGCCGATTGCGGCATCGGCAAGGATGCATCGCGCCATGCTGCTGGTCGCGAGCGCGCTGTTCATCGCGCTGCTGTATGGTGCGGGCGCGGGCGCGGCGCGCCTGTCCGAAGGCGCCAGCGCCGCCACGCGGATATCGTTGGGGTGGGCGTTCTGGACAATGGCGCTATGCGCCGCGTTCGCCGTGATCGACGCCGCGCAGCGCATGAATCTCGCGCCTGCCTTGCGGCTCGCCGTGGCAGGCGCGTTCGTCGTCTATATCGCGGCGATGGCCTTGAACGGCACCTTCGATCATCTGTCGCTGTTGCGCGAGTTCGCGGCACAGCGCGGCGCGTTCGTCGCGGAATTGGCGCGGCACGCGGAACTTGTCGTCGGCGCGATCCTACCCGCGCTGCTCATCGGCGTGCCGCTCGGCTTCTGGGCGACGCGCCGGCCGCGCATCAAGCCGGCGCTGTTTGGCACGCTCAACGTCCTGCAAACCATCCCGTCGGTCGCTTTGTTCGGCCTGTTGATCGGGCCGTTGTCGGCGCTGGCGGTGGCGGTGCCCTTGTTGGCGCGGCTCGGCGTTCACGGCATCGGCACGGCGCCGGCGATCGTGGCGTTGGTGCTCTATGCGTTGCTCCCCATCGTGCGCAATAGCGTCGCGGGCATCGAGGCTGCCGACCCGGCGATCATCGAGGCGGCCCGCGGCATGGGTTTCACGCCGCGACAGATTTTCTTCCGCGCGCAATTGCCGCTCGGCCTGCCGGTGTTCCTCGCCGGCCTCCGCATCGTCCTGGTGCAGACCATCGGCCTCGCGGTGATCGCGGCGCTGATCGGCGGCGGCGGTCTCGGCAGCTTCATCTTCCAAGGCATCGGCCAATACGCCATCGACCTGGTGTTGCTGGGCGCGATTCCGGTCACGTTGCTGGCGCTGGCGGCCGATTTTCTGTTGCGGCTTGCGACTCGACGCGCGCACCGCATGATCGAGCTCGATCGCGTCAGCCACTTCGTCGGCGGCCGCCGCATCGTCGACGGCCTGACGCTGACCATCGCGAGCGGCGAGTTTTGCGCACTGGTCGGTCCGTCGGGCTCCGGCAAATCGACGACGCTGAAGATGATCAACCGGCTCTTGCCCGTCAGCGAAGGCACGATCCGCGTCGACGGCAAGGACGTTGCCCAGGTGAACCCCGAACAGCTTCGCCGCTCGATCGGCTATGTGATTCAGTCGATCGGCTTGTTTCCGCATTGGACCGTCGCCGACAATATCGCGACCGTGCCGCGCTTGTTGCGTTGGCCGGCGGACAAGACGCAACGCGCGCATCGCCGAGCTGCTGGACCTGTTGCGGCTGGAACCGGCCGAAGCAACGAAGTATCCGCATCAGCTTTCGGGCGGACAGCAACAGCGCGTCGGCGTCGCGCGCGCGTTGGCGGCCGACCCCGATATTCTGCTGATGGACGAGCCGTTCGGCGCGCTCGATCCGATGACCCGCGCCGCGTTGCAGGCCGAACTTGCGTCGATACATCGCCGGCTCGGCAAGACCATCCTGTTCGTCACCCATGACATCGACGAGGCGTTGCGCCTTGCCGACCGTGTCGCGATCATCGACGGCGGCCGGCTGGCGCAAGTCGGCACGCCCGAGGAAATATTGTCGAATCCGGCCTCGGATTTTGTCCGCGCGTTCGTCGGCGCCCCCGCGCTGCGGCGGCTCGCGCTCAAGATCGCGCGACGAGAGGAAACAGACGGATGAAACTTTGTGCGTCCCTCGACTACTCGGTTGGCGTCGCTAGGTTCCGTGCTCGGGATGAGGTAAGGCTTTTCCTCATCCTGAGCGCGCAGCTCGAACGGCGTTCGAGCGAGCCGTCGAATGACGCACGGTTGATTTGGCTATGCATTTAGTTCGCTCCGCTCTGTTTTGGCTCGCAATTTTTCTGCTCGCGTGGCTGTTCGCGACGCCCTATCTCGGCGGCGTCTATGCCGCGCTCTTTCCCGACACCGATCCGCCGATCTATCAGGGCGATACGTTGGGGAACCTGTTTCTATGGCAGGCGCTGGTCGTGATCGTGGCCAGCGCCGCCGCGATCTTGGTCGGCGTCGGTATCGGTGTTTTCGTCACGCGCGACGCCGGCCGCGATTTCCGCGCCAGCGCCAACATGCTCGCGACCATCGGCCAGACTTTTCCCCCGGTGGCGCTGCTTGCGATCGCGGTGCCGGCGATCGGCTACGGGTTCTGGCCGACCTTCATCGCATTGGCCGTCTATGGCGTGTTGCCGATCCTCGCTAACACCATCGCCGGAATCGAAGCGGTTCCGGCCGCGCCCCGCGCAGCCGCGCGGGGCATGGGTCTGTCCCCGGCGCAAATCCTGCGCGATGTGGAGTTGCCGCTGGCGATGCCGGTGATCCTCGCCGGCATTCGAACCTCGGTCATCATCAATATTGGCACCGCGGCGCTCGGTTCCACGGTCGGCGCCGATACGCTCGGCACGCCGATCATCGACGGGCTGGTCGTCGACAAGCTCGCCTATGTCGTCCAAGGCGGCGTCGCGGTCGCCCTTATGGCGATCGTCGCCGATCTCGGCTTCGAACGCCTAGAAAAGCACGCCACGCCATACCGATAGGCTCGTGCGGCCTTCGAGACGCACGCTTCGCGTGCTCCTCAGGCTGAGGTGCCTTGTACAATTTATCCTCGTGCTGAGGAGGCGCCGCAGGCGCCGTCTCGAAGCACGCGCGGCGGCAAGCGGCTAGTCGATCAGCGCTTGATTGACCAGCGTCCGCAGTTCGCGGCGGATCGGGTACGACGATGACGGCATGAGCTGCGTCATCAAGATCGCGATCACGTCCTCTTGGGGGTCGATCCAGAACGCGGTGCTGGCGGCGCCGCCCCAATAGTGCTCGCCCGTCGAACACAAGAGTTCGGCCTTGGCCGGATCGAGCACCACCGCGAATCCGAGCCCGAACCCGATGCCGGCCATGGTGGATTCGCTGAAGCGCGGCATGCCCATCGACGCCAGGTCGCCGCCGCTTTGCAGATGGTTGACGCGCATGAACTCGACCGTCTTGCGGCCCAGGATGCGCACGCCGTCGAGTTCGCCCTTGCGCGCGATCATCTTGCAGAAGCGGAGATAGTCCGCCGCGGTCGAGACCAGCCCGCCGCCGCCCGAGCATAACGGCTCCGGCTTGAGGTACCGGCTGGTCTTCGGCTCGTCGATCAGTTTCATGCCGCCGCCGTCTTCCTTCTGGTAATTGGCGGCGAACCGCGCGCGCTGTTCGGCGCGGACATAGAAGCCCGTGTCGGCCATGCCGAGCGGATCGAAGATGCGCGTCTTGAGGAATTTGTCGAAGCCCATGCCGGAAATGGCTTCGACCAACGCGCCGAGCACGTCGGTCGAGACGCTGTAATTCCACTCGGTCCCGGGCTGGGCGAGCAGCGGCAGCTTCGCCAGCCGCTCCATCATCGAGCGCAGCGTGCCGTCGTCCGTCTGGAAGTCGAACTTCGCGGCCTGATAGATCGCGCTGACGGGTGAGCCGGTGAAGCCGTAGGTGAGGCCCGATGTGTGGGTCAGCAATTGCTTGAAGGTGATCGGACCTTTCGCCGGCACCGTGTCGTAATTCTCGGCGGTGCCGCCGGCATAGACGCGCATTTCCTTGAACATCGGCAGATAGCGCGCGATCGGATCGTCGAGCTGAAACTTGCCTTCCTCGTACAGCATCATGATCGCCGTCGAGGTGATCGGCTTGGTCATCGAATAGATGCGATAGAGCGTGTCCTCGGTCACGGGCGCCTTGGCCGCGACGTCGCGATACCCGACGCTCTCGGCATAGGCGGCGCGGCCACGTCGCGCCACCACCGCCAGAATGCCCGGAAACTTGTTGTCGGATACCAGTTTCTCCATCCATGGCCGGATGCGCGCCAGCCGCTCCGACGACAATCCGACCTGCTCGGGCTTGGTTTCGACGATCTGGCTCATGGCGCGTTTCCCGGTAGAATGGCGGCAAAAGACGGAGGAACCTTAGCATGCGCGATCTTACGGGAAAAACGGCGTTCGTGACCGGCGGCGCCAGCGGCATCGGCCTCGCGATGGCGCATGCCTTCGCCGCTGCCGGGATGCGCGTCATGCTCGCCGACATCGAGGCAAAGCCGCTTGAGGCCGCGGTCGCGGGCTTCAAGGCCAAACCCGACGAGGTGCGCGGCGTCGTCTGCGATGTGGCCAACTATGAGTCCGTCGAGCACGCGGCGCAGGCCGCGATCGACGCGTTCGGCAAGGTGCATGTCGTGTGCAACAATGCTGGCGTTTCGAGCCGCAACGCCGACGAGATTTCGCTGCCGGATTGGCGCTGGGTGATCGACGTCAATTTGATGGGCGTGGTCCACGGCGTGAAGGCGTTCCTGCCCCACATCCGCGCGCATCAGGAGGGCGGGCATATCGTCAATACGGCGTCGATGGCCGGCTTTCTGCCGGGCATCGGCTTCACCCCCTACACCGCGACCAAGTTCGCCGTGGTCGGCATTTCGGAAGGGCTGGCGACGCAACTTGCGCCTGACGGGATCGGTATCAGCGTGCTGTGTCCCGGCTGGGTCAGCACCAAAATCTCCGACAGCGGACGCAACCGCCAATCCGGTTACGGCGCGGCGCCGGCGCGCGAACTCACCGAGGTCGAGAAGAAAATCGCGGCGCTGGTGAAGGACGGGATGAAGCCGGCCGATGTCGCGGCGCTGGTGCTGAAGGCGGTACGGGACAACGACCTCTACGTCTTCACCCATCCGCACATGCGGCCGGCGCTGGAAAAGCGCGTCGAGCGCTTCATGGCGGCTTACCGCAAGCTCGGCCCCGCGCCGCAGGAACTCGGCCGATGAAAGACTTTCACGGCAAGGCGGCGTTCGTCACCGGCGGCGCCAGCGGCATCGGCCTCGCAATGGCGCGAGCGCTGGCCGAGGCCGGGGCGCGGGTGATGATCGCCGACATCGAGGAAAAACCCCTGGCCGACGCGGTGGCGAGCCTCACGGGTAATCTTCCCGAGGTGCGCGGCGTCGCCTGCGATGTGCGCGATGCCGCCGCCGTCGAGCGCGCCGCCAAGACGGCGATCGATGCCTTCGGCAAGGTTCACATCGTCTGTAACAATGCCGGCGTCGGTGGCTCGCCGGGGGTCGACAATATTTCCCTCAACGACTGGCGTTGGGTCGTCGACATCAACCTGATGGGCGTGGTGTATGGCATTCGCGCGCTGGTGCCGCACATGAAGAGCCATGGCGAGGGCGGCCATATCGTCAACACCGCGTCGATGGCCGGCATGGTGTCGATGATCGGCTTCGGCGCCTACACCGCGACCAAATACGCGGTGGTCGGCCTGTCCGAGGGATTGTCGGTCGAACTTGCGCCGCACAATATCGGCGTCAGCGTGCTGTGTCCCGGCTGGGTCAGCACCCGCATCGGCGAAAGCCGCCGCAACTGGCCGAAGGAATACGGTGCGCCGCCGCCGCCGATGACCGGGCCGCTCGCGGATATGGCGCGCGAAGCGATCCGCACCGGTCTCGATCCGAACGCGGTCGCGGGGCTGGTGATGAAGGCGATCGAGGATAATCAGCTCTACATTTTCACCGACCCGGCGATGCGGGTCTGGATCGAGCGGCGGTTCGAGCGGATTTTGGCGGATTATCGCAAGCTTGGCGGTTTGGCGGAGGCGACGCGATGAAGTTCGGCATTTTCTACGAGCACCAGCTTCCGCGACCCTGGGACGCCGACTCCGAGCATCGCATCTATCGCGAGGCGCTGGAGCAGGTCGAGCTCGCCGACCGAGTCGGCATCGACTATGCCTGGGAGGTCGAGCATCATTTCCTCGAGGAATATTCCCACTCGTCCGCGCCGGAAGTGTTTCTCGCCGCGTGCTCGCAGCGCACCAAGAAAATCCGCCTCGGCCATGGCATCGTGCTGATGCCGCCGGGCTACAACCACCCGGCGCGCGTCGCCGAGCGTATCGCGGCGCTCGATCTGGTCTCCGACGGCCGTGTCGAATTCGGCACCGGCGAATCCGCCTCGATCCTGGAACTGGGCGGCTATGGCGTGCCGGTCGCGGAGAAACGCGCGGCCTGGCAAGAGTCGCTCGAACAATGCCTCAACATGATGGTGATGAACCCGTACCCGGGCTTCGAGGGCAAATATTTCTCGATGCCCTGCCGCAACGTGGTGCCGAAGCCGCTGCAGAAGCCGCATCCGCCGGTGTGGGTCGCGTGCTCCAACCGCGAGACCATCAAGCTCGCGGCGAGACTCGGTATCGGCGCGTTGACCTTCGCCTTCGTCGATCCGGCCGAGGCAAGGCAATGGGTCGACGACTATTACCGCATCATCAAGACCGAATGCGTGCCGATCGGCCACAGCGTCAACGCCAATGTCGCGATGGTGACGGGCTTCTCGGTCCATCCCGACGCCGAGGAAGCGAAACGCCGCGGCGAGGACGGCTTCAAGTTTTTCGGCTTCGCGCTGGCGCATTATTATATTTTCGGCGAGCACAAGCCGGGCCGCACCGACATCTGGGCGAACTACGAGAAGGTGCGGCGGCACCTTGCCCGAAGCCGGCGCCAATCGCGGCATCGGCACGCCGGAACAGCTTCGCGCGCACTTGCAGAGTTTCGAGGATTCGGGCGTCGATCAGGTCGCCTTCATTCAGCAGGGCGGCAAGAACCGGCACGACCATATCTGCCAGTCGCTTGAACTGTTTGCGAAGGACGTGCTGCCCGCGTTCGACGAGCGCGAGGAAGCGCGTGCCAAGCGCAAGGCGGGCGAGCTCGCGCCCTATATCGAGCAGGCGATGGCGCGGAAGGAAAAGATGCGGCCGCTCGCCGAGGACAAGATCCCGAGCTTCGTGGCGTTGGGCCGCCAGGTCGCCGCCCAGCAACTCACGCCGGAACAGCAGGAGGCGCGCCGCAAAATGATGGCGGCGGCGCAGGTGCCGTTGGAAAAGCCGGCGGCGGAGTAGCGCCCGCATCTCTTAACAAGTGCTGTGCGTATCTGGGGGAGAGGCGCACGTGAGATGGATTTACCGCTATCGGGAGGAACGGCACTTCGACAAGCCGGTCGAGGCGGTCTGGCCGATCGTGTCAGGCACCGCGCGCGTCAACGAGCTCGTCGGTTTCTTGCCGTATCGCTTCGAGGAAAAGGCCGACGCGCAAGGCCGGGTGCGGCGCTACGCCAAAGGCAAGCTGGGACCGTTGCCGGTGATCTGGGAGGAGGGTTTCGGCGAATGGCAGGATCAGCGCCGCGTCACCCAATTGCGCGATTTCAAGACGGGTCCGATCCGCCGCTTTTACGTGGGCGCCGATCTCGTTCCCGAAGGAGTTGGTTGCCATCTCGCCTTTTGGGGCGAAATCGAATGCGTTGGGCTGATGGGGCTGGTCGCGCGTTACTCGGGAATTCTCGGGATCGAGGCGCGTAAGCGGTCGCGTGCGATCGACCGTATGGTGCGCGAAAGCGATGTATCCGATTTCGTTCTCGGGTCCAGCGCGAACAACCAGGTTACCGGATCGGCGAAACGGCGGCTCGACGCGCTGGCCGCGAGCCTGGCGCGCGATCCGGCGAGTCACGGTCTGACGCCGCGGCTCGTCGAATTTCTCGACCACGCGCCCGGGACGGCGCTGCGCGGCATCCGGCCGCTGGCGATGGCGCGGCAATGGCACGCCGCCGAGGACGAGACCATCGAATTGTTCCTGGCGGCGCAATCGCGCGGCCTGCTGGCGATGGGCTGGGACTTGCTGTGTCCGCGCTGCCGCGGCGCCAAGGTGCGCGCGACGCGGCTCGACGAACTTCCGACCGGCGCG
This sequence comes from uncultured Alphaproteobacteria bacterium, assembly GCA_963851285.1. Lineage (GTDB taxonomy): Bacteria > Pseudomonadota > Alphaproteobacteria > ATCC43930 > CGMCC-115725 > JAATGI01. The sequence goes on from CAWKOL010000001.1 coordinate 486,952, forward strand.
CATTGCTCCTCCTGCAACATCGACTACGAGCGCAACTTCACCCGCAATGTCGAGCTGACGTTTCATCCGGCGCCGTGGTTGCGCGCCTTGCCCGAAGGCGAGCTGTGCATGCTCGGGCAGGGTACGACGCCGCATGTCAAGTTTCAGGCCGAGGTCGCATCGGACCAGTCGGCGCGCTTCGATCTTGCATTGCCGCCGGGACCGTACCGCTTCCGTACGGTCGAGGCCGGTGCCGAAGCCGATGCCGAGATCGGCGCGGATGGCGCCATTCCTGAAATCGTCGCCCGCGGCAAAGAGATCGTGCTGCGCGAACCGCGCACGCCAGGCGTCGTCGCGATTCGCAACGAGACCGACCGGCCGCTTTACTTCGTCGTCGAAGACCGGCGCTGGGCGGCCGACGCGCTCACCGGCGAGCGGGTTATCGCGATGCCGGCGTTCCGCCGCCTATGTCCCGAGCAATTGTTGCGCCCCGGCGACGATGCCGAGATCGGCAGCATCGCGATCATGTTCACCGATCTGCAAGGCTCGACCGCGCTCTATGATCGGCTCGGCGATGCCTCGGCCTACCATCTGGTGCGCGATCATTTCGCCTTTCTGGCGGCGCGCGTGCAGCGCCATGGCGGCGCCATCGTCAAGACCGTCGGCGATGCGGTGATGGCGGCGTTCTACGATCCCGCCGACGCGATCAAGGCCGCCTTGGCCATTCAAGACGAGGTCGCCGGCTTCAACCGCGGCCATGACGGGCAGGAGATCGTGCTGAAGCTCGGCCTGCACCGCGGCGCGTGCATCGCGGTCACCGCCGGCGGCGTCCTCGATTATTTCGGCGCGGCCGTGAATATCGCCTCGCGTCTCGAACACCAATGCAGGGGCGGCGAGGCGATCGTGTCCGAGGCGCTTTTGGCCGACGCCGTGGCGCGCGACGCGTTGGCCGGCCGCGCGGACGATCGGCGACAGCGCCACGCTGCGCGGCGTCAGCGAACCGGTCGGCTTCGTCCGCGTCATGCCGGCGCCAGCACCGACGCCGGCAGGCACAACAGCGTAAAGACGCTGCCCGGCGCGCCGTCCTCGATCGTGACCCGGTAGCCGTGGAACTTCGCGATCGCCGCGACCAGGCTCGATCCCAAGCCCGCTGCCGTCTTGTCGTCGCGATGGGTCGAGGCGGTAGAAGCGCTCGAATATACGCGCGCGCGCTTCGGCCGGAATGCCTGGTCCGGTATCGGCGACGCGAACCGCCGGTCCTTCCGGCGTCGCGACGGCGACAAGGCGGACGGTGCCGCCCGCGGGTGTGAATTTTATGGCGTTTTGCGCCAGATTGGCGATCGCCTCGAGGATCAGGCCGCGATCCGCCATGACGGTCAGGCCAGGGGCGCCCGCGATTTCGAGCGCGATGCCGGCATCCTCGGCCAAGGGCTGATAGATCTGACCGATCTCCTCGATCAGCGCCGCGAGGTCGAACGCGCTCGGTTCCCGGCGTGGCGGCGTCCGGCCTCGATCTCGCCGATGCGCAACAGCGTCGTAACCGTCGCCAGTGTGCGGTCGAGCTCGATGACGGCGTCGTCGATCATGCCACGCAACGCCGCGGCGTTCGGGCGCGGTCGCCTTGGCGCGCGCCAGCCGTTCGCGCAGCCGGGCAAGAGGCGCGCGCAGATCCCGCGCGATCTCGTTGCCGGCGCCCTTCACGCTGTCGAGAAGACGGCCGATCTCGTCGAGCATCAGATTGACGCCCCGCGCCAACCGGTCGAAATCGTCGTCCGTGCCGCGTACCGGCAAGCGCTCGCGCAGAGCACCGAACGAGAATCCGCTCCGCCGATTGATGCACCGACTTGACCCGTTGCTGCGCGCGCCAACTGACGAAAGCGCCGGCGGCGATGGACAACAGCAGGGCCGGAATGACGCCCAACTCCAGGCCGCTGAGCACGATCGCGCCGAGCGTGTCGCAAGGCGTCGACATTGCGGCCGACGACCAGAACGTCGCCGTTGGCGAGACGGCGGGCGACCACGCGCGCCGCGCCGAGATCGAGCGCGTCGGGTTCGAGCGGCAAGCCGCGCGCGGCATGGGCCCGTCCATCGATCGGCAGGCCCTGGGGAAGCGCGGGAAGGTTGCCGACCAAGGCATGGCCGTCGGGCGGCGAACAGCGCGGCAAAGGTGATGCGGTGCAAGTCGCCGAGACTGCGCGACGAGACGGCGCGTTCGACATCGGACTCGGGCTGGGCCGCGCATCGATTCGGCGTCGCGCAATAAGAAAACGGTCGATGCGCGCCGTTTCGCGCAACTCGGTCTGCCAGTAAATGAAGGCAAACAGCAGGATTGCCGATAGCGCGAACATCACCGCGAACGCGGCCGCGAGCCGGAACCGGGTGGTTCGGAGAAAATCGGGCAATCGCATCGCGCCTGCTTTGGGGCAATTCTAATCAATGCGCCTGCGGCAAAAATGCCACAGCTAGCGGACTTCGTCGCGTTTCATCGAACTGCAACAAAACCCTAACACAACCGCAACATAGCCCCCCTATCCAAAGCCCGAAAGTCGGATGCCGCACGGCGAACCGATCCGGTCGACACAGACGGGGGATTATACAATGTACTTGAGGCGCATTCTGGCTGGCAGCGCGACGGCAGTCGCCGTGCTGGCTCTTACCGCGGGCGGGGCCAACGCCCAGTCGAAGATCGAGCAGCTCCAAGATCAGATCCAGACAATCCAGAGCAGCTATCAGAACCAGCTCCAAAGTCTGCAGTCCCAGATCGATCAACTTAAGGAACAGCAGCGCCAACAGGCCGAACAGGCCGAAGTGGTTCGTCAGCAAGCGGCGCAGGTCGAGGCGGAATATAAGAAAGCCAGCTCCGGCGTAGGCGGCACCTATCACGTCGGCGGCGTCACCTTGAAGGTCGGGGGGTTCATCGAATCCGCGACCATCTACCGGTCGGGCAACGAAACCGCCGATGTCGGCAGCATCCTCGGCAGCAACAAGAACGGCGGCATTCCGTTCAACAATGCTTTCCTCGCGGCCACGGGGACCAGCGGCGCGTCGAGCGGGGTAAACAACAATCAAATCGGCGAGTTCCGCGAAAGCGCCAGACAGAGCCGGTTGTCCTTGTTGGCGACGGGCATGCCCGATGTGGCGACCACGCTGACCGCGTACTTCGAAACCGACTTCTTGGGTCAGGCAGGTACCGCCAATTCCAACGAAAGCAACAGCTATAATATCCGGCTGCGTCACGCTTTCATGATATATGACCGTGCGGATATGGGCTTTAACCTGCTCGCCGGCCAGACCTGGAGCTTGGCGACGCTGTTCTCTGGGGGAATGGACCCGTTCAAAGTGGTTACGCCGCTGTCGATCGACGCACAGTATAACGTCGGCTTCAACTGGATGCGGCAACCTGGCATTCGGCTCACGGAGCATTTCGCGCCAGGCTGGTGGGCCGCGCTATCCGCGGAAAATCCGCAGCTCAACAATCCCTACAACGAACCGGCATTTTCCGTTGCTAAAGAAGAGGGCGGCGGCGGCGGCTTGCTCAATGGCGGCGGCGGCACCACCACGTTCTCGTTCGACGGCATGCCGGACGTCATTGCCAAGATTGTGGCGGAGCCGGGTTGGGGACATTTCGAAGTCTATGGCTTGGCACGGCAATTCCGGGCCGACAATATCGCGGCCGGCCTGCCCGCCACCGCGACGCTGGGCATGAAGAGCGCATTCGGCGGCGGTATCGGCTGCGGGCGCCGTTCTTCCGGTCGTGCCGAAGCTGCTCGATGTCACGGTATCGGGACTCTGGGGTGAAGGCATCGGCAAATACGCTTCCGGTCAGTTGCCCGACGTGACCTTCAATCCGACGACCGGCGCGATCGCGCCGATTCCCGAGATCGAGGCGATGGTCGGCGTCATCGGCCATCCTGCGCCCACACTCGATCTGTACGGTTATGCCGGTATCGAGCATGAGACCGCGAAGGCGTTCGGAGCGACGGACGCGACGGCGGGCGGTTATGGCAACCCGCTCTACAACAACACCAATTGCGCCTACGGCAATGATTCCGTCACCGCCAGCACCGCCACGCTGACCGCCAAAAACGGCACGTGCGATGTCGACACGTTGTACGAGTTCCAAGTCGGCGGTTGGTGGAATTTCTATAAAGGGGAGTACGGCCGCATGGCGCTGGGCGCGTCTTACGCCTATGCCGGTGTCAATACGTTCGGCGGCGCCGCTGGCGGCGCACCGTCCACCGGCGACAACATCGTGATGGTCAGCTTCCGGTACTATCCGTTCTGATCGTGATCGGAACGCGGTCGCGAGCGGCCCGGCCTCGCGCCGGGCCGCTTCTTTTCTAGCGCAGCAAATCGTATTTGCCGCCCTTTTCGAGCGCGCGCTGATAGGCGGGGCGGGCATGGATGCGTTGCAGCCAATCCTCGGTCTTGGGCCGGGATTGGTCGAGTCCGGCGCGCGCCGACGCCGCTTCGAGCGGGAAACTCATCTGCACGTCCGCGGCGGTGAACTCGTCGCCGCAGAAATAGGGACGGTCAGCTAGCTCGCTCTCGATGAAATCGAGATCGCGCGTTATCTCGGGACCCGAAAATCCGTCCTGGATGCGCTTGCCGATGCCTTTGCGCGATCGGACGGGCGAACCACGGCACGTCAGGCCCGCCGAGCCGGCCGGCGATCAGGCTGATCAGCAACGGCGGCATCAGCGTGCCTTCGGCGAAATGGAGCCAATATGTATAGCGCAGCCGCGCCTTGGTGTCGGGCGGCGGAATGAGACGGCCCTTGCCGTAGCCGTCCACGAGGTATTCGACGATGGCGCCCGACTCGGCGATGGTGTTCTCGCCGTCCGTGATCACCGGCGATTTGCCGAGCGGATGTACCGCGCGCAATTCGGCCGGCGCCCGCATGTTGGGTTGGCGTCGATAGAATTTGATGTCGTAATCGAGCGCCAGTTCCTCTAGCAACCACAACACGCGCTGCGACCGGGAATTATTGAGATGGTGAACGGTAATCATCGAACCCCCTTGATAAACGACTAGTCGAGGACGTTGCCGAGCTGGCAGCCGCCGTCAATCGCGATTTGCGCGCCGGTGATGTAGCTCGAGGCGGGCGACGCCAGGAACAGCGCCAACCCTTTCAGATCCTCGGTCGAGGCGACGCGGCGCAGCGGCACCCATTGCGCGACCTCGTCCTGGACCTTCTTGTCCAGCATCCAGCCGGCGCCGATATTGGTGATCGTCCATCCCGGCGCGATGGCGTTGACGGTGATCTGGTATTTCGCGAGCTCGAGCGCGGCGTTGCGCATCAGATGCGCGGCGCCGGCCTTGGCCGCCATGTAGGCGGCGCCGATACCGGCCTCGATCTCGAACGCGGCCATCGACGTGGTGACGATAATGCGGCCGGATTTTCGTGGCCGCATGTGACGCGCGGCGGCGCGGATGGTGGCGAACACGCCGTTGAGGTTGAGCTCGATGACGCGGTTCCAGCGCGCATCGTCGTAATTCTCGATGGCGCCTTCGGGGACGCGCTTCGTCCGGTCGATGCTAACGAACCCGATGCCCGGGTCGATGCCCGCGTTGGCGAAACAGACATCGAGCCGGCCATAGAGTTCCGGCGGTCTCGTCGAAGGCGCGGTCCAACGCCGCGTGGTCGGTGACGTCGACATTCATGCCGCGCACATCCCAACCTTTGTCTTTGAGCCGCCTGGTCTCTTTGTCGAGGCCGGCCCGATCGACGTCGAGCATGGTCACGCGCGCGCCGTTTTCCGCCAACACTTCGGTGAAGCCGAGACCGATGCCCGAGGCGCCTCCGGTCACGATCGCGCCGTAACCGTCGACCTTGTACATGTCCGCTGCCTTCACACCGGCCTCCCGCATATGTTTGAAAGCATCCTGTCCGCTCGCCTCCACGATGACAAGCACCCGCGCGATGCAACGCGTCGCGATGCGCGCTCAACCGTGCGTGGTTGACCCTGCCATGCAACCGGAACACGGCCGGAGGGCTCGCGTTGAACCGGCATGCGGGCTCCTGTCCGCGCGAGCGATGTGAAGGAGGATGAGCATGTTCCGCACCCTATTCACCGGGGTGGCGGCGTTGGCCCTGATGACGGGCACCGCCTATTCCCAGGACAGCTATTCGTCGCAAAGCACCACCACCACGGTCGCGCCGCCGCCGATGCCGCCCGCGAACTCGTACAGCAAGTCGCGGACGACGCGTTCGGTCGACGCTTACGGCAATCGGACGGAAGAAAAGGACAGCGTCTCGAAGAGCCAGGCGATGACACCGGACGGCGACACGTCGACGGTGACGCGCAGCCACAGCAGCAGCAGCGAAGGGGCGGCGCCCGTGGATCGCTCGACCAGTACGACCACCACAATTCACCAGGATCAGGATAACGAGTAGCCGGCACTGACGAGCCGTGCGTTCGGCTCGTCGTCCGGAAAGGAGTACCGCGATGATTCGAAGCTTGATGGTTGGCGTCGCCGCCGTCGCCTTGCTGACGGGTGCCGCCTATGCGCAGGACAGCACCTATTACAACCGGCGCACCGAAACCGTGACGACGCCGTTTGGCTCGAGCCAGACCGTGACCACGACCACCTCGCACGCGCAACCGCCCATCGACGAGGATGCCGATGTCGCGGTGCCGCCCCCTCCGCCGCCCGTCGCCGCGGCGCCGCCACCGCCGCCGGCCTATGACGAGCAATCGGCGGACATCGGCGAGCCGCCGCCGCCGCCACCGCCGCCCGGCAACTACGATCGGACCATGACCACGCGGCAGATCGGCCCGGACGGCGTGGAAAGCGACCGCACCGACAGCTATCGCCAGCATCAGACCTTCTACGACGCCAACGAAGAACTTGGTGTCCGCACCACGAGAACCCGGACCCACGCGACGAGCTATGGTCCGGCGCCGGTCTACGCTCCGAATTCGGTCGCGGCCGGACCGTCGCCCGATATCGACTTGCCGCCGTATCAGCGGCGCACGACGACAACCACGACCACCACGACCGAAGACGGCGAGTAGTCTTCCGTGTTCCGGCAACCGCGTCCCTGCGGGAACGCGGTTTTGTGTTTTCCGGATCGGCCGCCGCATCAATCGTCGTTTATGGCCCAACACCCCCCGATGCTAGGGCAAGTTTCTGCGGCAGGATTGACGATCGCACATATTTGTGCGAATTTGACCGGCGATGGACCGGGCCGAATTCGTGCGCAAAGTCCGAAAATTAGGCCGCAATCGCGGCATCGCGGTCGCGTTCGATGCAGATCACGGCAAGGGCAGCCACGGACGGATTTACTACGGCGCGAGCTTTACCACGGTAAAGGATCGACGCAAGGAAATCGGCCCGGGCCTGCTGAACGCGATGTTGCGCCAATTGGGCCTGACGGCAAAAGATTTGGAGAATCGGTGATGGCGTTCGGTTATCGGTATCGATTGGAGCGCCAGAGCAACGGCTGGTTGTTGGTCCGCTTTCCCGGCATTCCCGAGGCCCTGACCGAAGGCGAGACCGAGCAAGAAGCAGGCGCGAACGCGGTCGATTGCGTGCTGGCGGCTCTCGAAGGCTACATGAAGGCTGGCCGGCCCTTGCCGCGACGCGGCGCAGCGCATTCCGGCCGGGATCGCGCGGTATTGCCGTCGCTCGTGACCGCGAAGCTTGCCGTCTATGAGCGGATGCGCGAACAGGGTTGGTCGAAGGTCAAGCTCGCGGCGGCGCTCGGCATGCCGGAAAACTCGGTACGGCGGTTACTCGATTTGCGGCACAATTCGCATCTGTGGATCATCGATGAAGCATTGGCGAAAATGAAGGCCGAACTGCTCATCGATTTGCCGAAACCTCGCGCAAAAAGGCGAGCTGCTTAACGCCTTAGGCGCGCCGCTTGACCGGCCGCCGCGACCGGTATTGATTCATCATACATTTTCCCTCGCGAAGGATCGTGCCCGTGGATTACCGCTTCATTTCCTGCGACGACCATCTCGACCTGAACAATCTGCCGGCGGATTTGTGGACCAAGCGCCTGCCGGCGAAATTCCGCGATCGCGCGCCGCATATCGAGCGTCGCGACGGCCGCGCCGGTCTGGGTGTGCGACGGCAGGTCTGGGGCGGTTGGAGCGGCCGGTTCGAAGGCCAGGTCACGCCGCGGCCGAAGCTGCCGTTCCTCAACGCGTTCGATCGCGGCGGCATCAAGGATCAGAGCGAGCTGCGTCCGTCGGTTGCGGAGCTGCGCCTCGCCGACATGGACCGCGACGGCGTCGAGGCGCATGTCATGTTCGGCCCGGTCACCTCGATCGACCATAGCGACGCCGAGATGCGCGACGCCTGCTACGCCGCCTATAACGACTGGCTCGAGGAGTTCTGCTCGGTCGCGCCGGACCGCCTGATCGGCGTGCCGCAAGTGCCGGAATATCCGGAATCCGCGATGAAGGAGCTGAAGCGCCTCATCGCCAAGGGCTGTTTCAAGCAGGTGTTGTTCCAGGTCGCGCTGGCGAAGCCGCGCCTTCATGACGCGGCGTGGGAGCCGTTCTGGAAGCTGCTCGAAGAGAGCGGCATGATCCTGTCCTGGCACGTCACGGTGTTCCTCGCCCCGGGCGGCGATCCCGGCCTCGGCAAGATTCCCGGCACCTTCACCGTGACCAAGGCGCTGATCGGCCAGTTCCTCGATCCGTTCGTCGATCTCTTCGCCTGGGGCATTCTCGAGCGTCATCCCAAGCTCAAAGTGCTGCTGGTCGAGGGTGGGCTCGGCTGGCTGCCCTGGGTGGTGCAGGAGCTGGACTACCGGCACTGGCGCCTGTGGGAAGGCAAGGAGTTCTGGGCCGACAAGGGCGGCATCGACCTCGTCACCAAGCCGAGCGACCTATTCAAGCGCCAAGTCTACGCCACGTTCCAGGAGGACCATGTCGCCATGGACCTGCTGAAATATTACGGCGACGACAAGGTGCTGTGGGCGTCGGACTATCCGCATCCCGACAGCATCTGGCCGCAACAGCCACGCCACGGTCGAGCGCCAGATGAAGCATCTGCCGCCGGAGACCGTGCGCAAGCTGACGCGCGACAACGCGGCGAAGCTCTACGGCCTCGACCAGTTCGCCGCGCGCCAAGCGGCGGAGTGACGACGCGCGGCGCGGCGGTGTGAGATGAGCGCGCCGCCGATCAGCCGCTTTCCCGTGCCGACGCTGGCGGAGCTGCCGGCCGACATCCGCGCGCGCGTCGAAACGGTGCAGGAAAAATCCGGCTTCGTGCCGAACGTGTTCTTGGCGATGGCGTATCGGCCAGACGAGTTCCGCGCCTTCTTCGCCTATCACGACGCGCTGATGGAAAAGCCGGGCGGTCTCTCCAAGGCGCAGCGCGAGATGATCGTGGTCGCGACCAGCGCCGCCAACCAATGCCATTACTGCGTCGTGGCGCATGGCGCGATCTTGCGCATCCGCGCCAAGAACCCGCTGATCGCGGACCAGGTCGCGATCAATTATCGCAAGGCCGATCTCGACGCGCGCGACAAGGCGATGCTCGATTTCGCGGTCAAGGTGGCGATGACGCCGTGGCTGATCAATGACGCCGACTACGCCGCGCTGACTCAGCACGGGTTCAGTCGCGACGAGCAATGGGACATCGCCGCCATCGCGGCCTTGTTCGCGCTGTCGAACCGCATGGCGAACGCCACCGACATGCGCCCCAACGACGAATTCTACGCGATGGGGCGGGAAGCGATGAATGCGAAGCGGAAAGAGCGGAAAGTTTGGGTCGATCCTGATGATGCGCCCGAGTTGACGCGTGAATGGTTTGAAAGCGCCGAAATTTGGCAGGGGGGCAAGCTTATTCGACCGGCAAGACCGCCGTCGCCCGAGACCAAATCGTCGTCCCTGCGAAAGCAGGGACCCAGGGCAAAAGCACGTCGCCGGTCCTAAATTCCTGCTTGCGCAGGAATGACGAAGGTAAATTACAGTTTCAATTCACTTGCCGCTCGCGGCCCTGCCAATAGGGGTCGCGCAGCGCCCGCTTGAGGAATTTTCCCGTCGCGTTGCGCGGCAGCTCCGCCATGAAATCGACCGAACGCGGCAGCTTGAAGCCGCCGATGCGTTGGCGCACGAAGGCGATTAGGTCGTCGGCTGTCGCCGCGGCGCCGGGCTTCAGCACGACACAGGCCTTGACGGTTTCGCCCCACTTGTCGTCCGGCACGCCGATCACCGCGACGTCCTGAATGGCGGGATGGCCGTAGAGCGCGTTCTCGACCTCGGCCGGATAAATATTCTCGCCGCCCGACACGATCATGTCTTTGACGCGGTCGTGGATATAGTAATAGCCGTCGGCGTCGCGGTAGCCGGCGTCGCCGGTATGGAACCAACCGTCGCGGATCGCGCGCGTGTTCTCCTCGGGCCGGTTCCAATAACCCGACATCACCTTGACCGCGCGGCACACGATTTCGCCGACCGTGCCGTCGGACACCTCGCGGTCGTCGGCGTCGACCACGCGCATCTCGACGTCAGGAATGGCGCGGCCGCACGATTTGAGCCGCGTCGCGTTGTCGGGATCGTGATCTTCCGCGCCGAGATAGGTGATGGTGCCGTGCGCCTCGGTCATGCCGTAGACTTGGCCGAAGCCGCATTTGAAGACGGCCATCGCGCGCGTCAGCAGCGCCACCGGGATCGGGCTGCCGCCGTAAAGGATAAGGCGAAGGCTCGACAGGTCGATGTCGCCGATGCTCGGCACGTTGAGCATGAACAGGATCACCGCAGGCACCAGGAACATGATGGTGGCACGGTGCGTCGCGATGGCGTCGAGCAGCACCTTCGGATCGAGATCGCGAATCACGACGGCGGGACAGCCGGTGGCGATCGCGAGGATCGCCATGGCGCTGCCGCCGATATGGAAAAACGGCATCGGCAACAAATAGATGTCGTCATCCCGGCACACGCCGATCTCGACGAAGCCCGGCAGGCTGACCAGGAGGCCGCGTGCGCAAAGCTGTACGCCCTTGGCGCGGCCGGTGGTGCCGCTGGTGTAAAGCTGAAGCACGGTGTCGTCCGGCGTCGTGTGAGTCCGCGGCTCGACGTCGGATTGCCGCTCGCGCCACGCCGCAAAGCTGTCGCGGCCCGGCACGCCCAGCGGCACGAGCGGGATGTTGCCGAGCTCGGCCTTGATCGCGTCGACCACCGGCGCGAAGTCCGGCCCATAGAACAGCATCGCGCTCGCCGCGTCCTTGACGATGAATGCGATCTCGGGCGGCGCCAGGCGCCAGTTGATCGGCACCAGGACCATGCCCGCCTTGGCGCAGCCGAATTGCAATTCGAAATAATTGGCGTCGTTCTTGTCGAGAAGCGCGATCCGCGCGCCCGGTTTCAGCCCGGCGGCAAGCAAGCCGTTGGCCACGCGGTTGGCGCGGCGGTCGGTTTCCCGATAGCTGATCCGCTCATTCCCGATAATGATGGCGTCGCGATCGGGATGCGCCGCCGCGTGCTCGCGCAGCAACGCACTCAGCGTGGTGATTTCCTGCATTGCCTCCCACCCCTTGTGTCGTTTTGCCGACAGTATAAGGGCTGGGCCGTGGAGCGTCACCGGGCCGGGGTGTGGCGCCTGAGGAAATCCAGCACGACCGGCGTCACCGCCGCGACCTTGTCAGCGCCTTTCCAATCGCGAAGCAGCTCGGCCTTGGGCGCGATGGCGGCGATCTCCTCGCCGATCACCTTGGGATGCGGCGGGTCGTCGCCCGGCATGACCAGAAGCGGCGTTTGGCAACGGCGCACGAAATCGCGTGTCGTGTTGAAGGTGAAGTCGCCGCCGAACAGGTTGTGGAAGAAGCTGTCGAGCGTCGCCTGGCTCAGGTCCTTGTCCCGTGCCCGCATGTCCGCCGACCAGCCGTTGAAGGTGTTGCGGAACACGTCGCGGTTATTGTCGAAGCCGATCGGGTTCTGCAGCACCGCGGCGGTGACGCGGTCGGGCACCATCTCGCATAGGCTGAGGCAGAAGGACGAGCCGATACAGCCGCCCATCGTGTGGAAACGGCGATGGCCGAGATGATCCATCAGCGCGATATGATCCCGCGCATAGTCCTGCCAGCCATCGCTGGCGCGGATCGGCGCGCGGCTGTGCTCGGCGTTGCGCTGATCCATCGCGATGACGCGATAGTCCTTGGCGAGCGCGACGGTCGGGTCCATCCAGGCGCGCGGCGTGCCCTCCGCAGCCGGATGCCACCACGAGATTGCCGAGCGCACGCCGCCCGGCGCGAACAGCAGGATCGGATGGCCGGACCCGTATTCCTCGTAGTAGATGTCGATGCCGTCGCGCGAAAAAATCGGCATAGTCGTCCCCCTGCGTTCCGCTTAAAGTTTTTCCTCATCCCGAGCGCGCAGCCCGGCCTTAGCCGGGCGAGCAGTCGAGGGACGCACGAATTATCCCCTCTTATTCCATCCTCGAGCGTGCTCGCGCAATGCCGTGAAGTCGCCCCGAATAAGCGCCTCCTTCTTAACCCGGCTCCAGTTCTTTATCTGGCGCTCGGCCGCGATCGCATCGGTGATGTTGGGAAACGTTTCATGGAATACGAGAACAACCGGCCTTCGGGCGGCGGTATAGCCGCAAAATGTTCCGTCGTTGTGCTGCGCTACGCGGGCTTCCAACGTTGTTCGTGTCGTTCCGACATAATAGGAGCCGTCCGCACACCGAAGAATGTAGAGATGGGCACCCGCACGGGATGGGGTCCCTCGACTGCTCCCGCCGTGCTGACGCCCGGCGGTCCGCGCTCGGGATGAGGGAAGAAGTGGAGTATGCGACTGAATCACATCGCGGCGCCGCCGGTCGGGCGGTTTGACGGCGCGCGCGATTTCTTACCGAGCCGACCTGGTTTCGACGTTTTCGCGGCGGCAGAAACGCGACGCCTCACCACGGCGTTCGGCTTGCGCGCGGCCGCGACCGCCTTGCGCACCGGCTTGGCGTGACCGTTGGTCGCCTTGGCGTGGCCATTCGTCGCCGCCGTCTCCGGCGCGCGGGCCGCTTCTTCGGCCGGCGCCGCCGCCGTGACGGGTGGCTTGATCTCCGGCAGCGTCACGTCCAGCCCGTCGAGCGTCATCGGCTTGTAGGCGGCACGATCGTATTCGTAGGAATGCGGATAAGGCCGTGTGCAGTCGAAACCGACCTTGGCGCCGACATAGTCGGGGAAGCTGGGGTTGAGTCCATGGCCGAACGCCTTCTCGAATTTGACGATACCGGTCGCGGGGTCGAGCCGCGTCGCCATCGCCCATTCGACGTCGGTGGCGCTGCGGATGTTCACGTCGTCATCGACGACCGTGACCATTTTCAGCGGCGGGAACGCGGCGAAGGCCGCCATGATCGCCTGCTTCGACCAGCCGGTGCGCTTTTGGTTCATCTGCACGACGGCATGATAGAAGCCGCAACCACCGTGGCTGAAATAGACATCGGTGACGCCCGGCACCTGGCGTTGGAGCATGGCGAGCACGTTGGCTTCGCCGAGCAAGCCGACCGAGTTCCACACTTCGGCGCCGGAGAGGATGGTCTGGAAGATCGGCCGCTCGCGGCGATGGATGGCGCGGACATGCACGACCGGGCGCGGCGCGCGCTTGGCGTAATAGTTCGTCACTTCGGCGAACGGACCTTCGTCGCCGAGCTCGCCCGGAATCATTTCGCATTCGAGCGCGTACATTGCGTTGGCGACCAGGTGCACGGGGAGGCGCTTGCCCTCGACGAGCTCCAAGGGCGCGCCGTCGAACTCGGTGACGATCCCGAGCTCGTCGGTGTCGGCGGGTGCCGCTTCCGCCGGCGTCGCCGCGGCGAAATGCAGGCCAGGGCCGACGCCGATATTGAGGGAGAAGGGCAGGGACTTGCCCATCTTGGCCGCCTTGTTCAGGTACAGCTCGAGATGCCGGCCGGCGTCGATATTGACGTGCAGCGTGTTCCAGCTCTCGACCATGAAGCGTTGGATCGAGGCGTTGCGCACCCCGTTCTCGGGATCGATCGCGATCACCACGCCGGCGTCGAAATAGGGTCCGCCGTCTTTCATGGCGTGAACCGGAATCGGCATGCGCGTCAGGTCGACATGGAACTCGCTGACCTCGAACACCGGACCGTCCTTGACCATCACCGGCGGGCGCGGCTTCATCTGCCACCGCCGGATGCAGTCGGCGACATATTGCGGCAAGGTCGCTTCGTCGCGCCGGAGCAAATCCGCCAGCAGGTCGCGCGACCAATAAAGTCCGGCGAACACCGGCGCGAACCGGTCCTTCACCTTCTCGAACAGCACCGCGCGCGGACCGCCTTCGAGCTTCGCGGCGATTCCGGCAAGGTCGTGATGCAGATCGACCTCGGTCTTAATGCGCGCGAGACGGCCATGTGCCTCGAGATCGGCGATGATCGTGCCAAGATCGGCGATATGGCTTTTTGCCATGCTCCTCCCCTTTTCCGGCCCGTCTTAGCTTGACAAGGTTGAGGACCGAAAGGTTTAATTCCTCAACAATTATAAAACATAACGGTGAGGAATTCGACGTTCGCCTATCGAAAAAGCGACGATTAGCGCCGTGCGCCCGACTAATCGGGCGTCGCTCTGGTTCCGCTTATTTACGCTTACGCCGCGACCCCTAGGAGGATTCCATGGCGAGATGGCAAGACGATTTGCAATTCTACACATTCCATTTCATGCACTACAACGATCTGCCGGCCGATCATAAGAAATACGATTCGCTGTGGGTCGATTACTCCAACAAGAATTTCGATGCGAAAAAGGGCTACGAATTTTATCAGCGCTACATGGCGGAAATGGTGCTGGCCGACAAGCTCGGTTACGACGGGCTGGGCATCAACGAGCATCACAATACGATCTACAGCATGAACCCCGTCGTCACGATCATGGCGGCGGCGTTGATCCCACAGACCAAGAACGCGAAGATCTGCGTCTTCGGGGTGCCGCTCAATCTGGAAATGCCGAACCGGGTCGCCGAGGGCTATGCCATGCTCGACGTGATGTCGAACGGTCGGCTCGAGATCGCGCTGCCGCTCGGCACCGGCATGGAGTATTGGGCCAACCAGCAGATCAATCCGGCGACGGCGCGGGCGCGGTTCCGCGAAGGCCTGAAGGTCCTGCTCCAAGCCTGGACCCAAGACGGCCCGACCACGTTCGACGGCGAGTTCTTCAATTACCGCTATCTCAATCCATGGCCGCGGCCGATGCAGAAGCCGCATCCGAAAATCGCGATCGTCGGCACGGGCAGTCCGGAGACGGTGCAGATCGCGGCCGAATACGGTTTCGCCTATTCGTCGGTGTTCGTGCCGATCACCGCGCAGGAAAAAACGTTCAAGCAGTTGAAGATCGAATTCGGCGAAATACGGGCACGAATTCACGCCCGACAAGGCGATGTTCAACGTCATCGTCTATGTCGCCGAGACCGATGAGCAGGCGGAACAGGAGTGCAAGGACCACATCCGCTATTACTTCGAGGATGCGACGCGCACGACGGGACGATATCTCGGCCCGCCAGGCTATATTTCGACCGAGCAGTTGAGGCTGCGCGCCGCGGCGACGGCGTCGCATGGCGGTTTCGACTGGGATGCGCTGACGCAGCAGTGGCGCGTCGTCTACGGCACGCCGCAACGCGTCGCCGAAACCATCGCGAAATGGTGCGAGAGCGCCAATTCCTCGCGGCTGTTGCTCCACCACAATATCGGCGACATGCCGCATTGGAAGGTGGTCAAGAACATGACGCTGTTCGCGGAGGAGGTGATCCCGCTTCTGCGCCCAAAGAAAAAAGCCGCGGCGAGCGAAGCGCGCGCCCTGGCGGGAGCGAAGTAACATGGCGGTGCAGTGGAAGACGGAAGAATACACCGTCAACGGCAACAAGACCCAGGTCTTGAGCGCCGGGCAAGGCGAGCCGGTGATGTTCTGGCACGGCGCCGGCACCGCCGGCGGCTGGGATTTCCTCGCGCCGTTGACCGAGAAGTTCAAAGTCTATCTGCCGATCCATCCGGGCTTCGGCGGCTCCGCCGACGATCACCAGCATTGCCAGTATCCAGGACCATGTCATGCATTACCTGGAGCTGCTGGATCTGTTGAAGCTCGGCAAGTTCAGCGCCATCGGCCATTCGATGGGCGGTTGGATCGGCGCGCAGTTCGCGACGCCAGCATGCCGACCGGCTGAAGAAGCTCGTGCTGATCGCGCCCGCCGGTCTCTATGACAAGGAGCATCCGGCGACCGACCTGTTCAGCGTCAAGCCGGAGGAGCTGGTGCCGTACCTCGCGGAGAATCCGGCGGCGCTCGGTCCGCCGCCGGACGTGACATATCGATTTTATCGTCAATGCCTATCGCGAGCAGACGAGCTGGGCGCGTATCGCGTGGCAGCGCAACTACGATCCGAAGCTGGCGAAATAGCTGCATCGAATCACGGTGCCGACCCTTTTGGTCTGGGGCAAGCAGGACAAGATCTGCCCCGCCGCGCAAGCGCCGGTATGGCAGAAACTGATCCCCGGCTCGACGGTGAAGATTTTCGATGGCGCGGGCCATCTGGTGACGCACGAAAAACCGGAATCGATGCGCGCCATCGCCGAGTTCATCGCGACCTGACCCGCGTTTGTATCGATAAGACGGCGCGTGGGTCGGACCGCGCGCCGTTCTTTTTTAGGAGGCGACCATGCAAGTCAAAATCCAGAACGTCTATCAGGTCACGCGAGAACATGGGCCGCGCGCTCGACTTCTATCGCGACCTCCTGGGCATGACGATGAAATTTCAGGACGGGACCAAATGGGCGCAGCTCGACGCCGGCGGCGCGCGCTTCGCCTTGTCCTCGCCCGAGGAAGCGGGCGCGGCGGTCGCGTCGAACACGGTGATCGTGTTCGAGGTCGACGATCTCGCGGCCATGCGCGAAGCAGCTCGAGGTGACGGGGGCGCCGATCCTGGCCACGCGCGACATGGGCAGCCACGGCAGCACCCTCACCTCGCGCGACCCCGACGGCAACATCATCCAGTTCTTCGCCAAAGCGCCGAAGTAGGCGCTTTCTTACCGTCACCCGCGGGCTTGACCCGCGGGTCTCGAGCAAGCGACGCGCAATTGGCTTGAGATGACCGGATCAAGTCCGGCCATGACAGGTGGAATTTCGTGTGAGTTTCAGCTAATCTCGAATCCCGAATTCGAGCCTTAAGCCATTAATAAATATGAACGTCTCGGCCCTCAACCCAACCAGAATCGCCCGCGAGAAAAGCTTGCGCCAGGCGATGATGCCGTATGTCGCCCCCTCGATGCCGCGCGCCGTCGCGCTGCTCGCCGTCACGCTCGCGGTCTATGCGGTCGGGACTTGGCTCGCGGGCTTTGCGGAGGTGCCGCTGTGGCTGCGGATCGGCGGCGCGCATCGTGGCCGGCTTCACGCTGCCGTCGCTGTTCGTCATCGGACACGACGCGGCGCACGGCGCCTACACCGCGAGCAAGACCGCGAACGCCGTCATGGCGCGCATCGCCTTTCTGCCCGTGCTGCATAATTGCAGTCTCTGGGTCGCGGTGCATAATCGCCAACATCACCGCGCGCCGAACCTCAAGGGCCACAATTCCTGGTCGCCGCTCGACGTCGTCGAATACCGCGCGTTGCCGTTGTGGCGGCGTCGCCTTGAGCGGCTCTATCGCTCGCCGGCGGGCTTCGCGCCCTATTATCTGCGTCGCGCGTTGGTGGCGCGACAAGTTCATGCCGCGCCATCTCTTGCCGGGCGTGAAGCGCGCGGACGCGTGGCGCGATTTCGCGCTGCTCGTCGTCTATCTTGCGGTGCTTCTCGGCGCGTTGGCGTGGACCGGCGGCATTCTCGTCGGTCGTGCTCGGCTTCGTCGTGCCGTATCTTGATCTGGAACCACATGATGGGCACGGCGATCTATCTGCAGCATACCAACCCGCGCGCGCCGTGGTTCGCCTCGATCGAGGAATGGCGCAAGCTCGGCGGCGAAGAAGAAGTCACCATTCATGTCCGCATGCCGCGCTGGTACGGCGCGCTGACGCATCACATCATGGATCATCCCGCGCACCATATTCAGCCGTTGATCCCCCTCTACCGCTTGCCGGCGGCGCAGGCGCGGCTGAATGAATTGCTTGGCCCGCGCGCGGTGGTCGAGGAATTCTCGCTGCGATACCTCTTCGCCACGATGCACGCCTGCAAGCTCTACGACTACCGCGCCGGCCGCTGGTGCGACTTTGCCGGCAATCCGACCGGCGCGGCCTATGCCGCAGAAATGACCGTAGAGGCGGCCTGAGTCGGCTGGCACACGCTCCCGCGCGACGTCCCTATCTATAGGCGCAAAGGGAGAGGGACACATGGCGCAGGCGAACGACCGCGGCGACGAAGGATTTGGGCCCGTTGCCGGAATGGGATCTGAGCGATCTCTATTCCGGTCCGGACTCGCCCAAGCTCAAATCCGATCTCGATCGATCCGCCACCGCCGCCGACGCGTTCCGCGACCATTATCGCGGCAAACTGGCCGAACTGTCGGGCGACGAACTTGCCGCCGCGATCGTCGCCTACGAAAAGCTGGAAGACACGCTCGGCCGCGCGGGGAGTTATGCCTCGCTCTATTACGCGGCGGACATGAGCGATCCCGAGCGCGGGCGGTTCTATCAGAACATCCAGGAACGGATCAACGATATCTCGACCGAGCTGTTGTTCTTCGGCCTCGAAATCAACCGCATCGAGGATGCGGCGCTCGAGGAAAAGTTCAAAAGCGCGGCGCTGGCGCATTATCGGCCGTGGCTGCGCGACGTCCGCGCCTTCCGTCCGCATCAATTGTCGGACGATCTCGAAAAGCTGCTGCACGAAAAGTCCGTTGCCGGTGCTTCGGCGTGGCAGCGTCTGTTCGACGAAACCGAAGCGGCGCTGCGCTTTCCCGATCGACGGCAAGGAGCTGACCAGCGCCGAGGCGTTGCATTTGCTGTCCGAACCGGATCCGGCGCTGCGCAAGACCGCCGCCAAGGCCATCGGCAAGGTGTTCGGCGACAATATCCGCGTCGTCGCGCAGATCACCAACACGCTCGCGAAGGACAAGGAGATCGAGGACCGCTGGCGCAAGTTCAAGCGCCCGATCTCGGCGCGCAATCTCTCGAACTATGTCGAGGACGAGGTGGTCGACGCGCTGATCGCGGCGGTGCGGCAATCCTATCCGCGCCTGGCGCATCGCTATTACAAGCTCAAGGCCAAGTGGTTCGGCGTGGCGGCGTTGCAATATTGGGACCGCAACGCGCCGCTTACCCGATTCCGAGGACCGCACCATCGCGTGGCCGCAGGCGAAACGCATCGTGCTCGACGCCTATGCCGCGTTCTCGCCCGACCTTGCCGCGATCGGCCGGCGCTTTTTCGAGCATGCGCTGGATCGACGCGCCGACGCGACCCGGCAAGTCGCCCGGCGCCTTCGCGCATCCGACCGTGCCCAGCGCGCATCCCTATCTGCTGCTGAATTACCAGGGCAAGACGCGCGACGTGATGACCCTGGCGCACGAGCTGGGCCATGGCGTGCATCAGGTGCTGGCGGGACCGCAAGGGCAACTCATGGCGGACACGCCGCTGACCTTGGCGGAGACGGCGTCGGTGTTCGGCGAGATGCTGACCTTCCAGGCGATTCTCAAGGCGGAAACCGATCCGAAGAAGCGGAAGTCGATGCTCGCCGCCAAGGTCGAGGACATGCTGAACACGGTGGTGCGGCAGATCGCCTTCGTCGAATATCGAGCGCCGCGTCCATGACGAGCGGCGGCAAGGCGAACTCTCGGCGGATCGTATCGGCGAGATCTGGCTCGACGTGCAGACCGAAAGTCTCGGTCCCGCCATCAAATTCGAGGATGAGTATCGCTTCTATTGGGCCTATATCCCGCATTTCATCCACTCGCCGTTCTACGTCTACGCCTATGCGTTCGGCGATTGCCTGGTGAATTCGCTTTACGCCGTCTATCAGAACGCGGCGCCGGGCTTTGCCGCGAAATATCTCGATTTGCTGTGCGCGGGCGGCACCAAGCGCCACAAGGAATTGCTGGCGCCGTTCGGTCTCGATGCGTCCGATCCGAATTTCTGGAAACGCGGCCTCGACGTGGTCGCGGGCTTTATCGACCAGCTCGAAGCGCTGAGTTGACGTGACCGACGAAAACTCGATCGCGGGCCGCGTTAGGCGCTACGCGCGCGTCTCGACCGCGATGGGCGGGTTGGCGGCGCGTGTCGCCGGTCAACGCTATCTCGGGCTGCCATTGGATCGCACGCGCCACGCCGGCGATCTGCGCGCGGCGCTGGGTGACATCAAGGGTCCTTTGATGAAGGTGGCGCAGCTCCTCGCCACGATCCCCGAGGCGCTGCCGGAGGAATATGCGCGCGAGCTGGCGACGTTGCAGGCCGACGCGCCGGCGATGGGCTGGAACTTCGTCAAGCGCCGCATGGTGGGCGAACTCGGTCCCGATTGGGAAAAGAAATTCGGCCGGTTCGAGCACGAAGCGGCCCATGCCGCGTCGCTCGGCCAGGTGCATCGGGCGCAGTCGAAAGACGGCATGGCGCTCGCCTGCAAGCTGCAATATCCCGACATGCCCTCGGCGGTCGAAGCCGATCTTCGTCAGTTGAAGCTCGTCCTGTCGCTCTATGAGCGCTGGGACCGGGCGCTATCGACCGAGGAAATCCACACCGAGATCGCCGAGCGTCTGCGCGAGGAACTCGACTACAGCCGCGAGGCGGCGCATCTCCGCTTCTATCGCGCCATTCTCAAGGACGAGATGCTCGTGACCGTGCCGCAACCGGTCGCGGCGCTGTCGACGCGGCGGTTGCTCACGATGAACTGGCTCGACGGCAAACCGCTGTTGCAATTTACCGAAGCGCCGCAAGAGCGCCGCGATGCCATGGCGCGCGCGATGTTCCGGGCCTGGTACATGCCGTTCTACGATTACGGCGCGATCCACGGCGACCCGCATCTCGGCAACTACACGGTCCGCGCCGACGACGGCATCAATCTGTTCGATCTCGGCTGTGTCAGGATTTTCCCCGCCCATTTCGTCAAGGGCGTGATCGATTTGTATCGGGCGTTCGAGACCGACGATCGCGCGCTTGCCGTGTCGGCCTACGAGAATTGGGGCTTCAAGAATCTCAACGACGAGCTGGTCGACGTGCTGAACCGCTGGGCGCGGTTTCTTTATTCGCCGCTGCTCGACGACCGCAAACGCCACATCGACGATGACGAGCATGGCAACGGCCGGGCCGTCGCGGCGGAGGTGCATCGCGAGGTCCGGCGTCTGGGCGGCGTCACCCCGCCGCGCGAATTCGTCTTCATGGACCGTGCTGCCGTCGGCCTTGGCTCGGTGTTCATGCATTTGCGCGCATCGATCAACTGGCACGGCCTGTTCAACGATCTGATCGCGGATTTCGATGCGGACGCGCTGGCGAAGCGCCAAGCCAAGGCGCTGAAAGCGGCGGGCGTGCCTATTCCGCTGGCTGAATCTGTCGCCGCAAAGCGAGCCCGTTGAAGAACCGGCGGCCGGGCATCTCGATCAACCGGTAAGTCAACGCCGACAACGCGACGACGGCGGCGAGATAGACGAGGATCGCCGCGTCGCCAAGATAGGCATTGCCGCCGAGCGACAGAGACGGCACGCCGTCCGGCGTCGTCGCGGCGGCGCGCAACGGGATGTGCAGCTTGGCTTCCGCAACCGTGGCCAGTGACATGATCAGGTCGGTGATCGGCGCATGCACCATGTAAATCGAATAGGACCAGGCGCCGAGATGCGCGATCGGCGCCGATCGCATCGCGCGCGACAGCACGCCCCGCTCGCCCGCGAAAACCAGTACCACCGGGGCGAACAAGAGCGGCGCGAATAGCGACGCGGTGCGGTCGCTACCGGCGAAGATCAGAAACAACGCTACCGCGGCGACCGCCGGGATTTCACAACGGCCGAGCCATGCCGCGGATGGGGCGAGCGGGCCGCGCCATAAACGGTAGGTGAAATGGCCGAGAAAAAAGCCGGCCAGGCCGCGGAACAGGCCGAAATCGTAACTAACGTTCATGCCCTTGCCGGCGGCCCATAGAACGACAAGTCCCGTCACCACACAGGCAGCGCCGCCGATGGCGAGCGGCCGCCTCCCGGACCAGCACAGCGCCGCGAATACAAGATACATCCAGAACTCGACGCAAATGCTCCAGGCCGGCGCGTTCCAGGTTAGATGGCCGTGGATGCCGAGCGCCTGGGTCAGAGTCAAATTGGTCGGAAGACTGGCCCAGCCATAGAAACCGGTTGGATCGAACGGCTGATGCGCCGGATGAATCCACCCGCGCCGCGCGGCGTCGAGTTTGAACAATTCGAAAAGGAACAGGAACGCGAGCATGGCGCCGTGGAGCGGCCACAGCCGGCCGAAGCGCCGAAGCGCAAACGCACCGATCGCGCCGGCATCTGTCAGCCGGTCGCCGTAGGCGTAGGAGATCACGAACCCGCTCAGGACGAAAAAGAAATCGACAAACAAATAGGCGCCTTGGGTGATCGGCGCGGCGCCGATATGGGAATGGACGTGGAAGTGATAGATCGCGACGCCGAGGGCGGCGATGCCGCGCCATCCGTCGAGCACCGCGAAACGATGAGTTGCCCGTGCCATCAGTCACGCATCCGTCGGCCTTGCGGGCTCGTTATAAGGGCTGCGGCGCCTGCCGTCCGGCGTCGAACGCCGATGCGCTAAGCCGTGAGACGTACGATCGACGCTTCGCGACTTTCGGTGTCGCGCAGAAGCTGGTCGAAATAGTCGATGGTGCGGCGCAGGCCGAGGTCGAGCGCGACCTTCGGCTCCCAGCCGAGCGTCTCTCTCGCGTAAGAAATGTCGGGGCAGCGTTGCGTCGGATCGTCGACCGGCAGCGGCCGGTACACGATCTTGGACGACGAGCCGGTGAGGTCAATGACGCGCTCGGCCAGTTGCCGCACGGTCATTTCCACGGGATTGCCGAGATTGACGGGGCCCGTCACGCTGTCCCGCGTCGCCATCAGCCGCACGAACCCTTCGATCAGGTCGTCGACGTAGCAGAAGGCGCGAGTCTGCGAGCCGTCGCCGAACAGGGTGATCGGCTCGCCTTTCAGCGCCTGAATGATGAAGTTCGACACCACGCGGCCGTCGTTCGGGTGCATGCGCGGGCCGTAGGTGTTGAAGATGCGCGCGACCTTGATCTTGACGTTGTGCTGCCGCTGGTAATCGAAGAACAGGGTCTCGGCGCAGCGCTTGCCCTCGTCGTAGCAGGCGCGCGGGCCGATCGTGTTGACGTTGCCGCGATATTGCTCGGTCTGCGGATGAACGATCGGATCGCCGTAGATTTCCGAGGTCGACGCCTGGAACACCTTGGCCTTCACCCGTTTGGCGAGACCGAGCATGTTGATGGCGCCGACAACGCTGGTCTTCGTGGTCTGCACCGGATCGAACTGGTAATGGATCGGCGACGCCGGACAGGCGAGGTTGTAGATCTCGTCGACTTCGACATAGAGCGGAAAGCAAACGTCGTGGCGCATCGCCTCGAAGCGCGAATTGTCGAGATGCCGCGCGATATTGTCCTTGCGGCCGGTGAAGTAGTTGTCGACGCACAGCACGTCGTTGCCGTCGGCGATGAGCCGGTCGCATAGATGCGAGCCGAGAAAACCGGCGCCGCCGGTGATGAGAATGCGCTTGGTGGTGACGCTCATCGTGCTCTCTTTCTCATGCCCGCGACCGCAAACGGTCCTTGGCTTCGCTCGGTTCGACGGGCCGCCGGCCGATGCTGAAATAGTAGAAGCCGGCCTTGGCCATGTCGGCCGGCCGGTAGATGTTGCGCAGATCGATCACCGTCGGCGAGCGCAGCAGCGACTTCACCCGCCCCAGGTCGAGCGCGCGGAACTCGTTCCATTCGGTGACGATGACGAGCGCGTCGGCGCCGTCCATCGCTTCGTAGGCATTGGCGCAGTATGTGACGTCGCTAAGCAGCTTCTTCGCTTCGGTCATGCTCTCCGGATCGAAGACGCGGATCGTCGCGCCGGCTTCCTTGAGCCGCGGAACGATCGCGAGGCTGGGGCTGTCGCGCATATCGTCGGTATTCGGCTTGAAGGCGAGACCCAGGATCGCGATGGTCTTGTCGGCGACGCTGCCGCCGCAATGGCGCATGATTCGCGCCGCCATTGCCGACTTGCGGCTGTCGTTGACCTGCGCCGCCATCTCGACGATGCGCGTCGGCACGCCGTGCTCGGCGGCGGTGCGGGTCAAGGCGAGGCAATCCTTGGGGAAGCACGAGCCGCCATAGCCGGGGCCGGCGTGGAGAAACTTACGGCCGATGCGGCCGTCGAGCCCGATGCCGCGCGCCACGTCCTGCACGTCGGCGCCGACCCGTTCGCACAGATCGGCGATCTCGTTGATGAACGAGATCTTGGTCGCGAGGAACGAGTTGGCGGCGTATTTCGTCAATTCCGCGGTTTCGAGGGCGGTGAAGATCATCGGCACTTCGATGAGGTAAAGCGGGCGGTAAAGTTCGCGCATGACCGCGGCGGCGCGCTCGCTCTCGCAGCCGATGACGACGCGGTCGGGCCGCATGAAATCCTGGATGGCCGACCCTTCGCGCAGGAACTCGGGGTTCGACACCACGTCGAACTGCGCATCGGGTCGCGCCTTGCGGACGATCTCCGCGACACGGCGGCCGGTCCCGACGGGCACGGTCGACTTGGTCACGATCACGGCATAGCCGGTCAGCGCCTGCGCGATTTCCTCGGCGGCGCCGAAGACATAGGACAGGTCGGCGTGACCGTCGCCGCGGCGGGACGGGGTGCCGACGGCGATGAATACCGCGTCGGCGCCGGCGACGGCTTCCTTTAGATTATTGGTGAAGGACAGACGGCCGGCGCGGCGGTTGGCGTCGACGATCTGATCGAGGCCCGGCTCGAAGATCGGGATTTGGCCCTTCTCCAGGCGCGCAATCTTATCCAGGTCCTTGTCGACGCAGGTGACGTTGACGCCGAACTCGGAAAAGCACGCGCCCGACACCAGTCCGACATAGCCTGTTCCGATTACCGCGATACGCATGACAACTCCCGAATGGCACTGAGAAATGACGGAACACGGCGAGCGCCGCCGGTACGGTAGCGCGTCGCATGCCAAGGTAGGGTAGCCGATTTAATAATTGGCTAATTTTCCCAGAAGCCCCGGTCCGTCGCGGGCACAATTATACACCTGTTTTCCAAGGTTTCTTAGGGGTTTGCGGGTGACTTTCCGGCGGTCATCCTCTATCCCATCGTGATGCTTCCGAAACTTACCGGCCCCTCGGCCGTCTATCCCAAGGGCGCCACCCCCAGGCGCCTCGTGGTGCTGCTCCATGGCCTCGGCGCCGACGGCAACGACTTGTTCGGCCTGGTGCCCGCCTTGGCGCCGGCGTTGCCGGACACGGCGTTCATGTCCCCCGACGCGCCGTTTCCGTGCGACATGGCGCCCTATGGCCGCCAATGGTTCAGCCTCCAGACCCGGACGGCCGAGGCTGTTCTCGCCGGGGTGCGCGCGTCGGCCGCGATTCTCGACGGCTTCCTCGACGATGCGCTCGCGACGTTAGGGCTCGACGACGGCAAGCTGGCGCTGATCGGCTTCTCGCAGGGTACCATGATGTCGCTTTATGTCGGGCCGCGCCGCGCCAAGCAGCTCGCCGGCATCGTCGGTTATTCCGGCCGCTTGGTGGGCGACACGGCCGAATTCAAGTCAAGCCGCCGATCCTGCTGGTGCATGGCGACGCCGATCAGGTGGTGCCCCCGGATTCCTTGCCGATGGCGGTGCAGGCGCTGACGAACGCCGGAATAGCGGTTGAGTCGTTGTCGCGACCCGGCCTCGGCCATGGCATCGACGAAGAAGGGCTGCGCCGCGGCCGCGACTTCCTCGTGAGGGTATTCGGCTAGCCGGCCTTCTAGCTTCTCTCGCCGTCATGGCCGGGCTTGACCAGGCTTGACCCGGCCATCCAAAGCCATTTGGCGGGGGCTCGCTCGTCACGGGGCTTGGGACCCCCGGGTCAAGCCCGGGGGTGACTGAGTAGCGGTTTGTTCGGACTGAATTTACTGTTTCCCGCCGATCAATCCTCGCAGCGTCGCCAAGGTTGGGCCGCTGTCCCAATCGGCGGCGCCTTCGAGCTTTGCGACGATCTGCCCTTGCGGATCGATCAGCAGAGCTGGTCGGCAGGCCCTCGATATGCATCGCGCTCGTGAGGCCGCCTTTCTGGTCCAATCCGATGGCAAGCGACGTGACCGGATGCGCGGCCAGGAACGGATCGACCGATTTCAAGCCGTTACGGTCCTCGGAGATCGCCACGACGTCGAGCGCCGGGCCGAACTTCGCTTTCGTCCGGTCCAACGACGGCATCTCCTTGATGCAGGGCGCGCACCAAGTCGCCCACAGGTTGACCAGCACCCAATGGCCGTGCGAAATCGGCAAGGTGCTTTTCCGCGCCGTCGCGTCCGCGATACGCCACGGCGGGCGCTGGCAGCGGCGGCGATACCGCTGTAAACTTCCCGATGACCGGCATTTCCGGCCGCTCCGGCGGCGGCGATGGCGGGGTGAACACACGATACGCGACATAGCCGGCGATTCCGACGGCGACGCAGAACAGAACGACGACGCTTGCGGTATAGGCTGGGCCGATGCGCATTCTCACTTCGCTCCCGACGCGCGCATGAGCAAAAAGACCCCGGCCAACGCGGCCTGGGGCGGACGCTTCGCCGGCGGTCCGTCCGAGATCATGCAGCGCATCAACGTGTCGCTCGACATCGACAAGCGGCTTTACGCCCAGGACATCGCCGGATCGGCGGCGCATTGCGCGATGCTGGTGCGGCAGGGAATCATCGCCAAGGAAGATGGCGAGCGGATCGCGCGCGGTCTAGCGCAAATCAAAGACGAGATTGACGCAGGCAAATTCCCGTTCAAGCCGGAGCACGAGGACATCCACCTCAATATCGAAGCGCGGCTCGGGCAGATCGATCGGGCCGGCGGCCGGGCGGCTTCACACCGCGCGTTCGCGCAACGATCAGGTCGCGACCGATTTCCGTCTCTGGGTGCGCGACGCGATCGACCGGCTCGAAGCCCAAATGCGCGATTTGCAGGCGGCGCTGCTCGACCGTGCCGAGGAACACGCCGCCACGGTGATGCCTGGCTTTACCCATATGCAGCCGGCGCAGCCCGTCACGTTCGGCCATCATCTGATGGCCTACGTGGAAATGGTCGGCCGCGACCGCGGCCGCTTCCGCGACGCGCGCGCGCGGCTTAATGAATCGCCGCTCGGCGCGGCGGCGTTGGCCGGCACGTCGTTCCCGATCGACCGCGCCGATACGGCAAAGGCGCTGGGCTTCGCCCGGCCGATGGCGAACTCGATGGATGCGGTGTCGGACCGCGATTTCGCGCTGGAATTTCTGGCGGCGGCGGCGATTTGCGGCACGCATCTCTCGCGTCTCGCCGAGGAGATCGTGTTGTGGACGGGACCGCAATTCGGTTTCATCAAGCTGAGCGACGCGTTCACCACCGGCAGTTCGATCATGCCGCAAAAGCGCAATCCCGATGCCGCGGAATTGGTGCGCGGCAAGGCCGGACGCTTCGCCGGGAATCTCGTTTCGCTGCTCGGCGTGATGAAGGGCTTGGCGCTGACCTATGCCAAGGATCTGCAAGAGGACAAGGCGCCGGTGTTCGAGGCGGCCGACAATCTCGAACTCTGTCTCGCCGCGACGACCGGCATGATACGCGATCTGACCGTCGACGCCGCCGCGATGCGGCGCGCCGCCGGCGCGGGATTCAGCACCGCGACCGATCTGGCCGATTGGCTGGTGCGGGTATTGGGCATGCCGTTCCGCGAGGCACATCATCTGACGGGCGCGTTGGTGCGCGCCGCCGAGCAAGCGGGCTGCGATCTGGCGGCGCTGCCGCTCGCCGAGATGAAAAAGATCGAGCCGCGTATCACCAAGGACGTATTCGGGGTGCTGAGCGTCGACAAATCGATCGCGAGCCGCTCGAGCCTCGGCGGCACCGCGCCGTCGACAGTGAAGCGCGCCATCGCGGCCGCGCGGAAACGGTATTTGTGATGGCGCTGCACGACCGTTGTGCGTGCCTCGAGACGCACGCTTCGCGCGCTCAGCATGAGGAAAATTTCCTGTGGCATTAAAATTTGTCCTCAGCCTGAGGAGCCGGCGAAGCCGGCGTCTCGAAGGCCGCGCGATCGTCGCCCTTCTTCTTGTCGTCACCATCGCCTTTTCGCTTGCGGCGTGCGGCAAGCGGGCCGCGCCCGATCCGCCGCCGGGCGAGAAGAACGTCTATCCCAAAACCTATCCGAACCCGAATGAGCAGCAATAACGAGCTGCCCGGCGCGCCTGATCTCGCGTACCGCGACGGCGCGCTGACGCTGGAACAGGTCGCGGTGGCGCGGATCGCCGAGAGCGTCGGCACGCCCTTCTATGCCTATTCGAGCGCCTATCTCGAGCGGCGCTATCGTGCCTTCGCGACCGCCTTCGGCGACAAGGCGCTGCTGTGCTTCGCGGTGAAGGCCAATTCCAATCTCGCGGTGCTGCGCCATTTGGGCCGGTTGGGCGCCGGCGCCGATCTGGTGTCGGAAGGCGAATTGCGCCGCGCGCTGGCCGCCGGCATTCCCGCGAACCGGCTCATTTTCTCCGGCATCGGCAAGACCGAGGCGGAATTGCGCGCCGCCCTGGCCGCCGACGTGCATCAGATCAACGTCGAATCCATGCCCGAGTTGTCGCTTCTGGGCGACGTCGCGTCGCGCATGGGCAAAACCGCGCGCATCGCCATCCGCGTCAATCCCGACGTTGACGCCAACACGCACGCGAAGATCTCGACGGGCAAAAGCGAAAACAAATTCGGCATCGATCTCCCCCACGCCCGCGAGGCGTTCCAGCGCGCCAGGCAATTGCCTGGGATCGAGCCGGTGGGTGTCGCGGTCCATATCGGCTCGCAGATCATCAGCCTGGCGCCGTTCGAGGCCGCGTTCGCGCGCGCGGTCGATCTGTACAAGAATTTGCGCGGCGAAGGCATCGCGCTGTCGCGGCTCGATCTCGGCGGCGGCCTCGGTATTCGTTATCGCGACGAAACGCCGCCCGATGTCGCGGCCTATGCCGCGATGGTGACCCGGCTCACGCGCGGCCTCGATGTCGCGTTGGCGTTCGAGCAGGGCCGCTGGATCGCCGGCAACGCCGGCATCCTGGGGGCCCGCGTGTTGTACGTGAAAGACGGCGCGACGAGACGCTTCATCATCGTCGACGCGGCGATGAACGATCTGGTCCGACCCGCGTTGTACGAGGCATGGCACGAGATCGTGCCGGTGGCGGCGCCCGCCGCGACCGTCGCGCCGACGCCCGCCGACGTGGTGGGACCGGTGTGCGAGACCGGCGACATGTTCGCCGCGCAACGGCTTTTGCCGCCGGTTGGGGCGGGCGATCTGGTGGCGTTTCTGTCGGCCGGCGCCTATGGCGCAATCATGAGTTCCAGCTACAATTCGCGCCTGTTGGTGCCGGAAGTGCTGGTGCGCGGCGCCGACTTTGCCGTGGTGCGGCCGCGCCCCACCTATGAGGACATGCTGGCCCAGGAGAAGATGCCGCCTTGGCTGACCTAGGCGAACCCAAGAGTCTGGCGCCGCGTCTGTGGCTCGCCGCCGCGGCGTTGGTTTGGGAGCGGCTGTGGCCCGCCTTGGTCCCGGCCGTCGCCGTGGTCGCGCTGTTCCTGGTCCTGGCGTTGTTCGATCTGCCGGAGCAATTGCCGGGCTGGCTCCATCTGGCCGTGCTGACGATCTTCGCCGGCGCGTTTCTCGGCTTCGCGTTCGACGGCTTGCGCCGCTTTCGTCTTCCGTCGTTGACCGGGGCGCGCCGCCGGATCGAACGCGAGAGCGGCTTGGCGCATCGCCCGCTCGCCGCGCTCGAGGATCGTCTCGCCGGCGGCGCCGACGATCCGGAGACATTGGCGCTGTGGCAAGCGCATCGCGCGCGCATGGCGCAGGCGGCGCGGTCGCTGCGTATCGGCTGGCCCAAGGCCGGCTTTACCCGGCGCGACCCGTGGGCGTTGCGGGCGCTTTTGGTCCTGTTGCTGGTGCTGGGCGCGATCGACGCCGGCGGGGATTGGGCCGTGCGCCTCGGCCGATCGCTGTCGCCGCATATCGCGGGCGGAGCGCCGGGCGCCGCCGCCAGTCTCGATATCTGGCTGACGCCGCCCGACTATACCGGCCTGCCGCCGCTGCTGTTGCCGGCGGGCGTCAACACGACGCCGATTTCGGCGCCGACCGGCAGCGTGCTCTTGGCGCAAGTGCACGGCGACGGGCCGGTGCCGCGCCTCGTCCGCGGCATCCGCGAGACCGATTTCGACCGCATCGACGACGCCAATTTCAAGGCACAGGCGACCTTGACCAAAAGCGGGCAGCTCGCCGTGAGGCACGGCGCCGACGTGCTCGGGAGTTGGCCGGTCGTCATCGTCCCCGACAAGCCGCCGACCATCGCGATGATCGGGGTGCCGCGCCAGACCGAGCATGGCGCGCTGCGTCTTGAGTACCGCGCCACCGACGATTACGGCGTCGAATCCGTCCATGCCGCGATGACATTGGTCGACAAGCCCAAGGCGCCGCCGCTGGTGCTCGACCTCGCCTTGCCGGGCCTCCATCTCAAGGACGCGCACGGCGTCGGCTACAACGATCTCACCGCCAGCCCGTGGGCGGGGTTGCCGGTCAAGATCCGGCTCGAAGCGCGCGACGCGCTAAGCCAAGTCGGTGTCAGCGACGCCGTCACCTTTACGCTGCCGGAGCGTATCTTCCACAACCCCGTGGCGCGCGCCATCGTCGAGCAGCGCAAGGAATTGACCATCCATCCCGAAGATCGCGAGACGGTGGCGGAGGCGCTATCGGATCTGTCGCTGCGGCCCGCGCGTTATGACGGCGATATTGTGGTGTTTCTGGCGCTCAGGACGGCGCAGGCGCGGCTGCAGATCAATCGCGATCCCGAGACCATTGCCGACGTTCAGAAGCTCCTGTGGCAGACGGCGCTTCGGATCGAGGACGGCCGCGCCCCGATGATGCAGGAGAGCCTGCGCCAGGCGATGCAAGCGTTGCAGGACGCGCTCGCGCGCAACGCCCCCAACGACGAGATCGACCGGCTGACCGCGGCACTGCGCCAGGCGATGGACCGCTATCTTCAGGCGCTGATGCAGAACGCGCAGCGCCAAGGCCTGCAAAATCTTCAGAATTTCGATCCGTCCCAAAACGCGCTGACCGGGCGCGATTTGGATAAGATGCTCGACCGCGCGCAGCAATTGGCGAAGACCGGCGCGAAGGACGCGGCGCGCGATCTCTTGGCGCAATTGCGGGAGATGTTGGAGAATTTGCAGCTTGGCCGGATGAATCCGTCGCAGAACGGCACCGAGCGCATGATGGGCGCGATGCAGAACATGATGCGGCGGCAACAGCAATTGCTGGATCGGAGTTTCCGCGATTCGCGCACGGGCAAGACCGACGAACAATCCGCCGCGCAATCGCAAGAGGATTTGCGCCGCATGTTGGGCGAAATGATGCGCCGGCTCGGCGAACAGGGCGACATTCCGCAACCGCTGCAACGCGCCGAGCGCGCCATGCACGGCGCCTCCGACGCCTTGAAGCGCGGCAAGCCCGGCGACGCCATCGGTCCGCAATCCGAGGCGCTCGATCAATTGCAGCAAGGCGTCCGCCGCATGGGCGAGCGCATGTTCGGCCGCAACGAGAACGGCCAGAACGACTACGGCGAGCCGGACGACCAGGCCTCGCCGCGACAGGCGCAGCGCGATCCGTTCGGTCGCCAACGGCCCTACGACGAAGGCGACGGCTGGATCGACGACGGCGGGCCGATGCGGCGCGGCGGCGGCCCCGAGGTCGATACCTCGCTGCACCGCGCCAAGACCATCCTCGAGGAGCTGCGCCGCCGCGCCGGCGAGCGCTCGCGCCCGGAGATCGAGCGCGACTATATCGACCGGCTGCTGAAAGAGTTTTAGGGCGCTCCAGAATTAAACCCTCCCCCTCGATGGGGGAGGGTGCGAGAAGTCGAAGACTTCGAGTGGGTGAGGGTGATCTCTCCGCCTTGCATCGGCATCACCTCCACCCCCACCCGAAATCTCACGCTGCGCGTTCGATTTCTTCCCTCCCCATCAAGGGGGAGAGAAATTTCTACTTCGCCTCTTCTTCCGCTAGAACCTTCGACGCGACGCGGAAACTGTCGACCGCCGCCGGGACGCCGCAATAGACCGCGGCTTGCAGGAACACTTCGGCGATTTCCGCCTTGGTCAGGCCGTTGCGCAGCGCGCCGCGGACATGCACCTCGATCTCGTGCGGACGGTTCAGCGCGGTCAGCATCGACAGATTGATGATGCTGCGCGTCTTGCGGTCGAGGCCCGGACGGCACCACACCGTGCCCCAACAATATTCGGTGACGAATTCCTGCATCGGCCAATTGAAGTCGGTGGCGTTGTCGATGGCGCGGTCGACATACTCGGGTCCGAGCACGGCCTTCCGGACTTTAAGGCCCTCGGTAAACCCTTTGCTCGTCGGTAATTTCCGTTTTGCTTTCGCTTGTGCCATCGCGGTTTCTCCCGTTTGATAAGGCGGTTCAGGATGGCCGCGATTATGGGAGACAGGCATGAGCGAGGACAAGATCGGCTTTATCGGCGTCGGCAATATGGGCGGGCCGATGGCGCAGAATCTGGTGAAGGCCGGTCGCCAGCTTGTCGTGTACGACGTGCGGCCGGACGCGCTGGCCCCCTTCGGCAATAAGATCCAGGTCGCGGCGTCGCCCGCGGAGGTCGCGAGCGAGGCCGAGATCGTGCTGGTCAGCCTGCCGCGCCCCGAAATCGTTCATGGCGTGGTGTTCGGCGACAAAGGCATCGCGACGGGCACGCGCCGCAAGATCCTCGTCGATCTTTCGACCACCGGCCCGCGCATGGCGCGCGTCATTTCGGACGAACTGAAAAAGCACGGCGTCGTGGCGCTCGACGGGCCGGTCTCGGGCGGCGTTGCCGGCGCGATCAAGGGCACGGTCGCCGTGATGCTCTCGGGGCCGAAGCGCGAGGCGGATATCGTCACGCCGAAACTCGCCGGGATGGGCAAGGTGTTCTATATCGGCCCCGAGCCGGGCATGGGCCAGGTGATGAAGCTCATCAACAATCTGCTTTCCGCGACGGCGCAGGCCGCGACCGCCGAGGCGGTGATCATGGGAACCAAATACGGGCTCGATCCCAGCCTGATCATCGAAGTCCTCAATGCCGGCACCGGCCGCAACAGCGCCACCGATTCGAAATGGCCCAACGAGATTCTGCCGCGGCGCTTCAAGGGCGGCTTCGCCATGGGTCTGATGGTGAAGGATTTGAAGCTCGCGCTTGAGACCGCGGACGAGCTCCATGTGCCGATGTGGGTGCATCAAGCGGTGAAGCAGCTTTGGCTCTACGCCGAGGGCCGCGGCGGCCCCGACCAGGACATCACCGAGCTGGTGAAGCACCTCGAAGCGTGGAACGGCGTCACGGTGAAGGGAAAATAGTGCCGGCTCCCGCTCGGTGTTATGCTGACCGACGCGGGACCACGGCCCCCGGAAGGGGAGGGGCGACATGGGAGACGATAAGAAAACCGAAAAGGCGATTCGCGACCGCGTTCAGATGCAGGAGGCCATCGAGGCGCTGTCGGAGGGCTTCGCCCTGTTCGATGCCGATGACCGCTTGGTGGTCTGCAATTCCCAGTATCGCCGCATGTACGAGGGCATCGACATCGAGGTCGTGCCGGGAACCAGTTTCGAGGAGATCGCGCGCGCGTTGGCGCGGACCGGCGTCATTCCGCTGAACGGGCCGGACGAGGTCGAGAAATGGGTGGCGCAACGCGTCGCCAAGCATCGCGATCCCGGCGCGCACTATGAGCATCTGAACACCAGCGGCACCTGGCTCAATATCAGCGAGACGCGAACCAGCGAGGGCGGCGTGGTCGGCGTCTACATGGACATAACCGCCCTCAAGGTGCGCGAGAAGCAGCTTGCCGAATTGGTCGACCGGCTCGCCGACGCGCGCGACCAGGCGATGCAGGCGACCGTCGCCAAGAGCCGTTTCCTCGCCAATATGAGCCATGAGTTGCGCACGCCGCTGAACGCGGTCATCGGCATCACCGAGATGCTGGCGGAGGACGCTGAAGACGCCGGGCAGAAAAGCTTCATCGAGCCGCTTGGCCGCATCTCGCGCGCCGGCAAGCATCTGCTCGAACTGATCAACGAGGTGCTCGATCTTTCCAAGATCGAAGCCGGCAAGCTCGAGCTGCACGACGAGGATGTCGATGTCGAGATTCTGGTGCGCGATCTCGCCAGCGCGGCCCAGCCGCTCGCCGCCAAGAACAACAATCAGTTGGTCATCGATTGCCCGATGGCGATCGGCAAGATACTGGCGGATTCGATGCGGCTGCGGCAGATCTTGCTCAATCTGTTGAGCAATGCCTGCAAGTTCACCGACAAGGGAACCGTCACGCTGACGGTGGCGCGCGACGGCGATCGCATCAAATTCGCGGTCGCGGACACCGGTATCGGCATGACGCCGGACCAGATGGCCAGGCTGTTCCAGGAATTCACCCAGGCCGACAGTTCGACGACCCGGAAATATGGCGGCACCGGTCTCGGCCTCGCCATCACCGACCGACTCTGCGCCATGATGGGCGGCTCGATCGGGGTGGACAGCGTGCCCCGCGCGGGCACTACCTTTACCGTCGTGCTGCCGGCGCGGCACGGCGCCGCGGCGGCGGTGCCGGAGGTCGCGCCCGAGGCGATGGGGCTTACCTCGGTCGCGGCGGCCGGGCGCACCAACCGCGTGCTGGTGATCGACGATGATCCGACCGTCCGCGACCTAATGCGGCGCTATCTGAGCCGCGAAGGGTTCGACGTGGTGACGGCGCAGGACGGCGAGGAGGGCATCGCGCTGGCGCGCGAGCTGGAGCCGTCGGCGATCACGCTCGACATCATGATGCCGGGGACCGACGGCTGGACGGTGCTGCGGTCGCTCAAGGCCGATCCGAAGCTGGCCAATATCCCGGTGATCATGATTTCGATCCTGGACGAGCAGCAGAAGGGCATCGCGCTCGGCGCGTCCGGTTATCTCAACAAGCCCATCGACCGCAACCAACTGGCGGCGCTGTTGATGCATTTCAAATCGCGCGCCGCCGGATCGCGCGTGCTGGTGATCGAGGACGACGACGTCACGCGCACCATGATGGGCCGGATGCTGCGCGGCGAAGGTTGGAGCGTGCAGGAGGCTGCCAACGGCCGCGAAGGGCTGGCGCGCGTCGCCGAGGTAAAGCCCGATCTCATTCTGCTCGATTTGATGATGCCCGAGATGGACGGGTTCGAGTTCTTGTCCACGCTGCGGCGCGATCAGGACCACGGCCATATCCCGGTCATTGTCGTCACCGCCGCCGATCTCACCGATGAGGATCGCGCGCGCCTTAACGGCGGCGTCAGCCACATCCTGGAAAAATCGGCGTTCGAGCAAAGCGAATTGCTCGGGCAGATTTGCCGGCTGGTCGCCAACCACGCCTCCGCCGTGAAATTGACCGGCACGGGCGATTGACGGTGGCCAGGATTCTCTATGTCGAGGACAACGAGGACAACATTTACGTCCTGACCAATCGCCTGTCGCGCCGCGGCCACGAGATTTTGGTGGCCCGCGACGGCCAGGAAGGCGTCGACACGGCGCGGCGCGAAATGCCGGCGCTGATCTTGATGGACCTCGACCTGCCCGTGATCGACGGCTGGGAAGCGACCCGGCGTCTCAAGGCCGCCGCCGACACCAAGCACATTCCGATCATCGCGCTGTCGGCGCACGCGATGTCGGGCGACCGCGAGCGCGCCATCGCGGCCGGCTGCGACGATTACGACACCAAGCCCGTCGAGCTGCCGCGCCTGTTGCAGAAGATCGGCGCGTTCCTGGGGGAAACCCGTGGCTGAGGACGCGCAGCCGGCAATTCTTCTCGTCGATGACGACGAGAACAACCGCTACACCCTGTCGCGCCGTTTGCAGCGCGAGAACTACACCGACATTACCGAGGCGGAGAACGGCAAGGTCGCGCTCGACCTGTTGCGCGACAGGCCGTTCGATCTGGTGTTGCTCGACATCATGATGCCGGAGATGGACGGCTACGAAGTGCTGGCGCAACTCAAGGCCGACATGATGTTGCGCGAGATTCCGGTCATCATGATTTCGGCGGTGGACGCGATCGAAAGCGTCGTGCGCTGCATCGAGATGGGGGCCGAGGATTATCTGCCCAAGCCCTTCAACCCGACCCTGTTGAAGGCGCGCATCGGCGCGTCGTTGGAAAAGCGGCGGCTGCGCCAGCAAGAAGAAAACTACATGCGCGTGGTCGAGACCGAAAAACGCCGCGCCGACGATCTGCTCCACTCGATGTTGCCGCCCGGCGCGGTGCGCGAATTGAAGGCGACCAACGAGGTCCGGCCGCGCCGCTATGAGGAAGTGTCGGTGCTGTTTTGCGACATCGTCGAATTCACCGCCTATTGCGACCGGAATCCGCCGGAGCAGGTGATCGCCGAACTGCAAACGCTCATCGAAGAGTTCGAGCGCATCGTGACGTTTCACGGCATGGAGAAGATCAAGACCATCGGCGACGCGCTGCTCGCCACCGCCGGCCTGCTCCAGCGCGTGGACGATCCGCTGGTGGTGGCGGCGCGCTGCGGCCTCGATCTGATCGAGGGCACGCGGCGGATTCATCCGCATTGGGGCATTCGCGTCGGCATCCATCATGGACCGGTCGTCGCCGGGATCGTCGGGCGTCAGCAGTTCCTGTTCGATTTGTGGGGCGACACCGTCAACACGGCGGCGCGCATCGCCGCGGCGGCGGACGTCAACACGATCTTCATGTCGAGCATGACTTGGATGCGGATTCGCAACCTCTGCCAGGCGAAAAGCCATGGCGCTTACGATCTCAAGGGCAAGGGCAAGATGGACCTGGTCCAGTGCCTGGCAATCAAATGACGAGGTGAATCGTGAAACGCAGCAGCCACGAAATTCTGACCACCCATGTCGGCGCTCTACCGGAAACGGCGTTGCCCGATCGCGAGGCGCCGGACTACGCGGCGCAGCTCAAGGCGGAGGTGGCGGCCGTCGTCGCCAAGCAACGCGCGGTCGGCCTCGATGTCGTCAACGAGGGCGAATTCACCAAGGGCGGCGATTGGCTTTCCTATGTCGAGCATCGCTTCGGCGGCTTCGAGCAGCGTCCCGCCGGGGCCAGCCCGCTGATCGCGCAAGGCAAGGACCGCGCGGAATTCGCCGATTTCTACCGCTACGCGACGGAGCGCGGCACGCTGTTCTACATGCCGGGCCGCCGCCAAAGCATGGTGCGCGTGACCTGGGTATGCACCGGCCCCGTCACCTACCAGGCGCAAACCGAGGTGGAACAAGAGCTGGCGCTGCTGACATCGCTGGTGCCGGCGGAGGATGCGTTCTTCACGGCGACCGCGCCCGCGAGCCTCGAAGTCTATCGCCGCAACGAATACTACAAGACCGACGAAGAATATGTTTTCGCCATCGCCGACGCGATGCGCGTCGAATACGAAGCGATCGCCAAGTCGGGCGTGATCCTACAGGTGGACGACGCGTGGCTGCCCGCGTTGTGGGACCGCATCGGCCTTCAGATGGGGCTGGAGGCATTCCGCCGCCGCTGCGAGATTCGCGTCGAGGCGCTGAACCAGGCGCTGGTCAACATTCCCGAGGACCGCATCCGCTATCACCTGTGTTGGGGCTCGTGGCACGGGCCGCATGCTTACGACCTCGAGATGAAGCATCTGGTCGACATCATGCTCAAGGTGAAGGCGCAGGCGTATTTGTTCGAGGCCGCGAACGCGCGCCATGAGCACGAATACGATGTGTGGGAGACGGTGAAATTGCCGGCGGGCAAGATCGTGATTCCCGGCTGCGTCACTCATTCGACCGACGTGGTCGAACACCCCGAACTGGTGTCGCGGCGCATTCAGCGATTCGCCAAGCTGGTCGGCAAAGAGAACGTCATGGCCGGCACCGATTGCGGTTTCGGCTGGCGCTCGCATCCCGAGATCGCCTGGGCAAAACTGAAATCGTTGGCCGAGGGCGCGGCCCTCGCCACCAAGGCGCTGAAATACGCGTAGCTGCAATTCAATCGTGCGTCCTTCGAGACGCGGTCCTACGGACCGCTCCTCAGGATGAGGATTTTTCTTACGGGCAATAGGTGCCATAAAGAAAATTCGTCATGCTGAGGGGGCTGGCGCAGCCGTCTCGAAGCACGCACGGAATCGTTTGCAGCGAGAACTTCGTTTGCGCTCTCTATTTCCTTTCGAGTTGTGTATTGAATCCCTCGAACCGGGCGCGATGCTGCTGCGCGGCTTTGCGCGCGACCAGGCCGCGGCCCTGATGGCCGATATCGGACGCGTCGCTACGGCGGCGCCGTTCCGGCACATGGTCACGCCGGGCGGCTTCGCCATGTCGGTGGCGATGACCAATTGCGGGCAATTCGGCTGGATCACGGACCGCAAGGGCTATCGCTACAGCGCCGTCGATCCCGATAGCGGCAAGGCTTGGCCAGCCATGCCGACGGCGTTTCGCGATCTTGCCGCGCGCGCCGCCGACGCCGCGGGCTTCGCCGGCTTCGCGCCCGATTCGTGCCTCATCAACCGCTATGTCGCCGACGCGCGCATGTCGCTTCACCAAGACAAGGACGAGGCGGATTTTTCAGCACCGATCGTGTCGGTGTCGCTCGGCCTCCCGGCGACGTTCCTGTGGGGCGGCACGACGCGCGGCGACAAGCCGCGGCGCATCCGCCTCGACAGCGGCGACATCGTCGTATGGGGCGGGCCGACGCGGCTCAATTTTCACGGCGTCGACCTGCTCGCGGCGGGCGACGATCCGTGTCGTTACAACCTCACCTTCCGCAAAGCGAAATAGAAACCCGTTCCGTCATCGCCGGGCTTGACCCGGCCATCCAGAGTCATTTGACGGGGCGGCCGGTCGCTTGCTTTGGCCCCCCCGGTCAAGCCCGGGGGTGACGAGAGTAGGGCTTGCTATCCCTTCGGCGCGGTCGCCGGCTTGTGCGCGATCGGCACGATGTCGTCGGCGAGGAAGCGGCGGAACAGGCCCCACAGGCCGCGCCGGTCGATCAGGATGAGGACGATCGAAACCGTGCCGAGCAGGATCAGGTTCCAGGTGCCGAGATCGGAGAGATATTCGCGCAACACGAAATAGACGACGGTGCCGATGATCGGCCCCTCGAAACTGCCGATGCCGCCGATCACCACGTTGAAGATGATGAACACGGTGAAGTCGGTGATGCTGAACGACGCCGATGGCGCGACGCGCAGCTTCTGCAGCGTAATGATGGCGCCGGCCATGCCGAGGAACGGCGCGGTGCCGAGGAAGCATAGGATGCGGGCGCGCGTGATGTTGACGCCGATCGCCGCGGCGCCTTCCTCGTTGTCGCGCATCGCGGTCAGTCCGACGCCGATCCGCGAGCGCAGCAAAAAATAGGTCACGAGCAGCGCCACCGCGGCGAGCGACGAACGCCAGCCAATAGATCGTCGCAAGCCGGTCGGCACGGCATGGCCGAGGCTGAGCACGATCGAGATCGGCAGGCTGATGCCGGAGCCGCCGCCGAAGGCTTCCAGCTTGCCGGCGCCGAGCATCAGCACCTCGGCCACCACCCAGCGTGCCGATCGCGAGATAGGCGGTGCGCAGGCGGAACACCAGCACCATCGCCGGCACCGCGATGGCGAGCGCGACGCACGCCGGCCAGCGGAATCGAGAGATACGGGTCGATCCCGGCCAAGCGCGGTGAAGCCGAAGAACGCATAGGCGCCGACGCCGACGAAGGCATGCTGTCCCACGGTGACGATGTCGGCATAGCCGGCCAGCAGATTCCACATGATCGCCAGCACCAGCATCGACAGGAACTCGGTCAGCAGCACGACTTCGGTCGCGTCGAAAAGATACGGCGCCACGGCCATCGCGACACGCCGCCGCCGCGAAAATCGCGCGCAGCGTGATTGAGCGTGATGGCGGGCACGGTCCACATGGTCAGTATTTCGGGAACAGGCCCTGCGGCCGCACCGCCAGCACGATCAGGAACACGATATGTCCGGCCAGCATCTGCCAGGCGATATCGAACTGGGCGCCGACCGCTTGGGCGATGCCGAGCACGATGCCGCCGGCGAGCGAGCCCCACAGACTGCCGAGCCCGCCGAGCACGATCGCTTCGAACGCAATGATCAAGCGCGTACCGGCCGGAGGCCGGATCGAAATTGGTCCAGATCGACATGAAGCCGGCCGCGATGCCGATGGTGACGAAGGAAATGCCCATGGCGATGGCGTAGATGCGCGCCGACGAAAGGCCGATCAGATCGGCGGCGGCGACATCGTCGGACACCGCGCGGATCTTGGCGCCGATGCCGGTGCGATAGAGGAACAAATCGAGCACCGCGACCATGGCGACGGCGGCGACGAAGGTGATGACCTGGAACAGGCCGACATTGATGCCGTCGCCGAGCGGCGATGGTCGCGGTCTCGAGCGACGCCGCCGGAGATTTTTTGCGGGTCGGCGCCGAAGCCCTCGAGCAGGCCGTTCTGGATGATGATCGAGAGGCCGAACGTGACCAGGATGACGAGCAGCACGTTCTCGCCGACGACGCGCTGCAGCAGGAAGCGTTGCAGCCGAAGCCGACCACGAACGCGATCGGCAGCACGATCAGCGTGGCCAGCACCGGATTGAGGCCGAGCGACGTGGTCAGCACCAACAGCACGAAACTGGTCAGGACGATGAAGTCGCCATGCGCGATGTTGACGAAGCGCATCACGCCCGCCGACAGCGACAGGCCGGTGGCGAACAGCGTGTACAGGCCGCCGAGCAGGATGCCCTGCAAAATCTGATTGATCCAAACCCCCGCCATCGCCTCACTCAGTCGTTAGACGCCGAAATAATGCTTCATGACCTCGTCGCGGCTGACCTCCGCCGGCCGGCCCGACAGCGACACCTTGCCCTCGAGCAGGCAATAGAACCGGTCGGCCACGGCAAGCGAGCGCTCGATGTCCTGCTCGACGATCAGGATGCCGATGCCGCGCGCCTTGATGCGCGGGATCAGCGTGTAGAGCTCGTTGACCACCATCGGCGCCAGGCCGAGGCTGATTTCGTCGCACAGCAGCAGGCGCGGATTGGCGAGCAGCGCGCGGCCGAGCGCCACCATCTGCTGCTGCCCGCCGGACAGCGAGCCCGCCTTCTGCTTGCGCCGTTCCTCCAGCATCGGAAACTGGTGCCAGATATCGTCGAAGCCGATCTCGCCCTTGCGGCCGACATCCCAGCCGAGCTGGAGATTTTCCTCGACGGTCAGCGAGGGAAACAGCCGCCGGCCTTCCGGCACCAGCATGATGCCGGACGCGACGATCTCGCGCGTGGCGCGGCCGACGATATTGTCGCCGGCGAAACGAAATGCTGCCCTCGACGCGGTCGGCCTGGCCGATGATCGCCTTCAGCAGCGTCGACTTGCCGGCGCCGTTGGCGCCGATGATGGACACGATCTCGCCGGCGCCGACCGCGATATCGACGTGATGGATGGCGCGGAATTTGCCGTAGAAGACGGAGACGTCTTCGACCGCCAGAATGGGCGCCGGATGCCGCGTCACCATGCCAGCGCTCACGTCCCGAGATAGGCTTCCTTGACGCGCTGGTCGGCCAGCACGTCCTGCGGCGCGCCCATGGCGATGAAACCGCCGCCCGACAGCACCGCGAGCCGCGTCACCAGCCGCCGCAGCGCATGAATGACATGCTCGATCCACACGATGGTGACGCCGCTCTTATGCACGTCGCGCGATGGTGCCGAGCAGCACGTCGCATTCGGCCTCGGTCAGGCCGCCGGCGATCTCATCGAGCAGCAACAGGCGCGGCTTCACCGCCAGCGCCTTGGCCAGTTCGAGCTGCTTGGTGTCGAGCAACGCCAATTGGCCCGCCGGCGTCAGCGCGTGCGCGTCAGGCCGGTGCGCGCCAGCACCGCCTCGGCTTCGGCCTTGGCCTGCGTCATCGAGGAGCGGCCGCCGTGGACCGCCGCGGCCAGCACGTTCTCGAACGTGCTCATATGGGTGAAGGGCTTCGGAATCTGATAGGTGCGGCCGATGCCGAGCCGGCAGCGGTCCCACGGCTTCATGCCGGTGATGTCGCTTGCCTTCGAACATCACGCGGCCGCCGCTTGGCGGCAGCACGCCGGCGATCATGTTGAACAGCGTGGTCTTGCCGGCGCCGTTCGGGCCGAGAATGCCGACGATCTCGCCGGGTTCCACACTGAAATCGACGCCGTCGATAACCCGTAAGCCGCCGAAAGCGCGCGAGAGCGATGCAAGTTCCAGCATTGCCACCGTCTCGCTCCCGCGCGCCGACTTGGCGCGGTTACTTGTAGGCGATCAATTGCGGCTCGCCGCCGACCGGCACTTCGGGCGCCAGCTTGTTGTCCACGATGATCAATTCCAAGGGCCATTTCTTGCCCTTGACCCATTGGCCGCTGGTGCATTTGGTTTCGCCGGTGTTGGGGAACGGTCCGCGCTTGAAGTCGATCGGCCCGACGATGGTCTTGAACGAATTGTTGCGGATCGAATCGCGGATCGACGCGGGATCGTCGATCTTCTGCGACCGTTCCAGCGCGGCGATCGGCACTTCCAAGAGCGAATGGCGGAAGCCGAGTCCCATCGAGCCTTGCTGTTTCGCGTTCTTTTCGTACTCGTCGTCGAACTCCATCGAGCTCTGGCCGGTCAGGCTCGACTTGAAGGGATGGAACTTCGACCACCACACCTCGGTCATGAAGCCGATGCGCGCGGTCGCCATAGGGATAGACGCCCTGCGGGAATTCGCCGACCTTGCCGGCGGTGACCGCCTTCGGCTTGTAGCCCTGCTGCGCGCATTGGTTCCAGAACACGGTGAAATCCGGGCCCGGAATCACGGTGAAGCAAATCTCGGCACCCTTCCGCCTTGAACTTGGTGATTTCCGGCGTGTAGTTGCTCGACGGCAGATCGAAACGGCCGGGATCGACGACGGTGAAGCCGGCTTTTTTCATCGGCGGCGGCATGATCTGGGCGAATACGCGGCCGTCGTCGTCGTTGGCCCACAGCACGCCGATCTTGTGGTCGCTCTTGAGCCGCGACCAGAACGACAGGTTGGAGCCGAGCGCGCCGGCGCCGGTGAAGAAGAAATTGTAGGTCCATTCGAAGCCCTTCTTCGGGTCGCCCTTGCGGCCGAAGAAATAGGATTCGAGCGGATCGTCGTTGGTGACGCACGGCATGCCGTTGATT
This sequence comes from uncultured Alphaproteobacteria bacterium, assembly GCA_963851285.1. GTDB lineage: Bacteria > Pseudomonadota > Alphaproteobacteria > ATCC43930 > CGMCC-115725 > JAATGI01. The sequence continues at coordinate 530,207 of CAWKOL010000001.1, forward strand.
TCGCACTGGTCGGACACCGGGTTGACGGTTTCCGGCGTGGCGAAGGCGGTGACGATGTGGACCTTGTCCTTGAGGATCAATTCCTGCGTCACTTCGGAAGCGCGGTTCGGGATTGGACTGGCTGTCCTTGACGACGATTTCCAGCGGATGCGCGGTGCCGTTGATGATGATCTGAATTGTGCATCGTCTTCTTGGCGTGCTCGATGCAGTACGACATTTCTTCGTAGAACAGCGCCAGCGGGCCGGTACGCGGTCCGACCAGGCCGATCTTGACCGTCGCCGGCACGGCAATGGCAGGCCGGAACAGCAACGGTGTCGCGCCTGCCGCAATACCCGCGGCGGCGGCGCCCTTCAGGACTTGGCGGCGATTCATGGCACGCGTTTTTTTGCTCATCGTCTTTCCTCCCCGAGCATGGCGGGCCTAAGCGGCCCTCGTTTGCGCCTAGCGAAGACCATACACAGGAGAAGGTTTGCTATCAAACTATTTGCGCGGGTGTCATCTGCCCCGTAATGTCCCGTAACGCAAGCGACAGGAGCGACATGCTGCGGAACGGTCATGGTGAGGGCGGCGCGCGCATTTCCGCCCACGCACGCGAGGCCGCCCGCGGCAAACGCCGTGAACGGCCGCCCGCGCCCGAGGTCAAGCTCGGCAATTTGCAGGATTTCATCGGCTTCAACTTGCGCATCGCGCAAGATGCGTCGTTCCGCGCCTTCGCCCGCAAGTCGGGCCAGAAGAGTATCCGCCCCGGGCGCTTCGCCGCGTTGATGGTGCTGCGCGACAATCCCAACATCACGCAGAGCGCGTTGGGCCGCGCCATCGCGCGCGACAAATCGACGGTGACGCCGCTGTTGCAGGATTTGCAGCGGCGCGGCCTGGTGGAACGGACACGCTCGACCGTCGATCGGCGCAGCGTCACATTGATTCTGACGGCCGCCGGCGAGCGCGTGTTGCGCGACCTGGTGATTCACGCCCGTGAGCACGATCGCAAGCTCGACGACATCGCGGGGCCGGCTAAGGCGGAGTTCGTCGCGATCCTCCGCCGCATCGCGGATCAATTGGCCTAATCGTCCGTCCTGACGATCCGCGTCTTGAACCAAGCAACGAGCGCGTCGAAATCCATCCGGTGTTCGACGACGACGACAATCATTTCTTCCATGGCGTCGTTGACTTCGGGCATCGCGTCATCGCGAAGGCGATAGCCGCTTTTCATCAGAAGAAGATTGCAGGCGAAGAGCGCCGTGCGCTTGTTGGCGTCGACAAATCCATGATTGAGCGCGAGCGAATGGACAAGCGCTGCCGCCTTCCCGGCTATGGAGCGATAATAGCCGGCGTATGGGCGCGCGATGGCCGCTTCGATTGCGCCCTGATCGCGGACACCAGCCAGCCCACCATCTAACAACGCCGCTTCGTGGAGGTTGAGGATGTCGTTCAGCGTCAGGCGGTACTGTCGCCTAACGGTCGGCAAGATGCTTCAAGGCCCGGGCGTACGCTACCGCGGTTTCCTCGATGATCCGCGCGGTATCCGGGTCCACTTTTCGGCCGGCCAAAACCCGTCGCACCGCCGCTCGCCGCGCCGCGTCGCTGGCAGTCTCGACGTGCTTTCCGTTGCGCGCGCGTCGGCTGTCATTCTTGCTGCGAAGGGCGGCGTTTTTCTTTGTCCGGCTCATGATCTTGCTCCGGTTCGTATCTTAGCACGGGCCGCGCCGGTTCAAAACGCGTCTGCCGCCAATTCCATCACCGGCTTGGCGCCGGCGCCGATCGACGTGAACAGCGCCGCCGTTTCCGGCAACAGCTTCGCCATGTAGAACCGCGCGGTGGCGAGCTTGGCGTCGTAGAACACCGCGTCGCCGTTGGCGCCGCCGCGCTTCGCCAGCGCCGTCTCCGCGATCCGCGTCCACATATAGCCGAGCGCGACCAGCCCGAAGGCGCGGAGATATTCCGTCGCCGCGGCCGCCGCTTCGTCGGGATTGGCGAGGCCTTTCTGCGCGAGCACCGCCGTCACCTGCTGCAGCCGGGCGAACGCGCGGTAGGTCGGCGCCGCGAACTCGCCCAGCGCCGTGTCGGTCATCTTGGCGCGCAGATAAGCGTCGACCGGGTGGAAGAAGCGCCGCATCAGCCGCCCCATATGCTGGCTCATCTTGCGGCCGACCAGATCGAGCGCCTGGATGCCGTTGGCGCCTTCGTAGATTTGCGTGATGCGCACGTCGCGCGCCAACTGCTCCATGCCGTTGTCATGGATATAGCCGTGCCCGCCATAGATCTGCATGCCGAGATTGGCGACGAGATTGGCGTTGTCGGTCAACATCGCCTTGACGATCGGCGTCATCAGCCCGACGAAATCGTCGGCCGCCTCGCGCTCCTCGGCATGGTCGGCGGGCAGCCGTTGCGCCTTGTCCTCGGCCATCGCCACCCACGCCGCGAGCGCTCGGGCACCCTCGGTATAGGCGCGCATCGTCAAGAGCATGCGGCGGATGTCGGGATGCACGATCAGCGGATCGGCCGGCTTGTCGGGGAATTTCGTGCCGGTGACGGCGCGGCCCTGAAGGCGATCCATCGCGTAGGCGCGCGCCGATTGATACGCGGTCTCGCCGACGGCGAGGCCTTGCAGCCCGACGCCGAGCCGTGCCGCATTCATCATGGTGAACATGGCGCGCATGCCAGCATTGGCGCCGCCGATCAGATAGCCTTCGGCCTCGTCGAAATTGATGACGCAGGTGGCGGACGCCTTGATGCCCATCTTGTGCTCGATGCCGCCGCAGCGTACGCCGTTCCGCGCGCCGAGCGGGCCGTCGGCCTTCACCAGGAATTTCGGCACGATGAACAGCGAAATACCGCGCGTGCCGCTGGGCGCATCGGGTAGGCGCGCCAGCACCAGGTGGACGATGTTGTCGGTAAGATCATGCTCGCCGGCGGAAATGAAAATCTTGGTGCCGGTGATTTTATAGACGCCGTCGCGGTCGGTCGCCTCGGCGCGCGTCTTCACTTGGCCGAGATCGGTGCCGCATTGCGGCTCGGTCAGGCACATCGTGCCGGACCAGGTGCCGTCGATGAGACGTGGCAGCCAGGTCTTTTTCTGCGCGGCGTCGCCGTGCTTGTGGACCGCCTCGACCGCGCCCGCGGTCAGGCCTGGATACATGCCGAACGAGAAATTCGCCGACGCCACCATTTCGCTGAAGAAAAAGCTCAAGGTCGCGGGCAGGCCCTGGCCGCCGTATTCGGGGTCGGCGGCGAGCGCGGTCCAGCCGCCTTGGCGGAACAGATCGTAGGCTTCCTTGAAGCCCTTGGGCGTGCGCACCACGCCGTTCTCGAAGTGGCAGCCCTCGGCGTCGCCCGACAGGTTCAAGGGGAACAGCACGTCCTCCGCGATCTTGGCGCCTTCCTCCAGCACCGCCGCGAACACGTCCGGCGTCGCCTCCTCGTAGCCGGGGAGCTTGGCGATCTCGCCGACGTCGAACAGCTCTTCGAGGACGAATTTGTAATCGCGCAGCGGCGCCTTATAGACGGTCATGGCGAAACTCCATCGATAGAGGCGTGGAGCGTCCCTCGACTGCTCGCGCGGCTTATGCCGCGCTCCGCGCTCGGGATGAGGAAATTTGGAGCGAGGTACAATCTGTCCTCATCCTGAGCACGCAGCCCGGACGAAGTCCGGGCGAGTAGTCGAAGGACGCAATTTGCTCATGCAGTTTGAAAAACCAAAAAAATGAACCGCCAAGGCGCCAAGACGCCAAGTTCATTCCGGCATCGCCGCCGAACGTCCTTGGCGTCTTCGCGTCTCAAATTTTTCATCATATCAATTCCGCAGCGGCCTTCCGGTTTCGAGCGTGTGCTCGATCCGCGCCAGGGTCTTGTCGGTGCGGATTAGCGCCTGGAACGATTTGCGCTCCAGCGCCAGGAGTTGGTCCTCGCTCGTCTCCTCGGTCACGTCGGTGTCGCCGCCCGACAGCACCTCGGCGAGCTTGCCGGCGACGACGAGATCGTGGTCGCTGGCCTTACCCTGTTTGTGCAGATCGGCGAGCGACAGGCCGATGGCGGCGGCGCCGGTCGGGCCGGGCAGGCGCAGCGCTACCGGCTTCGGAGGCTGATAATTCTTGGCGAGCGACAGCGCGCGTCCCTTGGCGTCGGCGAGCAAGCGGTCGCGGTTCATGGTGATGCCGTCGGTCGGGCGCAGATACATCAGGTCGCGCGCTTCCTCCGCCGACTTCGACACTTTGGCGAGGCCGATGGTCTCGAAAATCCCGGCGAGCGGCGCGATCGGTCCTTGCGGCCCGCGCTTGTTGGTGTAGGCGCGCGTCGCCATTTCGGTGCAGCCGCCCCATCCCGGCACGAGGCCGACCCCGACCTCGACCAGGCCGATATAGCTCTCGGCGTGCGCCTGCACCGCGCTCGAATGCAGCAATATCTCGCAGCCGCCGCCCAGCGCCATGCCCGACGGCGCCGACACGGTGGGGAAGGGCGCGTATTTCAGTTCCTTCAAGATTTTCTGCCCGCTGGTCTGGCCTTCCTCGATGAAGGGCCATAGCGCGATGTTGGCCGCGAACAGCGCGAGGCCGACATTGGCGCCGGCGGAGAAATTGTCGGCCTCGTTGTGGATCGTCAGCGCGACATACTTGCCGGCGCTTTTCTTGATGGTCTCGCCCGCGGTCTTGATCATGGCAAGGGAATCGCCGTCGAGCGAATTCAGGCGCGAATGGAACTCGACGCACAGCACGCCGTCGCCGATATCCCACAGGCTAGCCGATCCGTTCTTCGCCACCGGCGCGCGGGCGCGCTTTACATCGCCGAGGAGCAGCACGCCCGGCCGCCGCGCGATCCGCGTCCATTCGCCCGCGGGATTGCGCTGGCGGATGAAGCCGCCATCGACGCGATAGAACGGCAGCGGTTTCGCCAACAGCGGCGGCACCGGCAATTTCTCGGCCTGGATCAGGCCCGCGACATTCGCGGCGCCGATCTTGTCGATCAGCTCGAATGGGCCCGCGCTCCAGTTGTAGCCGAGCTTCATCGCCTGATCGACGTCGTCGACGCTGTCGGCGATCTCCGGCACCAGCGACGCCGCGTATTGCAGCGTGTAGGCCAGCACGCGCCGCACATACTGGCCGCCGCGATCCTGCGCCGACAGAATCTTCGCCGGGTCGCGCTGGTTGGCGCTGGCGAGGCTCGGGTCCTCGCTCTTGCGGTATTGGCCGGTGGCGAGGTCGATGCCCTCTTTCACCCGCGCGCCGTCCGCGCCGCGCTGCAAGCGATAGAACCCGCCCTTGCCTTTGCGCCCGGTGTAGCCGTCGGCGATCATCTTCGCGATCAGCGGCCGGTCCTTCATGGTGGTGAGATAGAGGTCGCCTTGCGGCAACGTGCGCTGCATAGAGGCCGCGACCTGCGGCATCAAATCGAGGCCGACGAGATCGAGCAGCCCGAACACGCCGGTGCGCGGCATGCCGAACGGCCGGCCCATGATCGCGTCGGCTTCCTCGACCGACAGGCCCAGATCGAACGCCGCCTGGATCGCCGCCTGAATCCACATCCCGCCGATGCGGTTGGCGATGAAGCCGGGCGTGTCCTTGGCGTGAATGACATGCTTGCCGAGCTTCGCGTCGCAGAATTCGTCGATGGCGGCGACGGCCGCCGCCTCGGTCTTCGGTCCGGTCACGATCTCCAACAGGCGCATGTAACGCGGCGGGTTGAAGAAATGGGTGATGAGGAAATCCTTGGCGAACGCGTCGGGCAGGCCCGCGGTCAAATCCTTCAGCGGAATCGTCGAGGTGTTCGACGACACGATCGAGCCCGGCTTGCGTACCTTCGCGATCTTTTCGTAGGTCGCGTGCTTGATCTCGATTTTTTCCAGCACCGCCTCGACGATCCAGTCGCAATCGGCGAGGCGCGCCATGTCGTCCTCGATATTGCCCGGCGTCACGAGGCGCGCCGCGCGCGGCGACATGAACGGCGCCGGCTCGGTCTTGAGCATTTTCTCGATCGCGGTTTCCGCGATCACGTTACGGTTGTTGGCGTTCTTCGGGACGATGTCGAGCAGCGTCACCGGCACGCCGGCATTGGCGATCTGCGCGGCGATGCCGCCGCCCATCACGCCCGCGCCGATCACGGCGCATTTGGTAATCGCCATCGTCAGGACTCACTTTCGTTGAAGCGAATGTCGCCTCTTGGCGGGAAGGCCGCCACGCGTCCCTCGACTGCTCGCGCCGGGCTTCGCCCGACGCTCCGCGCTCGGGATGAGGGATAATTCCTCATGCCGCGAAAGATTTTCGTCATCCTGAGCGCGCAGCCCGTTCCGTGAGGAGCGGGCGAGCAGTCGAAGGACGCACCGCGCCTATGCCGCATTATCGGTTCGAGTACGTCGTTCATCGATAATTCCGCCATCAGGCGCGCTCCAGCACCGTCGCGATGCCCTGGCCGCCGCCGATACATTGCGTCGAGAGCGCGTACTTGCCCTTTTCGCGTTTCAACAGCGACGCGGCTTTCCCGGTGATGCGCGCGCCGGTGGCGCCGAGCGGATGGCCGAGCGCGATGGCGCCGCCGTCGAGATTGATCTTGCTCTCGTCGAGATGCAGGTCGCGGATGCAGACGATGGCCTGGCTGGCGAACGCCTCGTTGATCTCGATCACGTCGAGCTGGTCGGCCTTGACCCCGGCGCGCTTCAGCGCCTTTTGCGTCGCCGGCACCGGGCCGTAGCCCATGATCTCAGGCGCGCAGCCCGCGACCGCGATGCTTTTGACGCTCGCGAGCACGTCGAGCTTGTGCTTCGCCGCGTATTCCTCGGTGCAGACCAGCGTCGCCGAGGCGCCGTCGGTCAGCGGCGAGGAGGTGCCCGCCGTCACCGTGCCGTCGGCGTCGAAGGCGGGCGCCAATCCGGCCAGCGCCTCGGCCGTGGTGTCGGGGCGGATGCAGCCGTCCTCGCTCACAATGCTGCCGTCGGCGAGCGTAATCGGCACGATCTCGTCCTTGAACAGGCCCTTCGCGCGCGCCGCCGCCGCTTTCTGGTGCGACGCGACCGCGAGCTTTTCCTGCTCCGCGCGCGTCACCTGATATTTGCGCGCCAAATTTTCCGCCGTCTGGCCCATCGAGATGTACGCCTCGGGATAATCATGCGCGAGCTTGGGGTTCGGCGACGGGTTGAACCCGGTCATCGGCACGCGCGTCATGCTCTCGATGCCCGCGCAGATGAAGGCGTCGCCCGCGTCCATCTGGATGGCGCCCGCCGCCATGTGGATCGACTGCATCGACGAGCCGCAGAACCGGTTGACCGTGGTGCCGGCGACGGTGATTGGCAGCTTCGCCAGGAACGCGACCAGCCGTGCGATGTTGAGGCCCTGCTCGCCCTCGGGCATGGCGCAGCCCATGATCACATCCTCGACGGTGCCGGGGTCGATGCCGGTGCGCGCCACCAGCGCCGCCACCACTTGCGCCGCGAGATCGTCGGGCCGCACCTTCACAAGCGCGCCCTTCTTGGCGAAGTGAAAGGGCGAGCGGGCATAACCCGCGATCACGACGTTCTTCATGGCTTGCTCCTCTTGCCGGACGCGCCGCGTCCAGAAATATTTCCCTCTCCGCCCTTGGGGGCGGAGAGGCGCAAAGCCGGTTGAACATGCCGCCCGGCATGTTCAAGCCGAGCGCCCGGGTGGGCGCTCGGCAGGCTTTGCGGGTGAGGTGGGGGACTCACGGTCTTGCGATGGGACGCACCGCCCGCTTCCCGCTGCTTAATGAGGTCGCGCACCGCTCGCTCGCCCGCGCGCAACTCGGCGAGGGTCTCGGCGATGGCGACCTGTTGGTGTTCCAATTCGGCGATGCGCGCCTGCGCTTTTTTCAGCGTGACGCGAAGTTGTTCGAGATGCTGCGGGTCGACATCGTAGAGTTCCAGCATCTCCTTGATGTCGGCGAGGGAAAAGCCGAGCCGCTTGCCGCGCAGCACCAGGATGAGCCGCGCGCGGTCGCGATGCGAATAGATGCGCTGATTGCCGATGCGTTGCGGCGCCAAGAGGCCCTGATCCTCATAGAGCCGCAGCGCCCGGTGCGTGACGCCGGTCTCCGACGCGAGATCGCCGATGGAATAAAGCCGCCGCTCGTGCGCCTGGCCTTCGCCCGATTGCCTTACCGCGACATTCCCGCCCATGACATTACCATCACGTCAGTGAGTTGACGTTAGGGTAAGGCGATGGGCGGTTGTTGTCAACGCATCGCTAAATGTCGATGGCTCCCGGCTCGCCGCGGTCGTTAAGCCTGCCGAGGGCGAGGGCCATCAAGAATGCCTGTTGCCCAAGCGTGGGAATAGGGTGGGCGGCCGTGGCTCGAATCGTTTTGCTTGAAATGTTGAAGCGAGCGTTTTGGCTGGTTGGTCCTGCTCGATGGACTTTGAATCCCATGGCATATCCGGCGGCTATTAGCATTCCATTGGAGATGTAGTCGCCAAGGTGAGTGTGCTGGCCAAATTCTCTCGATAAGTCCTCGGCGCGGTGCTTGAGTTGATAGCTTCCAAAATCATGATTGATCGTTTTTCGAGGTTTCTGCATTGAGAGATAAATCATTGCGAGTTCGAATTGATCCATCGCCCAATCACCTAGCGCCTGTTTTCTTCTTTCGCTAAATGCCTCTTTAAGTTCCGCGAACGTCATCTTGCGTTCTTGCGACGTTATCGGAAACGGCAAATCGAAACCTCGCTCGCTTAAGCTAGGCTGGGCAAACAAGATTCTTCTGAGAGTGATTCTTGCGATGGCGCGAGAAAGGGTGCGTGGCGGTTCCCCTTCGACAGGGACAAGCCCGATATATTGCAGATACACCTGATCGTTTGGTTCGACGCTCTGCGGACCGGATATCAGGGCGTGTCGAAGGCTAAAATAACTACCGAACCCAAGCGCCCTTGCTGCACCCTCAATCCTGCGGGTCGAGGCAATCGCCGGATTGGCTTTCCGCAGATCGGCCTTTAGCGAAGAGAGATCGGAAAATGATAACGGTAGACGCACGGCAACCTCCATCGGTTGGGCCGCAGATCGTCATTTAAGCCGCAGCCGCGAGATGGCGGTTGGCGACTGAGTTAGATAGATGTACGAGGTCGTTTGACTTGACGACAGGTCAGGTTATTCGCGTTAGACCTTGTACTCATTAGAGCGATAGATGCTCTTGATACTTACATGATGCGGTGCCGGCGAGATCCCTGTGCTTTAGAGTCCTATGTGGATGGCTCCCGCGTGGGAAGATGTTTTGATGGGGATGAGCGAGATGGGTCGGGTGCGGTCATATGTCCGGCCTTTTGACGCGGCGCTGATGGCCGCTGGCCCTGATGCGATCCGCGGATCGGGTCCCAATCAGTTTGCCGCGTTTTGCGCACGACTCTAAACGGGTTCTCTCGGTCCGAGGTCATCGACCCTACTTGCATCATGCCATCGTCACTCCTTCCCATCTCGTAAGCGCGTGTCGCCGTTCGGCGGCCTAGCGCCAATCGTGTTCATGCGGCGATGGTCATCACCGGCGCCCGATAGGTCTCGTTCCTGACGAGCAGTACCCAGGCGATCCGGGCCATCTTGTTGGCCAGTGCCACTGAGACCAGCCGCGCGGGTTTCTTCGCCAGAAGCCCGTTGATCCAGCTGGCGTTCGCGGTGCCGTTACCACGCGCGTACCGAATAACCGATGTCGCACCGACCACAAGAAGCGTGCGCAGGTATTTGTCACCCATCTTGGATACGCCTCCGAGCCGCTCCTTGCCGCCGCTGGAATGGGCTTTTGGTGTCAGCCCCAACCAAGCTGCGAACTGTCGGCTCGACGTGAAGTGTGCGGGATCGGTGACCGTGGCGGCGATCGCCGTCGCGGTGATGAAACCGATGCCCGGGATCGTCTCGAGCCGGCGGCTTGACTCGCTTGTCCTGTGCCAAGCCAGCAGCTCGATCTCGATCCGCTTTATCTCCGCTTGAAGATGCCGAATTTGGTTCACGAGAGCGCCCAACGCGATACGGGCCGCCGATGGAAGCGGGGTATCATCGGTATCCTCGCTGAAAACCCGCTCGACCAATTCCCAGAACCCTTTCGAGCCCTGACGGGCCACCATGCCGAACTCGGCCAAGTGACCACGCAGCGCGTTCACGGCCATTGTCTTTTGCCGTATCAAGATCGCGCGCGACCGATGAAGCATCAGGACCGCCTGCTGCTCGGGCGTCTTGATCGGCACGAAGCGCATGGTCGGCCGGCTGACCGCCTCGCAGATCGCCTCGGCGTCCACAGCATCGGTCTTTCCTCGCTTCACGTAGGGCTTCACGTACGATGGCGGCATCAGCCGCACCTCATGCCCCAGCTTGATGAGTTCTCGGGCCCAATAGTGGGCCGAGCTGCAGGCTTCCATGCCGACGACGCACCGCGGCAGATTCGTAAAGAACGCGAGCATCTGGCTACGCCGCAGAAGTTTGCGAACGACAACTTTGCCTTCGGCATCAACGCCGTGGACCTGAAATAGGTTCTTCGCAAGGTCGATACCGATCGTGATAATCTTCATCGCGGATGGCTCCTCTCGTATGTGGCCTTTGACGGCCACCTTTTTGGCACTTCGATGCCGGGAGCGGGAGCCATCCACCTCATCTGTTTGAGAATTGCTCAATGTGCGATGCGTCGGATCAGGAGGCTTCCCATTGCCGCGTAGATCATGGCTTCGGAGAGGTCGAGGCGCTGCTCGTAATCGCGGACGAGGCGTCGATATCGGGTGAGCCAGCCGAAGCTCCGCTCGACCACCCACCGCCGGGGCAGGATATGAAAGCCGGTCTCGCCTTGGAGGCGGTTGACCACCTCGATGGTGAAGTCGAGGAACGCGGCCTTGTCCAGGAGTTGGCGCCGGTCATAGGCACCATCGGCAAAGAGATGCTTGAGCCAAGGCCAGCGCTTGCGGATCGCATCGAGGATGGCCTGCGCGCCGGCGGAGTCCGAGATGTCGGCGGTCGTCAGGTTCACCATCAAGAGGCGCCCGTCGGTATCGACCGCGATGTGGCGCTTGCGCCCGACCACCTTCTTGGCGGCGCAGAAGCCGCGCTCCTTCGCGCTCGGCGCCTTGACCGATTGGCTGTCGATTACGCCCGCCGACGGGCTGGCCTCGCGCCCGGCCCGCTCGCGATCGAGCATCACCGCCACATCGTGAATGGTGCGGAACAACAGCAGCCGCACGAACCGGCGAAACCACCAATAGACCGTCTGCCAAGGCGGAAAGTGGATCGGCAGCATGCGCCACTCGCAGCCCGACCGCACCATGTAGCGGATCGCGTTCACCACCTCGCGCAGGTCGTCACTTCGCTTGCGCCCGCGCCGCGCCGGTCGCGGCAACACCGGTTCGATCGCCGACCATTCCTCGTCGGTCAGGTCACTCGGATACCGTTTTGTCTTCTTCTCAATGGCCGCCATGCGGCCCCGCGTTCGCTCGGGTCCACATCCCAAGCTTGAATCACGCGTCGTCACCCCACTCAAGCAATTTCAAACAGATGGGGTGATTGGGGTCTCACCCAGGTTTGGGTGGCTGCTCCTCTCAGGATGGTGGAACGTGGTCCGGTGTGTATCGGCCACAAGCATCGAGGAGGAGCAGCCATGGTCTACTTTGCCGGGTTAGACGTGTCATTGGAAGAGACGGCGATTTGTATCGTCGATGAGGCGGGCCACATCGTGCGCGAGGCGTGTGTAGCCAGCGAGCCGGAGGCGCTGGTCGCGTTCTTCGGAGCATGTGGGATGATGATGGAACGGGTTGGCCTCGAGGCATGCTCGCTGACGGCATGGCTGCATCAAGGGCTGACCGAAGCCGGCATCGCCGCGATCTGCATTGAGGCCCGCCAAGCCAAGGCAGCGATGGGCGCCATGCCCAACAAGACCGATCGCAACGATGCGCGCGGGATCGCGCAGATCATGCGCACCGGGTGGTATCGCACGGTGCATGTGAAGAGCTTGGCCTGTCGCTCGTGGCGTGCGCAGTTGACGGCGCGTCGGATGATGCTGAACAAGCGGCGCGATGTCGAGAACGGTGTCCGCGCGCTGCTGCGCGAGGCTGGACTGAAGGTGGGCACACCAAGCCGCAAGGACTTTTCAGTACGAGTGCGCGAGTTGGCCGCCGGTGACGCCGTGCTGACTGGCTTGGCCGAGTCACTGCTGTCGGTTATCGACGTGATGACGCGTGAGGTTGAGAAGCTCACCAAGCGGGTGCTCGATGAGGTCCGCGTCGAACCCACATGCCGACGCCTGATGACGGTGCCCGGCGTTGGTCCGCTCACCGCGCTCGCGTTCCGCGCTACCGTAGACCAGCCAGACCGTTTCCGGCGGTCGCGCGATGTCGGTGCCCATCTCGGCCTGACGCCGCGACGATATCAATCCGGCGAAACCGATGTGCAAGGACGCATCAGCCGGTGCGGCGACGAACTGGCCCGCACGGCGCTCTACGAAGCGGCCCATTCACTACTGATCCGCAGCAGCAAATGGTCGTCGCTGCGAGCCTGGGGCATGCAGATCGCCAAACGGCGCGGCATGGCGAGGGCGCGGGTCGCCGTCGCGCGCAAGCTGGCGGTCATCCTGCATCGGATTTGGAGCGATGGCTCCGAGTTCCGCTGGAACAAGCAGACGGCAACGACGGTGGCCGCATGACGAGAGGAGTTGCAGTTTCCGCCTGAAGAAGGCGGAGCCGATGTCGTTCCCGTGGGGACGATGGGCGAGGCGATCTCGTTGAGAGTTTGGAGCCGGTGGGCAGCGATGCCCCGAAGGTCGCGAAACAGATTGAGACACCTCGTCCCCCTGACCCCATCATGCGGCGGCCATGCGCCGACCGCGAAGAGAAGCGAGTGACCCGCGGGAAAGGCGTGAAGCAAGCAGAAAAGAGGAACAGCTTGACCCCAACAACCCCAATCAGAGAAGACTCTTAGAGGATAACGAATTCATCCGGCGATTTTACGGGGCTGGGCAAAGCGTAACCGAGCGACTGAAAATTTTTTCAGAATTCTTGCCGCCGCTAATGGATTCGCAATTTGCCCTTTTGAGATTAGCGATTATCTGGCGCAATAGCAGGGTCCACTCCTTAGCAAAGGACGCGCTGGAAAAATCAGAAAAAACCGTTCTTCGAGACGATGCGAGCAACATCGCCAAAGATTATTCCGGGCTAGGTCTTAAACTCATAAAGGGGATTCCGCTGGGTGGCGAATTCTGATTCAAGCTCCTGAACGGAGCTTGAGCCATGATGCCTCGCCGGTATGATTTGACGGACTTTGAATGGTCGATCATCCAGCCGCTGTTGCCGAACAAACCGCGCGGCGTCGCGCGGGTGGATGACCGCCGGACATTGAACGGCATCTATTGGCGGCTGCGGACGGGTTCGCCGTGGGCGGACATCCCGGAGCGCTACGGTCCGCCAACGACCTGCTACAACCGCTTCGTCCGGTGGCGGAAACGCGGCGTCTGGGACCGGCTTTTCGACGCGGTCTCGCGGGCTTACGAAGGCGATCTGCAAATGATCAACTCCTCTTCGATCCGGGTCCATCAGCACGCGGCCAACGTCAAAAAGGGGGGCCGGAGACCGCGGAAGGGCACGACGCTCCAGCCCGATGCATGGGGCGCTCGCGCGGCGGACTGACCACTAAAATCCACGCTCTGGTCGACGGCAACGGCTTGCCCATCGCGCTCAAACTGACCGAAGGTCAAGCTCATGACGGGCGAAGCGCCGCTGACATGCTCGGCGAGCTCGGCCCCGGTCAAATCTTGCTCGCCGACCGCGCCTACGACAGCGACGCGCTGCGCCGGTGCCTGACCGCGCAGGGCGCCTGGGCCAACATCAAGCCGATGCCGAACCGGGTCAACATCCCCGCTTTCAGCCCATTCCTCTATCGCTACCGCAACCTGGTCGAGCGCTTCTTCAACAAGATCAAACATTTCAGAGCCGTCGCCACCCGCTTCGAAAAGCATGATGCAAACTACCTTGCCATCATCAAACTCGCCGCCGCCAAAATCTGGATGCGGCTTATGAGTCGGTGACCTAGCCCTTTTTATTCACGACGGCGGTGATATTGGGTTGGCGGATGTAGCGTAATTCGTTGATTGCATGCATGATTCTGTTGCTGAGACAGGGTCAATGCCGTGATCACGGAGCGCCACACCCGCCATGGACGAAGATAACCTTCTGCCGTTTTCGTTGCCATCGATTTGCCGTAGGAAGGTGAGCGTCGCCTTTGACGGCGGTCTTTTATCGTCGGATGGCGGCGTGATGCTATTGCGGGATGTCGAGCGGCGTCTCGGGCTCGCCGAGGTTTTGGCGCGATGCTTGAAGGATCGTCGCGATCCGGCCCGCATCGATCACGATCTCGTCGCGATGCTTCGGCTGCGGATGTTTTTGATCGCGGCGGGCTATGAAGATGCCGACGACTGCGACAGCTTGCGCGTGGACCCGGTTTTCAAGATGGCGGTAGGGCGGTTGCCTGAGAGCGGGAATGCGCTGTGCTCGCAACCAACCATGTCGCGGCTGGAGAACGCGCCATCGAAGATCGAGATCGCCCGGATGATGGCCGCCATGGTCGATCTGTTTTGCGCGAGTTGGGCGCGGCCGCCGGCCGCGATCACGCTCGACATCGACGACACGCTCGACCGGGTCCATGGGCACCAGCAGCTTTCGCTCTTCAACGCCCATTACGACGAGCGATGCTTCCTGCCGATCCACATTTACGAGGCCGGTTCCGGCAAGCCGGTTGCGGTCATCCTGCGCGAAGGTAGGACGCCGGGCGGGTCCGAAGTCCGTGCCATCATCGAACATGTCGTCCGCCACATTCGTCGCCATTGGCCCCAGACCCGCATCTGCTGGCGCGGCGACAGCCACTATGCCCGCCCCGAGGCAATGGAGTGGTGCGAGGAGAACGGTGTCGATTACGTCTTCGGGCTCGCCGGGAACAACGTGCTGCATGCCCAAATCCGCACCCTCGCCGACGATCTCTGCGTGCGTCGCGCCGAGGCCGAACAAGAGAAGCGCCGGACCTGGACCGAGTTCCGCTATGCCGCCAAAACCTGGACCAAAGAGCGCCGCGTCGTGGCTCGTCTCGAGGCCACCAGCCAGGGCTTCGATGCGCGCTACGTCGTCTCGACACTCAAAGGCTCGGCGGGGCATCTCTACGAAACGGTCTACTGCGCGCGCGGCCAGGCCGAGAACTTCATCAAGCTGCACAAGGCTCAGCTCGCCTCGGACCGGACCTCTTGCCGCAGCCCCCGCGCCAATCAGTTCCGGCTCATTCTCCATACCGCCGCCTACTGGCTGCTCCACACCCTGCGCGCCGCCGCACCTGAACGCTCGTCCTGGAAAACCGCCGAGTTCGCGACGTTGCGGCTTCGCTTGATCAAGATCGCCGCCCGCGTCGTCGAGGGGGCCGCGCGCATCCGCATCTGGTTGCCGACCGCCTGCCCCGACGCCGCAATCTTCCGATTGCTCGCCCGCCGCTTCGCCGCCGCGGGGCCTTAAACCCCGGGGCGCTGTCGCCCCACCAGCCCATCCCCGCAACCTTCAACCACGACACAATCAGCATCCCTACCCGCGTCGTAACCGACGCAACGGATCGCCGTGTCGCCCTCCAAAAAAATCGGCGGGCGCCGAAAATCCAGCTACCGTCGTGAATACGTCAGGCTAGACATTATCGAATTACTGAAGCGATTTGAGAGCGGGGAAGCCCCGTCATTTAAAGATACGGCAAGTATTATACGGCTTACGCACAAGGCAGTCGCACACTCTTTGATGCGGAATTGCTAACTCGGATCAATACTGAGCGGTATATTAAAGAGGCGCTAAGAAAAAGCCTTTTCGGTCGCGAAAATGAACAAGATATCGAGTTCAAACACACGTGCGATAAGACTTGGGGTAACTCGACGAAACGACATGCGAAAGTGCTTCGCGCGTTGAGATGGGTAGGTGTTCACGAGGCCAGCGTGATTATTGGACGCGAAGTTCCGAGTTCGCTGATAAACAAAATTACCAATATGACCTCGGACCAGGCGTTCGAATATCTGTGCCGGTAGCCGAATAGGCTGCTCTACGCCTGTTCCGCCTTGAGCCGTCTCGCTTGCGCGGCCGTGCCGCCGGGGAAATAGGTCATTGCCGCGCCGTCCGGCTTCACGATGCGCCAATAGGGTGCCGTCGCCGCGCCCTCGGCGATCGCCATCAGCGCGCGCTTGGTCATGAACGGGCAGGCCGTGTCGGCGCCGTGCTGCCGCGCCAGGCGCCGGCGCAATTCGCAATTCCGCCCGACGCGTGACATCGGCCGCGGAATCCCCACATCGGTGACGGTGGGACGGTTTTGTGATAGGAATCACGCATGGACAAGCCGAAAGAGACCATCGACCTCGACGAACTCTGGCTGTTCGAGCCGGATGACGAAATCGAGGAACAGGCCCTCGCGGAAGCCGAGGCGGATGTCGCCGCCGGCCGGGTCATCTCGCACGAGGCCGTGAAGCGTTGGCTACTGTCGTGGGGCACGCCCGATGAACTGCCGCCGCCCAAGTGCGGCGAATAATTTGGACCGAAGCCGCGGCGAACGATCTTCGCGGCATCCAAGAATATTACGCCCAGTTCAATCCGGTCGCCGCCAATCGCCTCGTGCGCCGTCTGTTGACCGCGGCGGAGGAATTACCGGATGCGCCCAATATGGGCCGGTCCATACGTCTCGGACGACGTGAATTGGTATCGGTGTGGCCCTATCTCATCCGCTATCGTGTGACTGAGGACGCGGTCGTCATTCTCCGCATTCGCCACGGACGTCGGCGGCCAACGCCATAGCACGTTCGGCGGCATACTACGTTTTCTATTCCGCCCTGAGTCGCTGCGTCTGGGCGGTCGCGCCGCCGGGGAAATAGGTCATCATCGTGCCGTTCGGCTTCACGATGCGCCAATAGGGCGCCGTCGCGGCCGGGTCCTCGGCGATCGCCATCAGCGCGTGCTTGGTTGCGAACGGGCAGGCCGTGTCGGCGCCGTGTTGTCGCGCCAGGCGCTGGCGCAATTCGGTGACGGTCATGGTCGCGCCGCGCGGTACGGTGGCGATGGCGGCCTCGACGCTGGCGCGGCTTGGCTTCAGCATTTTGCCGCCGGTGCCGAAGCGGCACTCGTCGCTCGTCGCGATGTCGACCAGGACATCGCGGCAAAGGTCGTCGGTCACGTCGCGTCGCGCTATGACGGTCCTCCCTCCGAAGTCTGCGCTCCATTGATAATATCATTTCTCCGTCACCCCCGCGAAAGCGGGGCTCCATCTGCCGCGCGTCGGCGCGGTATCGAAATCTTGCGGCTCTCGGACGCTCGGCAGGCGTCACGCCCGCCGTTCGCGGGAATGACGAATAGAAGGCGGGTGCGTCCCTCGACTGCTCGCGCGGCGTTGCCGCGCTCCGCGCTCGGCATGAGGTTGCGGATGAGGCGGCGCGTCCCCGCCGGCGCTCGCCCGATAGTCGTGGGTCTTGACATTGACCGCTAGATGCGTTATATAAATTGGTCGACGCCACGGAAGGAGGGCGATGTCACAGGGCAAACCCATTTTCCCGAACGAAGGGAATTTATTGAATTAAATCAAAGGAAATAGGCCGAAAAACGAAGCCAAAACGAAGCCGATCAGGCCGGAAACGAAGCCGATTTGCGCTGAAAGTCGACGCTTGAACGCAAGTTGCGATACGGCACCACCCGGGCCGGCCGGCGACGAGGGCTTCGGCCGGCGGCACGCGTCGGCGCAAGATAATGGTCCTTGCAAATCGGGCCGAACGGCCCATTATCAATGGCGGCAGTATTTGCTTCGGCACTTGCACGTCGCCCGTAAAACGGCGTTTTTCAAGACATTAGAGGCTCAGAACTGTTCGTGACGCGCGGGTCCGCGCGGCGCGTCGTCATTACCTACAGAAAGGAGCCTCCGATGGCTTCCGGCACAGTGAAATGGTTCAACGCCCAGAAGGGCTTCGGCTTCATCCAGCCGAGCGATGGTTCACAGGATGTGTTCGTTCATATTAGCGCGGTGGAACGCTCGGGCCTCGGCAGTCTCAACGAGGGCCAGAAAGTCTCGTTCGACGTCGAGCGTGGTCAAAAGGGCAAGTTCGCCGCCGTCAATCTACGCGCCGAATAGCAGCCAGGCGGAGGGGGATGACCATCGTCCCCTTCCGCCGCCGTCGGCGGCCGGCGGAGTTTTCGGCGATGTTCGCCGCGAGAGAGAGGGTTCATGTCCGGGAAGACGCTGTCGACGGCCGAAGCGATCGCGCACTTGGCGCAACGCCCAACCACGAGCGCCGCGCCCGCGGCACGACGGCAGAAGCCGGCTGCCGCGGCGGCGACCGCGGCCACTCATCGCCCGGCCGGAAATAACGGCGACGCGGTGTGGCGGCACAAATTCCGGGTCGGGCAGACGGTCACCCTCGTGCCCAACCGCTACGGCACCAGCCGTCTCGGCGGCTTCAAGGTGACGACGCTCCTGCCGCAAGAACGCGGCATCAATCAATACCGGCTGAAATCGACCACCGACGGGCATGAGCGCGTCGTCAGCGAAAGCGAACTGAGCTAACCGCGCTATTTCCGTTATTCGATCAGCGCCGTCGGGTTTTGGGCCGGCGGGGCGAGGTCGAACGCAACCGCGCTGAGACACGTCATCGAGAAATTGCCGATGGCGGCGGCCAGGCCCACCAGATCCTCGGCGCCCATTACCGTTTCCGCCTCTCGATACACCGCGTCGCTCAGCCCCTTGTCGGCCAGCAGGTCGCGCGTCACGACGAAACAGATACGCTCCCGCGCGTCGGCAAGGTCCGGCGTCGCGCGCGCGTTGATGGCGTCGAGCGCCGCCTGCGGAATCCCGGCGGCCAGCGAGCGGCGCACTTGCGCGAACCAGGGATAGCGCGCGTTCCAATGCCGCGCGACGGTCAGATTCACGATCTGCCGCTCGCGCGTCGACAACGGCCCGGCCGCGAGACACGCGCGCAACGCCTGCATCGCCGCGAACAATTTGGGCAGACGGATAACAATTTGGGCAGACGGATATAGATGGGATAAGGCCCGCCGCGCGGCGCGTCGGGGTCCGCCATCGCCGTGTCCCACACGCGCGCCTGCGCCGGGTTCATGTCCTTGCGGTCAAGCAGGGCGATACGTTGCATGGGAGGTCTCCTGGCTGCATTCTTGCGCGTGGCCACGAACTAGATCAGGGGCGGCTATGACGGTCAAACTCCACGCCTTCACCTGCGGCGTCATCACCGGGCCGAAGGGCCACATGATGGTCGGCGCGGAAGGCGAGATCACCTTTCCGGTGCCGGCCTATCTGATCGAGCATCCGAAGGGCCGCGTGCTGTTCGACACCGGGCTTCACCCCGGCTTGCGCCACGAGCCGGAAAAGCGCTTCGGCGCGCGCCGCGCCGCGATGTTCAAGCTCGATTTTCCCGACGGCGCCGAGATCTCGGCGCGGCTCGAGGCGATCGATCGCGATCCCGGCAAGATCGACCTCATCGTCTCGTCGCATCTCCATTTCGACCATGTCGGCGGCAACGCGCTGGTGCCCAACGCCACGCTCATGGTGCAGCGGCGCGAGTGGGAATCCGGCAAGGCGGCCGACGCGGCGGCGCGCGGTTTCTTCGCCATCGATTTCGATCTCGGCCACAAGCTGCGCCTCATCGACGGCGAGCATGATTTGTTCGGCGACGGAACGGTGGTATGCCTGCCGACGCACGGCCACACGCCCGGGCACCAATCGCTGAAGGTGCGGCTCGACAGCAGTGAAATCGTGCTCACCGCCGATTGCTGTTATTTCTGCGAGACGCTGAAACAGCGCCGGCTGCCGTACCTGGTCCACGACCGCGCGCAGTTCCTGGCGTCGCTCGACAAGCTCGAGGCGTTGCAACGCGGCGGCGCGCGCTTGTTCTTCGGTCACGACCCCGAGTTCTGGAAAACGGTGCCGCAATCGCCCGCCACGGTCGTGTGATCGCGCACGCCGCGGCATTCTTAATCATAACTTCCCCGCTATTCCGCCGCGGAATTAACGCCTGCCGGAAATCGCGCGAATTTTCCGTGGTACAGTATCGGCGTCAGATACTGTCTCGCGTGAGGGCCAGCGCCATGATGGAATTCGCAACGCATACATCGGTCCGTCGCCGTCGCGGCGACGATGACGCAGCCGCCACGCGCCGCGTCGGCGTGATTTGGTCCGGCGAGGCCTCCACCACGGAACGCCGAGTCCTTGGCGTGGTGCTCGATATTTCGCCCGACGGCGCCAAATTCCAGACCGACCTGCCGCTGGTCGGCGAAGTCGATAGCTTCCGCCTGTCGGTGCAAGGCATGTCGCCGGTCGACTGCGTGCCGGTCTGGCAAAGGGACGGCCGGGTCGGCGTGCGTTTCGTCGGCGGGCCGGCACCGACCATGGCGCTGCTCGACGAACTGGTTTATCCGCCCGCGCCCGCGGGCTGACGCGGCGGCTACGCCTTTAACGGCACCGGTATGTCGGCCGGCGCCGCGATCTTGAACGTCGCGGTGGTGAGGCAGGTCATGCTGAAGCTGCCGACGGTCGCGACCAGCGCGATCAAGTGCTCCTGCCCCAACGTCTTTTCCGCCGCGGCGTACGCGGCGTCGCTCATGCCTTTGTGCACCAGCATGTCGCGCGCCACGGCGTAGCAGATGCGCTCGCGCGCGTCCGGCAGGTCCGGCGTTTGGTTCGCGTTGATCGCGTCGACGACCGACCGCGCGATGCCCACGTTGAGCGACGAGCGCGCCTGCACCGCCCACGGATAGGCCGCGTTCCAATGCCGCGCCACCGTCATGTTGACGATCTGCCGTTCGCGCGGCGTCAGGCCCTCGCCGGTCACGCCGCGCAGATGCTGCGCCGCCTCGAACAGGGCCGGCTGGCGGATATAGACGTAATAGGGGCCGCCGGTCACGCTGCCGGCCGCGATGGCGGCGTCGTAGACGCGCGCCTGCTCGGCGTTCATGTCCTTCCGGTCGATGATGGCGATGCGCTGCATGATGTTTCTCCCGGCTCGCGGTTTCGTCGCGGCCGCAGGGTAGCAGCGGCGGAATAACGGGGCTAGCGCCCAACCTTGATCATGAAGCGGCGCAAATCGTCGAGCGTGATGTAACCCTTGTGGTTGGTATCGATCTTCTCGAAATCCAACGCATAGATCAGGTCGACGCCGTCGAGCTTGCCCTTATGGTCCGTATCGGCCGCGTCGAAGAACGCGCGGTTGAACTGCGTGTCGTCATAGGACAAGTCGCCGATGCCGGCGTCGCCGCTCTTGGCCCGCCAGAACATGGCCGCGACCTTGTTCTGGTCGTACTCTGCGCGATCGACCTTGCCGGTCTTGTTGGAATCGAGGATGGCGAAGACCTGGTCGATCTGCTGTTCGGTGAAGCCGAAGGCGGACCGGAGCGGCACGCTGAGCGCGGCGGCGCCGATCAACAGAAGAAGGAGTGCGGCGGGGGCCAGCGCAAGTCGATTACGGGTCATGGTTCGTACCGGAAAAAGATATGGATGGATGGCCGCGATCTTAGCACCGGCTATGTCGGGTTCCAGCCCCATGCTACATATTGGCCAACAATAACGGACCGGGTGCGGCGATGACGGTCAAGCTCCATGCGTTCACCTGCGGCACGATCACCGGCACGCTGGCCACGTTCATACGGCGGCGAGGGCGACATCACGCTGCCGGTGCCCGCCTACCTGATCGAGCATCCGAAGGGCCGCGTGCTGTTCGATACCGGACTCCACCCCGATTTGCAGCGCGAGCCGGAAAAGCGGCTCGGCCCACGGCTCGCCGAGTTGTTCCACATCGGTTTCCGCCCGGGCGAAGAGGTGTCGGCGCGGCTTGAGGCGATCGGCCGCGATCCCGGCAAGATCGACCTGCTCATCTCCTCGCATCTCCATTTCGACCATGTCGGCGGCAACGCGCTGATTCCCAATGCGACCGTCCTGATCCAGCGGCGCGAATGGGACGTGGGCCAGGACCATGACGACGCGATCCGGCGTGGCTACGACCCGCGCGATTACGATCTCGGCCATAAGATGCACGTTATCGACGGCGAGCATGACGTGTTCGGCGATGGCTCGGTGGTGTGCCTGCCGACGCACGGCCATACGCCCGGGCATCAATCGCTGAAGCTCAAGCTCAACAGCGGCGAGGTCGTACTCGCGGCCGACTCTTGCTATTTCTGCCAGACCTTGCGCGAGCGCCGCCTGCCGCCGTCGATGTATGACCGAGAGCAGATGCTGGCCTCGCTCGACAAACTCGCGGCGCTGGAGCGCGGCGGCGCGCGCATCTTCTTCGGCCACGATCCCGAATTCTGGAAGACCGTGCCGCAAGCGCCGGCCTTGGTGGTCTAACGCGCGCCGGTTGCAAAGCCGCGTCGCGCGCGGAACAATTGCCGTGCCGATGGCGGGCGCCATCGATCGAAAAGCGATAGGAGGATGCGACCATGATGACACGACGCCAGTTCACGGGCGTGGCGACCTGCGCGATCTGCGCGGCGGCGGGGCTGGTTCCCGCGGGCGCCTCGGCGCAGGGCACGCAAACGCCCGGTCTCAAGCGCAAGTTCCTGTCGCAGACCGACGGGCCGATGCCGGGCTATACGACGATCATCGCCGAAGTCGAGATCGATCCCGGCGTGACCGTCGCGCGGCACACCCATCCCGGCGTCGAATCGGGCTATGTCGTCTCCGGCGGCACCAAGCTGACGATCGTCGGCAAGGGGACGGTCGATCTGAAGCCTGGCGATGCCTTCCAGGTCCCGCCGGAAACGCCGCATGCCGGCGACAAGAATGGACCGCACAAGACCGTCGTGGTCAGCACCTACGTCGTGCAGAAGGGTAAGCCGCTCGCCTCGCCGGCGTAATCGTTCCCGCCGTCAGGACTGGTCGCCGGCGAGTTTGTCCATCGCCCGGATCATGGTCTCGAGTTGCCGGCGGAACGGTTGTCGCTGATCCGCCGGCAGGCCACGTAGCGCATCGTCATTGACCTGTTCCACGGCGCGCCGGAGCGCGGGGATTTTCTTCCGCGTCGCCGATGTCAGCGAGAACAGCGAACTGCGCCGGTCGTTCGGATCCGGCCGCCGCTCGACGATCCGGTCGCGCTCCATCCGCGCCAGCATCGCCGCCATCGTCGGCTGCTCGATCGCCGCGATCTGGGCGAGCGCCTTTTGCGACAGCGGCTCGTCGTCCGCAAGCGCGTTGATCACCGGCAGGTGTGCCGACGACAGGCCGAGCGGCTTCAGCCGCCGGTCGGCGAGGTGCCGTAACAGTCGCCCGCCCCAATGCATCACGTAGCCGATCGACGGTTCCCGCGACGACGTCCCGTCAGCCATGATTATATAGCTTGCTATCTAAATACATAGTACGCTATATAAACGTGTATTCATGCCAAAGACAAGAGGGTCCTCATGTCCTGGAAGAGCAGTTCCCATCAATATGGCGGCGTCGCCATTGCGCTTCATTGGCTGTCGGCGGCCGCGATCCTGGCCTTGTTCGCGCTCGGCTTTCTCGCCGCCAACACCGTGGATTCCGCGGCCAAGGCGGCGTTGCTGCGCGGTCACGTCCCCCTTGGGATTATCGTCCTGGTACTGACGTTGCTGCGTATCGGCTGGTGGTTCGTCGACCGCCGACCGCAGCCTTTGTCGGGCATGCCGGGCTGGCAGGCGGCGTCCGAGCGTGTCGTCCGGGTGCTGCTTTACGCGTTGGTGCTGGTGATGGGCGCGAGCGGCATCGCCACGATGATCCTATCCGGCGCCGGCGCGATCCTGTTTTTCGGTGCGCCCGGACCGTTGCCGGATTTTTGGCGTTTTCCGCCAATGACGGCGCATTTCGCCGGCGCCATCGCGTTGCTCGCGCTGGCCGGCCTCCATATCGCGGCGGCGCTTTATCATCAGTTCTACAAGCGCGACCGATTGCTGACTCGGATGTGGACGACGCCGATCGAAACCGGCCACTGAACGTTCTCCCGCCGACATACCCCGGTACGGCGCTTTGCGTCGCCGCGCCGAACGGGCAGAATGGCGGCAGGAGGACGGCGCATGGAACAGCAACTCATCGAGAAAATCGCCGACGGCGTCGCGACGCTGACGCTTAACCGCCCCGACCGGCTCAACGCGTTGGCGACGCCGATGATGGAAGGCTTGCTGGAGGCGTTGCCACGTCTTGCCGCCGACGCGGCGGTCGGTGCGATCGTGCTGACCGGCGCCGGCCGGGCGTTTTGCGCCGGTGGCGACGTCAAGAGCATGGCGGAGCGGCCGGCCGAAACCAGCATCGACCAGGCGGTCGCGCAATTGCGCTCTCGGATGGAGCTGTCGCGCCTGCTCCACGAAATAGCGAAGCCCACCATCGCGATGGTGAACGGTCCTGCCGCCGGGGCGGGCCTGGCGATGGCGCTCGCGTGCGATCTGCGCATCGCCGGGCAATCGGCGCGGCTCGTCACGGCGTTCGCCAATGTCGGCTATTCGGGCGATTTCGGCGGCAGTTATTTTTTGTCGAAGCTCGTCGGTACCAGTCGGGCGCGCGAGCTTTACTATCTGTCGGAGCCGCTCGATGCCGAGCGCGCGCTGTTGCTCGGAATCGTCAATCGGGTCGTGTCGGACGCGGAGCTTCACGATACGACCATGACTATCGCCCGCAAGCTCGCACACGGGCCGCGCATCGCGCTCGCCACGATGAAGCAGAATCTGAACGCGGCGGAGAGCGGCACGTTGGCGCAGTTGCTCGATCTCGAGGCGCGGCACCAGATCGCAACCGGCCTTACCGAAGACCACAAAGAGGCCGCACGCGCCTTCGTCGAAAAGCGCGCGCCGCGCTTCAGCGGGCGCTGACGGAGCCGATCATGGGCAAGAAAATCGCGATTGTCGGGGCGGGCGCAGTCGGCGGCTACACGGGCGCGCACATGGTCAGGGCGGGCGAGGACGTTACCTATATCGATCCCTGGCCCGAGAATGTCGAGCATCTACGCCGCCACGGCTTGCGCATCACCCACGCCAAGGATGTGCCGGAGTTCACCGTCCCGGTGCGCGCGCTTCACGTCACCGACGCGCAGATGCTGGCGAAGGAAAAGCCGGTCGACATCGCCTTCGTCTGCATGAAATCCTATGACACGGAATGGGCGGCGACGCTGATTCGGCAGTACCTCGCGCCTGACGGCTACGTCGTGTCGCTCCAGAATTGCATGAACGAGGCGGCGATCGCGGGCGTGGTCGGTTGGGGCAAGATTGTGGGCTGCATCGCGAGCCAGATCACCGTGCATCTGGTCGAGCCGGGTCATGTCCATCGCGGCGCGGGCAAGGGCGGCGCCGCGCACACGGTTTATCGCGCCGGCGAGGTGCATGGCCGCATCACGCCGCGCGCCGAGGAAGTGACGCGCCTCGTTGCCACCGCCGACAGCGCCAAGGCCACGAGCAATCTCTGGGGCGAGCGCTGGTCGAAGCTCGTCGCCAACGTGATGCAGAACGGTCTGTCCGCCGCCACCGGCCTTGCCTCGAACGCGATGCTCGACAATGTGCCGATCCGCCGCTTCGCGACACGGCTCGGCAGCGAGGCGATCCGCGTCGGGCAGGCGCAGGGTTACGCGCTCGAGGAGATTCTGCATCTGCCGCCGGAGACGCTGGCGCGCGCCGGTGAGGGCGACGCCGAGGCGGAGAAGATCGTCGACGCGCAGCGCTTCAAGGATTCGGGCCGGCTATCGGCGGAAATGCGTCCGTCGATGGGCCAGGACATGCTCAAGGGCCGCCGCACCGAGATTCAGTTCCTCAACGGGTTTGTCGTGCGCGAGGGCAAGAAGCTCGGGCTCGCCTGCCGTGCCAATGCGTTGCTTACGGAACTGGTACTGCGCGTCGAACGCGGCGAGCTCAAACCCGACCCGGCGCATATCGAAAAGCTGAAGCTGAATTGACGGCAACGCCGTCACCCCGGGCTTGACCCGGGATCCATCGCCGCGCGTCGGCGCGGCATAAGACGCGTTGGCTCGCGGACGCTCGCCGATGGATTCCCGCGTACGTGGGAATGGCATGTTTTTCTGCTTAAATCGACTTCCGCTTCAGCACCGCGTTGATCATGTCGAGCGTATCTTGGGCGTCCTTGCTCTGCGGATTGATGGCCAGCACGCGCTCGTAGGCTTTGGCCGCGTCTTCGATGCGGTCGAGATGGAGATAGACGAGGCCGAGACCGGACAATGCACCGAAATGCCGGGGCTCGAGCGCCAGCGTGCGGTCGATGTCGGCGAGCGATTTCTGGTATTCGCCCATGACATAATAGAGCGTGGCGCGGCGGTTCCAGCCTTCGGCGAAATCGGGCCGCTTCTTGATGATGCGGGTGAAGGCGTCAAGCGCCGCCGGATAATCCCGCGCGTTCATCGCCTGCGAGCCCGCGTCGAGCAATGTGTCGATCTCGGGATCGCCGCATTGAAACCAGATCGTCCAGATCTGGCTTTCGATCTCCGTCGCCGCGTCGTTCGACGGCGCGTGCTTTAACTGGTTGAACAAGCCGGGCAGACGGGGGTCTTTCTGGTCCGCGTGCGCGGCCGGCGCGACGAAAGCGACGAACAGCAAAACCAGAAGAAGCCGCCGGATCATCCCGGCAGCTTAACGCGCTCCGACGCTTGCGGTAATCGCGATTGCGTGAGGGCGTCGGCGCGGCGCGCGACAAGGGCGGCGCGATGCGTGCGGCCGTCATCGAGCACCAGGAGCCAGAACCCGAGCGCGCCCGCCAAAGCCGAGACCAGCGCGACCAGCGCCGGCGTCGGCAGGCCGAGCGCGGGCAACGATATCGCGCTCACGGAGACCGACGGCAGGGAAATGTGCAGGCCGAACACATTATAGCGGCCGGCGGCGGAGGCGGCCTTCATCGAAGCCGGCACGTCGATCTGCACCCGCACCGGGGCGAGGCCGTGATGCTCGAAGCCAAGCACGCGGGCGGCACGCCGCGATACGTCGATGATGCGGTCGCCGGTTGCGACGAAGGGGCCGCGATCGTTCACGCGCAACTTGACCGACCGTCCGTTGTCGAGATTGGTGACGCGCACCACTACCGGCAGCGGCAGGGTGCGATGGGCGGCGGTGAGCGCGTGAAGATTGAAAACCTCGCCATCGGCGGTGCGGCGGCCGTGGAACGGCTCGCCATACCACGAGGCGACGCCGGTCTTATCGTAAGACCAATCTTCCTTGGGGTAGTACCACACGCCGTCGATCTGATACGGTTTGCCGACGCGGTAATGAGGATGAGCGGTGACCGCGCCGTCGTCGGAAGCGGTGATGCCGGACGCCGCCATCGTCAACGCGATGACGGCCCACAATCCCCATTTCAGCGACCACGGCGGCATGGGTAAATCGCTACCTTGCCATTTGTTCGGCTGAGACGGTAGGGAGTCCAACCTATGCGGTCAAGTGAATTCGTAATGATCACAATAGTTTGTAGGGCGTTCTGACTATACTGGTTGGAGAAGGGCGATTCGGCGGAGACGGCAAACACCCCCCCGCAATGGGGGCACGCGGCCTCGCCTTGACCGAGGGGAATTGGGTTGGTACCAACCTATTGCGCATAAGGGGTGAGCGAATGAAGCAATCGTACGGATGGGTGATCGTCGCCGCCGGCGCGCTGATGACGTGCGTCGCCGTCGGCGCGATGTTTTCGCTCGCGGTCTATTTGACTCCGCTGACCACGGCGACCGGTTGGTCGCGCGCCGGCGTGTCGAGCGCCATGTCGATCGACTTTCTCGCGATGGGTCTTGCCGGATTCGGCTGGGGCGCCGTCACCGACCGGTTCGGTCCGTGCGTCGCGGTGCTGAGCGGCGCCGTCCTGCTCGGGCTCGGGCAGGTGCTGGCGAGCCGCGCCGGTTCACTGCTCCAATTTCAGCTCACCTACGGCATCGTGGTCGGGGTCGCCGGCGGCGCGTTTTTCGCCCCGCTCATGGCGACGGTGACGACCTGGTTCGAAAAGAACCGCGCGCTCGCGGTGTCGCTCGTCTCGGCGGGCATGGGCGTCGCGCCGATGACCGTGTCGCCGTTCGCGCGCTGGCTAATCTCCGCCTATGACTGGCGGACCGCGATGCTGATCATCGGCATTGCCGCCTGGTGCCTGCTGATTCCGGCGGCATTGTTCGTGCGCCGGGCGCCCGGCCTGGCAAAAGGCGCTGTCGCGCCACCGCCGAGCCCCGGCGTCATCGGCACGCTCGGCGACGCGCTCCGCTCGCCGCAGTTTATTGTGCTGGCGCTGGTGTTTTTCGGCTGCTGCTGCGCGCATTCGGGCCCGATCTTCCACATGCAGAGCTACGCGATCCTATGCGGGGTGTCGCCGCTGGCCGCGGTCAGCATCTACAGTGTCGAGGGTCTGTCGGGCTTGGGCGGACGTCTGTTGCTCGGCGTGCTCGGCGATCGGTTCGGCGCGCGGCGCGTGCTGATGGGCGGCTTACTGCTCCAGGCGTTGTGCATCGGCGCCTATCTCTATGTGCACGAGCTCGACCAGTTCTATGTCCTCGCGATTGTGTTCGGCACCGCTTATGGCGGGGTGATGCCGCTTTATGCCGTGCTGGCGCGCGATTATTTCGGGCCGCGCATCATGGGTACGGTGTTCGGCGCGGCCACCATGGCATCGAGCGTCGGCATGGCGATCGGCCCGCTCGCGGGCGGCTTCGTCTACGACACGTTCCATGCCTATACGTGGCTCTATGTCGGGGCGTCGATGGTGGCGCTCGGCGCGGTCGCGGTCGCGTTCTTCTTCCCGCCGCAGCCGTCGCGCTTGAAACTCGAGCCGCAACCGGCCTAGCGGCTTACCCCAGGCGCCACACCGTCACTAGCTGTTCGTAGCCGCGGATCGCGACCGGGCCGAGCGATTGGGCGTCGCCGAATGCGTCGCCGGCTGCCGCGCGCACCGCGTCCGAGACCAGGAATTGGGAGCCGACCTCCTTGTTGAGGGCTTCGAGCCGCGAGGCCAGGTTCACCGTGTCGCCGATCACCGTGTATTCCTTGCGGCGCGGCGAGCCGACCGTGCCGGTCACCGCATCGCCGATATGAACGCCGATTCCGATGCGGATCGGCCAGGCGTGGCCGACGTTGCTTTCGGCGATGGCGCCGAGCATCGCGCGGCCGGCCGCGACGGCGTCCGCCGCCGCCGCCGGATCGTCGATCGGCGCGCCGAACATGGCGAGGAAACCGTCGCCCAGGAACTTGTTCACGATGCCGTGGTGACGGTCGACAATCTCGACCAGCACCGCGAACGCATCGTCGAGGCGCGCGACCACTTCTGCCGGCGTGCGCAGCGCCGCCGCCGCGGTGAAGCCGCGGATATCGACGAACATCACGCAGACCCGGCGCATTTCGCTCAACTCGGCCGTGCCAATGGCGAGCAGCCGGTCGACGACTTGCGGCGACACGTGCTGGCCGAACAAATTGGTGACGCGGTCGCGGGTCGAGGCGGCCTCGAGCGCCCGCCCAAAATGGTTCTTGATGGTGACGCCGACCGAACCGGCGAGCAGCCCGGCCCCGAACAGCACCACGCTTCGGGTCAGGTGGAAGCCGATGCCGTGATTGAGATCGTCCGCGCGCCAGGTCAAATGCAGCACGAAAAAGGCCAGCACGAACAATTCGGCGGCGGCGACCGCGCCGGTCAAGGCCGACAGCACGAAATCGAGCCGCATCGTCGAGAGCACGATGAACAGAAAATAGAGATATGACGGCCACGAAACGAACGCCGCCGGCGGGTCGATATATTCCGTCGCGAGCAGATAGATCAGCAGGGTCGGGAAGCTGGTCTCGATCAGCGTGTTGGCGAAGCGGCCGACGAGGGGGAACGCTAAGCCGCGCCGCGCCAGCCGCGTGAGCACGCCCGCCGCGAGCACTTCATAGGCGATGAACGGCACGAAGACGAATATCGGAAGGCGCCATGGGACGGGCCCATGGAAGACCGTGGCCGTGAAGGCTGGCACCAACGCCCGGAGCGCCAAGGCGGCCGCGAGGATGACGGCAAAAACGGCGGCGAGGCTCAGCATGCGCCGCCGCTCGCTGTGCACGATCTCCCGGCTCAACAGCGCGGTGAAATCGGTTTCGGTTCCCCCGTCCATGCCGCGTTCGATAGCGCGTTCCGCGATGGACGCAAAGCGGCAATCCTAACTCGTTGGCTGACTTTCGCGACGGGCGGCGTAAGGTAACGTCATGCAGTGCAGCACCGACCGCATCTTGACGACTCATGTCGGCAGCCTCATCCGGCCGCCGGAATTGGCGAGCTACGTCGCCGCTATGCTCTCGGGCGCCGATTACGACCGCGACGCGTACGCCCGAACGCTGACCGGCGCCGTCGCCGATGTCGTGAAGCGCCAGGCCGAATGCGGCATCGACATCGTCAGCGACGGCGAGTTCGGCAAATCCTCCTGGTCGCGCTATGTCGCCGACCGCATTTCCGGCTTCAAAGGGCGGCCGGCGCCGGCCAATCGCGGCGCATTCGCGCGGGGCGCGGACCGCGTCCGCTTCCCGGAATTTTATGCCGAGCACGACGAGGGCATGCCGCCCGCCTTCATCCGCGTCGAAACGGTCTGCGTCGGGCCGATCCGTTACACGGGACAAGCGGCGCTCGCGGCCGACCTGGCCAATCTCAAGGCCGCGCTGGCAAATGTCGACGTCGCGGAGGCGTTCCTGCCGGTGGCCGCGCCGTCGAGCGCCATCCCGGACCGCAAGAACGAATATTATCCGAGCGACGAGGCGTGTATGCAGGCGATCGCCGACGCGCTGCGCGAGGAATACCACGCCATCGTCGACGCCGGGTTCATTCTTCAGATCGACGACGCGCGTGCCGCCGTCACCTACGACCGGATGGTGCCGCCGAAAACGCTGGGCGATTTCCGCCGCTGGCTCGAGATCCACACCGAGGCCTTGAACGGCGCGCTTGCCGGCATTCCCGAAGACCGCATCCGCTATCACGTCTGTTGGGGTTCGTGGCCGGGCCCGCACGTCACCGACGTGCCGGTGAAGGACATCATCGACATCGTCCTCAAGGTGAAGGCCGGGGCCTATTCGCTCGAAATGGCCAATCCGCGCCACGAGCATGAATGGCGCGTGTGGCAGACGGTCAAATTGCCGAAGGACAAGCTGCTGCTGCCCGGAATCATCAGCCACGCCACCAACGTGGTCGAGCATCCGGAGCTGGTGGCGGAGCGCATCGTGCGTCTGGCCAAGCTGGTCGGGCGCGAGAACGTCATCGCCTCGACCGATTGCGGCTTCGCCCAAGGCGCCACGATCCGGCGCACCCATCCCTCGATCCAATGGGCGAAGCTCGGCGCGCTGGTCGAAGGCGCGCGGCTGGCCAGCAAGCAACTCTGGAGCTGACGAAATGCAGGACTTCAACGGCAAGACGGCGTTCGTCACCGGCGGTGCCAGCGGCATCGGCTTTGCCTTGGCGAAAGGATTTCTCCAGGCCGGCATGAACGTGATGCTGGCGGACATCGAGGAAAAGGCGCTGGCGGCGGCGCTCAAGTCGCTCGCGATTTACGACAATCGGCTCGGCGGCGTGGTGCTCGACGTGTCGCTGCGCGACGCTTACGAGCAAGCCGCTTCCGAGACCGTCGCGAAATTCGGCAAGGTGCACGTCGTGTGCAACAACGCGGGCGTGTCGCGCGCCGGCGCGGTCGATGCCGTCGCGCCGTCGGATTGGGAATGGGTGTGGGGCGTCAATGTGCGCGCCACCGTCGCCGGCATTCAAATTTTCCTGCCGCACATGAAGGCGCATGGCGAGGGCGGCCACATCGTCAACACCGCGTCGATGGCCGGTCTCGGCGGCAGCGCGCTGTCGGGCGTCTATTGCAGCACCAAGTTCGCGGTCGTCGGCATTTCCGAATCGCTGGCGGAGGAATTGCGCGGCACGAATATCGGCGTCAGCGTCCTGTGTCCCGCCTTCGTTCGAACCAACATGCCGATGAACGGGCGCAATCGACCGGAACGGTTCGGCGGCCCGCTCGATATTCTCGGCGATCCGGCGCTGAAGGAGCGCAACGCGCGCTTTCTCGCTGCCACGAAGACGGCGCTCGATCCCGATCGCGTCGCGCCGATGGTGCTGCGCGCGATCCGCGAGAACCGGCTCTACATCGTCACTGATCCGGCGCGCCGCGACGTCGTGGCGGCGCGGCACGCGCGCTTGATGCAGGCGTTCGACGCCGCCGCGGAGGATCTGGCGGAATCGGCGCCGCGCTAAGTCATTGTCTCCGATGAATGACCTTCTCCTCGCCCTTGGGGGCGGAGAGGGCAGGGTGAGGTGCCAGAGCCTACCCCCAATCCTTCGGATGGGTCCCTCCCCCCCCTGACGGAGAGGACGATATTGCTGCGCCTAATAGTAAAGCGATGACGCCTTACGCGGCGAGTTCCGGCATCCGGTTGGGCTGTTCCAGCGTCGACACGCCGTCGGACACTGTGGCGCGGCGCATCTCGCGGGCGTTGCCGTTTTCGCGCGCGCGGGCGCGGTGCATGGTGCAGCGATCGTCCCACCATACCAAGTCGCCGTCGCGCCACTCGTGGCGATAGACGAATTGCGGCTGCGTCGCGTGGCCGATCAGGTCGAGCAGCAGCAACCGGCCTTCCGGCACCGGCCAGCCGACAATGTGCGAGGCGTGCGACGCGAGATAGAGCGTCATCCGCTTCGAGCCGGGATGGACCCTCACCACGCGCTGCGGCACGGGCGGCAACACCGCCTGTTCCTCCGTCGAAAACTCGAACCCGATGATGCTGCGCGAACGCATGATGGAATGTTCCGCCACCAGGTCGGCGATGCGTTCCTTCATCGCGTCGTCGAGCGCGTCATAGGCGGCGCGCAAATCGGCGAATTCGGTGACGTGGCCGTCGGGCGGCAAGCGGTCGCCATAGAGCATCGAATACTTGGCCGGCACCGCCTTGAACGAGCTGTCGGTATGCCAGAGCGAATCGCCGAGGCCGGACAGCCGCCGCCGATCCTCGGCCGCGTAGACCTTGCCGGCCGCGTCGACATTGGAAATGTCGGCGAGGTTCTTGTGGATCTTGCTCGTGTAATTGTCTTCCTTGAGGTTGCGGCCCATGAGTTCGAGCGGCCCGAACAGGCCGGCGAACGCGACCTGTTGCTCCTTGTCGATCGTCTGGCCCCGCAGCACCAGAACCGGATAACGGTTGTTGGCGGTTTCGAGCTCGGCCGCGGTCGCCGCGTCGACACCGCGGGCGATGTCGACGCCGGTGACCTCGGCGGCCAAGGTCGGATGCAGCGGTCGGATGGTTAGGGGCATGGCCACGTCTCCCGGACGGCGATTTTACGCCGGATCGGGTTTGGTCGCCACTTCCTGGAACTGCAAACCGCGGAACTGCCGGTAGCACAGCACCGCCGCGATGCAGGCGAGGATCATGCCCGCAACCAACGCATAGACGGGAACGAAGAACATGTTCTGCGCGACCTGCGCCTTCGGCAGCTTCTCGGCCTGGTACATCGCCAGCGCGAAGCCGCCGACGATCGGGCCGGCGACCGCGCCGAGCCGCGCGACGCCGAACGCCCAGCCCGAGGCAAAGGCGCGGATGGAGGTCGGATAGATCATGCCCGGCGTGGCGTTGAGTCCGTACTGGACGCCCTGCATGCCGAAGCCGGAAATCGTCACCCACAGCGCGATCCAGCCGACCTGAAGGCCGGGAATGCCGATCATCCATACCGTCGCCGCCGTCAGCGCGCCCCAGAAGATCACCGACAGGAAGCCGAAACGGTCGACGAAATAGCTGATCACCAGCCCGCCGAGCACGCCGCCGCCTTGGTTGAGCGACGAGACGATGATGGCTTGCGTCGCCGGCATGCCCGCGCCTTGCAGCACGATGTTGGTCCAGCCGCCAGCGAAGTAGATCACGAATAGGTTGAGGATGAACATGATCCACAGGATCGGCGTGATCCAGGCCAGCCCGCCGGCGAAGAGCTGACCCGGCTTGAACGGTACGCGCGTTGCCTGGGACGCGACGACGAAACGGGCGTTCGCCGGGATGCTCAAGGTCGGGATCAGCCGCGCCAGGA
Organism: uncultured Alphaproteobacteria bacterium; assembly: GCA_963851285.1. Lineage (GTDB taxonomy): Bacteria > Pseudomonadota > Alphaproteobacteria > ATCC43930 > CGMCC-115725 > JAATGI01. The sequence continues at coordinate 564,143 of CAWKOL010000001.1, forward strand.
TTCGGCGCAGTTCACCTTCCTGGCCGCCCTTGAGGGCGAGGAACTTGACCGATTCCGCCATGAACGCCCACATCAGGATCACGGCGATCAGCGGCACCGTGCCGCCGACATAGAACAGGCCGCGCCAGCCCCACGCGCCGATGATCGCCGGCGCGACCAGCCCGCAGACGAAGCCGCCGAAATTGATGCCGCAGAAGGTGAAGATGATAAGCCGGGCGCGCAGCCGCTTCGGCGCGAATTCCGAACTCAACGCGACGATGTTGGGAATGATGCCGCCCAACCCGACGCCCGTGAGGAAGCGCATTGCCGCCAGCCCCTCGACGTTGGTCACGAACACCGTCGCATAGGTGAAGATCGCGACGATCAGGCAGCCGATGATCAGCGCCAGCCGGCGGCCATGGCGGTCGCTGAGCCAGCCGAGGCCGAGCGCGCCGATCGGATAAGCGACCAGGCTGGCGGAACTGACCAGACCGACCGTCTCCGCGCCGATATGAAGCTCCCGCATCAGGTTCGGCATGATGTAGCCGATGTTCGAGATGTCGAACCCGTCGGAGAAAATCGCAAACCAGCCGATCGCGATCAGCAGCACGTTGAATTTGCTGACGCCCTGCTTGTCGAGCACCTCGGCGATGTCGATGACAGGTCCGCTGGTGGACGCGGCGCTGGTGGCGGCCATGTGATTCTCCTCCCAAACTGGCGCCGCCTCTTCGCGGGCGGCATGCCCTACTTTCCACCTTTCCCGGCCCCAGGGCTAGTGTCGTATGATGCCCGCCGCGAGAATTTTCGTGTAAAAGGAACCGGATACATGACGAACGGCAGGCCCATTATCTCGCACGTCGTGATCGCCTGTTTCGATTTCGGCGCGATGCTGGCGTATTACACCAAGACGCTCGGCTTTCAGCTTTCCGATATCGGCAAGATCGGCGCGAACGACATCGCGTTCCTGACCTTCGATCCGCAGGCCGAGCATCATCAATTGGCGTTGACCGGCGGCCGCAAGGGACAACGCGGCGAGGGCGCGCTCAACCATGTCTGTTTTCGCGTCGCGACCTATCCCGATTTGCAAGCACGCCACCGTTTGCTGATCGCGCGTGCCGCCGTCGGCATCCGCCTGACGCATCACGGCTCGTGGCTTTCGGTCTATAGCCAGGATCCGGAAGACAATCGCATCGAATTCCGCTGGGATATGCCGTGGTATGTCGGTCAGCCGTTCGGCCGGCCGCTCGATCTCAGCCTCACCGAGGACGAGATCAAACGCGCGACGGTTGACGAGAATCGAAACAATCCGCGCTTCCAAACCATCGAGGCGTGGCGCGAGAAGGCGGAAGCGGAATTGACCAAAGGCTGATGGGGAGGAATGACGATGGCGGTACGGCTGGTGATTAGTTTCAGCGCGGTTCCGGGCAAGGGCGGCGAATTGGCGCAGGCGCATGCGCGCGCGCTGCGCCGAGGTGCGCAAGGAACCCGGCTGCGAGCAGTTCGAGGCGTTCCAAAGCGTCGACGATCCCGACAAGATCGTGCTGCTCGAGCGTTGGAAGGATCAGGACGCGCTCGACGTCCACGCCAAGCTCCAAGCGACGCGGCCGCCGGCATCGGGCGGCCTGATGGCCGGCCGCGGCGAACGCGAGGACTATACCTACAACCGAACGCGCTAAATGCTACGTCCCTCGATTGCTCGCGCGGCGTACGCCGCGCTCCGCGCTCGGGATGAGGAAATTTGGGGCATTAAAGAAATGTCCTCGTCCTGAGCAAGCAGCCCGAACGCCGTTCGGGCGAGTAGTCGAAGGACGCAGAATGGGGATGCAGCGAGGATAACATCATGAGCCCGCCCGAACCGAACCTCACGCAGGAGGACATGATCGCGCGCGCCGAGGCGCTGGCGCCGGCGGTGCGCGCCGAGGCCGAGGCGGCGGAGAAGCGCGGTTATTACTCGCGCGAGCTGCACGACAAGTTTCGCGACGCCGGCTTCTATCGCCTCTTCGTTCCGCGGCGCTACGGCGGTTACGAGTTCGATTTCCCGACCTATTACCGCGTGATGCTCGCGATCTCGACCGCCGATCCGGGCATCGGCTGGTGTCTCGCGCTGGGGGCGAGCCACGCGCTCCACGTCGCGTCGTATTTCCCACCGTCGGCGCAGGAGAAAATCTTCGGCCCGACGCGCGACTTCATCGCGCCCGGCAGTCTCCCCGCGCGCGCCAAGCAGCAATGCGTCGCCACGCAAGACGGCGACGGCTGGCGCGTCAGCGGACGCTGGCCCTATGCCTCGGGCTCGCCCTATTCGTCGCATCTCCTCGGCGGCGCGCACGTCAAGGATGCGCCGGACCAGCGGTTGATGATGGTAATTCCACGCGACCAATACGAGGTGCTGGAGGATTGGGGCGCGATCCTCGGCCTCAAGGGCAGCGGCTCCAACACCATCGTGATGAAGGACGCGTGGATCCCGTGCGAGTTCGCGCTGCCGATGGCCGATTTCCGGCCGCGCGGCGCCGACACGCCGGGCTGGCGGTTCCACAACAATGCGCTCTATGCCGGGCAGTTCATCGGCTATGCCGGTGGCTCGCTCGCCTGCTCGCAGGTCGGCGCCGCCAAGGCCGCGATGGCGGAATACGAACGCATCGTCCGCAACCTCGCGCGCGCATTACGGGCCGGACGTGATGAAGTTCGAGCATCCGGATTTTCAGCGCGTCTTCGGCCTCGGCATGTCGATGACGATGTCGGCGGAGGCGCTGCTGATCCACACCGGCGAGCTTTACATGCGATACAGCCGCGGCGAGGTAACGGGCGATCCGTTCACCGCGGTGAAGGCGCATCAGATGATGGGCATGCACCATCAGATCATTCGCCTCGCCTGGGAGGCCGGACTCGAATTCTTCCGCGCCGCCAGTTCGTCCAACGTGCTCGACGGCCAGCCGATGCAGCGTTTCTTCCGCGACCTCGCCACTTTCAAGAACAACGCGACGCATCAGGCCGATTTCTTCGCGCCCGAGATCGCGCGCGTCTATTTCGGTCTCGCCGGCGACGTGATTATTTCGTGACGCGAGGGCGGTGAGCGCTCAGCCCTTTAGTACCTTGAGCATGGTCGAGCCGAGGGCGGCGGGCAATTCCGAGATCGTCACGCCGGCCGCGCGCAGCGCCGCGATCTTGCTTTGCGCGGTGCCGATGCCGCCCGAGATGATGGCGCCGGCATGGCCCATGCGGCGGCCCGGGGGGCGCGGTGGCGCCGGCGATGAAGCCGACCACCGGCTTTTTGACTTTGCTGTGCTTGAGGAAATCGGCCGCGGCTTCCTCGGCGCCGCCGCCGATCTCGCCGATCATCACGATGCTCTTGGTCTCGGCGTCGCCCAAAAACATCTCCAGCACCTCGACGAAATTGGTGCCGTTGACCGGGTCGCCGCCGATGCCGATGCAGGTCGATTGGCCGAGCCCCGCTGCCGTGGTCTGCGCCACCGCCTCGTAGGTGAAGGTGCCCGAGCGCGAGACGATGCCGCACGAGCCCTTGCGATGGATATGGCCCGGCATGATGCCGATCTTGCATTCGCCGGGCGTGATGACGCCGGGACAGTTGGGGCCGATGAGCCGCGTCTTCGAACCCGATAGCGCGCGCTTCACCCGCACCATGTCGAGGATGGGGATGCCCTCGGTGATGCAGATCACCAGCGGAATCGCGGCGTCGATCGCCTCGAGGATGGCGTCGGCGGCGAACGGCGGCGGCACGTAGATCGCGCTCGCCGTGGCGCCGGTCTTCGCGACGCATTCGCGCACCGTGTCGAACACGGGGAGGTCGAGATGGATCGTGCCGCCTTTGCCCGGCGTCACGCCGCCGACCATCTTGGTGCCGTAGGCGATCGCCTGTTCGGAATGGAACGTGCCTTGCGCGCCGGTGAAGCCCTGGCACATCACTCTTGGTGTTCTTGTCGACCAGCACCGACATCAGGCGGCTTCCTTCACGGCGGTGACCACCTTGTGCGCGGCGTCGCCGAGATCGTCGGCGCCGAGGATCGGCGAGGCCCGACTTCGCCAGGATCTCTTTGCCCTGTTTCACGTTGGTGCCTTCCGAGCCGCACCACCAGCGGGACATGGAGCGAGACTTCGTGCGCGGCGGCGACGATGCCCTCGGCGATGACGTCGCAGCGCATGATGCCGCCGAAGATGTTGACCAGGATGCCCTCGACGTTGGGGTCCGACAGGATCAGCGTGAACGCGACGGTGACGCGCTCCTTGTCGGCGCCGCCGCCGACATCGAGGAAGTTGGCGGGACTGCCGCCATAGAGCTTGATGATGTCCATGGTCGCCATCGCCAACCCGGCGCCGTTGACCATGCAGCCGATATTGCCGTCGAGCTTGACGTAGTTGAGTTCGTGCTTCGACGCCTCGAGCTCGATCGGGTCGATCTCGGCCTCGTCGCGCATCGCCTCGATGTCGGGATGGCGGAACAGCGCGTTGTCGTCGAAATTCATCTTGGCGTCGAGCGCCATCACCGCGCCCGATCCCGTCACCACCAGCGGGTTGATCTCGACGATCGACGCGTCGAGCGCCGCGAACGCCGCCGCCATCGCGGTCATGAACTTGGTCGCGGCCTTGATCTGCTCGCCCTCGAGCTTGAGGCCATAGGCCAGCTCGCGCGCGTGGAACGGCTGGAACCCGGTGGCGGGGTCGATGGCGACGCGGAGGATTTTCTCCGGATGTTTCGCCGCGACCTCCTCGATCTCCATGCCGCCCTCGGTCGAGGCCATCATGGTGACGCGGCCGGTGGCGCGGTCGACCAGCATGCCGAGATAAAGCTCGCGCTTGATGTCGCAGCCTTCCTCGATATAGACGCGCTTCACCTCGCGCCCGGCGGGGCCGGTCTGCTTCGTGACGAGGACATGGCCCAGCATCGAAGCGGCCTGGTCCTTGACCTCGGCCGGCGACTTGGCGACGCGCACGCCGCCCTTGCCGCCTTTGTCGCGGGGCTGGTCCTTGAAGTGCGCCGGCGCCGCGGCCGCCGGCATGGATCTGTGCCTTCACGACATAGACCGGGCCGGCGAGGCCGGCGGCGACCTTCTCCGCCTCCTGGGGCGAGTAGGCGACCCCGCCCTTGGGCACCGCAACACCGAATTTTGAGAGCAGAGTCTTGGCCTGATATTCGTGGATATTCATGGTTCGGCCTGAGGAATTATCGCGATTTTATGCCGATTTATTGCCGGTGTCATGCCGGAATGGTGACAGCGGGACGACAGGGGAGCGCCGCCAGCGACGCCCCCTAGGGATAGGCCCCATTGCGCTGCGGTAAACAAAAATTCCGCCCCGTTCAGGCCCTCTTATGCGCCATACCCGCGAACGCGGGTATCCATCCCGACGCAACTTCGGCCTAGCCTGGCTGCCGGCCGACGCTTGGCGGCGGAAAGATCGGTGAAAGGGAAATCCGTCAGCACGATAGCGCCGAACGGAATGTCGCTCATCGGCGATAACGCTCGACGAGATCGCCACCGCTATACAGGTCGGGTTCGTCGGCCAGCCAGTCGAACGCGCCGCCGGCTTTATTGATGCGCGTCATCGGCGGGCTCTCGTCATCGGCGCTCTCGACGACGACATAAAGCCGCTGATCGGCCGGGATGCCGCGCCGCTTCAACTCGTCGGACAGCTTGCCCGCCTCGATGTCGCGGATGATCTGTTTCATGTCCTCATATATGCCACAGGTATCGGCTGTTCGCACCGTCCGGCCCTTGCGTTTACCACCGTCGGAACGCAAAGCGAAAAAGCAGCGTATCGTGCGCGCGTCGGGTGAGGAAATCGCGCGCCGCCTGGCGCGCGGCGAAGACCGCACCGACTGGAAGCGCGTCAAGGCGATGTCGCAGGCGGATGTCGAACGCCTCGCCGCCGACGAAGAAGACAACAATCCCTTTGATCCCTCTCCTCCCATTGGGAGGAGAGGCGTGACGCCTACCGAGCGTCCCCCGGACGCTCGGTTCGAACATGCCGGGTGGCATGTTCGACGGCGTCACGGGTGAGGTGGGCGCGTTTGGCGGCGAACGTCGAAGTAAATCCGCGCCGAAGAAGGACATTCACATCCGCCTCGACGCCGACATCGTCGATTGGTTCAAGTCGCGCGGCAAAGGCTACCAGACGCGCATCAACGCAATGCTGCGGGCGGTCGTGCAGTCGAGATAGAAATTCAGTGTCACTACCATACCAGCGAACGCCGTACTATTTCGGTCCACCTCGCAGGAAGCCAGTCACGGCAACCTGTTAATCATTGCAAATTTGGTGCGATCCCAAAATCTTGTAGATGCTTAAGTGCCCGTACTTTTTTGGCGGCAGCGAGGACGAGTGTTACTTCGTGTACGACAGGATTAGTGTTCTGCTTTTCCATGTCTTCTATTAACTCTTCATAGCCAGCTACGTCAGCGCGAATAGCTTCACGTAACAAATAACCTCTCCTAGACGATGGAAACCGGAGATCGCGCTATGATAATGCACAATCCCTTTTGCAATTTGGCCACGACGCATTGCTATCAATCCGCGATTTGCCTCCGCAACAAGAGCAACATGGTCTGGTCCGTCATCGAGCCGAATTGTTGAAAGAAGTTGATCCGCGTCATCCAGAAGGCCAAGACAAGCCAACGAGAATACCCTACCTACCAACAAAACATTTGAAGTGGGGTCATGCTGCAACCCCTGAAGTGCCAGCTTGTCGGCTTCTTGATAGTGTTCGAGCAAATTAGAAATGACGGCTGCCGCTCTATAAGCGTTATTTGAGAATGGTTCTTCGGCAAGACGCCAAGACGCCAAGAAAAGTTCATGCGCTTCGCGCAAAAAAAGGAAACACCGGCTTTCGCCGGCAAAGGTGCTGAATGTGCCGACGCACGCGCTCTTGGCGCCTTGGCGGTTAATCGGGAGCGGGAAGAAACGCGAGCGGTTGAAGTCAGCCGCGCACTTTCGGCATCATGATCATGTCCCACGGGCTTGGCATGTCGCCGCACGGGACATGGACCAGGGCCGGGCGGCCCGACGCGAACGCGTCTTTGACCGCGCGCTCCAATTGGGCGGCGTCGGTGGCGCGATACGCGGCAGCGCCGAAGCTCTCGGCGAATGTGACGAAGTCGGGGTTGGTCAAGCTGTCGGCGATCAGGCGCCCGCCGAACCGCTCCTTCTGGATCAGGCGCACATTGCCGAAGGCGCCGTTGTCGAACACCACGACAACCACGGCGATGTTGTGATGCATGGCGGTGGCGAGCTCGGTGGCTTGGTAGAGAAAGCCGCCGTCGCCGCTGATGGCGAGGACGGGCAGGTCGGGCCGCGCCGCCTTGACGCCGAGCGCGGTGCCGTAACCCCAGCCGAGCGCGTCCTGGTAGCCCGGCGAGAAATAGGCGCGGGGCGCCAAGACCGGGAAGGCGAGGCGGCTGGCGAATCCCAACTGCGTCACCTCGTCGACGAAGATTCCGTTCTCGGGGAGCGCGTTGCGCAACGCGCGGAGATACGAGGCCTGCGGCTCGAGGCGCGATAGCCGCTCGGCCAGCCAGGCGCGGTGGGCGGAGAGATCGACCGGCGCGCGCTTGATGTTGTGCGCGGGGAGGGCGCGGAGCAACGCTGCGGCGTAGTCCCGCGCGTTGCCGACCAGCGCCACGGTGGGCCGGTTGAGGCGCGCCGGCTCCTCCGGCTCGATGTCGATGCGCACGATAGGGAGCTTGTCGTCGGTGCCCCATTGGGTCTGCTGGATCAGGAGCCGCGTGCCGATCGCCAGCACCGCGTCGGCGTCTCGCCACAGCCGGTGGCCGATCGGCAGGTTGACGCTCAGCCGGTGGCGCGCCGAGACCACGCCCTGGCCGCGGCGATAGGCGATGACGGGCGCTTCGAGGGCCTCGGCCAGCGCGGTGACCTCGGCGCTGGCGTCTTGCGCGCCGCCGCCGACCACGATGATGGGGCGCTTGGCCTTGCCCAGGATCGCGGCGGCCTTGGCGACGGCGTCGTCGTCGACCGGCGGCTTATCGACGGCGAGCGGCGCGTCGAGCGGGATGACGGCGCCGTTCCGGCCCCACACATCCATCCCGCATTCGAGGATGACGGGGCCCGGTCGGCCGCGCTGCGATTCCGAGAAGGCTTCGGCGACCAGGCGCGGCGCGTCGGCGGCGCTGTCGATCCGCGCCGCGAACTTGGCTATGTGGCGGGCGAGGCCGATCTGGTCGCGGATCTCGTGGAGATAGCCATGACCGCGGTCGATCTCGCGCTGCGGTATCTGCCCGACCAGGCCGACGATCGGCGCGTTCATCGCCTGCGCCGTCAGGATCGCCGCCCCGGCATTGAGCAGGCCCGGGCCGGGCACGACGCTGAAGACCTGCGGCGTGCCGGTGACCAGCGCCGCGCCCAGCGCCATGAACGCGCCCGCCTGCTCGTGCCGCGCGTGGATAAAGCGCAGCCGGTCGCGCACTTGGTAGAACGCGTCGAACAGGTCGTCGTTATGGGTGCCGGGCAGGCCATAGATCTGGTTGACGCCGTGGGTCAGCAGCGCGGCGGTCGCGGCCTCGGCCGTGGTCATGGAGGCGGTGCGGTTGGTCATGCTGGCGCCTTTATAGCGTATCCGCCGTTGCCGGGAACGCCAGCCGTACTAGAATTGTTACCCGGGTAAGCCAGCAATTCATCGAGTGGGGCAAATCAAACATGGCCAGTGAGAATCTGCACGAAGACGCCGTCACCCTCGGCGGCGAGGCCATCGACCAGCACCGCGCCATCGTCTCGATCATGGAGGAGCTGGAGGCGGTCGATTGGTACAACCAGCGCGCCAAGGCCACGGTCGACGACGAGTTGCGCGCCATCCTCGAGCACAATCGCGACGAAGAGAAAGAACACATGGCGATGGTGCTGGAATGGCTGCGCCGTCACGACCCGAAGATGGATGAAAACCTGCGCAAGTATCTCTTCAACGAAAAGCCGCCGCTCGAGGTCGAGGAGGCGGCGGGCGAAGTCGGCAATGGTGACGCCGAGGACGGCTCGGGCAGCCTTAAGATCGGCGATCTGCGCGCGGAGGTGAAAAAATGAACCATCTCCACCGCGAACTCGCGCCGATCTCCGCGTCCGGCTGGGAAGAGATCGACAAGGAAGCCACCCGGACGCTCAAGACGTCGCTCGGCGCGCGGCGTGTCGTCGATTTCGTCGGGCCGAAAGGCTGGGACTTCGCCGCGGTCGCCACGGGCCGCACCGAAGCCGTGGCGCCGCCGGTCAAAGGCGCGCTCGAGGCGCGGCTGCGCCAGGTCTTGCCGATGGTCGAGCTGCGCGTGCCGTTCGAGATTCACCGCAAGGAGCTCGACGCGATTTCGCGCGGCGCCAAGGATCCCGACACGGACCCGGTGATCGCCGCGGCGCGCGAGATCGCCATCGCGGAAAATCGCGCGATCTTCCACGGCTATGGCGAGGCCGGCATTCGTGGCATCGGCGAGGGCCGCGCGCCGGAGGCCATCCCCTTCACCGACGATTTCACCGCGTTTCCCAACGCGGTCGCCGGCGCCAAGACCAAGTTGCGCGATGACGGCGTCAGCGGGCCGTATGCCGTGGCGCTAAGCGAGCGCGCCTACGCGGCCCTTAGCGAGACCACGAGCGGCGGCTATCCCGTGCTGGAGCACGTGCGGCGGCTGGTCGACGGGCCGCTGGTCTGGACCCCGGGACTCGACGGCGCGGTGGTGCTGTCGATGCGCGGCGGCGATTTCGAGTTGACGGTCGGGCAGGATTTTTCCATCGGTTACACCAGCCACGATGGGCGCGTCGCGCGGCTCTACATCGAGGAGAGCTTCACCTTCTGGCTCTTGTCGGAACAGGCGGCGATTCCGCTAACCCGCGAGGCCGCCGCCAAAAAGCGCTAGGACTTGATGAAAAACGCGGCGGTAATGGCGGCGGCGAGCGCGATCACGATGTAGCGCAGTACCGTCCCGTTCATCTTCTTGGCGCCCCAGGCGCCGGCCCAGCCGCCGACAATGCCGGCGACCATCATGAGCGCGCCGGGGCCCCAGGCGATCTTGCCCGCGACGATGAAAATCGCCACCGCCAGCCCGTTGAGCAAGCCCGCCAGCAGCGTCTTAAGCGCGTTCATCGAATGAAAATTCGTCATGCCGAACAGGCTGAACGACGCCAGCATCAGGATTCCCATGGCGCCGCCGAAATAGCCGCCATAGATCGCGATGACGAATTGCCCCGTCAGCAGCGTCGCCGTGCCGAAACGAACGAGGCGGCGCAGCGGCGGCGTGATGGTGGGGCCGAACGCGAAAATCAGCGTCGCGATCAGCAGCAGCCACGGCACGATGGCGTCGAACTCGCGCTGCGGCGTGAACAGTAGCAGCGCCGCGCCGAGCGCGCTGCCGGCGAAGCTCACCGCGATCAGCGCGCCGCGGCTCAAGCCTTCGATTTGCGGCAGGTCGCGGCGATAGGCCCAGGCGCTGGCGAGCGCGCCCGGAAACAGTGCTACCGCGCTGGTGGCGTTGGCCATGATCGACGGAATGCCGACGAACACCATCGCCGCGAAAGTCAGGAACGAGCCGCCGCCCGCGATGGCGTTGAGGACGCCGCCGGCGAAACCGGCCGCCGCCAGCAAGGCGAGCTCCGGAAGGTGGTTCAGGCTTCCGATTCCTGGTTCCGGATGCCCGACCTCCGATAACGCCACACCGACGCGGGCGGGAAATTGCGCCACACCCGCCCCGTGACCTCCGCGATCAGCCCCGCCCGCGCGCGTCCCATGACCGGCGAAACCGGCCCGTAGGTGAATTGCACGAAGGTGCCGTGCTCGCCCATCAGCACGAAGGCTTGCTCGACGATGCGCTGTTGGGTCTCCGGCGGCATCGACAAGAGCGGCAAGCCCGAAATCACGGCGGAGGCGTGCGTCACGCCGAGCGGCGCCAACAGGCTCATCAGGTCGCGCGCGTCGCCCTGGACGATGCGCAGTTGAGGAAAGCGGATGCGCAAGAGCGAAGCGAGCTTGTCGTCGTTCTCGATCACGATCAGCCGGTCGGGAGCGACGCCGGCATCGAGCAAGGCGCGGGTGATGCGCCCGGTGCCGCCGCCCAATTCGACCACGAGTTTCGCCGTGCGCGCGTCGATGGCACGGGCCATTTCGCGCCCCAGATGCGGGCTGGACGGCGCCAAAGCGCCGATCCGCAGCGGCGCCCGGATCCAGCGCGATAGAAACAGCGCCAGATCGTTGTCCTCCTTGGACGGTTTGCCGCGGATGTGACGAAAGTCGCTCATAACCCCCTTGATTCTCCAATACGCCCTTATCCATGGGCAGAAGTGCGATTGAACGGCTTTTGCGGCGTCGGGGCAAGGCCCGAGATGACGAAGCCGAGACAAAGGCGGCGCCGCCGTGCCAGATTAACCCGTCCGCCGAATGCCCCCGCTCCGTAATCCCATCTTCGTGGCCGCCATCGTGGCCTGCGCCTTCTTCATGGAGACGCTCGATTCGACCGTGATCGTCACCGCACTGCCGCGCATGGCCGACGCGTTCGGCAGCTCCCCGGTGCGGCTCAGCCTCGGCCTCACCGCCTATATCATCACGCTTGCCATCGTGATTCCGGCCAGCGGCTGGATCGCCGACCGGCTCGGCACGCGCAACGTGTTCTGCGCGGCCATCGGCATTTTCACCGTGGCGTCGGTCCTATGCGGTTTCAGCAACTCGGTCGCCGAGTTCGTCTTGGCGCGCATCCTGCAAGGCGTCGGCGGCGCGATGATGTCGCCGGTCGGACGGCTTGTCGTGCTGCGCTCGACCGAGCGGAAGGATTTGGTGCGGGTCATGAATTTTGTCACCTTACCGGGCCTGATCGGGCCGATCGTCGGCCCGCCCGTCGGCGGTTTCATCACCACCTACTTGTCCTGGCGCTACATCTTTTTCCTCAACGTGCCGGTCGGCTTGCTCGGCATGACGCTGGTGTTCAGCCTGATCCGTAATTTCTATGGTGTGACGCGACGGCCGTTCGACGTCGTCGGATTCCTGCTGAACGGCGCGGCGTTGGCGACACTGATCTACGGTATGGATTTGCTGGGGCATCGCGGCGTCGAGCGCGATGGCGTCGCACTGGTTGCGATCGGACTGGCGCTCGGCGTGGTCGCGGTACGTTACGCTGTCCGGGCGCGCCATCCGCTGGTCGATCTGTCCGCTCTGCGCGTCGGTAGTTTCCGCGCCGTCAACGCCGGCGGCTCGTTTTTCCGCATGGCCATTTCCGGGCCGACCTTCTTGTTGCCGCTACTGTTTCAGGTCGGGCTGGGCATGACGGCATTCGCCTCGGGCCTGCTGTTGCTGGTTCATGCCGGCGGCGATTTCGCGGCGAAGCTAGTGACGATGCGCTTCATCCGCGGCTTCGGCTTTCGCGCCGTCTTGGTGTGGACCACGCTCGTGTTCGCGGCGACCATCGGCGCTTGCGCCTTTTTCACGGCGGCGACGCCGCTATGGATCATTCTGCCGTTGCTCTTTGTCAGCGGCGTGTGCCGCTCGTTGCAGATGACGTCGCAGACCTCGTTCCAGTTCGCGGAGATCCCATCCGAGAGCGTCACCGCCGCCTCGACCTTGTCGAGCGCGCTGCTTCAGATCGTACGCGCCATCGGCGTGGCGGTGGCGGCGGCCGTTCTGAGCCTGTCGGTGGCGTTGCGTGGCGGCGACGCGCTCGGCCTCGCCGATTTCCGCGTCGGCTTTATCGTCATCGCCGTCGTGGCGTTAGGCTCGCTACGGTGGTATTGGCCGCTCCACCCGGCATCGGGCGCCGACTTGAGCGGCCATCGCGCCGGCGAAGGGACAAAATGACGGCGCTTTGGATCAAGGACCCGCTTGCGATCGTCGCCGACGGCGCCGAACGCGGGATTGTCGTGGAGGGCGGCGTCATCGTCGAGCTGGTGCCGAAAGGCGCGGCGCCCCAAACGCCCGGCGCCACGATCTTCGAGGCCGGCGAGCATGTCGTGCTGCCCGGCCTCATCAATACGCATCATCATTTCTATCAGACCCTGACGCGCGCCGTGCCGGGCGCGACGCAGCACGAATTGTTCGATTGGCTGAAGACGTTGTATCCCATTTGGGCGCGGCTGACGCCCGATGCGCTCGATAGCGGCGTCACCACCGCGATGGCGTCGCTGCTGCTGTCGGGGTGCACCACCACGACCGATCATCATTACGTCTTCCCGCCCGGGCTTGAGAACGCGATCGACATCGAGGTCGCGGTGGCGAAACGGCTCGGCATGCGCGCCGTGCTGACGCGCGGCTCGATGAACCGCTCGCAGCGCGACGGCGGTCTGCCGCCGGACAGCGTGGTGCAGGACGAGGACACGATCCTCGCCGACAGCCAGCGTGTCGTCGAAGCCCATCATCAGCGCGGCGCCGGCGCCATGATTCAGATCGCGCTAGCGCCGTGCTCGCCTTTCACGGTCACCGCATCGCTGATGAAGAACACGGCGGCGCTCGCGGAAAAGCTGGACGTGCGCATGCACACCCATCTCGCCGAGACCGAGGACGAGACGCGCTATTGCGCCGAGATCTATGGCTGCCGGCCGCTCGATTACATCGAGCGATGCGGCTGGCTGTCGAGCCGCGTCTGGGTGGCGCATGGCGTGCATTTTTCCGCCGACGAAATGAAGCGCCTGGCCCGCGCCGGAATCGCCATCGCGCATTGTCCGTGCAGCAATCAGCAGCTCGCGGCGGGTCATTGCCCGGTGTGCGATCTCGAGGCCGCGGGTGTGCAGGTCGGGCTCGGCGTCGACGGCTCGGCATCGAACGAAAAATCGAACCTGATCGAGGAAGTCTACGGCGCGTGGCTGTTCCAGCGCGGGCGCTACGGCGCCGCCCGCGTGTCGTGGCGCGACGCCTTGCGCTGGGCGACCCAAGGCTCCGCCGCCTGCATCGGCCGCGCGCACGAGTTGGGCGAGATCGCGGTCGGCAAGGCCGCCGATCTGGCGCTGTTCAAGCTCGACGAAATCCGGTTCGCCGGTTATGGCGATCCGCTGGCCGCCATCGTCCACGCCAAGGCGCATCGCGCCGACCGGGTGATGATCGCGGGCGTGTGGCGGGTGGTCGAAGGGACTATTCCCGGCCTCGATCTTGCGGCGCTGATCGCGCGGCAGAACGAATTCGCGCGCGCGTTACAGGTGAGCTAGGCCGCCTTTTTGCCGCGCGCGTCCTTGCCGTGCTCGTCGACGATGCGGAACCGCACGGTGGCGTCGTCGATGGTGGCGCGGGCGCGCGCCTGCCATGCCTGATAGGCCGCGCGATAGGTCTTGAACGGCCCGAGCCGCTCTTCCACGGCCCCCGGCGCCAGTTTGCGGAAGCTGGTGTCGGTGAATTCGCCGCCGATCACCCAATAATTCGACATCTCAAATCCTCGTTTCGATAATATTACCCGACTTACTCCCCGTTCGGCCGCCTTCTATAGTGGCGGGGCGGCTCTCTAGCATAAATCGGGTTAAAGCAAACCGAATGCCATACGCCTCGCTGCGCGATTTTTTGGCGCACCTCGACAGCCGCGGCGCGCTGAAGCGGGTTGCGGCGCCGGTTTCGCCTGACCGCGAAATCACCGAGATTCACACGCGGCTACTGGCCCAGCACGGCCCGGCCGTGCTGTTCGAAAATGTGGTGCGCGGCGACGGTTCGCGCTACCCGATGCCGGTCCTGACCAACCTTTTCGGTACGGTGGAGCGCGTCGCCTGGGGCATGGACCGCGAGCCGGCCGGCTTGCGCGAGGTCGGCGAGACGCTGGCCTTCCTGAAACAGCCCGAACCGCCCGGCGGCTGGCGCGAGGCGCTGGAGATGTTGCCGCTTCTCAAAACCGTGATGGCGATGAAGCCGCGTACCGTGTCGTCGGCGCCGTGCCAAGAGGTCGTGCTGCGCGGCTCGGAGATCGATCTCGGCTATTTCCCGATTCAGACTTGTTGGCCGGGCGAGCCGGCGCCGCTCATCACTTGGCCGCTGGTCGTGACCAAAGGCCCAAGCGATAAGCGCGAGGATGCCTACAATCTCGGCATTTACCGGATGCAAGTGACGGGGCGCGACACGACGTTGATGCGCTGGCTCGCGCATCGCGGCGGCGCCCAGCATCACCGCCGCTGGAAGGAAACCAAGGCGGAGCCGCTGCCGGCGGCGGCGGTGATCGGCGCCGATCCTGGCACCATCCTCGCGGCGGTCACGCCGGTGCCGGACACGCTCTCCGAATATCAGTTCGCCGGTCTGCTGCGCGGCAAGAAGGTAGAGCTGGTCGAATGCAAGACCGTGCCGCTCAAAGTGCCGGCGCAGGCCGAGATCGTGCTCGAGGGCCATGTCTCGCTCGACGAATACGGCGACGAAGGCCCGTACGGCGACCACACCGGCTATTACAATTCGGTCGAGCGCTTCCCGGTGTTCCGCATCAGCGCCATCACCATGCGGCGCGACCCGATCTATCTCACCACCTTCACCGGCCGCCCGCCCGACGAGCCGAGCGTGTTGGGCGAGGCATTGAACGAAGTGTTCATTCCGCTCTTGCAACAGCAATTTCCGGAGATCGTCGATTTCTGGCTGCCGCCCGAGGGCTGTTCCTACCGCATCGCGGTGGTGTCGATCCGCAAGGCGTATCCCGGCCACGCCAAGCGCGTGATGATGGGCGTGTGGAGCTTCTTGCGCCAGTTCGTCTACACCAAGTTCGTCATCGTGGTGGACGACGACATAAACGCGCGGGATTGGAAGGACGTGATGTGGGCGGTGTCGACGCGCATGGACCCGGTGCGGGACATCACGCAAGTCGAGAACACGCCGATCGATTATCTGGACTTCGCCTCGCCCGAGCCCAGCCTGGGCGGCAAGATCGGCCTCGACGCCACGAACAAATGGCCGCCCGAAACGCACCGCGACTGGGGCCGCAAAATCCGCATGGACGATTCGGTGATCGCGGCCGTCACGGTGAAATGGCCAAGCCTCGGATTACCGGGTAGCGGCAAGCCGGTGTGGAAATGATCATTGACCATAATAAACAATATGTTTATATGAATTGGTGATTCGATCCTTTGCCGATCGCGAAACGGAGCAGCTATTTGCGACCGGTCGGTCTCGTCGGCTCCCGGCCGATATTCTGAAGCGTGCGATGATGAGACTTCTGCAATTGCAATCAGCGACGCGCGTGGACGATTTGCGAATGCCACCGTCAAACCGATTGGAAATCCTTAAGGGTCCCAGGGCCGGGCGACATAGCGTGCGCATCAACGATCAGTGGCGCCTTTGCTTTCGTTTCGCGAACGGGGACGCGTTCGATGTGGAAATAGTCGACTACCATTGAGGATGGAGCGATGACTAAGAACGGCATGCCACCGATACACCCCGGAGAGTTTCTCGCCGAAATCCTCGATGATCTCGGTATGACCCAGGCCGCCTTCGCGCGGAAGATCGGCGTGTCGCCGATGCGCGTTTCGCATATCGTGAAAGGCACTCGTCCGGTAACGGCCGAATTGGCGTTGCTGTTCGGCAAAGCGTTCAACCAGTCGCCGGAATACTGGTTGAATCTTCAGGCGACTTACGATTTGCGGGTCGCCGAGCCGCCACTCGGCAGGCGGCTCAAGGCGATCGCGGCGGTTGCCTAACGCAAGTTTCAGCAGGATGGATGCAGTGCGGCCTTCGAGGCGCGGTCCCTCATGGTGAGCGCGAGCGAAGCTCGCAGTCGAACCACGGACCGCTCCTCAGGCTAAGGATTTTTTTGTGCCGTACAGGACCTCATGCTGAGCGACTGTCTGCTGGGTCAAGCGGTTTGCCATGGTTTTCGGTCTCGGAGCATTGCATTGAGGATGACGATGAGCTTTCGCATGCAGGCGGTGAGGGCCTGCTTGCCGGTTTTGCCGTTGGCGCGGAGCTTGGCGTAATAAGGGGCGATGATGGGATTGGCGCGGCTTGCCACCAGGGCGGCCATGTAGAGAGCGGAGCGCACGGTGGCTCGGCCGCCGGCGATGGTGCGTCGTCCGCGCATGGTTCCGCTGTCGCGGTTGAGGGGGGCGACGCCGACCAGGGCGGCGATCTTGCGGCGATTGAGACGGCCGAGTTCGGGCAATTCGGCGATCAAGGTTCGCAGCGTGACCTTGCCGACGCCGGGGACGCTGGCGAGGAGGTCGGCGTCTTCCTGCCAGGCGGGGCTTTGCCGGATCGCGCCGTCGATATCGCGGTCGAGTTCGGCGAGTTCGCCCTGGAGCAGGTCGAGATGACGAGCGATGGCCTTGAGCACCCGGCGCTGCTGGGCCATGCGGCGCCGATTGCCCTCGGCCACGATCATCTCGATGACCTGGCGGCGGCGCGCCACCAATTCGCCCAGGAGCTGGGCCTCGGCATCGGCGATCGGCCGTGCCGGCGGCCGTACCGCCTCGGCAAAATGGGCGATCGCCGCGGCATCGAGACGATCGGTCTTGGCCAACTTGCCGGTGGCGCGGGCAAAATCCCGGATCTGCCGGGGATTGACCACCGCCAGCGGCAGCCGCGCGGCGCCCACCGCACTGGCCGCCACCGCCTCGTAACCGCCGGTGGCTTCCATCACCACCAGCGTCGGCGCCAGCGCGCGCAATCGCTCGACCAGCGCCGCCAAACCGGCGCCGTCGCGCGCGACGGCGAAGCTTTCCCCGCTCGGCCGGACATGCACGTCAAGCCGATCCTTTGCCACGTCGATGCCGATGAACTGTTCCATGTCCCGTCCTTGCGCTTGCGGGCTCGCTGCGCGGCCCCGGCGACTGTTCGGGCTCAAGGAACCGACGGATGGGGCACCGTGCTCAGCAACGGGCTCGCTCACCCTAGGAGCGTTAGGGCTCCCATCCGTCACCGCGACCCCCATTCTACGCCGGCGCCGCGATGAGTAAGAGATACAAGGAGGCGCCGAAGGCGCCGTCTCGAAGCACGCACAACGCCAATGCAGTTGAAAGCCCGCTATGGGTCCCGGCTTTCGCCGGGACGGTGAAATGGATGGGACGGGAATGAACTTGGCGTCTTGGTGTCTTGGTGGTTCAAATCGACGGGATGACAAAAACAACGGTAGTTCGATTTAGGCGCTATTTGCGCGCCTATCAGTTTGAGGCGCAGCGCGCACCGGTCGAGATCACACGACGGGGACGCCGCGAACTAATCCTGATGTCGGCAGATCATTACGATTGGCTGATCGCGGCTGCGCAGCGAACGCATCGCACGGCCACTGCCGCACCGGTCGTGATCGAGGCGGTGACTCGATCCGAGATGGAGCCGCAGTACGCTAATCTCGACAAGTTGCTGAAATAGTTACGCCGTCGGTCTGTGACGCCGTAAATCTTGTCGAGAAGGGCGTTCCCGCGACACGCCAAATCAGGCGCGCGACGTTACCCGCTCAGCCGTTTCGCGCGCGGCGCTGGCGGCGCATGGACGATTTGTGCGCCCCTTTACGTTTGTTGGCGCGGATGGTCTTGCTGGACTTGGCTGATTTTTTCATGCGGCGACTATAGCAAGCCAGGACGGGACACGCACGCGGCCCCCGCGCGCCCGACACGCAATTTTCTGTTTGACGATTACCGCTAAATACGGTATTGAATTAGTTCGTCGAGGCGATGGTTGTTTGGCGGCCGGCGGGCGCAAAAGATTTTTCGGCAAACGAAGCCAATTTTATGAATTATTTCAACGATAAGAGCCGATAAAACGAAGCCAAAACGAACCCAATTCGAACCCATTTGGGGCCGAAACGAACCCAATTGGGCGCGCAAACCAAGCCAATGCCGGACAGCTATAAACGTAATATACGTCGGAGATGGCCAGGACGAAATGACGATCGCGGAACGAAACCGACCCGAGCCCGGGCGCCGATCAGTCGAGGATCAGGCCGCCCTGCTTTGCCAGCTCGCGCAGCGAGGTTTCGGGGCGCGCGCCGTAATGGGAAATCGCCTCCGCCGCGGCCATGGCGCCGAACTTGCCGCAAACTCCGAGGTTCAGCCCGTTGGTCAGGCCGTAGAGGAATCCGGCGGCATAAAGATCGCCGGCGCCGGTGGTGTCGATCACCTTCACCCCCGGGACGGCGGACACCCAGAATTCGCTTTCGGGTCCGAACACGTACGAACCTTTTTCGCTGCGGGTCAGCGCCGCCATCTCGGCCTGTGTCTTCGCGATCCGCACTGCCTCGTCGAACGTCTTGACCTCGTAAAGCGAGCAGATTTCCGCCTCGTTCGCGAACACGATGTCGATATGGTTCGCGACCAGGTCGCGGAACTCGGCGCGGTAACGGTCGACGCAGAACGGATCGGACAGCGACAGCGCAACCTTGCGGCCCGCGTCGTGCGCGATCTTCGCCGCCTTGCGGAAGGCCTCCTTGGCGCGCGGCGGATCGAACAGATAGCCTTCGAGATACGTCACTTGCGCGCCGGCGACGAGCTCGGGGTCGATGTCGTCCGGTCCCAATTCGACGCACGCGCCGAGATAGGTGTTCATCGTGCGCTGCGCGTCGGGCGTCACCAGGATGAGGCAGCGCGCGGTCGCCGGCCCGTCGTTCAGCGGCTTGGTGTCGAACCTGACGCCGATGGCGCGCAGTCGTGCGCGAACACCTCGCCGAGCTGGTCGTTGCGGATCTTGCCGATATAGGCGCCCTTGCCGCCGAGCGAGGCGATGCCCGCCATGGTGTTGCCGCACGAGCCGCCCGACGCCTCGACGCCGCTGCCCATCGCGGCGTAAAGCGCTTCCGCCCGCGTTTCGTCGATCAGCGTCATCGTGCCCTTGTGCAGGTCGTGCGTCGACAGAAACGCGTCGTCGCTCGGCGCCAGAACGTCGACGATGGCGTTGCCAATGCCGACGACATCGAGAGTAGTCGTCATGATCCTTCCCGGCTCGTTCGTTGAAAGCGCGCGGAGTATAAGGGGCTTTCCCAGAGGAGCAAGATGGTCGCCGCGTTCTTCGTCGCCTTGCCCGACCTGACCGCGCCGCATCAGCGCCGGGTGCTGCTGACGAGTTTGGTGGGAACGGTCGTGTTGCTCGCCGTGCTTTGGTTCGGCGCGATCTGGCTGTTGCAACTGTTCCATTACACCGGCTTTTGGTGGATCGACCGGCCGATCGCGCTTCTCGGGGGCGCCGGCGCGTTGTTTCTCGCCTGGCTGTTGTTTCCCGCGATGAGCGCGCTGGTGACGAGCTTCTTCCTCGACGGAGTCGCGCGCGCGGTGGAGCACCGACACTATCCCGATTTGCCGCCGCCGCGGCATCAATCGCTCGGCGAACTGCTCGCCCTATCGTTGCAACTCGGCGTGCTCGCGATCGTCGTCAATCTCATCGCGCTGCCGTTTTATTTTTTTCCGGTGACGTTTGTGTTGGTCTATTACGGACTGAATGGGTATCTTGTGGCGAAGGAATATTTTTTCCTGATTGCGCTCCGTCGGCTCGATATGGCGGCGGCAAATGCGATGTGGCGGCACTTTCGGTTGCGGCTGATTTTGGCGGGTGTCGTGATCGCGTTTTCGCTCTCGCTGCCGATCGTCAACCTGGCGGCGCCGGTTTGGGCGGCGGCCCTGATGCTCCATCTGTTCGAGGATCTGCGCGCTGAACCGTCAATCAGGACAGGGCCGATGACTGGTTTGGGGCCAACTTGACGGTGAGGGTAACGAGCACATGGCGATTTTCAGCCGGAGCAAAAGGGTCGAAGACGACGGCGACGTCGCGACGTTCGAGCAGGATTCCGAACTCGATCTTCCGGTAAAGCCGGCGTCGCGGCCGAGCGCGGCCGGTCCCGCGCCGGCGGTGCCGAGCCGGCCGGGCGCGATGCCGCCCCCGGGCCCGGCGGAAAATCGCGCCAGCAATTCGCGGGGGAACGCGTCGCGTCCCGTTGAAATCAAGCCGATGGAGGGGAAAACCGTGGCAGAGATCGCGCGTCCGGTCAGACATGGCACGTAGGCTCGTCGAGACGCCGCAGTCGGCGCCGGCGAAGGCCGAGTCCGAATTGCGCAAGCTGACCGTCGGCCGGGAGATTTCGCTGCAAGGCGACATTACCCATTGCGACCAGCTCGTCGTCGAGGGCAGCGTGACCGCCAACCTCTCCTGTCAGGAGGTGGCGATCATGGAAAGCGGCGTGCTCAAGGGCACGGTCGAGATCGGACAGATCGAGGTGCGCGGCCTGTTCGAAGGCACCCTCAATGTCAGCGGCCGCCTGCTGATCCGCTCCACTGGCCGAGTCGTCGGGAAAGTGCGCTACGGTCAGGTCGAGATCGAGATCGGCGGGCAGATTTCCGGCGAAGTCGAGGCGCAACCGCCGACCAAGAACAAGAACGCCGCGATGGCGCTGGCGTCGGCTTGAGGCTTGTAGGCGGCACGCGGCGCCCAATTTAATTGCGGATGATGAACGCGGTGTTGCGTCGCTGTCTTGGCCTAGGGGCTGCCGTCGCGTGCGCGGCGGCGCTCTGCGCCTGCGACGCCGATCAGAAAATGGATTTGAACAGCCTGCTCAATTTTCCCGCGCCGACGCAGGCGGCGAAAGCGCCGGCCGCGGCCAAGCCGCCGCCGACGCAGACAGCCGCGCTGCCGCCGTCGCCGGCGTTGTCGCGGCTGCAAGACATGAAGCAGCCCCAGGTCGAGGCGCTGGTCGGCAGTCCCGATTTTCGCCGCGTCGAGCCGCCGGCGGAGTTGTGGCAATACCGCACCGCCGATTGCGTGGTCGATCTGTTCTTCTACGGCAAGGACGACGACCGCCGCGTCGTGCACGAAGATGCGCGACCGCGCGATGCCTCCGGCGCCGGCGAACAACGCTGCGGCGACGGCTCGGAAGTGCTGAAAGACCGCCTTCGCGGCTGATTTTTTTCACGACCAAGTGGGAGCGCGCGCCGATAGGCGCGAAGCCAAGCGACGCGGATGCGTCGCGCCCGGCGTCTGAGGGACAAAACTACGACTCCCGAGTCGCCGGGGTTTTGTCTTTGTAGGCGCATAAATCGCGCACGACGCATTCGGGACAGCGCGGTTTCCGGGCCACGCAGGTATAGCGCCCGTGCAGGATCAGCCAGTGATGCGCGTGCTGGAGGTACTGCGTCGGCACAATCTTTTCGAGTTTAAGTTCGACGGCGAGCGGGGTCTTGCCGCGCGCCAAGCCGGTTCGGTTCGATACCCGAAAGATATGCGTGTCGACCGCGATCGTCGGTTCGCCATAGGCCACGTTCAACACCACGTTCGCGGTCTTGCGGCCGACGCCGGGCAACGCCTCCAACTCCTCGCGCGACCGCGGCACCTGGCCATGATGCCGCTCGATCAAGAGCTTGCTCAGCGTGACGATGTTCTTGGCCTTGGTTCGGTAAAGCCCGATCGTCTTGATGAAGTCGCGGACTTTCGCCTCGCCCAACTTCACCATTTTCTCCGGCGTGTCGGCCGCCGCGAACAAGGCGGGCGTCGCACGGTTGACGCCGGCGTCGGTCGCTTGCGCCGATAACACCACCGCCACCAGCAGCGTGTACGGACTGGCATATTTCAGCTCGGTCTTCGGCGCCGGGCGCGACGCCGCGAGGCGACGGAAGAACTCCGCGACGTTGGCGGGCTTCATCGCGGTCTATTTTTCGCGGGCGAGTTCGGCGACACGGCTTTGCAAATCCCCCAGATTGCGGCGTAGCTGGTCCAGCACGAAGCCGAGCGTGAAGATGCGCGCCGCCTCTTGGTCGGACAAGTCCCGCGTCAGTCCGGCCCGGCGCAACGCGCTCATCGCGGCGGCATAGGCGGCGAAGCTTTCGGTCACGGCGTCGAGACTCGGCGGCGATCGCCGCGCGTTCAATGCCTGCGCCGTATCGCCAAGATAGGCGCGCAGCGCCGTCGCGACTTGCTCCAGCGACGGCAGCAGGTGAGCGCGCGTCGTTTCCGGCAAGACCGACGCGCTGGCGCGGCCGATGATGGCGTAATCGAAGCGCAGCCGGCGCAGCGTGCGCAGGATCGGTTCGGCGTCGGGCTCGCTCGACAGATAATTGGCACGCTCCCGCGCCGCGTCGGAGACGATACCGTCGAGCTTGACCAACAAGCGACGATACCCGTCCTGCAGCCGCACGATCGCGGAGAGATCGCGCTTCTCCGCCGAAACCGGCGAAGAGCTGCGCCACCAGCCGCGCCGAGAGACGCAAGATATCGGCGGCGGTGTCGGCGACGATCGCGTGGGCGCGAGCCGGAAAAACGAGTCGCGACACCAAAATGCCAGCGCCGCTGCCGATCGCGATTTCGATGACGCGGCCGATGGCCGATTCGAAGACGCTCGCGTGTTGCAGGGCCGGGATGATCAGGATGATCACCGCGGTGATCGGCGCGACCCGGAAGTTGCGTCGGATCGTGGCCAGAAACGCCAGCGGCGCCACCGAGATGGTGAGCGCGACGCCCAACATCCAGACATTCTCGGTCGGAACGATCAGCGCCACGGCGGTGCCATAGACGGCGCCCGCCAGCGTGCCGACGAAATAATCGAGCGCGGCCGTGAACGAGCCGCCGAGACTCGCCTGCATTACGATGATCGCCGTGAACACGGCCCAGTAACCCTGCTGCAGGCCCAGCGCACGGCCGATGGCGAAGGCCAATAACGCCGCGACGGTGACGCGCGCGGCCATCCGGAACTCCGCGCGCCGATTGCCGAGCCATCGCGCCGCACGCCGCAGGGCGCCGGCCGGATCGAGTCTTGTCGAGGTTCATCGCTGGTTTACGAGGGATCGAACGGCCCCTATTTTATCGGTCATGGCCGGATTCAGGCGCCGCAGGAATTCTATCATGCCGAATTGCGGCCGCACCGCAGCCTGCCGCCGCGCGGTTTCGCGCATCGTTATGGCGATTCTGGCGGTTGCCAGTTTCCTCATCGGCATCGGCTTCGTGTTGCGGAGCGCGTGGCCGGTAACGCCGTTCTTCGGCCTCGATGTCGGTCTGGTCTATCTCGCCTTTCGCCTGAGCTATCGCAGCGCGCGGCAGCGCGAGCATCTGCGCCTCACCGAGGACGCGCTGACGCTGGAGCGCGTCGATGTTTATGGCGAGCGGCAACGCTGGCGGTTTCAGCCGTTCTGGCTGCGTGTCAATTTTGAGGAGCGCGACGCGGATTCGAATCGTCTCTCGCTGACGTCGCATGGCAAATCGGTCACGGTGGGGTCGTTTCTCGGTCCGGCGGAGCGCCGCAAGGTCGCGTTCTCGCTGAAGGACGCTTTGAATTTGTGGCGCCGTCGTGTCGCCTCACCGGACTCGGAGTAGCCGGTTCGCGGCCAAAACAATCGCCGTTACTGCGATCAAGAACAGCGTTGCCAGCGCGTTGATTTGCGGACTGACGCCCAGACGCACGCTGGAGAAAATCACCATCGGCAAGGTGGTCGAGGCCGGACCGGCGGTGAAACTCGCGATCACCAGATCGTCGAACGACAGGGTGAAGGCCAAGAGCCAGCCTGCTGCCAGAGCGGGCACGATCAGCGGCAAGGTGATGGTGAAAAACACGCGCAGCGGCTTGGCGCCGAGATCGAGCGCCGCTTCCTCAAGCGAGCGATCGAACGCCGACAGCCGCGCCTCGACGACTACCGCCACAAAAGCGATGCCCAGCGTGATATGAGCAATGGCGATGGTCAGGATGCCGCGCCCTTCCGGCCAGCCCGTCGCTTGTTCCAGCGCCACGAACAGCAGGAGCAGCGAGAGGCCGGTGATGATCTCAGGCATTACCAGCGGCGCGGTCGCCATCGCCGCAAAGAAGGTCCGGCCGGAAAAGCGACGGTAACGCGCGAGCGCGTAGGCGACGAGCGTGCCAAGGACAAGCGCGCCGGTCGCCGCGATCAGCGCTACTTCGACACTAACCAAGGCGGCCCGGCCGATCGCCTCATTTTCGAACAGTGCGCCATACCATCGAAACGAAAAGCCCGCCCATACCGTCGACGAGGCGGGACGCATTGAACGAATAGATCACGACCGACACGATCGGCGCATAAAGGAAGATGAAGCCAAGCGTCATCGCCACGATCAGGAACGGCGACAGACGGTTCGTCATGCGCGCGCCCCGCAGCAAGCGGCGCATGAATCCCATCGGCAACGCGAGCAACAACAGCGTCGCGATCGCGAGCGCTGCCGCCGTCGGCCAATCGTGGTTGGTGAAGAACTCGTCCCACAGGATCTTGCCGATCATCAGCGTGTTCGGGCCGCCGAGCAGGTCGGGAATCACGAACTCACCGACCGCGGGGATGAACACCAGGAGAATGCCGGCCGCGATCCCAGGCAGCGACAGCGGCAGCGTTACCTGCCAGAAGGCGCGCATCGGCCGCGCGCCGAGATCGGCCGCGGCCTCGTTCAGGGCCGGATCGAGCTTCTCCAATTGCGCATAGAGCGGCAGGACCATGAACGGCAGGTAGGCATAGACGAGACCGAGAATGACCGAGAAATCGTTGTTGATGAGGCGCAAAGGCGCGTCGATCAGACCGAGCGACATCAGCGCATGATTGACGATGCCGTTCTCCTTCAAAAGGCCGATCCAGGCATACACCCGAATCAGAAAGCTGGTCCAGAACGGCAGGATCACCAGCATCAGCAACAAGCCGCGCCACCGCGCCGGCGCGCGCGCAATGCCATAGGCCAGCGGATAGCCGCCAGCAGCGTGACGATCGTCGCGATCGCCGCGTAGCGGATAGCGCCGAGATAGGCCTTCCAATAGAGCGGGTCGCTCAGGAGAAAGCGATAATTTTCGCCGGTGATCTGCAGCCGTCCGTTGGCGAGCAGCGGCGTATAGGGGGGATCGTGACGGCCTCATGCGCGAGGCTGATCTTCAGGACGATCAGGAACGGGACGAGGAAGAACAGCAGCAGCCACGCGTAGGGCAGGGCGACGACGCCCAACCGACGCGCGTTCACGATTGCAGCACCCGCGCGGCGTCCGGCGCGAACGAGAAGATACGGCCGCGCCCGGCAGATGCATGCCGCCATCGCGATTGGACACGGTGATGCGCACCAATCGTCCATTCCGCCAATTCGACTTCGCCGGTCGATGCTTCGCCCCGATACGCAACGCTGCGCATCACGCCCGCCAAACATGTTCCGTGCCGCGACGGCTTCGCCCGCGACCGTCAGGCGCAGTTTTTCCGGGCGCACGGCGACCGCAACGTCGGTCCCGGTCGCGAGCGGCGGGTGCAGCACCGACAATCGCCCGGCCTCGGTGTCGACGAACAGCATTCCCGCTTCCGCGCCGGCGATCGTGCCCTCGAAAAGGTTGATCGCGCCGAGAAAGCCGGCGACGAAGCGGTTGGCCGGGTTTTCGTAGACGAACTCCGGCGATCCGATTTGCTCGATGCGACCCTCGTTCATGACGGCGAGACGCTGCGCCATGCTCATCGCCTCTTCCTGGTCGTGCGTCACCATCAAAAAGGTGATGCCCACGCGCTGATGAATGCGCTTCAATTCGAACCGCGTTTCCTCGCGCAGCTTGCGGTCGAGCGCGGTCAGCGGCTCGTCGAGCAGCAGCAGTTTCGGTTCTTTCACCAGCGCTCGGGCCAGCGCCACACGCTGGCGCTCGCCACCGGACAACTGACCCGGCCGGCGTGCCGCCAACGGCCGCATTTGCACCAGATCGAGCATGGCGCCGACACGGCGTTCGATGGCATCGCGAGTCGAGCCGCTCCTGGCGCAACCCGAAACCGATGTTGCGCGCCACGGTCATATGCGGGAACAGCGCGTAGTTCTGGAACATGATGTTGACCGGGCGGCGGTAGGGCGGCACGCCCGCCATGTTCTCGTCGTCGATCGTAAGCGTGCCGGCATCGGGTGCCTCGAAGCCTGCCACCACGCGCAGGAGGGTGGTCTTGCCGCAGCCTGAGGGCCCGAGCAGGGCGAAGAACTCGCCGCGCTCGATCGCCAGCGACACGTTATCGACCGCCGGCCGCGCGATCGCCTCGAACCGCTTGGTCAGACGCTCGATCTGAAGAAACGGCAGTCTCAGCTCCCGGTCTTGACGCGGGTCCAGGCGCGGGTGCGCGCGCGCTCGTATTCGGGCGTCACCGGCTTGTCGAAGAATAGGCGCTTGCGCACCTCCGGCGGTGGATAAATTCCCGGATCGTCGCGGATGGCGGCATCGACGAACGGCGTCGCCTTGAGATTAGGGTTGGCGTAAGCGACGGTGTTGCTGATCGATGCCGCGACGTGCGGATCGAGGATATTGTCGATCCAGGCGAGGGCATTCGTCGGGATGCGGCGCGTCCTTGGGGATCGCCATCATGTCGATCCAGATCATCGCGCCCTCTTCGGGGATCGAATACGCGATCTTCACGCCGTTCTTGGCGTCGGCGGCGCGGTTCTTCGCCTGCACGACGTCGCCCGAATAGCCGAACACGACGCAGACATCGCCGTTGGCGAGGTCGTTGATGTATTCGGACGAATGGAATTTGCGGATGTAGGGGCGGATCGCCGTCATCACCGCGACCGCCTTGGCGAGGTCGTCGTCGCTCCGGCCCAGCGGGTTGCGGCCGGCATAGAGCAGCGAGGCGGGAAACAGCTCCTGCGCGCTATCAAGGACTTCGATGCCGCATGACGCCAGTTTTTTCGCGTTGGCGGGATCGAACAGCAGTTTCAACGAGCCGACCGGCGCCGCGTCGCCGAGCACCGCCTTCACCTTGGCGACGTTGTAGCCGATACCCGTGGTGCCCCACATATACGGCACGCCGAATTTGTTGCCGGGATCGGCGTTGGCCGCCGCCGCCAGAATTTGCGGATCGAGATTGCCGTAGTTCTTGAGTTTTGCCTTGTCGATCGGCAGGAACGCGCCGGCCGCCGCTTCGCGCGCCAGGTAAGGCATCGCGGTCGGCACCACGATATCGTAGCCGGAGTGACCGGCGTCGAGTTTTGCCTCCAGCGTCTCGTTGGCGTCATAAACGTCGTAATTGACCTTAATGCCGTTCGCCGCCTCGAAATTCTTGACCGTGTCCGGCGCGATATAGTCGGACCAGTTATAGACGTTGAGCAGTTTGTCCGCCGCCGCGGCCGGCAAGGCGGCGAGCAGCGCAAGGACGAAAGCGACCGCGACGCGTTGAATCATCTGCAAATCCCCCCGACGGAGCCATGGTCATAAGAAAGAGCGGTTCCTGCCTTGTCAATCGCGCCGCTCAACGCGCGATGTCGCGAACGTGATTGGCGTTATGGCATCCGCCCGGGGAGATTCCGCGCAATCGTTGCAACGGGAGGTGACTGATGAATCGTTTGATCCTATCGGGCATTACTTTCGCCCTGTTTGCCGGTCTCGCGGGCGGCGCCCGGGCCGAGATGAAGACCGTGACGGTGAATATGACCGAGGCGCAGGAAGTTCCGCCGCATCAAGGCGCCGGTGCGGGCACGGCGACGCTAACGCTCGATCCGGCAACCAAGACGGTGAGCTGGAAGGTCACATGGCACGATCTGACCTCGACGCGCGATCATGGCCCATATCCACGGGCCGGCTTCGGCGACGACCAATGCCGGTGTGCTCGTCAATCTCGGCCCGAAGGGCGCCAAGATGGGCGATCCGTTGCCCAATCCGCTCGAGGGCTCGGCCTCGATGACCGACGCGCAGTGGGCCGATCTGATGGCGGGCAAGGATTATATCAACGTCCACACCACGACCAACAAAGGCGGCGAGATCCGCGGACAGATCACGCCGGGAATGTGATCCACGGAAGCCGGTCAACTTAGCCCTCCGCCGGCTCGACCAGGTTGAAGCGGCGGTAATCGAGCGTCGGCACGCCGTCCTCGCTTTCGCCGAGAATATCGACGAAGCGATGGCGCCACACGATCGCCGACGCGGGATAGATATGGCGCGCGTGGATGGTCGCGGAGAACGTTTCGTCGATCCCGGTCATGGTCACGATGATGCGGGCGTCCTGGGCCGCCAGGGTTTCCGGCGTGGTGCCATGAAGCGGGCTGCCGGCGACGATGGGGTGCATCACCGTCCAACTTAACGAAAATATCGGCGTGCGCGCCCGTGCCAGGGTGAGATCGTGGAACCGCCGCATCTCCTTGCCTTCGGCGGTCATCTCGTCGCGCAGCACCGAGACGCTGACCTGGGCTTCGAGGATTTGATTGCGCCGTCGGTTCGCGGCGCGAAACATCAAGGTGGGGACGCCGTCATAGGGCGCCACGACCGCGATCTCGCTGAACATCACCCGCGCCGTGGGCCGCGAGAAGCGTGAAAAGATCAGCGCCGTTGCGATCGCGATCATGACGATGCCCAGCAATACCTCGACCGTGACAACGAGGTTGATGAACAGGTCGGCGGGATGCATGTCGCCGAACCCAACGGTCGCCATGGTCTGAACGCTGAAAAAGAAGACGTCGCCGAAATTATACGGCCGTGCATGGGCGACGCCGCCGGGATCGATCAGATAAATCGCCGCGAAAATCAGGTTAAAGACGAGATAGACCGCGCCAAACAGGCCGAAGAACACCGGCCAGGTGACCGTGAACAGATGGTGGTACAGATCGCGTTCGCCGCGCTCGCCGTCGAAAATCAGACGGATGCCGCCCGGCCCGCCCATCGTCGTGGTGCGGACCACGGCACGCGGGCGACGCTTTGGACCGGTCTTGACCTTGGCCATGGGCCCGATTGAACCATAGAATCGCAAACAATTTTAGGCGGTTGGGGAAGTTTTGACCCCCTTCGCCCGTATTGTCTGTATGGACATGATGGAAAAGAGGAGCGAGGCCATGCGCGGCTACGAACGCGAACCGGCGCTCGACGATATGCTGACCGATCCGGTGACACAGGCGCTCATGGCCAGCGACGGCGCCACGGCGGAGGACGTTAAGAACCTTCTGGCCGATGCGCGGCGCCGCTATCGCGCCGCGGCGTCACGGGGTTGCCGCTGAATTCGTCGGCTGTTGCTGCGGCGGCAGCTTTACCGACACATTCGGCGGTAGCGACACGGTAGGACGACGGGCGGCCGCGCGATTGAATTCGAGCTGCGCTTCGGTCAGTTGCAGCCCGACGATGATGGCGTAATTGCTGCCGGTACCGACGTCGCGCAGCGGCAAATTCTCGAACAACTCGTCGTGCCTGTTCAGGTCATGCATGCGCGCGTCGAATTCGAACGGCACCGTGTAGGTCCTTTTGGTCAGGATGTTTTTGTAGCCGTCGACCACGGAGACGAAATATTGAAAGGTGCCGGTCCGGAGCGTCCTGTCGTTCGACACCACATGGAACGCGACCTTGGTATCGACCGTCAGGCCTTTGTCGGCGCGGTCGCATTTACTCTGAACGTCCGCGATCTGAACGCCGTAGCGGACGTCATTAAGGGTGGTTCCGCCGGAGTTGAATACGGCCATCTTGTCGGCATCCGGCGCGGTGAACGTGACGGGGCACGACAATCTGGTTTCTTTGCTGCCGCCAAACCAGCCGCAACCCGAAAGCGCAAACCCGGCCGCCATGACGATGGCGGCGCCGACGAAAGCGTGCCGCATCAGATACGCTTATGCGTGCCGTCGCAGAACGGCTTGTTGCTGCTGGACTTGCATCCGCACAGCCAAACCTGTTTGCTTTCCGCGGCCGTGAATTTCTGCGGCGCCAGTCCGACCGCCTTGTGCGAGCCGTCGCAGAATGGCTGGTTCGCGCTGCGGCCACAGGCGCACCACCAATAGTCTTTGCCTGCTTCCACATCGACGCCGTAAGGGGCCTTTTGCGCGGGAATGGGTTCAGCCATTGCAGTCTCTTCCTAAAGCGATGGTTCCGGTTTAACGTCACGCCTCGCGCGCGGGGAAACCGGCGCCGCGAAAGGCGACTCACTCTATATTCGACCGCCGAGCCTAGGACAAGGCGGTCCTGACGGAATCGAGCAGCAGGCAATGGCGGTCTATACCGACGTCCCTGACGACGAGCTGGCCGCGTTCGTGCGCGATTATGATCTCGGCGACGTCGTGTCCTGCAAAGGCATCGCCGAGGGCGTCGAGAATTCCAATTTTCTCCTCCGCACCGAAGCGGGGACGTTCATCCTGACGCTATACGAAAAGCGGGTCGAGCCGCGCGACCTGCCGTTTTTTATCGCGCTCATCGAGCATCTCGCCGGCGCCGGTATCGCGTGCCCGACGCCGGTGAAAGGGCGCGACGGTCAGGCGCTGCGCCGGCTGTGCGGCCGGCCCGCCGCGATCGTCGGGTTCTTGGACGGATTGTGGCCGCGCCGAATTCAACCGTTCCATTGCACCGGTGTCGGCGATGCGCTGGCACGGCTCCATCTGGCGGGGGCGAGTTTCGCCATGACGCGGGTGAACAGCCTGTCGCTCGGCGGCTGGAAGCATCTCGAGACCGTGACCAGGGATCGTGCCGACGAAGTCCAAGCCGGCCTCGCCGCCGAAATCCACGACGAGCTGGATCGCCTCGCGGGCGAATGGCCGCGGGATCTGCCCTCCGGCGTGATCCACGCCGATCTTTTCCCCGACAACGTGTTTTTCCGCGGCGAGAGAGTTTCAGGCCTGATCGATTTCTATTTCGCTTGCACCGATTTATTGGCTTACGACCTCGCGATCTGCCTCAACGCCTGGTGCTTTGAGAGCGACGGCAGCTTCAACGTCACCAAGGCGAGACTGCTGATCGCCGCCTATCGCGCCGTACGGCCGCTGCAGGAAAGCGAATTGGCGGCCTTGCCGGTCTTGGCGCGTGGCGGCGCGCTCCGGTTTCTGCTGACGCGGCTCTATGACTGGCTCAATCATCCGCCCGGCGCGCTGGTGCAGCGCAAGGACCCGCTCGAATATTTGCGGAAGCTGCGGTTTCATCGCGGCGTCGCCAGCGTCACGGCGTACGGCATCGGCTCATGAGCGAGGCGGGCGACGAAATCGTCGACATCTTCACCGACGGCGCGTGCAGCGGCAACCCGGGCCCGGGCGGCTGGGGCGCGGTGCTGCGCTTTCGAGGCCAGGAAAAGGAAATGAAGGGCGGTGAGACGCTCACCACGAACAACCGGATGGAAATGCTGGCCGCGATTTCGGCACTCGAGGCGTTGAAGCGGCCGAGCAGGGTCCGGCTTTACACCGACAGCCAGTACGTGCGCGACGGCATCACCAAATACATCCATGCTTGGCGCGCGAAAGGCTGGAAAACAGCCGACAAGAAACCGGTGAAGAATCTCGATCTGTGGCATCGGCTGGAAGCGGCGATCCTGCCACATCGCGTCGAATGGCATTGGGTGCGCGGCCACTCCGGTCATGCCGAGAATGAACGCGCGGATGCGCTTGCCAGCGCGGGCCTCAAGGAACATCGCGCGAGAACCGCGCCGGCCGATTAAGCGTGACCGGCTTCGCCCGAGAGTGACGCCGGGGAAACCCCGACCTTGTCGAGGGCCCGAAGCCATTTGTCCTGAAGCTTGGCGTCGAACAAGATTGCCTCGTCCGACTCGACGTGAAGCCAGCCGTTCGCTTGCAATTCGCGATCGAGTTGACCCGGTCCCCAGCCCGCATAACCAAGCGCCAAGAAGCTGCGGCGCGGGCCCTCGCCGCTTGCCATCGCGCGAAGGATGCCGAGCGACGCCGTCAAAGCGACGCCGCCCTCCACCACCAGCGTGCAATCCTCGACATAATCGGCCGAGTGCAGCACGAAGCCGTGATGCGCTTCGACGGGACCGCCGAAATGCACTGGCGTTTTCACCGAAATCGCGGAGCCCTGAATACCGAGCTGTTCGAGCAGCGAGGGTAGGGTGAGGGAATCGATCAGCTTGTTGATCACCAGGCCCATCGCGCCGCCTTCATTGTGCATGCAGACGAAAATGACGGTACGCGCGAAGCGCGAATTCTGCATTTGCGGCATGGCGACCAGGAATTGGCCGGATAAACTGATCAATTCATTTTCCTTCTAAATCTCGACATAGACCTCGCCCTGCAAGTCCGCAAGCGCGATTTTGAATCAATGCACGGCTTCCTTGACGCGGACAGGCTCCTCCCGTTCGGCATAGATATAGCCCAAATCCATGATGAGATTGGTCGCGGCCGCGAACGCCACCACGGGCAGACGTTCCAGAACCGAATGTTTTTCGCGCCAACGCCTTGGTCTCGCGCAGCCGCGCGCAAGCGCGGGCCCACCAGAACACCAATGACCGTCGCGCCGGCGGCCAATAAGTGCGGTCAAGCGGCACGTCTTCCAGCGCGATCGCTTTATTGACGCCGCGGCCATAGTTGAAATAGCGGCGGAAATGCTGCTTCGGCGTGCTGCTCATGTCGTGGTAGACGAACCAACTCCCCTTGACGGCGCATACGGCGCCGGCGACGCGCAGCCGCGTCGTAAGATTGCGGTCCTCCGCGAGCGGCGTCACTTTTTCGACGAAGCCGCCAAGCGCGTCGAAGGTCATTTTGCGCACGGCGAGGCAGGCGCTGACCATGACGATAAGCTGGTCCTGGTAATAGACCGGGTTGGGATGGCAGCCGCCTTCGATCAACAGGCGCTCGAACCAACGGGGATGTTGCGAGTGCAGCGGTCGTGTCATGCCGCCGACGGCATCCAGCGCAGGATCGGCGGCGAGAATGCGGGTGAGTCGGTCGAGCCAGTCGAGCGGTGCCGCGCAATCGTCGTCGATGAACACCAAGAAATTTCCGGTCGCCGCGTCGGCGCCAATATTGCGGGCGGTCGCCGGTCCGCGGTTTTCCGACGAGGCGATGTAGTTAACCCAGCCCCGATGACGATTGATGATCGCCGCGTAGGCGGTTTCATCGCTGCCGTCATTGACGACGATGACCTCGCGGCCGAGCCGTCCCGCGATTTGCGGCGCCAGACTGTTGAGCAAACGCGCCAAGCCGCGCGGCCGACCAAAGGTCGGAATCACGATGCTGAAGGTCGGCTCCGGCCGGGGCACGAACATGGGCGTCGCAACCTGAAATGTCGTTCACGCGCGAGCGCGACAAATTCGCCCCTCAGCGCCGCATTATGCTTTTGTGAGCGCCGCCGCGACCCGCTTACCTTATATAAGCAGGCATGTTCGGCTTTGTCAGGCGGGGTGAGCAGGTCGGGCCGAGTGCTTTCGTTAACGCTGGCCGTCGGCATGCTCGTGCTCGCGCGGTCGACTTGGGCGGCGGAGACCGCGTCGCCCTGGTTCGTTACGGACCAAGGCCGCGTACGGCTGGTTGCCGGACAGAGCTCCGTTGGGTCGGATGCGACGGTCCCCCTCGGTCTCGAATTTGAGCTCAAGCCGCATTGGAAAATATATTGGCGCTCGCCGGGCGATGCCGGTTATCCGCCGCACATCGATTGGGCCGGCTCGCGGAATCTACGTGACGCCGCCATGGGCTGGCCGGCGCCGACGCGCTTTGCCGTGCTCGGGCTTCAAACCGTGGGCTACGAGAACCACGTCGTGCTGCCGATCGCCGCGACGGTGGCGAAGCCGGGCGAGGCGCTCGATCTGAAAGCGGCGCTGCGTTATCTCACCTGCAGCGACATTTGCGTGCCCTATGAGACAACGCTTGCACTCGCTCTGCCTGCCGGCGATGGCGCGCCCTCGAGCGACGCGGGGCTGATCGCGCGTTTCGCCGCGCGTGAACCCCAACGCCAACAGACCGCGGCATTATCGTTGCGTGCCGCGACCGTTATCCCCGGCGCGCATCCCCTGCTGGAGTTGCGTGTCGCGGCGACGCCGCCGCTCAAATCCCCCGATGCGTTCATCGAGGCGAGGGACATCGCTTTCGGCGCGCCAATGATCGCCGCCGACGGCGGCGATACGATTATGCGTCTTGCCATGACCGGTCCGCGCGCCCGCGCGCCGGGCCTGGCGCGCGAGCGGTTTGACGTGACGTTGGTCGACGGCGACCGCGCGCTCGAAACGTCCGTCATGCCGGTGCTCGGCCGGGCCGCGCCGGACGCGGGATTTCTGCTGCGCATTATCGGCGCAGCGTTGCTCGGCGGCTTCATCCTGAACTTCATGCCCTGCGTCTTGCCGGTGCTGTCGCTGAAGCTCGTTGGGATCGCGGGCGTCGGCGGCCGCGCGCGCGGTCATATCCGGTTGGGCTTGTTTGCCTCGGCCGCGGGCGTGATTGCGGCGTTCCTGGTGCTGGCGATCGTGACGCTCGCGTTGCGGGCCACCGGGTTTGCCGTCGGCTGGGGCCTCCAATTCCAGCAGCCGCTGTTCCTGATCTTCATGATGGCGTTGGTGACGTTATTCGCCGCCAATTTGTGGGGCCTGTTCGAGGTACCGCTGCCGAGCGCGGTCGCGCAATGGGGTGGCGCCGATCGCGGTCGTGGCATGATCGGCAATTTCGCCGCCGGTGCGTTCGCGACGTTGCTGGCGACGCCGTGCTCGGCGCCGTTCGTCGGCACCGCCATCGGATTCGCGTTGGCCGCGGGGACCGGGGCGTGCCTCGCGGTGTTTCTCGCGATGGGGATCGGTCTCGCTTTGCCATATCTCGCGATCGCCGTTGCGCCGGGGCTGGTATCCTGGCTGCCGCGCCCTGGACGATGGATGGTGGTGCTGCGCGGCGTGCTTGGGTGGGCGCTGGCGGCGACCGGCCTGTGGCTTGCATGGGTGCTGACCGCGGAGAGCGGCATCATTGCGGCGCTGATCGCCCTTGCCTTGATGGCCGCGGTACCGCTTGTGCTTTATCTGGCGCGCCGGATCCCGGCCCGTGCGGCGCTGGTGGCCGCGCTGATCGGTCTGGCATTCTTGATCCCCGCCGCGTTGCCCGCGCCGCCACGTCCCGCCGTCCTGTTGCAGCAAGGGTTCTGGCATCCGTTCGATCCCGGCGCGATCGCGCGTCTTGTCGGCGAAGGCCGTACCGTCTTCGTCGATGTCACCGCGGACTGGTGTCTCACCTGTAAACTCAACGAGCGGCTTGCCATCGACACGCCGGCGGTTCGCCGGCGATTGGCGGACAAGGACGTGGTGGCGATGCGCGCCGACTGGACCCGCCCCAGCGAACGCATCGAGCGATATCTCCAGGGCTTCGGCCGTTACGGCATTCCCTTCAATGCGGTCTACGGCCCAGCGGTGCCGGAAGGGCACGCCCTGCCGGAGTTGCTGACGCCTGACGCGGTCGCAACGGCGCTCGACGGGTCCCGTAAAGGGGGATGATTTTCGCCTGCCGGCCCATTATGGTTGCCGCCCGATAACGGATTTTCGGCCACGCAGCAACCGAACGCGAAAGGGCAGGCAATGACCATCAAGGTAGGCGACAAGATTCCGAACATGAAATTCAAGGTTCGTCAGGGCGGCGATCCCAAGGACATGACCACCGACGAACTGTTCAAGGGCAAGAAGGTGGTGTTGTTCGCGGTGCCCGGCGCCTTTACCCCGACCTGCTCGATGAAGCATCTGCCGGGCTTCATCCAGAAATACGACGAGCTCAAGAAAAAGGGTGTCGACACGGTGGCGTGTCTGTCGGTCAACGATCATTTCGTCATGGGCGCGTGGGCGAAGGATCAGGGCGCGGGCGACAAGATCGCGATGATCGCGGACGGCAACGGCGACTTCACCCGCGCGGTCGGACTCGACGTTGGACGGCAGCGGCTTCGGCCTCGGCGAGCGGTCGCAGCGGTATGCGATGATCGTCGACGACGGCGTCGTGAAACAGCTCAACGTCGAGAAGGGCGGCGCGTTCGAGGTGTCCAGCGCGGAAGCGATCCTCGCGGCGCTGTAACCAGAGGACAGGGATCAGGCACCGGGGATCAGAAATCCTGATTCCCGATGCCGGTTCTTCCTCTGATCGCTGATACCTGACATCTGTTTCCTGAAGTGGACAGGCCACGGCGAAACCCCCATCATTCGCGGGCTTCGCAGGGGTAAGCATGACCGACATCACGGTTAATTCCACGGCGCGCGACGTCAAGACCATCGGGATGGTCTCGACCGTGCACGGCATGAGCCATTTCTATCAGTTGACGCTACCGCCGCTGCTGCCGGTGCTGAAAGTGGCGTTCGGCGTCTCTTACACCGATCTCGGCCTGTTGATGTCGGTCTTCTATATCTGCTCAGGCCTGGCGCAGACGCCCGCCGGATTCCTGGTCGACCGGCTCGGCGCGCGCACCGTTTTGATGGGCGGCCTCGCGGTGTATGGCATCGGCATCGCGCTGATCGGTTCCGTTCCGCAATTCTGGATGTTGCTGCCCTGCGCCGGCGTCGCCGGAATCGGCAACAGCGTATTCCATCCCGCCGATTATTCCGTGCTCACCGCGAACGTCACGCCGGGCCGCATGGCGCGCGCCTACAGCGCGCATGCGCTCTCCGGCAATATGGGCTGGGTGCTGGCGCCGATGACGGTGCTGGGGCTGACGGGCGTGATCGGCTGGCAGCATGCGTTGCAAGTCGTGGGACTGTTCGGCGTCGCGCTCGCGGTGTGGCTCGCGCTCTTCGGTTGCTTGCTCGACGAGAATACCGGACGGGCGCGGCATGCGCGCGGTGGCACGACGCCTGCGCGGGCACTTCTGACGACGCCGATCCTGATGTGCTTCGCTTATTTTATCGTCGTGTCGGTCGCCGGCACCGCGATTCAGACATTCCTGCCGGCGACCCTGCACAATTTCCACAGCGTCTCGCTCGATTTCGCGGGCACCGTGCTGACCTTCTATGTCGTCGGTGTCGCGGGCGGCATCATCACCGGCGGCATCATCGCCGACCGCAAGATTCGCCCCGATCTCATCATCGCCGTCAGCCTCCTCGGCGCGGGCACGCTGATTCTGCTGGTCGGTCTGTTGAGTTTGCCCAACACCGGCTTGCTCGCCCTCATGACCGCCGTCGGCTTCTGCTCCGGCGTATCGGGTCCGTCGCGCGACCTTTTGGTGCGGCAGTCCTCGCCGCCCGGCGCAACCGGCAAGGTCTTCGGCTTCGTCTATTCGGGTTTCGACGTCGGCTCCGCCATCACCCCGTCGATCTTGGGCTTTTTCCTCGATCGACAGACGATGATCGCGGTCTTCGTGCTGCCGGCGATCGGCTACTTGCTCAGCATCTTCACCGCGGTGTCGCTCGGCACCAAGCGGCGCGCCACGACCGTCGTGGTGGCGCCGGCCGCGGAGGAGCCGGCGGAGTAGCCGGGTCGGGATTGCGCCGGAGAAGCCGAGAGCACATATAGTCGGCGCCTATGTCTTATAGCGAAACCACGCGATCCATCACCGTGACGGTCGAGCCAACCTATCTTGAGGATCAATCCTCGCCGACCGAGGACCGTTATGTCTGGGCTTACCATGTCCGCATCGAAAACAATGGCGGCGAGACGGTGCAGTTGCGCCGCCGCCACTGGCGCATCACGGATGGGCTGGGCCGCACCCAGGAAGTCCGGGGCCCCGGCGTGGTCGGCGAGCAGCCGGTTCTGGCGCCGGGCCAATCCTTCGAATATACGAGCGGCACGCCGCTGACGACGCCATCGGGCATCATGGTCGGCAGCTATGAAATGGAGACGCGACAAGGCGAGAGCTTTCAGATCGCGATCCCCGCGTTTTCCCTCGACAGTCCGCACCAAACCGTGCGGCTCAATTGAATTTCGGGAGTTGAGAATGGCAAAGGACAATGGCAAGCCGAAACGGCCGTCGCGCGAGGAGGCAGAGGCGGCGGTACGCACGCTGATCGCCTGGGCCGGCGACGATCCCAACCGCGAAGGCGTGCGCGCGACCCCGGGCCGCGTGGCGCGCGCGTTCGAGGAATATTTCGCCGGCTACGCGGAAGACCCGCAGGAGATTTTGGGCCGCACCTTCGACGAAACCGACGGCTACGACGAAGTCGTGGTGCTGAAGGATATCCGCTTCGAATCCCATTGCGAGCACCATCTGGCGCCCATCATCGGCAAGGCGCATGTCGCTTATCTGCCCAACCGGCGCGTCGTCGGCATCTCGAAGCTGGCGCGGCTTGTCGAAGTTTTCGCGCACCGGCTCCAGATCCAGGAGAAGATGACGGCGCAGATCGCCAACACGCTCGAGGAAGTGCTGCAGCCGCGCGGCGTCGCCGTGGTGGTCGAGGCCGCGCATCAATGCATCACCACGCGCGGCATCCACAAACCCGGCGTGACGATGGTGACGTCGCGCATGCTCGGCGCGTTCCGCACCGACGCGTCGACGCGCCGTGAGTTTCTGTCGATCATCGGCAACCCGTCCGGCGTCGGGCTGCATAACGTTTAGTTAGTCCAGCCAGAACCGCCAGACCTGCACCGGCAGGAAGTGGAGCCATACCGCGTCGACGCGTGCGGCGTTGATGCGGAGCCGTCGCGCGTCGATCGGCGGCGTGGGCGCGTTGGTGATCTGAACGAAATGGCCGCCCGGCCCGAGCCGCCGCAGGCAGGGAATTACAATGGCGCGCTGATCCTCGAGCGGAAACCACTTGATCGGCAACGTCGAAATCACCGTCGCCAGCGCGCTGACCCCGATGCCGCCAAGCAGCGCGTCGATTTGCCGTGCGTCGCCGCGGATCGTACGGGTCGTCGGATAGTGTTCCCGCAAATGCGCCGCCAGTTGCGCTTCGCTTTCGACCAGCACCAGCCGTTCGGCGGGACACCCGCCGGCGATCAAGCCGCTGGTGATGGTGCCGGTACCGGCGCCCAGTTCGAGGATCGCCCCGGCGCGGTCCAATTGCATCTGCCGCGCCAATACCCGGGCAACGCTCGGACTCGACGGCAACAGCGCACCCATACCGATCGGATGGCGCAGCCAGTGGCGCATGAAGATCGGACGGCCGTGCGCCGCGGATGTGGTCATGACGGCATCAACGTCTCTCGCATCGGGCGCAATGCGTAGCATCGCCACGTAGGCGGCGCACGGTGATTTTCGCCGCGATCAGTGTGCGCGGCGCAGCGCGCGTTCGGGCCGTTGCACGGGTTCCACGGCTTCCGCGATGACGATATCGATCAGTCGATCGGTGGCGCGGATCTGCTGTGACTGCGACAGAGCCGCGCGGAAAATATCGCCGGTGCGGGGGTCGGGTACCGTCACGGTGACTTTCTTGCCGGTGGTGGTGGCCCGGCTCAAGGCCGGCGCCAGTATATTGAGCGCCATCACCGTCAATTCGACGGGATCGACGACATTGGCAAAAAAGGGAAACACGGGCGCCGCGCCGCCGTGTCGCCGTCGCTTTTGGGCAAACGGACGTTTTTGCCGCGCTGCCCCGACGAAGCGTATCCAACCATGCTTAACCGCGGTACGAAACGGATGATCCGAAGCGTTGGGTTGCATGCGTTCCTCTCGGACGCTGTTTCCTCTCCTCGACCGGACCGGCTTGCTTGGTGGTGTGAGTATTAGCGGCTCCCCAAGCCGGTTTACTCGGCGGCGGCTCGGAGGACCGGACTCGGCCGTTCCAGCGCCGCTTTCTTCATCAACGCCGTATGGTACGGAGGGAA
The DNA here is from genome assembly GCA_963851285.1 of uncultured Alphaproteobacteria bacterium. Lineage (GTDB taxonomy): Bacteria > Pseudomonadota > Alphaproteobacteria > ATCC43930 > CGMCC-115725 > JAATGI01. Next base: position 604,280 of record CAWKOL010000001.1, read on the forward strand.
CGGCGGACGGTCAATATATCGTCCGGCGCCGCGCGTCGTTTTTAGTTGCCCATCGCGCCACACCACTTTCCCTTGTGACAGTGTGATGACATTCACGCCCGTCACCTCCATTCCCTCGAAAATATTGTAATCGACGTTCTGGTGATGGGTCTTGGCCGAGATGGTGCGCGACTTGTGCGTGTCCCAGACCACCAGGTCGGCGTCGGAGCCGGCGGCGATCACGCCCTTGCGCGGGTAGACGTTGAAAATCTTGGCCGCGTTCGCCGAGGTGATGGCGACGAACTCGTTGGGCGTGAAGCGGCCGGTGTTGACGCCGTGCTGCCACAGCACCTGCATCCGGTCCTCGACGCCGCCGGTGCCGTTCGGGATTTTGGTGAAATCGTTCCGGCCCATGGCCTTTTGCGGCGCGCAGAAACAGCAATGATCGGTCGCCGTGGTCTGCACGATGCCGGCCTGCAACGCGCGCCACAGCACCGCCTGGTTCTCCTTCGGGCGGAACGGCGGCGACATGACATGCGCGGCGGCGCGGCCGAAATCCGGATCGCGATAGACCGAATCGTCGACCAGCAAATGCCCGGCCAGCACTTCGCCATAGACGCGCTGACCTTCGCTGCGCGCCCGCGCGATCGCCTCGATCGCTTCCTTGCAGGAATTATGAACGATGTAGAGCGGCGTGTTCAGCACCTGCGCCAGCCTGATCGCGCGGTTGGCCGCTTCTCCTTCGACCGCCGGCGGCCGCGACAGCGGATGGCCCTCGGGGCCGGTGATGCCTTGCCGCAGGATTTCGCGTTGGAGATGGAACACCAGTTCGCCATTCTCGGCATGCACGGTGGCGAGCGCGCCAAGTTCGCGGGCGCGGGTGAAACTGTTCACCAGCACTTCGTCGTCGCACATGATGGCGTTCTTGTACGCCATGAAATGCTTGAAGCTGTTGACGCCGTGCTCGGCCACCAGCGCGCCCATGTCCTTGTGGACGCTGTCGTCCCACCAGGTCACGGCTACATGGAAGGAATAATCGGCCGCCGCCTTTTCGGCCCAGCCGCGCCATTTCTTATAGGCCGAAAGCAAATTTTCCTTCGGGTCGGGGATCACGAAATCGATGATCATGGTGGTGCCGCCGGCGGCCGCGGCGCTGGTGCCGGTGAAGAAATCCTCCGACGCCGTCGTGCCCATGAAGGGTAGTTCCATGTGGGTGTGCGGATCGATGCCGCCGGGCATCACCAGCGCGCCGCCCGCGTCGATGATCTCGGCGCCCGCCGGCGCGTCGAGTTTGGCGCCGACAGCGACGATCTTGCCGCCGTCCACCAGCACGTCATGCCGGGCGCTCGCGTCCGCGTTTACCACCGTGCCGCCGCGAATCAGGATCGCCATGTCGTCCTCCGATTCATGCTTCTCGCTTCGTCGCAAAGCCTATGCCAAACTTGACCGATTGATCAAGGTTGGGAGCCTTGCCGCCATGCCCGATACCGCCGCCGTCCGGGTCCCGAATGATCTTGAATCCTTCTGGATGCCGTTCACCGCGAACCGCCAATTCAAATCGCGGCCTCGGCTGCTCGTTGGCGCCAAGGGCATGCATTATACCAGCCATGACGGCCGCCAGATACTCGACGGTACCGCCGGCATGTGGTGCTGCAATGCCGGGCACGGCCATCCCAAAATCGTCGGCGCGATCCAGGCCCAGGCCGCTGAAATGGATTACGCGCCCGCCTTCCAGATGGGCCATCCCAAGGCGTTCGAACTCGCCTCGCGCATCGCGTCGCTGTTCCCCGGCGATCTCAATCGTGTGTTCTATACCAACTCCGGCTCGGAATCGGTCGAGACCGCGCTCAAGATCGCGATCGCCTATCAGCGCGTCATCGGCCAGGGCACGCGCACGCGCCTGATCGGGCGCGAGCGCGGCTATCACGGCGTCAATTTCGGCGGCATCTCGGTCGGCGGCATTCCCAACAACCGCAAATTCTTCGGCACGGGATTGGGCGGCGTCGATCATCTGCGCCACACCCATTTGCCGGAGAAGAACGCCTTCTCGCGCGGCGAGCCCGCGTACGGCATGGAACTCGCCGACGATCTCGAGCGGCTGGTCGCGCTGCACGATGCCTCGACCATCGCGGCGGTCATCGTCGAGCCCGTCGCCGGCTCGACCGGCGTGCTGGTGCCGCCGAAAGGCTATCTCCAGCGCCTGCGCCGGATTTGCGACCAGCACGGCATCCTCTTGATCTTCGACGAGGTCATCACCGGCTTCGGCCGTCTCGGCCCCGCGTTCGCGGTCGAAAAGTTCGGCGTCATGCCCGACCTCGTGACGATGGCAAAGGGCGTCACGTCGGGCACGGTGCCGATGGGCGCGGTGATCGCGCGGCAATATATTTACGACGCGTTCATGACCGGGCCGGACCACGCCATCGAGCTGTTCCACGGCTACACCTATTCCGGCCATCCGCTCGCTTGCGCCGCCGGCCTCGCCACGCTCGACGTCTATCAGGGCGAGGGCCTGTTCCAGAACGCGACCGCGCTTTCAGGCTATTGGGAAGACGCGGCGCATTCCTTGAAGGGCCTGCCGCACGTCATCGACATCCGCAATCTCGGCATCATCGCCGCGATCGAGCTGGCGCCGATCGCCGGCCAGCCGACCAAGCGCGCCTTCGATCTGTTCCTGCGCGCCTACGAAAAGGGCCTGCTGATCCGCACCACGGGGGACATCATCGCGCTGTCACCGCCGCTGTGCCTGACCAAAGCCCATATCGACCAGATTTTCGGCACGCTCGGCGAGCTCCTGAAAGGGGCGGCTTAACCGGCGCCGTCTCAAAAACCAACCCTCGGAAAATACGCATATTGAATAATATAACTTGACTAATAACGCATTTTGCAGTATATTAGTCGCTTTGATGGGCGCCGCGGCGGGGGAAGCGGGGAGGGAGAGAAACATTAATTTTGCAGAAACCCAATTTTCCACGCAACCTCAACGATCGGAGGCGTGGGCAAAGCCAGTTTCGAGCCATTTCTGGCGACGATGAAGCCGTTAATGCCGCCGGCCGAGCGCCCACATCGCGATTGCCGAGGCCGCGGCGAGCGCCATCAGCGGCAGCATGGCGAGGGCGAAGCTGCCGGTCGCGCTCTTCACCACGCCGACGACGTAAATCGTGCCGAAGCCGGCCAGGTTCGAAAGCGCGTTGATCTGAGCCAGGCCGGCCGCCGCGGCGCCGGCCGCAAGCCATTCGGTCGACACCGCCCAGACTGGGCCCTTGCAGGCATAGATGCCCGTCACGGCAAGGGTCAGGATCGCGACGGTTCCGGCAAGCGACTGAAAGACCAGCGCGCCGGCCAACGCGACCGCGATCAGCGCCAACGGCAGCACAGTGTGCCAGACGCGCTCGTGCAGCCGGTCCGAGCGCCGTCCCCACCAGATCATCGCCAGCGATGCGATCGCGAACGGGATCGCGTTGACAAGACCAATCTGCATGTTGGTGAGGCCGAAGGCCTTGAGCATTTGCGGCGCCCAGAGCTGAATGCCGCTCGAATTCGCGGTAGTGCCCGCGAGCACCAGCGCCATCGCCAGGACGCGACCGTTCGACAGCACGCGCCACAACGATTGCGTGGCCACCGGCCGCGCCGTGGCATTCTCCGCGGCGAGCCGCGCCATCGAGCCAGGCGCGTTGCGCCGGGTCGAGCCACGACGCATCGCGCGGCCGGTCCTTGAGCACGAACACGCAGGCGATGCCCAGCAACACCGCCGGCACGCCTTCGAGGATGAACATCCACTGCCAGCCCCTAAGACCGAACCAACCGTCGGTACCGAGCAGCGCCGCCGATATCGGCGAGCCGAGAAAGGCCGAGATCGGCACCGCGACCATGAACCAGGAAATGATGCGGGCGCGATAGACGGCGGGGAACCAATAGGTGATGTAAAGTATAACGCCGGGGAAAAATCCCGCCTCCGCCGCGCCCAGCAGCAGCCGCACGAAATAATACGAGTACGGCCCGACGATCAATGCCATCGCCGCCGCGACGATGCCCCACGTCACCATGATGCGCGCGATCCACCGCCGCGCGCCGACTCGCTGCATCGCGAGATTGCTCGGCACCTCGAAAATGAAATAACTGACGAAGAGCAGTCCGCCACCGAGCCCGAATACCGCGGGCGACAGGTGCAAATCCTTGTTCATGTCGAGTGCCGCGAACCCGGCATTGACGCGATCGACGAACGAGACGAAGTAGCACAGCATCAAAAACGGCACGATGCGCCACGCCACGCGCCGCATCGTCGCGGTTTCGAGGGGATTACGCGTGTCGGGGGGAATGCCTGTTGTGGACTGGTCCAATACCGTACGTCCTTCGAGACGCGGCTAACGCGCGCTCCTCAGGATGAGGACATTTCTTTGTGCCATCAAACCAAATTCCTCATGCTGAGAAGGCTGCGGAAGCAGCCGTCTCGAAGCACCCACGATGGCCACATCGCGGCGGACGAAGTGCTTGTGCAAACCGGGGACAAGTCCAATATCCGTGACGCGTCATCGCGTTATGAGACCGCGGCCTGTGCATGGGAATGGAATATCCAGTGGGTCGTAACTCCTTGATGAAATGAAACAATTTCGCCCATACTAAGACGCGTTCGCGGGGGGCGACATGAGCGTGACCGAGGCCGACACCAACCCGATGTCCGACGACAATGCCGATGCCAAGTCCGGCCGTCCCGATGTCGGCGTTCAGCCGCATCAGGTGATCCGCGAATATGTCCGCGCGGGCATCGTTCTTTCCGCCGATCCGATCGCGGCCGAGCAAATTCAGCCGGCGAGCATCGATCTCCGTCTCGGCCGGAATGCCTATCGCGTGCGCGCCAGCTTCTTGCCGGGACCCGGCAACGATGTTCTGCGCAAGGTCGAGGCGATGGACGCGTATCACATCGATCTCAGCCACGGCGCGGTGCTCGAGACGGGCAAGGTCTATGTCGTGCCGCTACAGGAATCGTTGCAGCTACCCCAGCATGTGCGCGGCTGGGCCAATCCGAAAAGCTCGACCGGCCGACTCGATATTCTGACCCGGCTCATCACCGAGCACGGCACCGCGTTCGATCAGATCGATCCGGGCTACAAAGGCCGGCTCTATCTCGAGGTTGCACCGCAGACTTTCAGCGTCGTGGTGCGCGCCGGAACCCGGCTCAACCAGGTGCGCTTCCAACGCGGCAGCGACATCGGTGTCGGTGGCGGCGCCCTACGGCGTCTCTATCGCGGCGGCGAGCTGGCGCGGCCGTTCAACGACAAGCATCCGCTGACGGACAATCTGATTCCGGTGACCATCGATCTCGAAGGCGACGGCCCCGGCAGCATCATCGGCTATCGCGCGCGGCGCTTCACCGACCGCATCGACCTCGATCTCAAGGCCCATTACGACTGGGAAGATTATTGGGAGCCGATTTTCTTTCGCAAGGAACCAAGCCTGACGTTGAACCCGGGCGAGTTCTATATCCTCGCGACGCGGGAAGAGGTGCGCGTGCCCTTCGATCTCGCGGCGGAGATGGTGGCCTACGAAACGCGTTCCGGCGAGTATCGCGTGCATTACGCGGGCTTTTTCGATCCGGGTTTCGGCTGCGATCCGTCGGGTCGCGGCAGCAAGGCGGTGCTCGAAGTCCGCTCGCACGACGTGCCGTTTATTTTGGAGCACGGTCAGCCGGTCGGCTGGCTGCGCTACGAAAAGATGGCCGACCGCCCGGACCATGTATATGGCCAGGGCATCGGGTCGAATTATCAGAGTCAGGGCTTGGCGCTTGCCAAACAGTTCAAGGCCGCCCCTTCGGCATAAACGCGCTACGCCGCGACGCGTTGGTCGATCTTGTCGGGCATAACAGTGGCAGCGACGAAGTGGCGGTGCTTCGCCATCTTTTCAGGATATTCCCAATCGATGCCCAGCTTCTCGCGCAGGCTCGAAACCGGATCGCTCCACAAATACCACAGCATTTTCAGGTCGCGTCCGGTGATCTGCCACGGCTTGGTCAACGCCGTCGCGGCGAGCGCTTTCGGCATGCGCACGGCGGCGCCGGGATCGGGCATGGCTTTGCTACGATCCAGTCCTGCCAATCCCATCCGGACGAAATTGACGCCGGCGAGCATCGACAGGTTGATCTTGAAGAAAAAGCGCGGATTGCATTCGAGGTAGTAGACTTCCCCGCCCGGCGTCAGCCGCATATCGAAATTAAAGACGCCGTCGATATTCATCCGTGCCGCCACGCGCGACAGCGCCGCCAGAATCCGCGCATCGTCGAGCGATCGGTAGGTCGCGCGCTTGAGCTCGTGCGCGATGAACGCCCTTATTTCGCCGCGCTCGCAATAGATACTCGCACCGATGTCGCGGCCTTCGATGAATTCCTGCACGATCATCGGGTTGTAATCGACTTTCACGGTCTGCGCCAACGCGTTGTCGGGATCGAGCCGAATCACGCCGAGACTGCCGTCATGGTTGATCGGCTTGACGATCGCGGGCAAGGGAATCCGTCCGGCTACCAGTTCGTCGCGCAACTGTTCGGCGTCGGCAACATAACGACTTTTCGGCGTCAAGATGCCGAGCTCGCCGCACAGCCGGGTGAAGAACCATTTGTTGTTGAGATTGTCGAATTGCTCCAAAGTCGGCAATGGAAACAGCGCCGCGTCGATGAGGTCGCGGTTAGCGATTAGGCTGCGCGTCGCCTCGACATCGCCTGGTAGTACCATGTCAATGTTGAACCAGGAGATCCATCGGTTGATCTCGGCCGCGAGCATCTCGTCGCGCTCTCCGGTAATCGCCACGTCGGTCGGAAGAAACTCCGCGCAATAACGCGAATGACGCAGGCAGTCGGCCATCGTGCTGCCCAGCACGTAGACCTCCGCGCCGGCATCGTGCGCGACGCGCATGACGCGGTAAGGCATGGAGATCAGCGAACTGACCAAGAGCACACGCTGCCGCGTCTGGCGGTTTGGCGTACGCGCGGAGCGCCGGGTCAACGGGAGAATCGACGCCGGCGGCGTCCGCGAACTGTCGGAGCGTAGTAGGGAAACGTCGGACAAAGCGATGCCTCGCGCTGAAATGCAACCTGGTGATCTTGCGATTCAGATGTTAACGAATGGTTGATCTGGTCTAGCCGGCCGCGGGGCCGGTTTGCGGCACCGGCGCCACTTTTCCGGCGTGTCCGCGAACCAACGACGCGGCCAGGTGGGGCGCGATCCGGCGCGCGGTATAGCGGGCGCCGTGCACGAACCTGGCAAGCGGGCCGAAACTGTTCATCGACGCCGGGCCGACGACATAAAGTCCGGTCACCGACGTTTCGAAACGGGTCGATAGCGCCGGCGCATTCGCGACCAGCTTGATGTGGGCACGCAGCGTATCCGGCAAGAAACCGAGCTCGCGCAGATCGACCTTGTAGCCCGTACCGGCGATAAGATGATCCGTGACAACGGTTTTGACGGCGTTGAATTGGTCTGTCGTCTCGATATGTAGCTTGTCGTGATGCACATCGGCGCGGCGCGGCGTTAATCCGGTCAGCATCGATACCTTGCCGACGATGCTGTCCTTCATGAACCAGCCGGCCGACGGACCGAGCAGCGTGCCGACCTGGTGCAGCCGCACGCTTTCGGGCAGCGCGTGGAACGCGAGTGGCTGGTCGTGGAAAACGCGGAGCCGCCAGCCAGCGCCGATGCCGGTATTGGGCGCGCGCAACCGGTCTTTCACGGAGCGGTGGCCCGGCGGCGCGTGGAATTCGATCGAGGGCCGGCGGGTCATCAGCGATACCTCGGCGCCGCGGTCGGCCAGCAGGCCGGCGGTATCGATGGCCGAGGCACCTGCCCCCATCACCACGATTTCCTTGCCGTCAAGCATGTCGAACGCGCCGAAGCGGCTGGCGTGACTGACGAATTCCGGGGGGAGATCGCGCAAGAATTCGGGCATATACTTGAACGCGGCGACGCCGATCGCCATGACCACGCGGCGCGCGATCACCACGTCGTTGTCGTCGAAGCGTAGGATGAAGCCGTTGGCGGCGCGCTCGATCGTGGTCAGGAATTTTTCCTCGACGCCAGGAACGAAGCGCCGCTGAAACGCCATGCCGTACGCGACAAACGTGTCAAGCTTCACCGGAAGCCGGTGGTCGTCATGCTCGATGCCGTTCGCCGCGCAATATTTTTTTAGGGTCAACGCGTCGTTCGCGTCGACCAGGTCCGAGGACGCGCCGTCGGACTTGAGGCGCATGCCCGGCGGCATGTGGTCGCGCCACAGCTGCATCGTCTTGCCGAAAATCCGGTACTCGATGCCCATGGCATCGAGATGGGCGGCGACGGATAGGCCATAAGGGCCGGCTCCGATGATTGCGACGTCGACGAACGAACTCACGAAGAACCTCCGTTGGGAGAACACGAAACATCCGACGCGGCCACGGATCGACCGCCGGCTGTCGGTTTTATCGGGCACTCGTTAACGTTGCATGAAATTCACGGCTATTCGGCGGTCCGGCTGGCGCCACCGCATCGCAGCGTTGCCTTTGGCGGCGTTGACCCTCGGCGGCGCGAGCTTCTAGGGTTAACGAAAATCAACGAACTCGGGGGAGGATGACGATGAAGCTCCAGGTCAGCATCGCGATGAGCGCCAACCCGCGCACCTGGCCGATCCTGGATGGGCGGGTGAAGGCGGACGGCATCGATTGGGTGCCGAGCACGGTCGGGCCGAGCGAGCTGTTTTGGCGCCAACTGCGCTTCGGCGATTTCGATGTGTCCGAAATGTCGATGTCGTCGCTGATGATGGTGCTGGCCAAGGGCAATCGCGACTGGATCGGCCTGCCGATTTTCACCACGCGGCGGTTCTTCCATACCTGGATCCTGGTGCGGCGCGAGTCCGGTATCGAACGGCCGGAGGATATGCGCGGCAAGCGCGTCGGCGTGCCGGAGTATCAGCAGACGGCGGCGCTATGGGCGCGCGGTGTGTTGCAGCATGAGTTCGGCGTCGATCAGCGCGAAATGGAATTCTGGATGGAGCGGTTGCCGTCGCACAGCCACGCTCATGCCGTCGAATTCACGCCGCCGCCAGGCGTCACCATCAAGCAAATTCCGCCGGAGAAGAATATCGGCGATATGATGCTGGCGGGCGAACTCGACGCAACGCTGCTCTACATCCGCGCCCATCCCGACGATCTGGTCGATCGCTCCCACGTCGATCTGGCCAACCATCCCGCCATCGTGCCGCTGTTCCGGGACACGCTGGCCGAGGGCGTTCGCTATTTCCGCAAGACCGGGATTTTCCCGATCAATCACGGCATGGTCATTCGCCGGTCGTTGGCGGAGAAGCATCCCTGGGCCGCGCTCAATATCTACAAGGCATTCGAGGAAGCCGCCGAGGTCGCCGAGCGCGAACGCGCGATCCATACCGAATACCATGTGCTCACGGGCGCGTTGCCGCCGGCGGCCGAAGGCGCGTTGCGCAAGCCGGCGATGCGCCACGGCGTCGCGGCCAATAAAAAAACCCTAGAGATGGCGGCGCAAATGTCGCATGAGCAAGGGTTGACGCCGCGCCTGATGAAACTCGACGAAATGTTCGCCGCCAACGTAATGGAGCAATAGCCGATGATGCGCAGTACCGACCGCATTAAGACCACCCATGCTGGGGCCCTGCCGCGGCCCGACGATTTCCGGCAGATGGTTCTCGGATCCGACCGCGTCGTGCGCATCGAAACCGACGAACAGAAGGCGCGGCTCAAAAGCGCCGTCGCCGAGATCGTGAAGAAGCAGGTCGAATGTGGGCTCGACAGCGTCAATGACGGCGAGCTCAGCAAATCGAGCTTCAACACTTACCTGACCGACCGTGTCGCGGGTTACGAACTGCGCGAGATGACCACGGCGGAAGCGCCGGTCCGCCTACAGCGTCTCAATATGACCAATCGCGACGCGCGCAAATTCGGCGATTATTTCGTCAATCGTCGAATGTTCGCCACGCCGGGTGGCAAGCTCGCGGTGTGCGTCGAGCCGCTGCGCTATGTCGGCCAGGCCCAGCTCCAGCGCGATATCGACAATTTCAAGGCGGCGCTCAAGGGCGTCGCGGTCGAGGAAGCGTACATGCCCGCCAACACGCCGGGCACGATGGAGCACTGGCTCCGCAACGACTACTATAAGACCGACGAAGAGCTGGTGTTCGCGCTCGCCGACGTACTGCACGTCGAATACAAGGCGATCACCGACGCCGGCCTCATTCTCCAGGTCGATAATCCCGATCTGCCGGATTGCTGGTGCATCTTCCCAGACATGGATATTCCGGCGTATCGCAAATACGCGGCGATGCGGGCCGAGGCCCTAAAGCATGCGTTGAAGGGCATTCCACGCGAACGGATCCGGCTCCATGTCTGCTGGGGCAGTTTCCACGGCCCGCATTACGACGACATTCCGCTGACGGAGATCATCGACCTGATCTTCGCGATTCCGGCAGGGAGTTATTCGCTCGAAGCATCGAACCCGGTGCACGAGCATGAATGGCGCATCTTCGAGACGGTGAAGCTGCCTGATGGCGCGACTTTCGTACCGGGTGTCGTCGGGCACGCCTCCGACTTTATCGAGCATCCGGAACTGATCGCCGACCGGCTCGAGCGCTACGCCAATCTGATCGGGCGCGAGAACGTCATCGCCGGCACCGATTGCGGCCTCGGCCCGCGCGTTGGCCATCCCTCGATCGTTTGGGCGAAGCTGGAGACGCTGGCCGAAGGCGCGCGCCGCGCCACCGAACGGCTGTGGAAGCGCTGATTTCGTTTCGATTTCTTGTCTTGGGCCGCGACCGCGGCCCCGCGTCGTTTTTCCTCGCGCGTGCTGCCGCCGCCAATCCAGCCAGCGCGAGTGGGGTTGGTGTCGCGGCTACGAGCGCGGGCTGAACAATCAGGCCTGCTTCGCCTCGATGATCGCGCGGCGGATGGCGCGGGTACGGGTGAACACGTCTTGCAGCGTGTCGCCCTCGCCGCGCCGGATCGCGCGCTGCAAGGCGGTCAGGTCCTCGGTGAAGCGCTGCAGCATTTCCAGCACCGCTTCCCGGTTGGCCAGAAACACGTCGCGCCACATCACCGGATCGGACGCGGCAATGCGCGTGAAATCGCGAAAGCCGCTGGCCGAGAACTCGATAACCTCGGACTGCAAATCCTTTTCGAGGTTGGTCGCCGTGTCGACGATGGTATAGGCGATGAGATGCGGGAGATGTGACACGATCGCGAGTACCTTGTCATGATGCTCGGGGTCCATGATCACGACCTTCGACCCGGCCGCTTCCCATAGTTGCTTCAACTTTTCGACCGCCGCCGGATCGGTGCCGCTGACCGGCGTCAGGATGGTCCAGCGCCCATCGAACAATTCGGAAAAGCCCGACTCCGGTCCCGAATGCTCCGTGCCCGCGACCGGGTGGCCGGCGATGAAATGCACATACGATGGCAGCGACGGTTGCAGGTCGCGGATCGCCGAGCTCTTCACCGAACCGACATCGGTGACGATCGCGCCTTGCTTCAAGGCGGGCCCGATGGCTTGGCCGATCTCGGCATAGGCCGAGAGCGGCGTCGCTATCACGACGAGGTCGGCACCGTTGACGGCGTCGGCTGGATCGGTCGTGACGCGGTCCGCGATCTTGAGCTTCATCACCGTATCGAGCGTCGTCTGACGACGCGCGCACGCGACGATCTCGCGCGCCAGCCCGTCGCGGCGGATGCGCCGCGCCAGCGACGATCCGATCAGGCCGATGCCGATAAACGCGACGCGCTCAAACCGGATGCTCATTTTTTTCCCACGAAGGCCGCGAGCGCCGCGACGACGGCACGGTTTTCTTCCTCGGTACCGATGGTGATGCGGAGATATTCGGGCAGATTGTAGCCGCCCATCTGCCGCACCAGGATGAAACGCGATTTGAGGAATTCACGCGCCGCGTCGGCATCCTTCGGCTTGGCGCCGAACTTCGCCAGCACGAAATTCGCGACGCCGGGATTGACCTCCACGCCAAGCTTGCGGATTTCATCCTCGAGCCACGGCCGCCACCGGTTGTTATGCTCGTGCGCGCGGTTGAGGGATGCGGTGTCGGCCAGCGAGGCGACCGCCGCCGCTTGCGCCGGCAGCGAAATATTGAAGGTGCCGCGCGTACGATTGAGCATGTCCGCGATGTCGGCGGAGCTGTAAGACCAACCGACCCGCAAGCCCGCGAGCGCATGAATTTTCGAGAAGGTGCGGAGCATGACAACATTGGGCTCGCCCGCCGCCAGCTCGATCCCCGGCTCGTAATCGTTGCGCGCGACGAACTCGGCATAGGCCGCGTCGAGCACCAGGATGCAATTCTTGGGCAGTTCGCGATGCAGCCGTCGGACGGCGTCGCGCGACACGTACGTGCCGGTCGGATTGTTGGGGTTGGCGAGAAAAATCACCCGCGTGCGCGGCGTGACCGCGGCAAGAATTGCGTCGAGATCGGCGGTCAGGTTGCGCTCCGGCACCATGACGAGATTGGCGCCGACGGCCTGGGCCGCGATCGGATACATCAGAAACCCATGGCGCGTGCAGATCACTTCGTCGCCCGGTCCGGCATAGCACCGCGCCAGAAGCGCGATCAGCTCGTCGGAGCCGGTGCCGCATACGATGCGATCGGCCTCGAGGCCGAAATGCACGGCGATTGCCTGCCGTAGCTCGGTCGAGCCGCCATCCGGATAGCGAAAAATCTCGTCCGCAACCGCGCGGTAGGCCGCGACGGCCTTCGGGCTGGGGCCGAGCGCGCTCTCGTTCGAGGCGAGGCGGATGACACGCTCGGCGCCCCCGATCTTGGCTTCGCCCGGCACATAAGGCGCGATGCCGAAGAGATGTTTGTGCGCGGCCGGCGTCGTCTTGATCCTTGGCGCTCATTTCGCTTCCCGGGGCAAAGGCCGCGCATAGCTGCCAAACAACCAAACATCGGGCGCCGGATCGCCGAGCGGGCGCAGCGCCAAGGCGAAACGCGGGTCTTGGGCCGCGAACTGGCCGTCGAGCTCGAGAAGGTGCCAGCACTCGGGCAGCGCCAGCGCATGCGCCGCAATATAAGTGACGCCGGGGCCGACCTCTTCGAATGCGGCGATAAACCGTGCGCGGCTCGTCTCGCGCCGTGTCTCGACGACCAGCATGGTGCGGTCGGCGCCGGTGGCGTCGGCCGGCCCGGCGCTGATGACCAGCGCGTCGCCGCCGCTGTTGCGGGCATTGCCGCGGTCGGCGAAGGGGAGGCGGGCGACGACGCGCGGGCCTTGGCCGCGCGCGCCGGCCAAGGCCGGCCACCATGGCGTTTCTTCCTTGTCCGACGGCATCGGCAGCACGCCGGCCGCGGCGCGGCCATCGCCGACCGCGCCCAACACCTCGGCGGCCGAACGCAACGCCATCATCGGCACATGGCCGCCGAAATAATCGCGCGCGATGTCCCACAAGCCCGGTCGCGTCTCCGACACCGCGACCGCGACGGCAAAAGGCCCTTGCATCGCGACGGCACCGCTGAGCATCTCACACCAAAGACGCACCAATGATTGACGCGGGAACGAACCCGCGTGGCGCGCCACCTGCCGACGCAAGATCTCGGCGACGCGGCCGGGCCGGAACGAGGGCTGACCAGTCGATTGCTTCAGCGCGGCGATGCTTTCGACCACGCCAGCCCGCTCCGCGATCGCATCGTGGATGCGATCGTCGATCGCGTCGAGGCGGCGGCGCAATTCGTCAAGGGTGGGTGCGGGCGTGTCCATGGCTTGGGTGCTTTAGGAAGGCGCTACTGATAGTTCTCCCCGCGCCCGAAAGCAAAGAAAACAGGCGGGACATCGACCTGTTAACCCCTTGATGGCGTGTCCCATATGTTCTGGGCGGCCGACCGCCGCGCAGCCCATTGATCGGGGCGACGGCGCGGGTCACAATGTCGGCCTTCCCAACAGAAAGAGCATCCGTGTCGGTTTCGTCGCCCATTGTCGATTTCGCGCCCAACCAACGCCCCGGCCACACGCTGGTGGTGAAGGAGCCGCTGGCGCTCGATTGCGGCGTCTCGCTGTCCGAGCACACGGTCGCCTATCAGACCTACGGCCGGCTCAACGCCGACCGGTCCAATGCCATCCTGATCTGCCACGCGCTCACCGGCGACCAATATGCCGGACCGGGCACGCACCCCGTGACCGGCAAGGAAGGTTGGTGGAATACGGTGATCGGCCCGGGCAAGGTGCTCGACACCGACCGTTATTTTCTGATTTGCGCCAATGTGCTCGGTGGCTGCATGGGCTCGACGGGGCCGATGGGCGTCGATCCGGCGACCGGCAAGCCGTGGGGCCTGTCGTTCCCTGTCATCACGGTCGGCGACATGGTTCGGGCGCAGGTCAAGCTGATCGACCATCTCGGCATCGCGCAACTATTCTGCGTCATCGGCGGCTCGATGGGCGCGATGCAGGCGCTGCAATGGGCGGCATCGTATCCGAGCCGTGTCTTTGCGGCCGTGCCGATCGCGGGCGCGGCCCGGCACTCGGCCCAGAACATTGCGTTCCACGAAGTCGGGCGCCAGGCGATCATGGCGGATCCCGATTGGAACGGCGGCGACTATTACGCCACCGGGCGCGGTCCGGAGCGCGGCCTCAGCGTCGCGCGCATGGCGGCGCACATCACCTATCTGTCCGAGGCGGCATTGCACCGCAAGTTCGGCCGCAATCTCCAGGACCGGCGCGCGGTGACCTACGGCTTCGACGCCGATTTCCAGGTCGAGAGCTATCTGCGCCATCAGGGCAATATCTTCGTCGACCGGTTCGACGCCAACTCGTATCTCTACATCACCCGCGCTTGCGATTATTTCGACCTGGCGGCGGAGCATGGCGGCCAGCTCGCCAACGCCTTCCGGGGCACGCCGACACGGTTCTGCTTGATCTCGTTCAACAGCGACTGGCTTTATCCGACGCCGGAAAGTCGTGCCATCGTCCACGCGCTCAACGCGGTCACGGCGAATGTCAGCTTCGTCGAGGTCGAGACCGACAAGGGCCACGACGCTTTCCTCTTGGAGGAGCCTGAGTTCTTCGCCACCTTGCGCGGCTTTCTCGATGGCTGCGCGCGCCACCGCGGCCTTACGCCGACATGAAAGCCGACGCCAATGGCAACGCCGCGCTGAATCACTTGCGCGGCGATCTCCGGCTCGCCGCGAACATGATCGGGGCCGACAGTCGCGTGCTCGATGTCGGCTGCGGCGAGGGCGAACTGCTGGCCTATCTGACCCAATGGAAAAATGTCGATGCGCGCGGCATGGAAATCAGCCAGAACGGTGTCAATGCCTGCGTCCGTGCCGGCCTCTCGGTAATTCAGGGCGACGCCGACCACGACCTTCAGGATTATCCTTCCGACGCTTTCGATTATGTCGTGCTGAGCCAGACCTTGCAGGCGACGTATCGACCACGCACGGTGTTGGAGCACATGGTGCGGATCGGCAAGCACGCGATCGTGTCGTTCCCGAACTTCGCCCATTGGCGCATGCGGCTAGGATTGCTGACCGCCGGGCGGATGCCGATCACCCCGTTCCTCGGCCATAGCTGGTACGACACGCCGAACATCCATTTCTGTACCGTGCTCGATTTCGGCGAACTGTGCGACGACATGGGCGTGGTGATCGAGCGCAGCCTGACGCTCGACCGTCATGGCCGCCCATTCCGGCTCAATCCGCGCGCCGGACTGGCCAACCTCTTGGCCGAGCAGGCGCTGTTTCTATTACGACGTAAATAAAGACAAGAGTCTTCGATGCCGGATGCCGCTGACCCGATCAAGCACGTTATCGTTCTGGCCTTGGAGAATCGCTCCTTCGATCACATGTTGGGCGCGTGCCAGGAGATTAAGCCGGATATTGACGGCGCGACCGCGACCCCGCCGCGCGAGAACAGCTCCGATAACGCTCCGTATCGACAGGTACCCGGCGCGGTGCGCGTCCTGGCCAATGATCCGCATCACGAAACACCCCACGTGCTGGCCCAATTGACGAATGCGGGCGGCCAGCCCAATGCAGGCTTTGTTCAGGACTATGCCCTGTCTTACCCGGCTATGACTGTTGCGGATCGCGGCGAGGTGATGAAATACCACGCGCTCGACAACCTGCCAGCGCTTCATGTTCTCGCGCGCAATTTCCTCGTTTGCGACAAATGGTTTGCGTCTGTCCCGGGCCCGACCTGGACGAACCGCCCATTTCTGACGAGCGGAACGTCCCTGGGGCGCGTCAACATGCCGGAAGGCGTGCTCGATTTGAATCTACATTGGTACGATCAACCAACGATCTTCGACCGACTGAACGAGGTGAAGAAAAATTGGGCGATCTACTACGGCGACGTGCCTCTTTCCCTGTTGCTGGTTCATCAATGGGAAGGGGGCAACCGCGCCCGCTATAAGCCAGTTTCTCAATTCGCACAGGATGTTGCAGCCGCTACCAACGATACGTTTCCGGATTTTGTCTTTATCGAGCCGGCTTACATGGATCCCGGCGCCAATGACGATCATCCGTCGCATGACGTTCTGGCGGGCGAGGCGCTGATCGCCCACATCTATAACACGATCCGTGCGTCCGATTATCTGTGGCGCACGACGCTGCTGGTGGTGCTGTTCGACGAGCACGGAGGGTTTTACGATCACGTATCGCCACCTGCGGCGATCCCGCCGGACCATCATCAGGAGGAATACACATTCAACCAACTCGGCGTTCGCGTGCCGGCGATTTTGGTGTCGCCGCATGTCGGCAACGGCGTCCTGCACGATCAATTCGATCACACTAGCCTGCTGAAATATTTGATCGACAAATGGGAACTCGGTGGCCTGGGCGAGCGCGCGGCACAGGCCAAATCCGTTGCCGGCGCTATCGGTGATAATCGTCGTGACGACGCCCCCCGGTCAATTCCATCGTTGCCAACAAAACTAAACCAAGTGCCACAATTGCCGCGACAGCCCCTAAATTCCCATCAGAACGCAATCGTCGCCTTGACGCATGCGCTTGAATCGATGGCGGGCGAGGACCCCGCGATCGTTGCCGCGCGGAGCCATCAAATGTTGACCGGGCCACAAAGCCAGATTGATGCCGCCGTCGATCGCGTTGAGGCGTTCTTGAAGCGTGATGCCGTCGAATTGCTGCGCGACGCCGAAGGCAACATGGGCCGGATTTAAGGGAGGGTTCATTGGACTATCGCCGGATGGGCAATTCGGGATTGAAGGTGTCGGCGATTGGGCTCGGCTGCAACCCGTTCGGCAACGAGGTCGACGCCGCGGGCGCCGAGCGCATCGTCGGCCGCGCGCTCGATCTCGGCGTCAGCTATTTCGACACGGCCGACTCTTACTTCGAGGGCCGCTCCGAGGAATTTCTCGGCCGTGCGCTCGAAGGAAAGCGCGGCGATGCCATTGTCGCCACCAAGTTCGGTAATCCCGTCGCGCCCGGCTCGAGCGCCGGCGCGTCGCGGCGCTATATCGTTGACGCGTGTGAGGCGAGTCTCCGCCGCCTCAAGACCGACTATATCGATGTCTACCAGGTCCATTCGCCGGATCGCGGGACGCCGCTGGAGGAGACCATCCGCGCGCTCGACGATCTCGTCCGCGCCGGCAAGGTGCGCTATCTCGGCAGCTCGAACTTTTATGAATGGGAGATCGTCGAGTCCTTGTGGATCGCCGAAAAGAACAGGCTCAACCCGTTCGTCATCGCGCAGGATTTCTACAATCTGCTTTATCGCGACATCGAGAAGCGGATGGAGCCGCTCTGCGCCAAGTTCGGACTGGGCATGGTGGCGTATTTTCCGCTGGCAGGGGCGCTGCTGTCCGGTACCTATCGCCGCGGCGTGATGCCGCCCGTGGGCAGCCGCGGCGCCGGTCGCCCAAGCTTCAAGACTTGGGACAGCCCGCGAAATTGGGACGTGCAGGAAAAGCTCGCGGCGTTCGCGGCATCGCGCGGCTGGAGCCTGCCGCGGATGGCGCTGGCGTGGCTGCTGTCGCGCCGCCAGACCTTCACGGTGATCGCCGGCGCCGATCGGCCTGAGCACATCGAAGCCAATGTCGGCGCGCTCGACATCAAGTTGAGCGCCGCCGATCTCGCCGAGCTCGACCGCATCACGCTGATCGACGAGGATCGCACCACCGCGCCGATGTTGCGCCGCACGCGCTGACGTGACGCGTGACGACGCGGCGGACGCGCCGCTGCATCTGCCGCTGTTCGTGCTCGGTCTTGCGTGCTTCGCGGCGAACATTTCCGTGCGAGCGGTCGATCCGATGTTGCCGGTAATCGCGGGACAATTCGGCGTGACCCTGCATCAGGCCGCTTGGCTCGCCACCGTTTACGGGATTCCCTACGCTTTGGTACAGCCGGTGCTCGGTCCGATCGCGGACGCGTTTGGCAAATCGATCGTGATCAAGATCTGTCTGGTGCTGCTCGCGCTGGGCTTCGCCGCCTGCGCGCTGGCGCCGGGGTTCACCGGCTTGCTGATCGCGCGGGGCATCTCAGGCGCGGTCGCGGGCGGTATCGTCCCAGTCGTGTTCGCGCTCGTCGGCGATCGGGTGCCCTATGCGCAGCGCCAGATCGCGATTTCCCGCCTGGTCATCGCCGTCATCACCGGCCAAATGGGCGGCGCGTTGCTGTCGGGGGCGATCGCGTCCTATGCCGGCTGGCGCACCGTGTTCGCGGTGACGACGTTGTTTGCAGCCGGGATCGGGATTGCCGCCGTTCGGCGGCTTCATGGCCGCGGCGAGCCACGCCGCACCTTCTCCATCGCCGGCGCGGCCCAGGATTATGCCTTTCTGCTGACCGACCGCCACGCCCTGATCGTGTGTGGCACGGTGCTGTGCGAGGGCCTATTCATGTTCGGGGTCTTTCCCTTCGTGGCGCCGACGCTGTTGGCGCGGGGGCAGGGCGGTACGCTTATCGCCGGCTTCTGCATCGCTTCCTATGCGTTGGGCGGCTTGATCTATGGCCTCAGCGCGCGGCATGTCATTGCGCGGCTTGGCCCGTGGCGGATGATGGCGGCGGGCGGCGTCGTGGTCGGCATCTGTTACGGCATCGTCGCGGCGCCGGTGCCGTGGCCCGTCATGGCGGCGCTGTTTGCCGTATCGGGTTTTGGATTTTACCTGCTGCATAACACCATGCAGACCTTGAGCACCGAACTCGCGCCACATGCCCGTGGCGCGTCCGTGGCGCTGCTCGCTGCCGCTTATTTCATCGGTCAAGGACTGGGGCCGGTACTGTCGGGGCAGATTTCGGCCGCAGCCGGCTATGGCGCAATGTTCGCCGCCAGCGCCGTACTGACGGCGATTCTCGGCGTCACCGCCTCGCGGCTGCTGCGGCGCAGCCATAAGGGCGACATTGCGGCGGCCGGCTAACGGTTATTTCATTTGGCCGGAACCCTGCGTTCATCTTCTCGGGTTCATGGTGATAAGGACAGGGCGCTCCCGCCCGACTGTCCTGGAGACGAACCATGAACCGACTTGCCTTGTTCGCGACCGTCGCGAGCCTTGCGCTGACTAGCGCTGCGTTCGCGCAGACCAGCAATTCCACTACCGCGCCGACGACACCGCCGAAGCCGGCCGCCAGCGCGACCTCGCCGACGCAATCGCCGACGTCGCCGTCAAACGCGCAAATGACCACTCCGAGCCCGGCCCCGGCCAAATCGATGGCGGCAAAGCCGGAGAACAAACCGGCCACCGAACCGGCTAAATCGGCTGAGACCGCGAAGCCGGCCGCGCCTAAAACGGCGATGGAGAAAAAAGCGGAATTGAGGCCGATGCGCGCCGCCCATCGCGAACGCACGCGGAAACATACCGCGATGCATCCGACCATGGCCGCTAGCCGTCTCGCCGATCGCGAAACCAAGGCGCTCAATGTGCTCGAGGCCAAGGGCTATGGCGGCAACTACGAGAACTTCCGGCGCGATGGCCGCGATTATTCCGCGATGGTGATGAAGAACGGCAAGCCGGAGAAGGTAACGGTCAATCCGGACGCCGGCACCGTCACCCCGTTGCGCTGAGGCCGATATCGCGGCGGCAGAAACCTTCCGCCCAGTCGATCTTGGCGATCGCGTCATAGGCGCGGCGCCGCGCCTCGGCCATCGTGTCGCCGAGCGCGGTGATGTTGAGCACGCGCCCGCCGTCGGCGACGATCCGGTCGCCGTCGCGGCGCGTGCCGGCGTGAAAGATCAGCACGCCGTCGGCGGCGGCGCGGTCGAGACCCTCGATCGTGCCGCCGCGCGCGGGTTCGCCGGGATAACCTCTTGCCGCCAGCACCACCGACACGGAGGGCCGCGCGTCCCAGCGCAGATCGAAATCCTTGAGGTCGCCGTCGCGCGCCGCGATCAGCGCCGGCAGCAAATCGCTCCTCAACCGCGGCAACAGCGCCTGGCATTCGGGATCGCCGAACCGGACGTTGAATTCGATCAATTTCGGCCCGTCCTTGGTCAGGATTAGTCCGGCATAGAGCACACCTTTGAACGGCGTGCCGCGCGCCACCATCGCCGCGACGGTGGGTTTGAGGATGGTGCGAAGGGCCATGGCCTCGATTTCGGGCGTAAATTGCGGCGCGGGCGAGATAGCGCCCATGCCGCCGGTGTTCGGTCCGGTATCGCCGTCGCCGACGCGCTTGTGATCCTGCGCCGAGACCAGTGGCAACACGTTGGTGCCGTCGACCAGCGCGAGGAAACTCGCTTCTGGTCCCGACAGAAATTCCTCGACCACGATTTCCGCCCCGGCCGTGCCAAACCGGTTTTGCACCAGCGCGTCGTCGATCGCCGCTTCGGCCTCGGCCAGATTCATCGCCACGGTGACGCCCTTGCCGGCGGCAAGTCCGTCCGCCTTGATCACGACCGGCGCGCCACACGCGTGCGCATAGGCCTTCGCCGCGCCCGCTTCGGTGAAGCGCTGATACGCGCCGGTCGGGATATTGGCGGCGGCGCACAGATCCTTGGTGAAACCTTTGGAGGCTTCAAGCTGCGCCGCGGCGGCGCTCGGACCGAACGCGGCGATGCCCGCCTCCTCGCATTTGTCGACGAGGCCGGCGACCAGCGGCGCTTCCGGCCCGACCACGACGAAATCGATCTTCTCCCGCCGGGCGAACGCGACAATGCCGTCGATGTCGGTCGCGGACAGCGACACGCATTCCGCCTCCTGCGCGATGCCTGGGTTGCCGGGCGCGGCATAGAGCTTGTCGCACAGCGGCGACGCTGCCAGCGCCCAGGCCAGCGCATGCTCGCGCCCGCCCGATCCGATCAGCAAAATCCGCATCAATTTCCCCTCGGCCTCGCGGCTCTTGTATCATAGCGGCCAATGACGGAAACCCCTGTCACCGCCGCGCCCGCGTCGCGCTCCAACCTGCCCGAGCTGACGGTCAGCGAACTGTCGCAGGCGCTGAAGCGCAACATCGAGCAGAATTTTTCCTATGTCCGGGTGCGCGGCGAAATCTCCGGCCTGAAGCGGCACTCCTCGGGCCATGTTTATCTGACCTTGAAGGATGCGGACGCCAACCTCGACGGCGTTATCTGGCGCGGCACCGCGCAGCGCATCCAGCTTCGGCCCGACGACGGCATGGAGGTGGTGTGCACCGGCCGTCTCACCACTTATCCGGGCCGCTCGCGCTATCAGCTCGTCATCGAGAGCATTGAGCTTGCCGGTGTCGGCGCGTTGCTGAAATTGCTCGAGGATCGGCGCAAGAAGCTCGCCGCCGAGGGCCTGTTCGACGAGGCGCGTAAGAAGAAGCTGCCCTATCTGCCCGAGGTAATCGGGGTTGTAACGTCGCCGACCGGCGCTGTGATCCGCGACATTCTCCATCGCCTCAACGACCGGTTCCCGCGCCATGTCCTGTTGTGGCCGGTCGCGGTACAGGGCGAAGGCTCGGCGCAGCAAGTCGCCGCCGCTATCGCGGGCTTCAACGCACTGCCGCCGGGCGGGTCGGTGCCGCGCCCCGATCTGCTGATCGTCGCGCGCGGCGGCGGCAGCCTCGAAGATTTGATGGCGTTCAACGAGGAAATCGTGGTGCGCGCCGCGGCGGCGTCCACGATTCCCTTGATCTCGGCGGTCGGGCACGAGACCGATACGACGCTGATCGATTACGCCTCGGACCGCCGCGCGCCCACCCCGACCGCCGCCGCGGAAATGGCGGTTCCGGTGCGGCTCGATCTCGTCGCCGAGACGCAGGCGCTGGGCGGCCGCATCGCCGGCGCTATGGCGCGGCGTCTCGCGCAAGACAAACTCCATGTCGAAGGGCTGGGCCGCGGCCTGCCCGATCCGTCTAGCCTGATCAACGCCGCGCAACAGCGGCTCGATGATCGCGCCGAACGGCTGGCGCTCGGCCTGCGTCAGCGTCTACGCCACGCGCGACAGATGTTGGTTGCGCTTGGCGCGCGCGCCAACGTCAATCTGCTCAAGAGCGAGATCGCGCGCGCCGCGACGCGGGTCGAGGAATTAGCGCCGCGCCTCGACACCGCGGTCGCCCGCCAGATCGCGCAGAATCGTAATCGCGCTGACCACCTTGCGGGCCGTTTGCTCACCGCATACCAGTCGCTGCGCAAGCCGCTGCTGCGCGGCTACGCCATCGTGCGCGACGCCAAGGCTAAGATCGTCATCGATGCCGCCAAGGTGAAACCGGACTCGGCGCTGTCGCTCGAGTTCCACGACGGCAAGGTCGCGGTCACGGTCCCGACCAAGCAGGGCAAGCTGCTTTGAGCCTTGGTGCGTCCCTCGACTGCTCTCGTCGCGCTGACGCGCGCGGGTCCGCGCTCGGGATGAGGTCTACTTTACATTGGTCCTCATCCCGAGCACGCAGCCCTCACGTAGTGAGGGCGAGTAGTCGAGGGACGCACATTGCTTTTGCAGCAATGTTTCTCGTCCTTCTAACCGCCGTACCCGCCTTTGCTCACACCCTCAGCCTCGACGGCGCGATGGAGCAGGGCGGATTGATCCGCGGCAAGGCCGAGCCGGGCGCGCACGTGACTCTTGACGGCCGCGCGCTGCGCGTCGCGCCCGACGGCGCCTTCATCTTCGGCTTTTTTCGCAATGCGCCGGCACATGCGACGCTCGACGTTGCCTATCGCGACGGCGCCAAAGCGCATCGCGATCTGACCGTCGCCGTGCAGCATTATCAAATCCAGCGCATTGAGGGCTTGCCGGAAAACCAAGTCTCGCCCAATCCCGAGACGCTAAAGCGCATTCTGCACGACATCGCCGCGATCAAGGCCGCGCACAAGGTCGATTCGTCGGGCCTCGATTTCGAGACGCCGTTCAACTGGCCGGTGCTCGGCCCGATCAGCGGCGTGTTCGGTAGCCAGCGCATCCTCGACGGCCGGCCGCGCGCGCCCCATGCCGGCACCGATATCGCCGCGCCGGCAGGTACGCCGGTGAAGGCGCCGGCCGGTGGCACGGTCACAGTCGCCGAGCCGGATTTCGTGCTCGACGGCGGCACCGTGGTGATCGACCACGGCTATGGCTTGTCGACGCTCTATATCCATCTTTCCAAGATCGCGGTACGCAAAGGCGAGCACGTGACGCAAGGCCAGGTCATCGGCGCGGTCGGCGCGACCGGCCGCGCGACCGGCGCCAATCTCCATTGGGGCGTCTATTGGTACGAAATGGCGCTCGACCCGATGCTCGCCGCCGGTCCGATGCGGCCGCACTGATCTGGCAATGGCCCTCCTGTCACGGATTTAACTGGAACATGGCGTCGCCGCCATGGTTCTAGCGACAGGGAAGGAGACGCCATGAAACTGCACCTCGGTTTGGCCGCGGCCGCCATTTTGACGATGGCTGCCGCCACGGCACATGCAAAATTTTCCGATAACATGATCAAGCTCGGCATCCTCGACGATTTCTCGGGACAATACTGCACCGGCAATTGTCAGGGGCCGATCGTCGCGACCCAGATCGCGGTCGATCAATTTCACGGCAAGATCGACGGCGTGCCGATAGCGGTGGTTCACGGCGATCACCAGGACAAACCCGATATCGGCGTCGCCATCGCCGAGCGCTGGTACGACCGCGAAAATGTCGACGTCATCCTCGATGTGGTCAATTCCGCGGTGGCGCTGGGCGTGCAGAATGTCGCGCGCGAGCGTCACAAGGCGGTGATCTATAGCGAGGCCGGCTCGGCCGATCTTACCGGCAAGGCCTGTGCGCCTTACAGCGCGCAATGGACTTACGACACCTACGAGATGGGCAAGGCGATGGGTGAAGCCGTCCCCTATCTTGGCAAGAAATGGTTCATCCTTGGCGCCGACTACAATTACGGCCACCTCCTCGCCAACTCGACCGCGGCCGCAGTGAAGGAGGCGGGCGGCCAGGTGCTGGGCATCGTGTTTCATCCGTTCGGCGCGTCGGACATGTCGTCGTTCATTCTTCAGGCGCAGTCGTCGGGCGCGAAGGTGCTGGCGCTCGCCGACGCCGGCGGCGACACCACCAACGCCATCAAGGCGGCGAAGGATTTCGGCTTGATCGCATCGGGCGTGAAAATCGTGCCCCTCAGCCTCGACGTGCCGTTCATCGACAGTTCGGGCGGCCTCGCGACGTTGCAAGGCGCGATGATGACGCTACCCTGGTATCCCGGCGCCAATCCGCCGCAATCGGAATGGTTCTCGAAGGAATATCAGTCGCGGCAGCACACCCTGGCGCCCTATCTGATGACCGGCCTCTATTCTGCGGTTCACACCTATCTGCTGGCGGCGCAAGCCACGAAGTCCGACGACCCAGCGAAGATCTTTCCGTGGATGCGTGCCCACAAGATCGACGACGCCTTCACCAAGGACGGCGTGCTGCGTCCTGACGGCCGTATGGTCCATTCGGTGTTCCTAGTCCAAGTGAAGGCACCGACGGAATCGAAAGGTCCCGACGACCTCGTCAAACTCGTCGCGATGATTCCTGGCGACAAGGCGTTCCGGCCGATGAGCGAGGGTAGTTGTCCCTATATCAAGTCCGCGAAGAAGTAGCCGCCTAGAGCGCGGCGACTTCGATCCAGCCTTTGCGGCGGTAGCACATCGGCAGCAGCACCGGCGCCAGCAGCGCCGCGCCTAGCCACAGCACCAGGCTCGGCGTCGCGGTGTCGACTGCGCCGTGTCCGATATTCGGGTTCGACAGAAAAAACAGAATGAGTTGCGCCGTGAACAGCAACAGCGCCTCGACCGGCGCCTGCTTGCGCCAGTAATAGAACGGGCCGCCGAACAAGGCGCCAATCATCGCGCCAGTGCCGTTGACCGTCTGGGTGCGGCTCCGGAACGGGGATTCGAAAACGCGGGTCGAGGTATAGGCGCCCATACGCATATCCTGCGCGCCTGCTCCTTAACAGGAGTTTGCTGATCTCCCGGTTTTTCGCCTATCGCATATTCCGTGAGACGATTTGACCGTCTGGCCGAAAGCACTACAGTCCGCGCCAACGAACAAGGGAGAAGCGGATGAAAGCGGCGGTGGCGTCGGAACAGGGCTTGGTGGTGCGCGAGGTGCCGAAACCTTCGCCCAAGGCGAACGAGGTTCTGGTCAAGGTGCGCGCGGCGGCGCTGAACCGCGCCGATGTCGGCCAGGCGCATGGCGCGAAGCACGGTCAATCCGGCGGGATCGGTGCGGTGCTCGGCATGGAATTCGCGGGCGAGGTCGAGGGCGTCGGCGGAGCGGTGAAGGGTATCAAGGCCGGCGACCGCGTCACCTGCTCCGGGGCCGGCGCCTGGGGCGAATACGCGGTGACAGATTGGGGCCGCGTCAATCCGCTGCCGCGCAATCTCGACTTCATACAGTCGGTGACGCTGCCGATCGCGCTGCTCACCATGCACAATGCCGTCGTCACCGCAGGCCGTTTCAAGAAAGGCGAGGCAGTGATGATCCAGGGCGCGTCGTCTGGCGTCGGCCTGATGGCGATGCAGATCGCCAAGGCCAAGGGCGCGCGCCTTGTCATCGGCACCTCGACCAACGCCGAGCGGCGCGCGCGGCTAAAGGATTACGGCGCCGATCTCGCGCTCGATACCAAGGCGGACGGTTGGGCGGAGCAGGCCTTCAAGGCCGCCGGCAACGGCGTCGACCTCATCGTCGACCAGGTCTCGGGCGGGGTGATGAACGGCAACATGCATGCTTGCGCCATTCTGGGCCGCATCGTGAATGTCGGGCGGCTCGGCGGGCAGAGCGGCGACTTCGATTACAATCTTCATGCGCTGAAGCGCATCGACTTATATCGGCGTCACGTTTCGGACGCGCAGCCTCGAGGAAGTCCGCGAGATCGCGCGGCTGATGCGGGACGACCTCTGGCATTTCGTCGATGACGGTAAGTTGCGCCTGCCGATCGACCGGGAATTTCCGCTCGACGAGGCGCCGGCCGCGCTCGACTACATGAAGGCCAATCGCCATTTCGGCAAAATCGTCCTGACGGTCTGAGATCAACTGGTGACGGGACACTAACCTCATTCGTCACCCCCGGACTTGATCCGGGGGTCTCAAGCCCGCGACGGGCCCGTTGCTTGGTTGGGATTGCCGGGTCAAGCCCCGCAATGACGGTTGGGGGGAACCGCAACAAGCGAAATCGAGGGAGACACTTATGCGCGCGTATCAATTGAAGTCGAAAAGCATCGACGGCCTGACGTTGGTCGATCTGCCGCAGCCCAAGCCCGGCCGCCGGCAAGTGCTGGTGAAGGTCGGCGCTTGCTCGCTCAATTTTCGCGATCTCGCGGTGGCAAGCGGCACCTACCGCATGCCGATGAAGGCGGACGTGATTCCGCTGTCGGACGGCGCCGGCGAGATCGTCGAGATCGGCGCCGAGGTCACGCGCTTCAAGGTCGGCGACAAGGTCGCGGGCAATTTCTCCCAGCGCTGGGAAGGCGGCACAGCCGCCGGGCGACAGCGGCGGCTATGCCATGGGCGGCGGTGTCGACGGCATGCTCGCCGAATATGTCCTCCTGGAGGAAACCGGCACCGTGAAACTGCCGCCATCATTTTTCGGCGCAGGAAGGCGCGACCCTGCCGTGCGCCGGTCTCACCGCCTGGAACGCGGTGGTCGAGCACGGCTGGACCAAAGCCGGTAATACTGTGCTGGTACAAGGCACCGGCGGCGTTTCGATCTTCGCGCTACAATTCGCGCGCATGTTTGGCGCCGAGGTGATCGCGACCTCGTCGAGCGATGACAAGCTGGCGCATGCCAAGAAGCTCGGCGCGGCGCACGGCATCAATTACAAGACCACGCCCGATTGGGACAAAGCGGCCGTCGAGATCACACGCGGCGGCGTCGATCAGGTCGTCGAGGTCGGCGGTGCCGGTACCTTCACGCGCTCGCTCGGTGCGATCAAGAGCGGCGGCAAGATCAGCCTCATCGGCGTGCTGACCGGTCCGCAGGGCGAGACCAATCCGATGCTGATCCTCGGCAAGCGCGCCAATATCCAGGGCATTTCGGTCGGCTCGACGCAGATGTTCGAGGCGATGAACCGGGCGATCTCGGTCAACAATATGAAGCCGGTGATCGACAAAGTATTCCCGTTCGCCGATGCCAAGGCAGCGTTCCATCACCTGCAATCGGCCAAGCACGTCGGCAAGGTCGTGATCGCGCTGAGCTAGTTTTTGATCCGTCTGCGACGTGTCAGACGGCGGCGCGTTGCAGGCCGGCGATGTCGAGCTTCGACATCGTGAACATCGCCTCCATGACGCGCCGCGATTTCGAGGCGTCCTTGTCTCGCAAGAGTTCGCCCAGCACGCGTGGCACGATCTGCCAAGTCACGCCGAACTTGTCGGTCAGCCAGCCGCATTGGTTGGGCGCGCCGCCCTCGCCAAGCTTGTCCCATAGCGCGTCGACTTCGTCCTGGGTCTCGCAGGTGACGAAGAACGAAACGGCCGGCGTGAATTGGAACTGCGGTCCGCCGTTAAGCGCGATGAATTGCTGGCCGAACAGTTGGAATGTTACGGACATGACCGATCCGCTCGGTCCCGGCCCGGCGTCGCCGTAGTGGCGAACATCGACGATCTTCGCGTCCTCGAAGATGCCGACATAGAAAGTCGCGGCTTCCTCCGCCTTGCCGTCGAACCACAAGAACGGGGTGATCTTCTGCATGTCGGGCCCCTTACGGCTGGAGATCGAACGCCGGACGCAGGCTGCCGTCCATGTGGAACGGCACCGACGAGTGGATGTGCGCAATGCGCCAGCCGTCGCCGCCGCGCTTCAGCACGATCGTGTCGCGCAGCCAGAAGCTGATCCGTTGTGGCGCCATCTTGGGCTTGCCCGACATCCGGGTGAAACCGTGATGCACGGCGAGATCGCCGCTGATCGCCAACGTACCGGGCGGCGTTTCGAGTTCGACCGGACCTTCCCAGGTGTCGAGCCAAGCCTGCTTCGCCTTCGCGTCGACGCCGCGGTGCGCCAGCGGCGGCGAGAGATCGCACACGACGGCGCCCTTGGCATAGGCGGCCGCGATCGCGGCGCCGTCTTTGTCGTAATGCGCCTGTCGTACGCCGGCGAGCAATTCGAGAATATCGGCCTCGTCGCGCGACTGCGATTTGGCTGCGGCGCCGGCGGTCATGGCGTTGCCTCCTCTGCTTCGGGTGATCGGAACAAGAGTTCGAGATAGCGACGCAGATGGTCGAGCGATGCGACGGCGACCGTCGGGTCTTGCGTCGCTTTCGCCAGAACGAACGCGCCTTGGATAACGGCCTGTGTGTAGAGCGCGAGGCTTTTGGCGGTCCAATCGCCGGCGACGCCGTACTCGCGCATCGCGGCGTCGATATCGGCCTCGAGCGTTGCGGCATGGCTGGTGATGCTGGCGCCGCAGGCATCACGGATCGCGGGATAGGTCGCGTACACTTCCTGCACTGTTGTGCCGGCGAAGCAGGTGAATTGCGGAATCTCGCCGCGCAGCAAGGCCGTTCGGAAATCGACATAGGCGAGCAGCCGCTCCAGCGGGTCGGCATGCCCGTGATACGGCGCGGCGACGAATATCCCGCCGGTGACGTCGCTCCAACGCTGCGCGGCCGCGATCGCCAAATCCTCTTTGCTTTTGAAGTGGTGGAAGAAGCTGCCCTTGGTGACGCTGGCGGCTGCGCAAATGTCTTCGACCCGGGTCGCGGTATAGCCCTTCGCCCGGATTACAGTCAGGGCTGCATCGAGCAATTTCGTCTTGGATTGATGTTGGATATTGATCATCACTAAAAACATACCGACTAATCGGTATGTAATCAATGCGTTTCTACGGGCAGATTTCGCCGGCCAGGAACTAACCAATCGGCGCTTGCGGTGGACGCATCTTTTACGAGAAAAATAGTTTTATAAAGCAACTTATGGGTCAACTATCATAGATGACGTGCGGATGGCCGTCTCGGCCGGGCGATTGCTCATTATCGACGATGAGCCGGCCGTTGGGACGTTCCTGGGACGCGTGGCGCGGCGGACCGGCTATGACGTCATTGTCACCGCCGATGCCTGCGACTTCAAGCAGCGCATCCGATCTTGGCGGCCGGCGCTGATCATTCTCGATCTCGGCACGCCAGAGACCGACGGCGTTGAGTTGCTACGCTTCCTCGCGGACGAACGCGCGACTGCGCGCATCCTGATCATCAGCGGCTTCGACGAAAAAATCCTCGACGCGGCCGAGCGGCTCGGCGCGGCGCGTGGTCTCAACATGGCGGGCGTGTTGCGCAAGCCGGTGCTGGTCGAGGAATTAACGCAAGTGCTGCGCAAGGTCGGTCAGGACGCCAGCGCGTTGACGCCGCTGCGTCTTGCCGAAGGGCTCGAGGCCGGCGAGCTTTTTCTCGAATATCAGCCTAAGGTCGATCTCGAAACCATTCGTCCGGTCGGCGTCGAGGCGTTGTTGCGCTGGCGTCACCCTCAAATGGGGCTGGTGCCGCCGATGACGTTCATTCCGATCGCGGAAGAAAGCGAGCTCATCCACAGCGTGACCGAATGGGTCCTGAGCGAGGCGCTGCGCCAACGCGAGGCCTGGGCGAATATGCAGATCACCTTATCCGTCGCGGTCAACCTGTCGGCCAAGAATGTCGATGGCGACGACATTTCTGCGCTATTGTCGCGCCGCACCAGCGTGTCGAATTTGGGGCCCCACCAGTTGATTCTCGAACTCACGGAGACCGCCGCCATGCGCAATACCGATCGCGCCGCCTACATGCTGACGCGCTTGCGCATCAAGGGAGTCGGCTTGTCGATTGACGATTTCGGCACCGACTATTCGTCGCTGTCGCAATTGCAGCGCTTGCCATTTTCGGAAGTGAAGATCGACAAAAGTTTCGTCATCGACTGCACGACGTCGCGCGAGAATGCCGCCATCGTTTACGCGGTGATCGATCTGTCGCATCGGCTCGGACTCAAAGTCGTCGCCGAGGGTGTGGAAACCGTGGATGCGCTCCGGCTCCTCGCGAAAGCGGGTTGCGATGCGGCACAGGGTTATTTCATTTCGAAGCCGCTCGGCGGCGACAAGATTCCCGCTTGGTTCGAGGCCAACCGGCAAATTGCCGCATAGGCGGCAACGGCGCTATTTGAATCGCCGCTTGGTGAAGTCGTTGGGGTTGTAGCCGGCTTCTTCGCCCGCGCCCCAATTGTCGATGTCGCCGCCCTTTTTGAACATCCACGCGTAGCCGCCCTGGGGATTGGTCAGGATCTCCCACCAATTATCGTCGGGATCGCGCAGGTAAAAGCTGTAGGTGCCGTGCTGGTCGGACGGCCGCGTCACCGCTTTGATGCCCCATTTTTCCTGTTGCTCGGCGCAGGTGGCGTGGGCGCGATCGACCTCTTCGCGGGTCTCGACGTCGAGACCGTTGTGATTGAGTACCGGCATCAACGCCTTCTTGGGATTGAGCACGGTCGCGATCGTGTTGGTACCGCCGAGCCGGATCATCAGCGACCGCGGACTCGTCTGCACCACCTCGAGCCCGAGAAACTCCTCGTAGAATTTGCGGCTTTTCTCGATGTCGTAACTCTCGAGCGTGCCGTGCGATAGGTAGTTGAGCTTCAAAACCGGTTCGGTCATGGTCATGCCTCACGCCATTGGGTTGGTAAGCGTGCCGATCTTCTCGATCCAGATCGTCACCGTGTCGCCTGGTTTCAAGAATTCGCCGCGGCCGGCGCCGACGCCCGCCGGCGTTCCCGTCATGACGATGTCGCCCGGATGCAGCGTGATCCGCGATGACAGATGCTCGATCTGCTCGGCGAGGGTGAAGATCATGTGCAACGTGTTCGAATCCTGTTTCAGCGTGTCGTTGACCCAGAGCTTGATGCCGAGCCGTTGCGGATCGCCGACCTGGTCCGCGGGCACGATCCACGGACCGAGCGGGCAGGAGCCGTCGAAGCTCTTATGCGCGGTCCAGTCGCTGCGGAACGGATTGGTGGCCGGCAATCCGTCTCGTGTCCCCAAATCGCGCGCCGACAGATCGTTGGCGCAAAGATAGCCGGCGACGTAATCGAGCGCATGGCTCGCCGGCACGTCCTTGGCGGTCCGGCCGATCACCGCGGCGAGTTCCGCTTCCCAATCCACGGACTTCGAGGCACGGGGCAACGTTACCGTCGCCCCGGGATGCGTCACCGTCGTCGTCGCCTTGATGAAATGCCACGGCTTGAGCCCGAGCGTGTGGGGATCGGGTTCCGGTCCTCGGCCCGCGCGCGCGGCCATTTCATTCGCATGGTCCTGATAGTTGGAGCCGGCGCAATAGATCGCGGACGGATAAAGCACCGGCGCAAGCAGCTTCGCATCGGCGACCGCGATGCTGGCCGGCTGTGTGCCACGGGTCAGAGCATTGGTGATGCGCTCGTGGCCGCGTGGCCAATCGGCCAGCAAGCCTCGGATCGTATCGTCGGCCCCATTGCCGGTGAGTTTGACCAGATCGTAGACACGGCCCTCGACAACGGCGCCGGCCCGCACGCCGTCAATTGCCTGGAAGCTGACGAGTTGGAAATTAGGCATTCGGCACCCGCCATTCGCGGTAATACAGCGCAGTGATGTCCACGGCGGTGCCGTGGCCCCGCGCTGGGCCGCGCGGCAATTTGTCGGCGTCGGCAAACCCGTGCTCGCACGTGATTTCAATCAGGTTGCCCGAGGGATCGCGGAAGAACATCAGCGCCTCGACCTCGCCGCGCGTCCAGAAATTGGAGCTCGGAATCCCGCAGCGCGTCAGCCATGCCTTTAGCTGCAACAGCTCGTCCGCCTTAGCAAAAAAAGCAAAATGCGGGTATTCGCCGTCGCGGCTGATGAAGCTCGCGCCGTTTACGGCGATGCCGACCGGAACACCGAACAGACGGAACCCGATGAAATCGGGCCAATCGATCTGCACCGTGGCGCCCAGCACCCTAGTGTAAAATTCCCGTCCCTCCGCCAGGTTGCGGCAAGGCACGCTGATATGCGAAAAGGTCAGGCCCGTAGGTGGACCGTCTGCGCGAATTGCGGGCTCGATGGCGCTGCTCATAGCCGATCTCCTCAGCCTTTCTTTAAATAGGGGCACTGGCTCTCCGACAGCGGCGGATAAACATCTTCCGCCGGAATGGATTTCACCAGCTTCAAATAGTCCCAAGGATATTTCGATTCGGCGGGCGATTTTACCTGATAGAGCTCGACCGGAAACATGGCCCGGCCGTCGGCGCGCAGCGTCGTCGGCTTGCCGAAATGATCGAGCGTATGGGATTTCATCCACGCGACCACTTTTTCGGGATCGGCGCTGCCCACGGCCTTTACCGCCGTGAGATAGGCCGTCACGCCGGAGTAATTCGCGGCCTGGGTGAAGTTCGGCATCTTGTGATGGATCGGGAGGAATTCCTTGGCGAAGGCCCGCGTCTGGTCGTTGCTGTCCCAGTAAAAGTCCTGCACCAGCCAGATGCCTTGTAGAACCTTCAAACCGACGGCATTCACGTCGGAGAGATTCATCAGAAAGGCGGCAAGCCGCTGCTTCGACGACGGCAAGATGTTGAATTCGCCGGCCTGCTTGATCAGCGTCACGAGGTCGCGCCCGATGGCCCCGACGCCGATGACGTCGGCGCCGGAGTTCTGCGCTTTCAGCAGATAGCTGGTGTAATCGTCGCTGTTGGGCGGGAAGAAAATGGTCTGAACGACGTTGCCGCCGCTCTTGGCGATCGCGGCCGTTGCCGCGCCGGCGACCGCTTTGCCGACCGCGTAGTCCGGCATGATCAGGAACCAGCTCTTGACGTTGTCCTGCTTGAACGCGGTGACCATGGTGGTTGCGGTGCCGAGCGTATCGAGTCCCCAATGCACGCCGGTCGGCGTGCAGGCTTTCTCGGTCAGTTCCGTGGTCGCGGCCACCGTCGCCAAAAGCAATTTGTGCTTCTCATAGGCCATGCGCTGAATCGTGATGGCGGCGGCGGAGGCCGGCACGTCGACGATGACGTCGACCCCGTCGACGTCATACCAATGCTGCGCCAGGGTGACCGCGAGATCGGGGCGCGATTGCATGTCGGCCGAGATCACCTTGATCGGTTTGCCGAGCACGGTGCCCCCGAAATCCTTGACCGCAAGCTGGGTCGCGATGACCGAGCCGGGTCCCATGCTGCTGGCGGCGAAGCTCGACAGATCGGTAAGCACGCCGATCGTCAGAGCCTTGTCGTCCGCGCGCACGTGATCCGCCGCCGTCATCGTGAGCGCGGCGCCAAGCAGGACCCCAATCATGGCGATCGATTTCGTCTTCATCCGTTCCTCCCGGTGCAATTTCTTGATGGTAAGGGTGATGGGCGGTTCCAGCCATGTCAACGGCGGACAAGCGGGGCAGCTATCGACTAAAGTCGCGGCATGGATGTTTACGTCATCAATCTCGATCGCCAGACCGAACGGCTGCGCTGGATGGAGCATAGCTTGGGCGCGGCAGGCGTTACCTTCCGGCACATTCGCGCGGTCGATGCCGCGCGTCTGTCGCCCGTCTTTATCGAGCGGCGAACGGCTCCCCATCCGCATAAGCTGACACGGTTCGACGTCGCGGCGATCATGAGTCATCGTAAAGCGTGGCGAGCGCTGTTGCGCTCGGCCGCGCCGCACGGTGTCGTTTTCGAGGACGACCTACATGTCGGACGCGATTTTGCCGCGTTGCTGACCGCGCTCGACGCCGGCGACGTGATCTTCGATATCGTCAAACTCGAGAGTGTGGGCGAGCGCGTGCTCATCGACACGGGCAACGTCTACCGTATAGCGGGACGACGCCTCTGTCCGCTGCGGTCGACCTATATGGGCGCGGCGGGTTACATCGTAAATCGCAAGGCCGCGGCGACATTGCTCCGCGTAACGCGCAGCCTGGCGGTACCCATCGATTGGTTCCTATTTGCCGATTCCTATCTGGCCAGCAATGGGTTGACGGTGTTGCAGACCGTGCCCGGTGTCGTCGCGCAGGAAGAGCATTTGCGGCGCGGCGCGACGGCGAGCGAGCTTTCGAGTCAACGGCCTGCGCGCACCGCCGGTGTGGATCGACGAATAAGAATGACGATCGGCGGAAAAATCGCCCGTGAGGCGGTGCGCCCCCTTCGACAACTTGCGGCGGCGTTCGCGCGCTACCGTCTTCGGCGCGTCGAGCCCGGCCTGCGCTGGGGACGAATCGATTTTGAATAGTCTTCACCGCCCGCGTCGGCGGCTGACGATATTTCGCTTCGTCTTCGCACTGCGGCGTTTGAGGTAAAGACCAAGCGCCCCGAGCGTGAACCGCGCCGAGTGGATCTGTTCGTACAGCGCGACGTAATCGATTTCTTCTCCGACGACGACCCGGTCCACGACATAGTCGAAGATCTGCCGCAAACCAGCGCGATTGGTCCGTCGCGCCTCGAACAGGTGAAATACGTCGCCTTTGCCGTAAAACGTGCCGTAGCCCGCGACGCCTTTGCCGCCCAGGCGCCAGCGCGGGATCGCGACAAAATTGGGAAAGAGCAATTCCATCGTCACGCCATGCGCGATGGCTTCCCGGCCGATGCGCATGCCGACATCGTTGGTTGCGTCGACGGTTGCGCTTGGCTTGCCGATCGTCTCCCAGCAACGCCGCGATATACACGTGAAGGCCGGCCCGGCGTAGATGAGGTCGCGTTCCGGAAGATGATTGGCGGTCTGGGCGGCGCCAAAAATCATTCCAGCCTCGGCGGCGGCGAAAGCCCGCTCGACCACCGCCTTATTTAGTGGAAAGGCGTCGATGTCGACGAACAGAAGGACGTCGTCGGGTTGCGCCGCCGCGAGCACGCTGTCGATCCACGCGCCATGCGCCGTGCCGGTTGCGTCGATCTGCGCCACCTCGTAGCCAAGCTTCTTGAAGACCCGGCGCTGCCCTGCGACCACCGTCGGATCGATATTGTTCCAATGCATCGAGACGATGCGGCGCACCGGTATGTCCTTTCGCAGAAGACCATTGAGGCTGGCGGCGCGATGGCGCCGTGTCAACGATATCGCCCTTGCGAATCAAGGCGAACAGGCCAAATATAGTAGAATGATCGACTAAATGGCCTAGACCTCGATGCTTTCCAATAAAGCGAAATACGGTCTGAAGGCGATGCTCTATTTGGCGGCGCGACCGGATTCGGGTCCCATCGGCATTTTGGAAATCGCCCAAGATCAGAACATTCCCAAGAAATTTCTCGACGCCATCCTGTTGGAGCTGCGGCGCGGGGGCGTTGTCCACAGCCGGAAGGGCCGCGGCGGCGGTTATGTTCTGTCGCGACCGGCGTCGGAAATTTCGGTCGGGCGTATCATTCGGGTCTTGGATGGACCGCTGGCGCCGATCGGCTGCGCGTCGAAGACGGCTTATCGTCCGTGCGACGATTGCGACGATCTCAAAGCCTGTCAGGTTCGGCGGACGATGCAGCGCGTGCGCGACGCGATGGCCGGCATTCTCGACAACACCAACCTGGCCGAAATGCTGGTCATGCCGGAGGCCGAAAACATCACCGCTTAAAGCGCCAACTTTGCTTAAAGCGCCAACTTTCCGCCGACGACCAACAGTGTGATGGCGAGCACGGTGCGCAGGACCGTGTCCGGGACGCGCGACGACAAATAGCTGCCGACTGACGATGCCTGGCAGCGATCCAAGCACCAGCCAGCCTAACATGCCGAAATCGACCGTACCCATCAGCCAATGGCCGCCGCCCGCGATCAGCGTCAGCGGCACGGCATGCGCGATGTCGGAGCCGACGATTTGCGCCGTCGGCAAGCCGGGATAAAGAAAGATCAGCGCAGTGATGCCGAGCGCGCCGGCGCCGACCGACGACAGCGACACCAGCACGCCGAGCACGGCGCCCGTCGCGATGGTCAACGGCACGGTGTGATTGCCGGGCCCGCGATCCCGCGCCGCGGCGCGATGCGAGCTGCAGCACCTGGCGCCGCAGCAACAGCGAGATCGCGGTCAGGATCAGCGCGATGCCGAGGACCACGGAAATCAGCAGCCGACGAATGGGAGTGCGGCGAAAAATATTGCAAGCGCCACCAGCGTCATTGCCGTGGTCGGGACGCTACCCAACGCCAGCCTGCCGACGATCCGCCAGTCGACGGTATGATTGATGCCCGTGAACGACGGTGCCGCCGGTCTTGGTGATCGCGGCATAGAGCAAGTCGGTGCCGACCGCGGTCGCGGGATGGATGCCGAACAGCAGGACCAGGATCGGCGTCATCAGCGAACCGCCGCCAACGCCGGTCAGGCCGACGAGCACCCGACCACCAAGCCCGGCCGCGATATAAAGCCGGGCCATATCCGTGGACAGACGACCATCGCCGCGACAATCCCTCCCGCGCTCGTCCCGCACCTCTCGCTCTTAGAGCGACGCCTGGGCTTTGACCAGTCCCCGGCGCGGTTAGACAAGCCCCCCGTGCTAAAAGATAATATCTATAGGGATACTATGATCTACAACCGAGATGGGGTTGCTGACGATGCGGCGAATCAGCTATGATTTTAGGATGGCCGTCATCGTTCACGCCGCGAGCTTTACCATCGGCCCGAAGGGCGGCGGCTTCCAGCACAATACCGCCATCAAACTTTCCAACGGGCTGATCCGCAACGGACACTTGGTGCTGAATTTTGCCGACCGCGATGTCGCCCGCGCCCGTTCGGTGATGGGTCACAGCAAATTCGGTCGCGCCGCGGTCAACCGCGTCCTGTTCGATTATTGCCGGCGCGCATCGGCCAGATCTGCTGCTGCTTAGGCCATGCCGACCTGATCGAGCCGGCGACGGTGACGGAAATCCGCAATGCCGTGCCGCGATCTTCGCGTCATGCAATGGAATGTCGATCCGCTGTTCGAGCCGGAAAATGTCGCGCGCATCGAGGCCAAACTCGATGTCGGTCGATGCGACGCTGGTCTCGACCGGGCCGCCGCCTTGGGCGCGTTGCGGGCCGGCGGCCGGCGCGTCGGCTTTTTGCCCAATCCCGTCGATCCCTCGATCGAGCGCGGTGAAAATCATCTCAAGGCCGTCGCTGCCGTTCGATCTGTTCTATGCCTGCGGCCATCCGGGCCGACCGTTGCGCCGGGTTTGCGGCAAGGACTGGCACATGGACGAGTTCA
Source organism: uncultured Alphaproteobacteria bacterium (assembly GCA_963851285.1). Taxonomy (GTDB): domain Bacteria; phylum Pseudomonadota; class Alphaproteobacteria; order ATCC43930; family CGMCC-115725; genus JAATGI01. The sequence continues at coordinate 641,681 of CAWKOL010000001.1, forward strand.
TGACGGCATTGCTGGCCCATTGCCGGGCGTGAAACCGCTGCTCGCCGGACTGCACGGCCAACCCCGGCTCGGCGGTGCCACATTATCAGGCAGCGCTCGAAACCGCCGCGCTCGGCCTCAATATCAGCCGCCGCGCGGACTGGCCGCTCTATTCGTCCGATCGGTCTGGCGCAGATGATCGGCAACGGCATGGCGGTGCTCATCGAGCGCGCGACCGGTTACGACACGATTGTTCGGCGACGACGAGATGCTGTTCTTTTCGAGCTTCGATGAGCTGGCGTGAAAATTCGCGACATGGTCGCGGCGCCTGCCGCGCGGCAGACGCTGGCCGCGCAAGGGCCGCGACAAATATTTCCGCTTGTTCAACGAGCGCACCGTCGCGCGGTATCTGGTCGATTTCGCCTTCGACCGCGTCGATGCGGCGGCCTACGGCTGGCCGGCGGAGCTAATTTAATTCGGCGTCGTTGTCGCGCCGCAGCGCGTCGAGCCGCGCCGCAAACGGCCGGATATCGAGCGCGTCGACCGCGCGTACGCGCGCCGCGCGCTGCAAGGTCGCGCGCAGTTCGTCGTCGCGCATCAATCGCGATAGCGCCGCCGCCAACGCTGCGGCATCCGGCGGTTCGATCAGGATACCCGCATCGCCGACGATTTCGGGAATAGCCACCGCGGCGGCTCCCGATCAGGGCGCAGCCCGCCGCCATTGCTTCGGCGGCGGTACGGCCATAGGGCTCCTGCCATTGCGACGGCACCACGGCGATCGCGGCACGGGCGACGGTCGCCATCGCCGTTTCGTGGTCGAGAAAGCCCGGCATCGATCACGCGGTCGCCCAGCGGCGCCACGGTGGCGGCGACGTGGCGCCGGTAGCGATTGTCTGTGCCGCGGCCGTCGCCGACGATCGCCGCGCGCCAGCCGGGAAATTCGGGGAGAACGCGCGCCAACGCTTGCGCCAGCGGCAGAACCCCTTTGTCTTCGATGATCCGTCCGACATAGAGGATCGATTTTTCTTTTGCGGCGGGGGTCACGGCGGTCGCGTCGAAGCCGGGCGGCAGCACGATGACCCGGTCCCCGCCGCCCGTGACGCCGTCGACGAAGCGGCTTCGCACCCATTCGCTGACGCAAATCACATGGCGCGCGCGAGCGAGAATCGATTGCCGCTCGCGCGCGGTTCGAGAGCCGCGCATGGTTCTGCGGATCGTTGTGGAACCACAGGGACACGGCCGCTTTCGGGAACCGCGCCGCCAGCAGCGCGAACACCTCGACGCGATTGTGCACGTCGATATGACGCGGTGGCGCCGTGGCGAGATGGTCGGTGACACCGAGGGCAAAGCCCCGGTTGCGCCGTCGCCACCAGCGGTCGCGTGGCGCCACCGCGCGGAACACGGCCGGGTCGCGTGGCGATTCGACCGCCATGCCGAGCACCTCGGTCGTGGCGCGATAGGCCGAATGCTGGACATAGCCGGCGACGACCAGAGCGATCGCGCCGAACCGGTCGCGCGCGAACATCTCTTTTCTGGGAAGGACGATGGCAATGCTCCCGCTCATCGCGTGATCACCGCGCGTTCGACCTCGTCGACCGGCAGCGTCGCGAGGTCGTCGCGCTTGAGCCATGCCGTGGCGGGACCGCGCGGCGCCGAGCGTCGCGGGTCGGTATGGTGCGACATCAGCATCAGGGTCGGCGCGCCGAGCGCCGCCGCAAGAAAAACGGGTCCCGTGTCGTTGCCGATTACGCCGGCGGCGCGCCGTACGACCGCGGCGAGCTGAAACAAATCGGTGTGGCCGGTCAGGTCGCGTGCCCCGGGCAGGAGCGATGCGATGCGCATCACCGTATCGCGATCGGCGGCCGTGCCGGCGAGCACGATGTCGAGGCCACGCGCCTTCAAGCGGGTGCCCAGTGCCGCATAGGCGTCGGCGGGCCAGCGCTTATGCGGTAGGTGCGGCGAGCTGCCGGGTATCAACAATGCGAACCGCGCGGGCAATTGAAATGGCGCTATGTCGGCGTCAAGCCAGCTCAGATCGGTCGGACGCGCGGCCGATACGCCGGCGGCCGCAAGGGTCGCGCGCATCGCATCGCAATTGTGGCGTGGCTCGGGAGTCGGCGCCGGTACAAAATCGGCGCCGTCCACGGTCCCGGCCCATGCGGGCCGATGCGCGCCGGACAGCAAACGGAAATAAAGTGCGGTCCGCCTGTTGCATTGCAAATCATAGACGCGGCGAAAGCGCGAGCGCCGCAGCCGCGCGATCAAGCCGATGAATGCGCCGATATTCGTCGCCTTGGGCCGGCCGTCGGTCCACACCGTATCGAACCACGGCATGCGCGCCGCGAGCGCGGCGAACGGCGGCGTGGTCAGCAACACAACGCGATCGCCGCGATGGTGCGCGCGGATGTCGTGGAAGGCGTCGAACGCCTGGATCATGTCGCCGAGAGCGCCGAGTTTGATCGCCAGAACCGGTTCGCTCACGCAATCCCGCTCAAATGGCTCACATCGTTGACGCAGCGGACGCGCACCCGGCCATCCGCGATCTCAATGTCGTTGATGGCGCACGGCTCCTGCGCAAAACGCCAATAGGCCGACAAAGGTTGGTCGAGCAATTGCAGCAGGATCGCGCGATTGACGGTCTCATGCCCCACCATCACCACGGTATCGTCCGGGTGCCGCGCCAGCACCAACCGCACGGCATTGGCCGTGCGCGCCACCAGATCCTGAAGCGCGTCGCCGTTGGGGAACCGCACCAGATGCGGCGTCGCGTACCAGACGGCGAGCAAATCGGGCCACGCGGCGCGGACTTCTTCGACGGTGCGCCACTGCCACGCGCCGTAATTGAAATCGATCAAATCGGCCACGGTTTCGCTCGCCACGCCGCAGGCATTGGCGATCGCTTGGCCCGTGGCGACGCACCGGCCCATCGGGCTTGTGTAAACGGTGCGTGGCTGCCACTGGGCGGCGATCCGTGCGGCCGTCGCGATGGCTTGCGCGCGCCCGCGCTCGGTCAGGGGCAGTTCGGTTTGGCCGCGAAAGCGCAACGGCGAAATCCCGTCGACATAGCCGTGGCGCGTTAGAATGATTCGAGACATGGCGCCGCACATTGGCGCAGGACCACGGGCCGCGCCAGTCCGTTCGCGGCGGTCCGATCGGTTTAGCGAAGGCGCGGTGCGGGCGGCGGTAAGTCGGAAATATCGATCGGCGGCGCGTCCGCCGGGTTGTCCGAATGCGGCAGCAGACTCATGTTGACCGGCGAGGCTTCAGCGGACGACGGCGCGCTCGTCGCGTCGAGCACGCGGGAATGTACGGGTGGAGGCCACGAGTCGCCGGTCTTGAGGGTTTCGAGAGCCGCCGCGTCTTTCGGTAGTCGCGGCGCTGTGCCCGCGAAATAAGCCGACAACACCAAAGCGATGCCAGCGATGGCCGACAAGCCCAGACCGCCGATGAACGCGGCCGGCCGCAAGCGGCGCCACGTCCGACGCATCCACAGCCAGGTCGGAGCGAAATCGGTCACGCCATCGTCATGGTCCCGAAATACGTCGGAACTGTGTCTGAAGCGGGAAAAACTATTGGTTTTCAGGTCCGGCGGCGGCCGGCGGCGGCAGGTCGCGGGCGTCGAGCGGTGGACCGTCGCCGCGGGAAGTCTGAGGCAGGTCCGCGTTCTGTTGGCGGCGCTTCGGCGGCGTCACGGGAAGTTGCGGCGCGGGATTGGCCGCGGCAGTCGCCTGATCGATCTGTTCCTGAACCGCCTGCTCCTGTCGCGCTCGCTGCTGCTGAGCCTTGCGAAGAGCGGCTTCCTTGCGCTCGCGATCGGCGCGGAGCTTTTCCTCGTGATGCCGGATCGCCGCCAACCGCAGCTTGTCCGCTTGGTCCTTTTCCCGTTGCGCCTGTTCGGCCGCTTGCCATGCGCGCGCCGCTTTCTCGGCGGCGCGTCGCGCGTCGTCGGCCGCCTTCCGTCGTGCCGCCGCCGCCGGATCGATTGTCGTGCTCGCGGGAGCCGCTTGTGTTGGAGGCGCCGGCGCCGGTGTGGCGGACGTCACATCGGCGGCCGGTTGCGCCGGGGGCGGGTTCACCTGATATGGCTGTGCCGCAGCCGCCGGCGCGGGAGTCGTCGCGGGCGCGGCGGGCGCGGTGATTTGGGCGCTCGGCGTCACGTCGTCGGTCGCCGCGAATTTCCAATAGGCGTAGGCGCCGCCGCCGGCGCAGAACACGACGAAGGCGGCGATCACGATGATGGGCGCCGAGCCGCGCCCTTGATGCGCGGCGCGCAAATCGGCGGGCACGATAAAACCGGTGTCGGGCGTGACCGGTGGCTCGTCGCCGAAGTCGCGGAGTCGCGGCTCGTGATGCTCCCCGCCGGTTTCGGGGTCGGTCGTGCCGCGCGACAGCGGCAGCGGGTCCTTGCGGTCGTGCAGACGATCTCCGTTCATTACCGCTTCAAAATGTCAGTTCGGCCCCGAGGTCAAGTTAATTCAACGATTGCCCGCGTCACGGTGACGCGGGCGCGCCGGTTTTTTCATCGAGCATTGTCGCCGCCGCGCGCGCCGCCGCGAAATCGAACAATCCATCCAGCGGTCCTGCTTTCGCATCGAACGAGTGGTCGCCGATCCGGCCCAGCGACCAATTATCCTCGATGAAGCGAATGATCGAGGTCTGATCGGTGACGGTATGATCGACATAATTGACCCGCGCAAATGGCGACATCACCAACAGCGGTAAGCGCGGGCCGTAGCCGCAGCGGCCCTGATACGCGCCCGGTTCGGGCGTACCGCATTTGCCGGGTCCGCTATAGGCGTCCACGCCGGGGATCGCCGAGCCATTGACGATCGGCGGCGCGACGTGATCGTACCAGCCGTCGGAATCGTCATAGGTCAGGATGATCGCCGTGTCGTGCCAGTACGCCGACCGCATGATCGCGTTGACGATGTGAACAATATAGGTCTGCTCGTCGAGCGGATTGGAGTAGGCCGGGCCCGCATGGCCGTCTTGATACGCCTTGGCCTTGACGAAGCTCACCGCCGGCAGATGGCCCTGCGCCAGCGCGTCATAGAACAGCGCGAGATCGTATTGGTGTTTGGCCTGGTCGGGAAGGCCGATCTTGTCGGGTGACGATGGCGGCAGGTGCTCGGGGTTGGCGGTCTGCGCGTAATACTGGAACGGCTCGTGATGCGGCGAGTAGTCATAGACCCGGTCGGCGCCGCCGGATTTCGTGCCGCAGAACGCCTTGCCGTGTTTTTTGCCGTTCGGCCTGAAGCCGCCTTGGAACCAGCCCCAACTCACCCGTTTGGCGTTGAGCAAGTCGCCGATGTTGCGTCCGACCATGACCAGATGCGGCTTATCGGGGTCGGAGCAATCGTCATAGGCCGGGTCGAGATCGTCGATGATAGTCGCGACCGGCAGCGGCACGATCGGCGAATTTCGGCGGCACCATCACCGCGCCGTGCGTGTTCCCGGAGACGAGATTGATCGCCCCCGGCGTCGACGGCCCGAAGGTGGTGCCGAAGAACCGGTCGCTCATGGCGAAATGCTGCGCGTAGTTCCACAGCGCCGTCACGGTATTGCCGTCGAAATAGGCCATCACCAGCGACGCTTCGCAGCCGCCCATCGGCGAGTAGGTGGATTCGACGAATTTGTCCATCTTGCCGCCGTCGAATGCTTCCTGCTCGTCGGAATACTCGTGATCCATGTCGCAGGTCGCGGCGAGCTGACGCCACAGCCGGATCGGATTGGCCGAATTGGGGTTGTGCTCCAGCAATTGCGGCGTTAGGCCGTCGACCGCGGGCGTGCCGGGCGCCGGGTCGAAGCGCTGTTCGCCGGGCAGATTCGACGCATGCGGATACGTGCCGAAATAATGATCGAACGAGACGTTTTCCTGGAACAGCACGACCACATGCTTGATCGGCGTGCGCGTTGCCTGATCCTGGGCGACGGCCGGCGCCGCGGCGAACGACGCGACGGCGAGAAGAAGAACTCGAATTCGCATCCGCTCTATCTAGCCCCCCAATGCGACAGTTCGGTTACGACGATGTTTCGACGCGCTTCTTGAGTTCGGCGAGACAGGCCGCGCGGTTGGGCGCGAAATCCTCGTCGTCCCACCATTGTTCGATCTCGCCGAGCCGGCGCCCGATCTCGGGGCCTTGCGGTATGCCGAGCGCGGCGACATCGGCGCCTTTCAGCGGGAACATCGGAACCGCCAACATGTCGGCCATCGACAACAGCCGCGGCGCTCGCGTGGCATCGCCCGACAGCATCACCAGGTCGCGATAGAGGCTGCGGCCGAGCTTATAGAGAGCGCGGCGCTGGCGTGGCTCGCCGGCGCCGAGATCGATCGGCCAGGCAGGCGCCGCCAGCGCGTCGAGACGGGCGCGCTGGTCGTTGGCAAGGCGCAGCCGCTTGGCCAAGCCGGTGGCGCCCTGGCGGTCGACCGCCACCAAAGCGACGAGCCGACGCAGCGCATCCGGTTCGCGCTCGATCGCGATCAGGCGCGCCAACCGGTCGAGCCGGACCGCTTCGGGCAAGATCGCCGCCAGCACGCCGTCGGCGGCCATGATCTGCAATGCCGGCACGGGATTGTCGGCGCGCAACAGCTTGAACAACTCTGTCTGCACGCGTTCCGCCGATAGGCCGGTCGCGAGCGACGCCAGCTTTCGGCACGCGGCCCGTGCGTCGCGGTCGGCCTCGCCTTTGCCGTAATGCGCGAAGAAGCGATAGAAGCGTAAGAGGCGCAACGCGTCCTCGCCGATCCGAGCCTCGGCGTTGCCGATGAAGCGCACGCGGCCGACGCGCAGATCGGGCAAGCCGCCGACCGGATCGAAGAGATGGCCGGCGGCATCGAGATAAAGCGCGTTGATGGTGAAATCGCGACGGCGGGCGTCTTCGTCCCAATCGTCGATCATCGCGACTTTCGCGCGGCGCCCGTCGGTCTCGACGTCGCGGCGCAGCGTGGTGATTTCGATCGCCCGCCCGGGCAGCGCCACCGTCACCGTGCCATGCGCGAGGCCGGTCGGCACCGTCGCGATGTCGGCCTTGCCGAGGCGTTCCATCACCGTCTCGGGCGGCAGCATCGTCGCGACGTCGATATCGGTCACCGCACGGCCCAGCAACCCGTCGCGCACGGCGCCCCCGACGAAGCGCGCGGCGTCGGTACCGAGCGTCGTCATCACCCGCGCGATGTCGCGCTCTTTCATCCACGGAAACGGGTTGATCCGGTCGACCGGCGCCGTGCTCACGGTTTTGCTTCCGGCACGACGTGCCCCGGTACCACGCGATTTCCCTCAACGCGCGGCGGCACGTAGCTGCCATCGGGCGAATTGCCGTAATGCACCGTAACCACGACCAGGGTCAGCGCGGTCAGCACGACGCCGCTCACGATCAGCCACGTCCAGGGCAGGGCGGCGATGCCGTTGACGGCGACGCGGCCCGTGGCGCGGAACCACAACAGATAAAGCAGGCTCGGTAGGATCAGCGGCACCACAATGGTCAGCACGATGCGCGTCATCGCGCCAATATCTCGGAGAGATTCACCAGCATCGCGGCGGTAGCGCCCCACACTTCATGGCCGCCATAGTCGTAGATGAAGTAGCGCCGCATCCGGCCGTTGCGCTCGCGCTCGGCTTGTTTGCGATTGGCCGTATCGAGGATGAACGTCAACGGCACCTCGAACGTCTCCGCGACTTCGCTCGGATCTGGCTTCAGCGGAAACGGCACCGATACCAGCCCGACGATCGGCGTGATGGCGAAGCCGGTGCCCGTGTTGAACAGGTCGAGCCGGCCGACCACTTCGACATGGCTGCGCGGCAGGCCGATTTCTTCCTCGGTCTCGCGGAGCGCGGTCGCGACCGCGTCGCGGTCGTGTTCCTCGGTGCGCCCGCCGGGAAACGAGACTTGGCCGGCATGAGCGGAGAGATGCGGCGTGCGCCGCGTCAACAGCACCTGGAGACCGTCGGCGTGCATCAGGAGCGGCACCAGTACCGCGGCGGCGCGGCGCGGCTGATCCGGCGGCGGCTCGACGTCGTCGCCGCGCTTGCCGGGCGGCGCCGCGGCGGCGAAGCTGGTGCGCACGAAATCGGGTGTCAGTGCCTTGCATCACGCGTCGATTGTCCCCAGCGGAAAAAATGCGTCCTTGCTCCATGCGCCGAACACCGCCGCGTTGCCGATGCGCTCCTCGCACCCGAGTTCGACCAGCCGGTAGAATACCGGCCGGGCGAGCCGCGCTTCCAGCCCGTTCCGCACCGCGAGATAGGGGTGCGGCCCGCCCTCGATCCGATTTTCCACCCGCAGCGGGTGTTCGCGATCGGCGACCACGATGTCGTCGAGATTGGTGCGGAACACAAGTTCCTGACCATGACCCTCGCCGCGGACGTCGAGCTCGACGGCGACGAATGGCGCGTCCTCGACCTCGATGCGGCCCCGCTCGGCGGGGGTCACCAGCCAATATCGGCCCTGGTCGTCGCGCCGCAGCACGGTCGCGAATAGCTTAACGAGGGATAACCGGCCGATTGGCGAGTTGTGATAATACCAGGTGCCGTCGCGCCCGATTCGCATATCGAGATCGCCGCAATCGACCGGCAGACGCGGCGGCCCGGAAGCGCTATCTTTTACGGTCATTGCCTTGCCGCCATCGAATTCAGGAGCCTTGCCCGTGAGCATCGCCGAACCCTCCCCCTCCTCCCCCGCGCCGGGTCTTGGGGCCGAGATCGAACGTCTCGGCCATCGTCTCGGCGAAGTGCGGGAGCAGATCGGCCAAGTGATATTCGGCCAGCGCGAGGTGATCGATCAAGCCTTGATCACGTTGTTGTCCGGTGGGCACGCTTTGTTGATCGGCGTGCCCGGCCTCGCCAAGACGCGTCTGGTCGAGACGCTGGGTAGGGTTCTCGGCCTCGACGACAAGCGCATCCAGTGCACGCCCGACCTGATGCCCGCCGACATTCTCGGCTCCGAGGTGCTGGAGGAGGCCGATACCGGCGCCCGCTCGTTCCGCTTCCTGCCCGGCCCGGTGTTCTGCCAGTTGCTGATGGCGGACGAGATCAACCGCGCCAGCCCGCGCACGCAATCGGCGCTGCTGCAGGCGATGCAGGAGGGCCGCGTCTCGGTCGCCGGGCATTATCATCCGCTGCCGCGTCCGTTCCACGTGCTGGCGACGCAGAATCCGCTGGAGCAGGAAGGTACCTATCCGCTGCCCGAGGCGCAGCTCGACCGGTTCCTGTTACAGATCGACGTGTCCTATCCCGATCTCGCCGCCGAGCGGCAGATGCTGCTCGCCACCACAGGCGCCAGCGAACGCCAGGCCGCGGCGGTGCTCAGCGCCGACGAGTTGCGACGGCGCAGCGGCTGGTGCGGCGCATTCCGGTCGGCGAAAGCGTGGTCGAGGCGATCCTGGCGCTGGTGCGGTCGGGACGGCCGGAGGAGAGCACGATCCCCGAAGCGCGCCAGCATGTCGCCTGGGGCCCCGGGCCGCGCGCCAGCCAGGCGCTGATGCTGGCCTGCCGCGCGCGGGCGCTGATGGGCGGGCGGTTCGCGCCGTCGCTCGACGATGTCGTCGCGCTTGGCGCCGCCGGTGCTGCGTCACCGCATGGCGCTCAATTTCGCCGCCCGCGCCGAGGGCGTCGGCATGAGCGACGTCCTCGCCAAATTGCTGGAGCCGCTACCGCTGATGCCGGAACCCGGCGCCGTCGTTCGGCAGCACCGCGCGGAGGCATTGGCGGCGGCGTTTCCGCCGCTGCTGGTCGCGGCCGAGCGCGTCGCCAATGCGGTGGCGCAAGGCGTCCATGGCCGCCGCCGGGTCGGGCAGGGCGACACGTTCTGGCAATTCCGTCCGTATTCGGTCAACGACTCCGCGTCGCGGATCGATTGGCGCGCCTCGGCGAAGTCGGCGCGGCTTTATGTCCGCGAGACCGAGTGGGAAGCGGCGCAGAGCGTGTGGCTGTGGCGCGACGGCTCGGCCTCGATGGATTATGCCTCCTCGCCCAATTGGCCGACCAAGCGTGAGCGCGCCGATATTCTGTTGCTGGCGCTCGCGTCGCTGCTGCTGCGCGGCGGCGAGCGCGTGACCTTGCTTGGCTCGGGCACGCCGCCGAACAGCGGCCGCGCCGTGCTGACGCGGCTCGCCCTCGGTCTCGAAGCCGCGACCGCCGGTGCCCCGCCGGCGGCGGCGCTGCCGCGCGACAGTCAGATCGTCTTGCTCGGCGATTTCCTCGCGCCGCTCGAGGAACTCGACACGGCGATTTCAGCGTTTGCCACACGCGGTGTGCGCGGTCACTTGTTGCAAATCCTCGATCCCGCGGAAGAGACCTTGCCGTTTTCCGGCCGCGTCCGGTTCGAGGGTGTCGAGGGCGAACAGCCGATCCTGATGAGCCGCGCCGAATCCGTGCGCGACGCCTATATCGCGAAACTCGCGGCGCATCGCGCCGGCATCGAGGCGATCGTGCGCGCCGCCCGTTGGACCGTCGCGATACATCGCACCGACCGGCCCGCGCCGCAGGCGTTGCTCGGCCTCTACAACGCCCTCGCGGTGCCGCGCGGCTTCTGATGCTTGGGCTCTTCGCCTTCGTCTCGCCGTGGCTGCTTCTGGGATTGGCGGCGCTTCCGGCGTTGTGGTTCCTGATTCGGGTCACGCCGCCCAGCCCGCGCCGCGTCGCTTTTCCGCCGTTGCGGCTGCTGCTGGGCCTCAATCCGCGCGACGAGACGCCGGCGCGGACGCCGCTATGGCTGTTGCTCATGCGCATGGTGCTGATGGCGCTGATCGTGCTGGCGCTGGCGCATCCGCTGCTCAACCCGTCGAGCGGTTTCAATCGCAGCGGTCCGCTGGTGATCGCGGTCGACGACGGATGGAGCGCCGCGCGCCATTGGAGCGAGCGCCGCGGCATGCTCGACCGGCTGCTCGACGATGCCGAGCGCGACGGGCGCCAGGTCGTGCTGTTCGGTACCGCACCGCCGCCCGGTCTCAACGCCGCGCCGGCACTGTCGATTCAGCGCGCGACGGACGCGCGCGCCAGTGCCGCGAAACTCGCACCGATGCCGTGGCCCGCCGATCGCACGGCCGCGCTCGCGCGGCTCGATCGGCTCGGACTCAAGAGCGCCGCCGCGGCGATCTGGCTCAGCGACGGCATCGACGACGGCACGGCGCGCGACTTCGCGCGCGGATTGGAGCGGCTCGGGCCGTTGCGCGTCATGGCCGACGGCGCGATCGAGCGCGCGCATCTGCTCGAGCGCGGCGCCGGATCAGGGCAAGGACCTCGCGGTCGAGGTACGGCGCGCCGCGTCGATCGGCCCCGACCGCGTCATGGTCCGCGCGGTTGGCGAGGACGGGCGACTGCTGGCGCGCGAGACCGCCAATTTCAAGGCTGGACGCGACCGGGTCACGGTCGCCTTCGCGAACCTGCCGACCGAGCTGCGCAACCGCGCGGTCAGCGTCGTGATCGAGGGCGAGCGATCGGCGGGCGCGACGCTGCTCCTCGACGAGCGTTGGCGCCGCCGGCCGGTCGGCATCGTCGCGAACGAGGCGGGTGCCGCCGCGCAGCCGCTGCTGAGCGGCGCCTATTACCTGCAGCGAGCGCTGTCGCCGTTCGCCGAGGTCCGGAGCGGCAGCGTCGCGGCGCTCGTGAAAAGCGGCATCGCGGTGTTGGCGCTGCCCGACAATGCCGTGCTCGACCGGGAGCAGATACGCGGCCTCAATCGTTGGATGAATGACGGTGGGTTGGTGTTGCGTTTCGCCGGTCCGCATCTCGCCGAGAATCCCGTCGATCCCTTGTTGCCGGTGAAGCTGCGCGGTGGGCGCATGCTCGGCAGCACCCTGTCCTGGGAAAAACCGGCGCCGCTGGCGCCGTTTGCCGCGTCGAGCCCGTTTGCCGGTCTCGCGATCCCGAAGGACGTCACGGTGTCGCGCCAGGTCCTCGCCGAGCCGGCCATCGATCTCGGTTCGCACACCTGGGCGCGTCTCGCCGACGGCACGCCGCTCGTAACCGCCGACCGGCACGGTAAAGGATGGCTCGTTCTGGTTCACACCACCGCCGATCCGGAATGGTCGAACCTCGCCATCTCCGGCCTGTTCGTCGAAATGCTGCGGCGCGTGGTGGCGATGAGCGAGGGCGTCGCCGGTAACGCCGATGTCGCGCTGCCGCCGGTCGAGACGCTCGACGGGTTCGGCCGGCTCGGTCCCGCGGCCGCGAGCGCGCAGACCATCGCGGCCGGCGCCTTCGCCGACGACGTTGGCGTCGCCGACGCATCCGCCGGGCTTCTACGGCAGCGAGGATTCGCGTCGCGCGCTGAGTTTGGCGCCGGCGGTGACGCGGTTCGCCGCGATCGGCGCGTTGCCGGGCGGCGCGGAACCGGAGACTTACCAGCTCGGCCGCGAGGTCGATTTCCGGCCGTGGCTGTTGGCCGCGGCGTTGTTGCTGACGTTGATCGATCTCGCCGTCGGCTATGGCCTGCGCGGCCTGCTGCCGCGCCTCGGCACGGCCGGTGTGCTGCTGGCGATCGCGTTCGCGTCCGGAACGTCGGCCCGCGCGCAGAACCCCGACACGTCGATGGTGCAGGCGGCAAACCAATTTCATCTCGCCTATATTCGCACCGGCATTCCCGAAATCGACGAGGAATCGCGCGCCGGGCTGACGGGCCTCGCCAACGTCATCAATCGTCGCACCGCGGTTGACGCGGCGGAGCCGGTCGAGGTCGATCCCGACAGCGACGAGTTGGTGTTCTATCCGATCCTCTACTGGCCGGTGGTCGGCGGCGAAACATTGCCGACGGCGCGCGCGGTCGAGCGCCTCAACCGGTATCTCGCCTCGGGCGGCATGATCGTGTTCGACACGCGCAACCAAGGCGAAGGCACGCCGATATCGGATGTTCAGGCGCAGGCGAATTTGCGGCGTCTGGCCGCCGGCCTCGCGATTCCGCCGCTGGTGCCGGTGCCGCCCGACCATGTGCTGACCAAGAGCTTTTACCTGATGCAGGAATTTCCGGGCCGTTGGGCGGACGGGCGGGTGTGGGTCGAGGCGGCGGACGACCGGGTCAATGACGGCGTCTCCACGGTGATCGTCGGCAGCAACGATTGGGCGGGCGCGTGGGCGGTCGACGCCAACGACCTGCCGCTTTATCCCGTCGTGCCCGGCGGCGAGCGCCAGCGCGAGATGGCATACCGGTTCGGCATCAACCTGGTGATGTACGCGCTGACCGGCAATTACAAATCCGATCAGGTGCACGTCCCCGCCATTCTGGAGCGGCTTGGCCAATGAGCGCGATGCACGGCATCGCCGGTTGGGGCCTGGCGTTCGCGCCGATGCTGCCGTTGTGGGCGGTCGCGGCGTTCGCGGCGGCGGCGGTGCTGTTGTTGGCGCTGGGCGCGTGGCGCGGCGCACGGGGGCTGTGGTGGCGCGCGGCCGGGCTGGCGCTGCTGTTGCTGATCCTGCTCGATCCGTCGCTGGTGCGCGAACGCCGCGAGGCGCAAAGAGACGTCGCCATTGTCATCGTCGACGATTTGCCGAGCATGGACATCGGCAACCGTCGCGCCGCTGGCGGCGTCGGCGCTGGCGCAAGTGCAGCGGCAACTGAAGAACGATCCCGATCTCGCCGTGCGGGTGATTCATGCCGGCGCGCCCAATCCCGACCAACCGCTCGCCGACCCGGGCACGCCAGCTCTATCACGCGCTTGACCGGCGCCCTTGCCGATCTGCCGCGCCAGCGATTCGCCGGCGCGATCATGATCACCGACGGCGAGGTGCATGACATGCCGCCGCCGTTGCGGCTCGGCTTCGACGCGCCGCTGCACGCGCTGATCACCGGCAAGCCCGGCGAGGCGGATCGCCGCTTGGTCATCGAGGACGCGCCGAGCTTCGGTCTGGTCGGCAAGTCCGGTGACGCTTGAGGCTCAAGGTCGAGGACCTGCCGGAAACCGGTCGGACCGGCGCCGATACCGAGGTGACGCTGCGCAAGGACGGCGGGCCGCCGTTGACGGCGCACGTGCCGGTCGGCGTCGATGTCCCGGTCCGGGTGCGGATCGATCATGGCGGCGACAACGTCTTCGAGGTTTCGGTGGCGCCCGGCCCGCACGAACTGACCCTCGACAACAACCGCGCCGCCTTTGTGATTCACGGCGTGCGCGACCGGCTGAAGGTGCTTCTGGTCAGCGGCGAGCCGTATCAGGGCGAGCGGGTCTGGCGCAATATTCTCAAATCCGATCCCACCGTCGATCTGGTGCATTTCACCATCCTGCGTCCGCCGGAGAAGCAGGACGGCACGCCGATCCGCGAATTGTCGCTGATCGCGTTTCCGATCCGCGAATTGTTCGATCAGAAGATCGGCAATTTCGATCTGATCATTTTCGACCGTTATCAGCAGCGCAGCATCCTGCCGCTGACCTATCTCGACAACATCGTGCAGCGCGTGCGCGAGGGCGGCGCGTTGTTGGTCGAGGCGGGACCGAACTTCGCGCACGCCGGAAGGGCTGTACCGCTCGCCGCTCGGCGCGATCATGCCCGCGGAGCCGTCGGGCGAAGTGTTCGAGCAGGGTTTTCGCCCGCGCGTCAGCGATATCGGGCGGCGCCATCCCGTCACGGACGATTTGCCCGGACTGCCGTCCGATCCGACGCGGCCGGCAACGTGGGGCCGCTGGTTCCGCCAGATCGACACGCTGTCGCATGGCGGCGAGACGGTGATGACCGGCGTCAACGGCAGCCCGCTTCTGGTGCTGAACCGCGTCGGCCGCGGCCGCGTCGCGGAGCTTATGTCCGACGAGATGTGGCTGTGGGCGCGGGGTTTCGAAGGCGGCGGCCCGCAGGCGGAGCTGCTGCGCCGCACGGTCTATTGGCTGATGAAGGAGCCCGATCTCGAAGAGAACGATCTGCGCGCCGCCGTCGAGGGCAATCGCCTCGCGGTGACGCGGCAATCGCTCGTGCCCGACCATGACCCGGTGCGCGTCACCGATCCCGACGGCAAGGTGACGGAATTGACGCTGACGCCGGAGCAGGGCGGACGGTCGCGCGCCACCCTGCCGCTGCGGCGCAGCGGTCTCTATCGCGTCACCGACGGCACGCACCACGCCATCGCCGCCGCGGGCGCGCTCAATCCCTTGGAACTGGGCGATGTCCGCGCCACCGATGCCAAGCTCGCGCCCGATGTCGAAGCCACCGGCGGCGGCATCTTCTGGATCGGCGACGGCTCCGTACCGGACGTTCAGCGCGTGTCGCCCGGCCGCCTCGCCGCCGGGCACGATTGGCTTGGCCTGCGCGAGAACGGCGACTACATCGTCACCGGCGTCAACGAATTGCCGCTCCTGCCGGGATTGTTGGCGCTGTTGCTGGCGCTCGGCTTGTTCCTCGCCGCGTGGCGGCAAGAAGGGAAGTGAGTTGGCCGTCTTCCCCGTCGTGCCCCGACTTGGCCGGGGCATCCACGAATTGGTAAGACTTAAGTTCGTGAATGGCCCGCCTGAAATGGGCCAAGACAGACACGGAATGGTATAGATAAAGCCTCATGACTCATCCCGACCGTTACGGCGCTTGGCGCGCGCTGTTGCCGCCCATTCATCCCGACGGCTGGCCCTTTATCGCCATCGCCGTGGTGGTGACGATCGTGCTGTTCGTGGCGTCGCAGCCCTTGGGTTGGCTGGCGCTGATCGCGACGCTATGGGTGGCGGCGTTCTTCCGTGACCCGTGGCGGGTTTCGCCGCAAGGGCGGGGACTGGCGCTGGCGCCCGCCGACGGCGAGATCGTCACCGTCGACCGCGCGCCGCCGCCGGCGGAGCTCGATCTCGGCGCCGCGCCGATGTTGCGGATCGAGATTTTCCTCAGCTTGCTCGATGTCCATATCAACCGCGCGCCGATAGCCGGCCGTGTCACGAAGATCGCTTACCGCAAAGGCGCCTTTCTCACCGCTACGCAATAGCGTCAGTTGCGATTTGATGTCGACGACCTCGCTCTCGAGGCTGCGAACGAAGTTTTCCCGATCGTCCATGGCGCTTTGCCGATTACTTACATCGCCAAATACGGCGTTCCGCCTGAGCCGCCGACGATGGCGTTGGGCGAGGGGCTGATACTGAGGGTCATCGTGTCGAAGATGACCTGATAAACCACGAGGGTAAGACCGTCGCTGGTCACATTTGATGCCGAGTTGAAAGTGACCTCGCGACTGGGCAGGTAAATGAGGCCCTGCAATAGGTGGCCGGACGAGGTTCCGTTGATGGCGAAACTGCTGGTCGACAGGCCGTTGGGCTCGAACATCAGCACATTGGCGTAGGTCCCGCTCGTCGGCGCAGCGAGGTTCACCGTGACGTTCGAATTGAATTGGATATAGGACGAGTTGTCGGCGTAATAGAACGTGATGCCTGTGCCGCTGACCGACCAACCGCTGTTCAGGTTCCAATGCGTGCCCTTGAACGAATAGACGCCGGAACCGAGGGCGAGGGTGCCGCTGCCGTTGAAATTGATGGTCGTGTCGTAGAACACGTAGTTGCCAGCGTTGAAGGTGACGGTGCCACCGCCGTTGAAATTGATGCTGCCGCAATAGGTGCCGGGCGTCAGGGTGACGGTGCCGCTGTAGTTCGCGCCGTTGACGCTGCATCCCGTGCTGATCGACGGTGCCGGAATGGTGTTGGCGAAGGGGTCGGAGGCGGTCGTGCATCCCGTCTTCATGTTGGTAGCGGACGCTCCGCCATTGACGGTGGCGGCGCCCTCGATGCAAAGGCCCGCGATGTTGGTCAGGCTGGAATTGATCATGGCTGCGCTCGAATTGCTCGACGCGACATCGATGGTGCAGTTGGGCGCGTTAAGCGTCGCGCCGCCATTGACGAGAAATGTCTGAGAGTCCGTCGGGTCCAAGACGAGGATGCAAACCTTTGAGCCAGGATCGACCGCGGTTGCCGACGCCGAAACCGCGACCGACGAGGTCACCAACCGCATCAGCGTGGTGGCGACGGTTCCCGTTGCGGTCACGGTCACCTGGTTGCCGGCATTGTTGCCGGTTGAGACCGTTGATGTCGTCACGTGTGTAGTTATCGTTCCGACATGCCCGGGCAGGAGCGCGTCTTCGGAAGTCAAGTAATTGGTCGCGATCGTGGAGGCCTCCGCGTAATCGGCGGCGCCGGACAACGCGGCGGAATTGACGACCGACTGGAGTTGCGTTTTGAATTGCTCGATCCGTGCGTAATCGACAGCGGCACCGACCGCCATCAACATCGGAACGACCAGCATTGCCATGGCGACACCCAGAGCACCGCGTCGATCTTGGATCAATGCGCGCGCCAAGCGCCATTCGGCGTAATATCGATTTGTTTTCATGATACGGAATGCCATCCGCGCTCGTTGCCGTAATGCAAGCGAACCTAGCGACGTGTTGTTAACGAGCGTTTTCTTAAATAGCGGATTGCATATTACGCTTCGGTAATTACGTATCGCAATTCGTTGGCCGCGCAGTCACTCGTACGCGCCATTGTTTCCCAATGAAAATGTTCGTGGACTGGCGCCGTGTGCTGTGCCGTAGCTGCTTACGCAATCGCCTGACGATTACATTTTGGTAAGATGCGGCTCACGCGGACCGAACCGCGCTAATGGGTCGCTTCTAACGGCCGCGTGAAAGAACCTTCGCCGTTTCGAAGGGTCGCAAGCTCAAGACGCGGCAGCACGATACGCGCGCGCAGACCGGGACACGCGTCCTCGAGCACGAGCGCACCGCCGTGCAAATGGCCGATGGCGTTCACGATCGCCAGACCAAGGCCGTTGCCTGGTTGGCTGCGACTGCGATCGAGCCGGTAAAAGCGCGCCACCACCTTCGAGCGTTCGGACTCGGGGATTCCAGGGCCGTTGTCGCTTACGACGATGGAGGCCGTGTCGTGTTCCTGATTTGCGGAGACGATGATCGTTGCACCTGTACCCGAACATTTGAGGGCATTGTCCACCAGATTGGCCGTGGCTAGGGCGAGCAATTCCTTATCGCCGAATGTCATCGCGGGGTGCCACGCTTGTGCGAGGAGCTTGATGCCCTTTTCTTCGGCGGCGGCGTCGTAGAGCTCGACCACCGACAGAATTATCTCGCCCAATGACACCGGGACAAACGACTGTCGGGACGCTCCGGCTTCAGCTTCGGCAATCTGCAATAGCTTGTCGAAGATCAAGATCAGTTCGTCGATGCCGCGGATTGCGGCACCCGCCCGGTCTGCCAATAACTCGACAGACGAACGCGAGGAAACGGCCTCATCAAGCAGGCCCCGGATCCGGCCCAATGGCGTCCGCAAGTCATGTGCAATGGCGTTCGAGACGTCCTTAACGCCATCCATCAGACGCTGAATCCGATCCAGCATGCTGTTAATGGAATGATTGAGCTTATTGAACTCGTCCAGTCCAAATTCCTCGGGAATGCGCTGAGTAAGATTGCCTCCTTCAATCGCCTCCGCGGTTCGCCGTATGATCGCGATTCTCGTTTCGAGTTGGCGGCGGAATATCATCGCGCCGCCGATTGCCAACAACAGTGCGATCACGCCTCCGATCAACGTTGCACGCAGCACAAGTTGCTTCATTACCGAGAGGTCGGCGAGGTCGCGCCCGACGATTAGCGTGTATCCATCGGCGAGATGGAACGAAAGGACACGGCTCAAAGACGGCCGCCCGTAACGGATCACGCTTTGATCCGTCATGCGATCGACCCGCGCGTTCGAGACGCCTTCGATATTGCCCGCTATCTTGCCGCTAGGTCCCGCAAGCAGATAGACCTCCGTGTCCTGGTCGATATTGTCGTTCAGCAGTTTGTCGATCTCTCGGCGCAACGCGGGAACGCCGCCGGTGCGGTACTCTTCGAGGAACATATTCGACATCTTGTGAATTTTACTGTCGATGCCGCGCTCGACGACGCCGACCGTCCCCAGATAGATGACCGCCACCATGGTGGCCATCGTACCGACGACCAAGATGCCGTAGCCCGACGCCAGTCGAACGGTAAGATTGCCGCGCAACCTAACCATCGGCTGAGATCATATAGCCAGTACCGCGGACGGTATGGACGAGCGGTGGCGCGAAATTCTTGTCAATCTTCTGCCGGAGCCGGCTGACCATGACGTCGACGACATTCGTCCCCGGATCGAAGTGATAATCCCACACGGCTTCGAGCAACATGCTGCGGGTGACGACCTGGCCATGGTTACGCACCAGATATTCGAGCAAGCGGAACTCGCGCGGTTGCACCATGACCTGCTGGCCTGCCCGCTCCACGCGCCGGCGGCGCAAATCGAGCCGTAAATCGGCAATACGAAGTTCAGACACATCGTCGTCGGGGACGGATCGCCGCAGTACGGCATGAATTCGCGCCGACAGTTCGGACATGCCAAAGGGCTTGGTCAGATAATCGTCGCTGCCGCTATGCAGACCCTTCACCCGCTCGTCGAGCGTCGCGAGCGCGCTGAGGATAATGATCGGCGTGGTCTTGCCGCGCGTTCGCACCGCCTCGACAATCTTCAAGCCCTCGACGCTACCCGGTAGCATGCGGTCGAGTACGACGACGTCCCAATTCTCTTCCGTCGCCCGATACAGGCCCTCGGTGCCGTCGCAGCACCAGGTCGTAGCGAAGCCCTCTTCGTTCAATCCGTTGCAAATGTAACGGGCTGTATCAGCTTCATCTTCGATGACGAGACATCGCATTGCGCAGCTCCACGCGACGCAATTCCATAACAGGAATCAGCGGACGGGTAAGCTTTCAATGTGGCAATGTTTCGGAACCCTCAAAACCTTTCCTTGGAAAAACTTTCGTTTTCGGCCGCCAATTGCCGCGTGGCGGCAGGAAAGGCGATAAGCCTTCAATCCGTGGCCGAACTGCTGTAATTTCCGCGCTCTCATAACTCATCCCGACCGTTACGGCGCTTGGCGCGCGCTGTTGCCGCCCATTCATCCCGACGGCTGGCCCTTTATCGCCATCGCCGTGGTGGTGACGCTCGTGCTGTTCGTGGCGTCGCAGCCCTTGGGTTGGCTGGCGCTGATCGCGACGCTATGGGTGGCGGCGTTCTTCCGTGACCCGTGGCGGGTTTCGCCGCAAGGGCGGGGACTGGCGCTGGCGCCCGCCGACGGCGAGATCGTCACCGTCGACCGCGCGCCACCGCCGGCGGAGCTCGATCTCGGCGCCGCGCCGATGTTGCGGATCGAGATTTTCCTCAGCTTGCTCGATGTCCATATCAACCGCGCGCCGATAGCCGGCCGTGTCACGAAGATCGCTTACCGCAAAGGGTCATTCCTCGACGCGCGCGACGCCGCGGCCGGCGCCGAGAACGAACGGAACGCCATCGCGCTCGACACGCCCGACGGCGCGGTGGGTTTGGTGCAGATCGCCGGACGTGTGGCGCGGCGCATCCGCTGCGATCTCGTCGAGGGGCAGCAGGTGATCGCGGGGCAGCGCTTCGGCCTGATCCGCTTCGGCTCGCGCGCGGCGCTCTATCTGCCGGACCGGTTCCAGCCGCTGGTGCACGAGGGGCAGCGGGCGGTTGCCGGCGAGACCGCGCTGGCGGCGCTGCCCGGCGCCGCGTTCGCGGCCCGCGACGGGTTCGTCACGCAATGATCCGCCGCCGCGCCCTCCTTCGCCGCGCCCGGGCGCGCATGCACCAGAGCGGCAATTTCTCGATCAACCGGCTGATCCCGAACATCCTGACGCTGCTCGCGTTGTGCGCCGGCATGACGGCGATCCGTTTCGCGCTTCAGGACAAGTTCGAACCCGCGGTCATGGCGATCATGGTGGCGGCGGTGCTCGACGGCGTCGACGGCCGCCTCGCGCGCTTTCTCAAGGCGACCACGATCCTGGGCGCGCAGCTCAATTCGCTGTCGGACTTCGTCAGCTTCGGCGTGGCGCCGGCGGTGTTGCTGTTCGTCTGGAGCTTGTCGCAATTGGAGAGCTTCGGCTGGGCGGTGGCGGTGCTGTTCGCCATCTGCTGCGCCTTGCGTCTGGCCCGCTTCAATGCCCAGCTCGGCATCGAGCCGCCGGCCTTCGCTTATAATTTTTTCGTCGGCGTGCCGGCGCCGGCCGCCGCGGTGCTGGCGATTCTGCCGATGATGCTGAGCTTTCAGTTCGGCGAGACGATCTTTCGCTCGCCCTATCTCACCGTGCCGGTGATGGCGGGCGTCGCCGCGCTGATGGTGAGCCGCATCGCGACCTATTCGTTCAAGCGGTTCCGCGTCAAGCGCGATTGGGTGTTGCCGACCTTGCTGGTGGTCGGCGCGCTCGCCGCCTTCGTCACCACCGAACCGTGGGCGACGCTCGCGATGATCGCGCTGCTCTATCTTGGCTCGATCCCCGCCAGCCACCTCGCCTATCGCAAGCTGCGCCACGCCGCCGGCGAGCGGCGCGCCGCCGCGCCGAAAGAAACCTGATCCCTATTCTCGGAGCCTTCCCGCCATGAGCAGCACATTATTCGAGCCGATCCGGCTCCGCGGCCTGACCTTGCCGAACCGCATCGTGGTCGCGCCGATGTGCCAGTACAGCGCCGTCGACGGCAGCGCCATGGACTGGCACCTGTTCCACTGGACTCAGTTCGCGCTCGGCGGCGTCGGCCTGTTCGTGATGGAGGCGACCGGCGTGTCGGCGCAGGGCCGCATCTCGCCCGGTTGCCTCGGCCTCTATTCCGACGACAACGAGCAGGCGATGGCGCGGGCCCTCAAAGCGGCGAAGACGTACGGCAGCGCGCCGATGGGCATTCAGCTCGCGCATGCCGGCCGCAAGGCCTCGACTTATGCGCCGGGGCCGAAGGGCATGGGCGCGCTCAAGCCCGAGGATGGCGCGTGGCAGACCGTGTCGGCGTCGGCGATTCCTTACACCGACACCTGGCACACGCCGCTGGCGCTCGACCATGCCGGATTGGAACGCGTGAAGGGCGAATTCGTCACGGCGGCGCGGCGCGCGGTGCGCATCGGCCTCGACGAGATCGAGCTGCACATGGCGCACGGCTATCTGATGCAGCAGTTTCTCTCGCCGCTGTCGAACCGGCGCAACGACGAGTATGGCGGCGACTTGAACGGGCGGATGAAATATCCGCTCGAAGTGTTCGCCGCGGTGCGCGCCGCCATTCCCGACGCGATGCCGCTGGGCGCGCGCATCAACGCCACCGACTGGGCCGATGGCGGCTGGACCTTGGACGAAGCGGTCGTGTTCGCGCGGCGCTTGAAAGACCTCGGCTGCGATTTCGTCTGCGTGTCGTCGAGCGGCTCGACCCCGGCGCAGAAGATCGAGGTGAAGCCGCTCTATCAGGTGCCGTTCGCGAAACGCATCCGCCACGAGACCGGCATCCTGACCCGCGCGGTCGGCATGATCTTCACGCCGCAGCAGGCCGAGGAAATCGTCGCCGACGGCGCCGCCGACATGGTGGCGCTGGCGCGGGCCGAGCTCGACGATCCGCGCTGGGCGTGGCATGCGGCGAAGGCGCTGGGCGCCGACGCCGCCTACCCGATCCAATACCGCCGCGCCAAGTTCGACGTCTGGCCCGGGCAGAGGCGGCAATTCTGACGCCCAGAAAATTTGAACCGCCAAGACGCTAAGGCGCCAAGAAACGCTGCACGGATATCGTGCGCCCTTCGACAGGCGCTACGCGCCAGCTCAGGGTGAGGGGAGATGGTTCGTGGCACAAGAAATCCATCCTCATCCCGAGCTGGCGCGGAGCGCCTGTCGAGGGACGCACGGATATCATTCCCGCTTCAGGGCAAACAGATGAGGGGCAACGACGCTACTTGCAGGGATTGACCCAACGTAGCCCGGCGAAGCGCGCGAAATCGGTGTCGGTCGAATAGAGGACATAACCGCGCTCCATCGCCAATACGGCGAGGTGTGCGTCGGTGGTCAGATTGCCGGCGGCGCCGAGCCGTTCGAGTTCGGCGCGAAACCGGGTGAAATGATTATCCGACGGCTGCGCGATATGAACGTGCGGCAACGCCAGCCAACTTTCAATGCGGTCCATCACGCCGCGAACGGCGAGCGGCCGGGCCACCACGCGGCGGTTCGTCGTAAGGCGCACGAAACCGAAAATGGCCGCCCAGGCCAAACCGATGCCCTCGGTGCCGGCGAGACACGAATCCCACCAGTGCCGCGCCTTCTCGTGAACGGCGGAGTCGGCGTTATGGGCGTGAACGAGGACGTTTACGTCGGGGAGAATCATGAGTTTTGGCGGCGAATGCCTCCGCCTCCAGCTCATCCGCGAGCTGCCCGAGTTTGTCGGGATCGATTCCTGGCTTCAAGCCGAAAGAGCGTGGGATTGCCTTCGGCACGACGATGGCGCACTGTCCAAATTGCATAAAGCCGACGCGAATCACGCGGGCGACGGCCTCTTTGAAGGGCGCGCTGAGCTGTCGAACTGTTTTTAACGCTCTCACAATTCCTCATCGAGAGTTAAAGTCATTTGCATTGCCGGCGGCGGGTTAGAGATCAAGTTGTCCAATTCAAATGCCATGCGTCTATGTCGAACTATTACCCAATTGGCCGAGTTTTACACCCCAAGAATGGACCGGAAGGATTTCGGGAATTGGAATGAGCAAGTATGGGCAGTGTGCGGTGGCGGCTCTTAACAAAATCCGCGATCACCGCGAACAGCCGCGAAGTGCATGGCATCACATAGTCAGGGAGCGATCTCCGAAAAGCTGCCCAATGGTCACGTTTTTGGTCCTCTGCGAGGAAGGTCTGTTAAGTGGTGTTCCCCCTGGCAAGTACTGCAACTCATCACCCGACCGGCGCAGGAGGACATTCAAGGCCATAAAGCTTCTCAAGCATAACCCGGCACTCGGCCCGCG
Source organism: uncultured Alphaproteobacteria bacterium (assembly GCA_963851285.1). Taxonomy (GTDB): domain Bacteria; phylum Pseudomonadota; class Alphaproteobacteria; order ATCC43930; family CGMCC-115725; genus JAATGI01. The sequence continues at coordinate 665,395 of CAWKOL010000001.1, forward strand.
AGAGCTTTGGCGCTTGGTGCAAAGTCCCATTGGCGATAATCAGGAAATGGATGTGATTGTTGCACTTTGGAGGGGACACATGATCACTGACCCTAAGCCACAAGGGCCAAAAAAATGAGGCCCGCTTTGAGTATCGTCATGCCCTTGTTGGTCGCAACATTCGTCTCTGAAGCTCATTGCCAAGACCTTTCACGGCGAGAGTACGCGGTGCTGAAATTTCAAGAGGGAATGTCCGATATCAAACGGTGTGAAGCGCTAATGTCGGATGGTTACGACGAAGAGCAATGGCAAGATTGCTATAACGGTTCCGTCCGCACTGATGCGAAAGCTCGGGACCTTGGCCAGGAGTTCGAGGGCGCCCGATATCAAATTGAGCGAGGCGATATTGTCCCCGGCTATGTTCCCTCGTTGGTGCCGGGAATGTACTTTCTTAATGATTTTGGATCGTTGTCGGATCATGCACTGAAGGTGGAATGCGAAGTACTGCATATCGATTTCAAAAATGCACGTGCTTTAATCGAGCGAACTGCAAGGGCACTTAATCTCCCAAAATCAGGAACCAGTCCGCACAATTGACTGTCAGGCCGCTGCGATATTCTCTCGAGTCCAGTAGTATCGAGAGCGGGGAAAAGAAATCGCACTTGGCGTCTTGGCGCCTTGGCGGTTAGGGTGCGCCAAACACGGGAGAATAACGTGTCGGGCGTTTTCCATGATTAACAAGCAGGTGGCGTCGCTCGCGGAGGCGGTGGCGGGGGTGACGGACGGCGCGACCGTGCTGGTCGGCGGCTTTTCCGCCGGCGACGAGCCGGCGGCGCTGACCGAGGCGCTGCTCACCACCGGCGCGCGCGATCTCACCATCGTCAATAACGGCGTTGGCGGCCCGACGCCGCGGCATCGCCGCGCTGATCGCGGCGCATCGCATCCGGAAGATCGTCTGCTCCTATCCGCGTTTCGTCGGCGGCATGGCCTTCGCCGACGCGTACAAGTCGGGCGAGGTCGCGCTGGAAGTGGTGCCGCAGGGCACGATCAGCGAGCGGCTGCGCGCCGCGGCGGCCGGGCTCGGCGGCTTCTACACCAAGGTCTCCGCCGGCACGCTGCTGGGCGAGGGCAAGGAGACGCGCATCATCGACGGCGAGCCGTACGTCTTCGAGCACCCATGAAGGGCGACATGGCGCTGATCGGCGCGCAGAAAGCCGACCGCTGGGGCAATCTCGTGATGCGCCACTCGCGCCGCAACTTCAATCCGGTGATGGCGATGGCGGCTTCTGTCGCGGTCGTGCAAGTGCGGGAGATGGTGCCGCTCGGCTCGTTCCATCCCGACCAGATCCACACCCAGGGCATTTTCGTCGACCGCGTCGTCGTGGTCGATCCCGATCCGAAGAATTGGAGCGCGCGCCCGTGACGCCCTTGAACCGCAATCAGATCGCGTGGCGCGCCGCGCAGGACATTTGGGACGGCGCCTATGTCAATCTCGGCGTCGGCATGCCGAGCCTCATTCCCGACTACATCCCCAAGGACCGCGAGGTCGTGCTCCAGGCCGAGGTCGGCATCATCGGCATGGGCCCGACGCCGAAGCCCGACGCGGTCGATCCCGACATTTTCAACGCCTCGACGCAGCCGACCTCGTTCGTGCCCGGCGGCTCGACCTTCGATCACACGGATTCGTTCCTGATGATCCGCGGCGGCCATCTCGACATCGCCATGCTCGGCGCGTTCGAAGTGTCGGAGAAGGGCGATCTCGCCAACTGGAACACCGGCGATCCCGCGACCGCGCCGTCGGTCGGCGGCGCCATGGACCTGGCGGTCGGCGCCAAGGCGATCCGCGTGCTGATGGAGCACACCACCAAGGACGGCAAGCCGCGCATCCTGACGCAATGCCGCTATCCGCTGACCGCGCCGCATTGCGTCAAGGTCATCTATACCAGTCTCGCCGTCATCGACGTGACGCCGAGCGGGTTGGTGGTGCGCGAAACCATTCCCGATCTCGATTTCGCGCAATTGCAGGCGGTGACGGAGGCGAAGCTGACACTGTCGCCCGATTGGCGCGTGCTCGACGCGTCCGCTATTGCCGTGTCTGCGTGATCGGAATTGCTTCAACCGAAATCCATCTCGTCATTCCCGCGAACGCGGGAATCGAAATCTTATCTCCCTCTCCGCCCCGGGGGGCGGAGAGGGTAGGGTGAGGTGGGGGAATCGCCGAGCCAGCCCACCTCACCCTCCCATCGCCGCGCGATGGGTCCCTCCTTCTCCCCCCAATGGGTGGAGAGGGAATTTGGATCCGGTTTGCTCGAAAAGTGTGAGGATGTTGTGATGGCAAGAGCCTTGAAGAACCGTGCCGCTGAAACCGTCTATCCCGTTCCCGAACCCGATTTGACGCCTGAGGACGTGATCGCCCGCGCCCGCGCGCTGCGCCCGCGTCTCCGCGCCGAGCAAGACGAGGCCGAGGCGCGTGGCGGTTACACCGACGGCATGCACCAAGAATTCTTGAAGGCCGGCTTCTATCGCATCCTCCAGCCGCGGCTGTTCGGCGGCTACGAATTCGACGTCACCACCTTCTACAAGACCATGCTCGAGATGGCGACCGGCCATCCCGGCGCGGGCTGGTGCCTGACGCTATGCGCGTCGCATCCCTGGGTCGTCGCCTCGCATTGGAGCGAGGAGGGACAGCGCGCGTTGTTCGGCCCCACCGGCCATTTCGCGGCGCCGCACCGCGCGCCGCCCTCGGGCGTCGCGACGCCGGTCGAGGGCGGCTATCGCGTGACGGGGCAGTGGGATTATTGCTCGGGCATTCCGCACGCGACGCATTTCGTCGGCGCCGCCCGCGACGGCGGCAGCGACGACAAGTCCGCGACGCTGTCGTTCGTCATGCCGAAGAATCGCAACTCACCGTGCTCGACGATTGGGGCGGCGACAAGACGCTGGGCCTGCGCGCGTCTGGCTCGAACAGCGTCAAGATCGAGGATCAGTTCATCCCCAAATCCTACGTCACCTACGGCTATGCCTCGTGGCGCGCGCCGGAGACGACGGCGAACGGCACGCCCGGCACGCGGCTGCACGGCAACCCGATGTATCTCGGCCGTACCTCGGGCCCGTATCAAATGTCGCTGGTGACGATTGTGATCGGCGCCGCGCGCGCCGCGGTCGACGAGTTCGAGACCATCATCATGCGGCGCGAGGTCACGCAATCAGCCGGGCATGGCGCGGTTCCAGCATCCGGATTTTCAGCGCACCTGGGGCCAGGCGACCTCGCTCGCCGACGCCGCCGAGGGCATCATGCTCGCGGTCGGCGAGCGCTACATGTGGCAATGCCGGCGCTGGGCCGACCACGGCATTCCCGCCAGCATGGAGGACGAACTACGCCAATGGACCATGATCCATCAAGGCGGCCGGCTCGCCAGCGAGGCGGTCGAGCTCGTGTTCGCCAACGCCAGCTCGGCCGCGGCCAAGAAAGGCCAGAAGATCGAGCGCTATTACCGCGACGTCGCCATGTATAAGAGCCACATCTCGTCGCAACTCCTCAACTTCGCGGCCCCCGTCGCCCGCGCCCATTTCGGCCTGCCGATCGAAATGTTCGGGATGTAGGCAAGCGCCCAGCGTCCCTTGACTGCTCGCGCCGCTGGCGCAGCGCTCCGCGCTCGGGATGAAGACGCTCGGAGCATGTGGAATCAATCCACTTTCTGAGCGGCAGCCGAAATCCGCAGATCGGGCCAGCAGTCGAAGGACGCACCACGAGCAGACAATCGTACGCAAATTACCAAATTTCTCTTGACAAATGCCGTATTATGCGTTATATGGGGCGGCATGACAACCGACGCTCAGCTTGCCGCCAACCAGGCCAACGCCCGCCATAGCACCGGTCCGAATACGCCCGAGGGAAAGGCCAAATCCGGCCAAAATGCCCGGAAACGCCGCCGACCTGGTGAACTGCCGCTGACCCTCGTCGAGGACGAGGCGGCGTTCGCCGCTCATAGCGATGCCGTGCGCGCGGCGTTCGAACCGCAGGATGCGTTCGAGGCGGAGTTGGTGCGCCAGATCGCCTTGCACCAATGGCGGCTCGGCCGCGTGCAGCGGATCGAGGCGGCGCTGTTCGACGCCGAGCTTTATCGCGTCACCTATCGGCGTGCCGCGCATTACGATCCGGCGACACTTTATTCAAGCCGCGCCAAGCCCGCCGACATATGGCCGGAACGCGTCGAGGAGGTCGGCCGCCGCGAGGCCGCGCTCGAGCGCGCGCTCGACCGGGCGCTCTCGATGCTGGCGCGGCACCGCGCGATGCAGGCTCAAGCGCGCGACCGGAAAATTTCCGAAAACGAACCCAATTCTTCCAATGAAATCAGCGCGGGACACTGAAAAAACGAAGCCAAAACGAACCCAATCGGCGCCAAAACGAAGCCGATTCCCGCACGTTTCGTCCCGGTGCGAGCAAAATGAAACGTCGGTAAACGGCGACATCGCATCCCCGACTTGTCGGATTTTCGCTTGATCGGCGGCGGCGCATCGCCTCCTATGCAAGCAAAGATATGACATTTCGGAGCATGACATGACCGGCACCAAAGGCACGATCGACACGGGCACCGCGTACGGCCGCAAGCCCGCGCAATCGAACAAGCTCCTGACCGAGGTCGGTCCGGGCAAGCCGATGGGCGAATTGTTCCGGCGCTATTGGCAGCCGGTCGCGACCTCCGAACAGGCGACGACGCGGCCGAAGAAAATCCGCGTGCTCGGCGAGGATTTGATTCTGTTCCGCGACCGCAAGGGCCGCCCGGGCTTGCTCTATCCGCGCTGCATGCACCGCGGCACGACGCTTGTTCTACGGCAAGGTCGAGGATGAAGGCATCCGCTGTTGCTATCACGGCTGGCTGTTCGGCGTGGACGGCACCTGCCTCGATCAGCCGTGCGAGCCGGAGCATGGCTTGCACCGCGACATCGCGCGTCAGCCTTGGTACCCGGTCGAGGAACGGTATGGTCTGGTGTTCGCCTATCTGGGCCCGGCCGAGAAAAAGCCGGTGCTGCCGCGTTACGACAATCTCGAAAACCTGGCGCCCGGCGAGCAGTTGCAGCAAGTGATCGGCGGCCAAGGCGCCACCGGCGACGACAGCTACAAGGTGCTGCCCTATAGCTGGATCCATATGAACGACAACGTGCTGGACCCATTTCACGTCCAGGTCCTGCACTCGACCTTCACCGTCGTGCAGTTCGTCGCCGAATTCAAAGTCATGCCGAAATGCGATTTCGTCGGCGTCGATGACGGCGTCTACTACGCCGCGTATCGCAAGCTCGACGACGGGCGCGAGATCGACCGCATCTCGCACTGGATCTCGCCCAACATCATGAGCGTGCCGTCGATCCGCATGGATGCGGGTCCGTCGACCGGCGTCTCCTGGGTCGTGCCGGCCGACGACGGCAGCTATTTCCAGGTCTTCGTGCAGAAAGTGCGCGAGAAGCGCCCGTTCGCGCTGGCGATCGACGGCAAGCTGTGGGGCGAAAAGACCGAGGCGGAACGCCAGGACGTGCCCGGCGACTTCGAGGCGCAGGTCGGGCAGGGCGTCATCAGCAAGCACTCCGAGGAGCATCTGGCGCAATCGGATCGCGGCATCGTCATGCAGCGCCGTTTCCTCGAACAGCAGGTGAAGCTGGTGCAAGAAGGCGGCGACCCCGCCGGCGTCAGCGTTCGATCCGGCGAAGGCGACGGTGCATGTCCGCTCCGGCAATTTCTTCCGCGCCGAGAAGAAACTCGAACCGGCGGAGTAGGGATAAAGTGCGTCCCTCGACTACTCGCTCGGACTGCGTCCGAGCTGCGTGCTCGGGATGAGGTAAGCTGTACAGCCATCCTCATCCCGAGCGCGGAGCGTCGCGCGAAGAGCGGCGCGAGCAGTCGAGGGACGCACGATTGAGGGAGGGTGAGGGAAAATGCCGTACGCGCCATCGGGCAAGGTGAAGCTCTACTACGAGGAAACCGGCAGCGGGTTCCCGATCCTGTTCATCCACGAATACGGTTCGGATTTTCGCGAGTGGGAAAGCCAGGTCCGGCATTTTTCGCGGCGCTATCGCTGCGTCACCTATAACGCGCGCGGCTATCCGCCGTCGGACGTGCCGCAGACCGACGCCGATTACGGCTACGAGTTCGCCCGCGACGACGCCGCCGCGGTGCTCGATCATCTCGGCATCAAGCAGGCCTACGTCGTGGGCTTGAGCCAAGGCGCCTACGCCACGCTGCAATTCGGCATGCGCTATCCGGATATAGCGCGGGCGTTGGTGGTGGCGGGCGTCGGCTCGGGCTCGCCGCCGGCGTTGCGCGCGGAGTTCGTCAAGAACACGCTCGCCAATGCCGAAGCGTTTCTCACCCATGGCAGCGCCGCGGTCGCCGAGACCATGGCGAACAGTCCGACGCGGATTCAGCTCAAGGCCAAGAGCCCGCGCGGTTACGCCGAATTTCTCGCGCATTTGCGCGAGCATTCCAATCTCGGCATGGCGCTGGTCGGCCGGAACTATCAGGCCAAGCGGCCGTCGCTCCAAGATTTCGCCGCGGCGCTCGGCCAGATGGCGATGCCGGTGCTGCTCGCCTGCGGCGACGAGGACGAGCCGTGCGTCGAGACCAATATCTGGCTGAAGCGGGTGATCCCGACCGCGGGCCTATGGATGGTGCCGAAGACCGGCCACGCCATCAATTTGGAAGAGCCGGCCTGGTTCAATCGCGCGCTCGACGAATTTTTCGCCGCGGTCGAGAACGGCGAATGGCGCGGCCGTTAGACGGCGTCTACCGCGTCAGTACGTTCTGTGAGTCGAACAGCGTCTGCTTCAGGTTGCTGACGCAATAGGAAAACCGGGCGGTCGCGGGATTGAGCCCGATCGCCAGGCAGGCGTCCTCCGCCGCGTAGCGGCCGCTGACCGCGGTCGCCGTGACCGGCGCCGCGGCCGAGGGCTCGGTCGGCGCCGACGCCGCGAGGCTTTGGACGCAATAGGCGAACGGCGCCTCGCTCGGGTTGAGGCCAAGCGCCGCGCAGGCGGTATGGATCGTCGTGAGGTCGGTGGCGGCGGCGGGGGCGATCGGCGCGGCGGCCGCGACGCGCGGCGGCGGCGATCAAACTGAGATACATGCGTTTCATGGGGCTGTTTCCGGCAATTCGTTTATGCCCGCGAATGTGCTCCGAAATGAGCGGCGCGGCTTTTAAAGATTCTTTTATGGCGCGCGCGCCCGGAATGGCGGCGCCGGGTAAGTCTTTGAAAAATAGCCGTTGCCCGTAGCGCTGTATATCTTTAGATATATATCCCAACGGATATAACCACTTGGCCAACGGGTCGGGCGGATATGTTCCGGTAGCGGCACGTTGTGCCGGAAGACAAAATAATTTGTGGGGACAATAATGATGAAATATTTCGCAACATCCGTTGTGCTGGTCGGACTTGTCGGCACCGTGGCCCTTCTGGCGGCTGCCTCAACCGCGCGCGCGCAGGACGAATTTGCGCATCCTGAATCGTATAAGTTCGATGGCGGGCCGTTGGGTGAGTTGAAGGGCAATGCCGCGGTAGACGGGTATTTTTTCTGGCAAAGCGGGGCGGGCGATGGCAGTGCCGTCGGTGCTCATTCGACCGGCGGCAGGATCGACGCTTGGGAGATCGAACTCAGTAAAGAAGCGACTCTCGCCAGCTTTTGGGGGTTCACTCTCCAGGCCGCCGAATACCAGGACATCAATCTCGGACTGAATAAACCGAAAAGTGTCACTGATACGCGGTTCCAGACCGGTCCGATCCGGACGGCCATGTTTACCATCGCGCCATTCCAGGACTTTAAGTTCTCGGTTGGGCAAGTCCCATCGATCGAAGGATTTGAGTCGGTCTTTCCGTGGAACAATCCTGTCGCGTTGCGGACTGCCGCCAACCCGCCCCAAAACAGCAACAGCAAGGGCGTCCAACTGGACTACGACAATGGACCTATCAGCGCCACCGTGATTTTTGGGGACGGTTACGATACCAACCAATATAACTATTTCCAATTTTCCGGGACCTATAAGTTCGACCCCCACAACCAGTTCACCGTTTACGCTGGCGTGCCTGTCGGCGTCACCACACCGAACGCATTTGCTTACGGCGAGGGTGGGTTGCCCGCCGGGGGCGGAAACGGCGTCGGCGGTCAGCAGCAATTGGCGGTGGTCAATTCGAACATGATCGGCGCCTGGTACACCTGGAGAAATGGCGGCCTGACGGTCATCCCGGAACTGCAATTCCAATATACGCCGAAGATCACCCAATTCGCGACTGAGATGTCCGGCGGCATTTCAGATGACATTCCGAAAGGAACCAGCGCGTTCGTCGCGGCGCTGTTCGCAATGTACAAAATCCCGAACACGAATTTTTCGCTTAACGGATGGGCGGAATATGGGACGAGCAACGGCTCCGCCGCGCAAGACGTGTGGTTCTCGGCACCCAACCAGAAACTTGTCGGCGTCGCTTTCGCGCCGGCTTGGAAGTACAACAAAATATTTGTCCGCCTCGACATGGGTTACGTGCACTTGCTGAACGTGGGCACAGGCGTCGGCGCGCCAGCCGGATACGGCGCTACGGGTACCGGCAAGAACACCGTTATCGGCTTGACCGAATTCGGCTTCGTGTTTTGATCGAGGCGTAATCGCCAGCCGTTTGAAGACGCATTCCGCAATGAGAGGGCCCCGGTTGAAATCGGGGCCCTTTCTGTTTCAGATACTTTCGAGCACGACCTTGCCGACGCTGCGGCGCATCGCGAGCGCCGCCAGCGCGGCGGGGGCATCGTCGAACTTAAAGACGTCGCGTACCAAAGGCTGGAAAGCGCCGGCGCGATAGAACTCGAACAGATCCTTGAAGATTGAAGCTACCAAGGCGGGGTCGCGGCGCCGTTCCTCGCCCCAATAAACGCCCATCGCCGACGCGTTCCTGAGCAGCAGCCGGTTCGACGGCAGCTCCGCGATGCCGCCGCCGGCAAAGCCGACGATCATCAGCCGTCCTTGCCAGCCGAGACAGCGCAGGCAATCGATCGCCATTGCGCCCCCGACGGAATCGACCGCGATATCGACGCCCTCGACCTTTTCCGCCGCCGCGATCTGGCGCACCGCCTCGACGATCTTTTCAAGAGCGTAGTCGATCACGTAATCCGCGCCGAGCGCCTTGCAGACCGCCACCTTATCGACGCCGCCCGCCGCCGCGATCACCTTGGCGCCCCAATGCTTGGCGAGGTGGATCGTGGCGGACCCCACGCCGCCCGCGCCCGCCGTCACCAGCACCAGATCGCCGGGCTTCATCTGAGCGCGCTTGCGCAAGGTGATGTGGGCGGTGGGATAGGTCGTCAGCATCGCGACACCGTCGCGGGCCGGCATCTCGGGCGGCAGCGGATGTGCGCCGTCGCGCCGCGCAATGGCGTACTCGGCAAAGCCGCCGAAATCGCACGGCGCGGCGATGCGGTCGCCGACCTTGAACGGCGATTGCGGCCCAACCGCGACCACGGTGCCGCCGATCTCGACGCCGGGGGAGAATGGCAGGGGAGGCTTGGTCTGATACTGGCCGCGTACCACGAGCGTATCGAGAAAGTTCAGGCCCGCCGCCTCGACCTTCACCAACGCCGCATCACCCTTCGGCTCCGGCACCGGGATGTCGGCGAGCCGCATCTCGCCTTCTTGCGTGATTTTTTCAACCAGCCAGGCGCGCACGAAAATTCTCCTTTGTCCCTATCGCGGCAGCCACATCGGCTTATCGGCCCCGACATAGCCGCAAGGCCGTTCCCAATAGGGCTTCGTCTCGGAATAATCGGTGATCGGCGCCGGGTAGGTGATTTCGCCGAGCGGCGTCTGCGCGGTGCGCAAATCCGATAGCAGCGGCTCGAGCCCGAAAACCTGGTCCGCCTTCGGCCGCGCATCGAGCGTGCCGAGCTCCAGGACCAGCATCGACGACCGCGTCAGCGAGACATCGACATGGTAGCTGCCGCCCTCTCGGGCGCGGCGCACCAACCCGCCGAGCGCGCCCGCGGCGGCGAGATACGCGGTGAGGTAGTCGTTGAGCGTGCCGGTCGGCGGCAAGATCGGCGTCTCGAACGACCCTTCCTCAACGGCGAGGCCGCTCGTCACCGTGCCGACAGGATCATAGCCGGCGCGCGTCGCCCACGGCCCGCCAGCGCCGAAAGCGCTCACCGAGACGGCGACAATCCCCGGCCGCAACTTCGCAAGATCGCGCGGGCCGAAGCCGCGCCTCGCCAGCGCGCCTTGGCGCCAGCTCTGCACGAACACATCGCAGCCGCGCACCAGTTCGGCCAAACGTGCGCGATCGGCCTCTTGGTCAAGATCGAGATAGGCCGAGCGCTTGCCGAAACTGGTGTCGACCATCTTGTCGGCGGTGTCGGTGTGTTTTGGCGAAATTACGTGCAGCACGTCGGCGCCTTGCTCCGCCAGCGTCCGCGCCGAGGCGGGGCCGGCCAGCACATGCGTCATATCGAGCACGCGAACACCGGAAAGCGGTCGCGGCGCTGGGCCGAATTTCTCGGGCGCGGACTCGCCGATCTTTTCCAACGCGATGGCGGGGCGTCCGGCGAGCCATTGACCTTGCGGATGCGCGAACCATTCTTCGCGCTGTCGCGCGATCACGCCGACGAGGCCGTGCTCGCCGATCGCGTCCTCGAGTTCGGTGCTGTGCCATTGCGCTACGGCTTCGGCCACCGACGCGTCGTCGCTCCGGCACTTCAACAGATTGAGCAAGCCAACAAGCATCTTCACGTAGATGGAGGCGCGCAGCAGATAGATCTGCCGGTTGTCGCGGGTGCGGAAGAAATGCTTGCCGCCGTAAGCATCGCGCGAACGCAGCGGCTTACCGCCCTGGCTGACATGGAACACCGTGCGCAGGCCCGGAACCACGGCGCGGCGCAGATCGACCGACACGTCCTGGCCGCGCCCGGTGCGCATCCGCCAGATCGCGGCGATGGCGGCGCCTTGTGCCGCCAGCGCGGCCGCCGCCGCCGCGCCGAGATGATGCGGGCTCGCGACGATGGGATCGGCCCCGCTAATCGTGATTGCGCCGCCCGTGTCCTCCGCCGTCATCCCCATCTGCGACAGCAGGCGATGACAGGTCTCGATTGGAATGTTTCTCATGACCTTGCGTCAGGTATCGAATGGCCGCGCTTGCGGGAACTCGCGCAGATAGCGGAAATAATTGGCGAGATGCCGGTCGGCACCGACCCAATTGCCTTCGGCCGGGCCGCGGAAGCGGATCGAGAACAGTACCGGCTCGTCCTCGGTATAGAGCTTCATGGCGTTGGCTTCGAGTTGTTCCAGATGCTCGTGCAGCGCGCGCGGTGTCATCTTGTCCGCCGCCGCCTTGCGCACGCCCACCACATAGAAGGACAGCGACTTCCCCGGCGCCAGCGCCGCGCTCGACACCAGCATGAAATGTTCGCCCGCCGGCGAGTTCACGCAATGGGCAAATGTGTTGGTACCCGTGACCTTGCCATGATGACGGAACGGACCGTTCCCGCCCCGGCCGTATTCCAGACTGTGCGCGGTGATTTCGATCTCCTTCGGTTCCGCTTGCGCGGGCAAACCGTGGAGCGCGCGCAGATGCTGAAAGTCGAAGGCGTTGGAGGTGGAAAGCCAATGGTCGATCGGCCGTTCGCCGCGCTCGCCGGTGATGCCGACGAATTCGCCTTCGTCCACGTCGGGAATCTCAGGGACCGGGAAAGCCGGCGTCTCGCCGTGAAACGCCCAGATCAAGCCCCACTTCTCGGTGGCGGGATAATTGTAAAGTCGCGCCCCGGCCGGGATCTTGTCGCCTGTCAATATGTCGGTGCAGCGTCCATCTGCACCGAAGCGCCAGTGGTGGTAGGCGCAGCGGACTTGGCCATCGATTAACGCGCCGCACGCAAGGTCCGCCCCGACATGCGGGCAGTACGCGCTCTGCACGATGGGTTTCCCGTCGGCATCGCGATAGAGGATGATGCGCGTGCCGAGGAATTCCTTACCGATGAGCTGGCCCGGACTTTAGTTCTCGTGCGAGATGGATCGGGTACCAGGTCTGGTAATAGTTCCCGTCGTCGAGATCGTTCTGCCACTGCCCGATCTTTGTATTGAAGCGATTCCGCGTCAGCGCGTTCATGACTTCCTCCCGCCGCTTACCCATTATGGCGGGCGGCGCGAAACGCGCCAACAGGATGATACGACCGTTATTGGTGAAAATATTTGCGGTAGGCCGTGCGCCAATTCCTGGCGATTTCGGCTTGGACTTCACGCAACGGTAGCCGCCCCGTGCATACTTCGCGATGGAGGAAATTCTCTAGCTGGTCCTTGGCGCGGGCGTTGCCGCGCCGTGAGGTCGTAGCTTTCGGGCCAGAGATTTGCCGCGACATCGGCGCCGCCGAGTTCGAGGGGAATCAGATGGTCGATTTCGTAACGGCCCGAATCGGGCGCGATGCGATACGCGGCGTAAACCGCCAGTTTCAGGGCCCGCGACGTATGGCGGACCGCCTTCGCGAAACCGGGCGAGCAGATTTGCGCGACGTCGACGGTCGACACCGCGCCCGGCGTCAGGTGCGGATCGGGAAGATTTGACGCCGCGGCGGCGACCGAGGCGACGTCGGACATTGTCGATGCCGTACCGATCACGCTCTTTGCGAGCTCGGGCATTTTGGCATCCGGCATGCCGGGCCCCCATAGAACGTAGAGGCCGAAAAGCGCCAGAAGGGAAAAATATGGGACGCGCATGACGCGTCCGAAGATGGCCGCGATAGTTAAAGCGGCGGTAAAAACTCTCGCGCAATCGATGCTTTAACTACGTTTCTGAACGTGTCTCTTCAAGCGGCCCCGCAATCTGCGCCGATGCCGATAATTCGTCCGAAATTTAATGCGAACACATCGCACTCGGACCGTCTTCGAAGCGCAATTCCCGGATCAATCGCCCCGCCGCGATGATCGCGCAAGCGGTGGCGAGGAAACGGGTGCGCGGCTTCCCGATCCAGCCAGCTACGCGCCGCCGTTCCATCAATGTTTTCAACGGTGAACTCTTAAAAAGTATGGTTAATTTTTGCGAACTCTTGCGCAACGATTTTTGATTTCGGCGCTACGTTACCACCTTGTTTCCGCGACGCATGTCCATCGGACGCACGGCATCCCGTCGTATTAGCCGTTGGTGAGTATGTGCGCGCCGACGTTGCCCCGAAATGGCCGCGCAATTCGTTCTCGAATTTTTCGCGCGTGCTCGTTCGAAATTATGCGGTCTCGCGCAATGCTTCGGCGCGCTGCAGATCGACGGAAACGAGCTGCGACACGCCCTGTTCGGACATGGTGACGCCGTAGAGGCGATCCATCCGTGCCATGGTCAGGCGATGGTGGGTGATAATCAGGAAACGCGTATCTGCCTGATCGGCGATTTCCGCGACCATGTCGCAGAAGCGGTCGACGTTGGCGTCGTCGAGCGGCGCGTCGACTTCATCCAGCACGCAGATCGGCGCGGGATTGGTCAAGAACACCGCGAAGATCAAGGCCAGCGCCGTCAGCGCCTGTTCGCCGCCGGACAATAGCGAGATCGCTTGGAGCTTCTTGCCTGGTGGGCTAGCGAGAATTTCGAGGCCCGCTTCGAGCGGATCGACCTCGCCGGTGGCCGTGGCGTCCGCGCTTTCCTCCCCCGGCACCGTCTCGGGCAGCGACGCGGTCGAGCCGCAAAAAGGCTCGGCCCCCGCCAAACAGCCGTTCGAACAACTTGCCGAAATGCTCGTTCACCGTGGCAAACGCCGCCAGCATGCGCTCGCGGCCCTCGCGATTGAGCGAATCGATACCGTGCCGTAGCCGTGCGATCGCCGCTGTCAAATCTTCGCGCTCGCGCGCGAGGCCGTCATAGCGCGCCTCGATTTCGGCGGCCTCGGTTTCGGCCACGAGATTCACCGGGCCCATATTGTCGCGTTCGCGCGACAACCGTTCGAGGCGGGCTTTCGGCGTCGGCCAATTCCGGCAATTCTTCGCGATCCTCGATGTTGGCGTTATCGAGGATCTCCGCGGGATTACAGCCGAGCCGCTCGGCGATGCGCGCCTCGACCTCGCCTCGATGCGCGCGCGCATGGTCACGATCGGATTCGCTCCGCGCCCGTTCCTCGCGCGCCGATGCAAGCGCCGCATCGGCTTCCTTTGCAGCGGTTTCCGCCCGCTTAAGCCGAGTCTCGCCTACCGCCATCGCATCACTGGCGGCATTCCGGCGTTGCGTCGAGGCCGAAATAATTTCGGCAAGCCGATCCCGCTCCGCGGCGATTTCTGCCGGTCGCTGCTCAAGCTGCTCAGTTCGGCCGTAAGCGCGGCCTCGCGTTCCGCGATGCGCTCGCGCTGCCGTCGCGCGGCCTCGGCGCGGCCGCCCCACGAAGCGGTGTCGCGGGCAATCGCCGTCAGGCGCTCGCCGCGCAACGCCGCATCGCGCTTCAGCCGGTCATGCACCGTCCGCGCTTCGGCTTCGATCCCGCGGCGATCGGCCACCGATACGCGCAGCGCCGCGATCGCCTCACGGTGCTGAGCCGGATCGGGAAGCGCATCGAGCGCCGATGCGGGCTTGCTGTTCTCGGGCCGCGAATTCGTCGAGATCGGCTGCCAGACGAGCGGCTTTCTCGTCGAGCGCAACGCGGCGGGCGGCGATCGCGGCCGCGACCTCGCGGCATTCAGCATCCCGCTTTTGTGCGTCGGCCAGGACCGCGAGCGCGTGCGCGCATCGCCTCGCGGCCGGCGCGTTCGGCTTCGCCGGCTTCTCCAGCGGCCTTCTGCGCCGCTTCGAAGCGCTCGCCAAGCGTTGCCGCATTCGCATCCGCCCCGTGCTTTTCGTGGCCAAGATCGGCAAGACGATTGCGCTGCCGTAGCCGCTGTGCGGCGGCGCTCGGCGTGCCGGGCGCCCGGCGCAGCCCGTCCCAGCGCCAGAGACCGCCGTCGCGGGTAACGAGCCGTTGGCCAGGCAGCAGCGCGGATTGCTGGTGCTCGGCCTCGGCGGTTCCGGCAACGACCCCGATCTGCGATAGCCGCCGCGATAGCACGGCAGGCGCCGTCACGAAATGCGTCAACGGCTGCGCTTCGCCAGGCAAGGCCAGATCGTAAGCATAAGCGGGAAACTCATGCCAATGCACGGCGGCACCGCTTTCAATGGGCGCGGTCAGGTCGTCGCCCAGGGCGGCACCAAGCGCCGCTTCATATCCCGGCTGAACCGTGACGGAGTCCAAGACGGGCGCCGCGTTCTTGTCTGCGATGGCGGCAAGCAACTCGCTGAGCGCTTGGATTTCGGCTTCGATCTTGGCGCGACGGCTGAGCGCTTCTTGCAACGGCGTACGTGCGGCAGCGGCCGTTGCTTCCGCCGTGCGCAGCGCTTCCGCCGCTGCGTCGGCGGCGCTACGCGGCTGGCTTCGACCCGGTCATTTGCCGCGGCAAGCGTCGGCTTCGGCGTCCGCCCGGCGCGGCGCGGCGGCGGCCTCGGCATCGAGCGCGCTGCGCTGCCGTTCAAGTTCCGTCTGCTGCTCGACGATCTGGTCGCGTTGACCTATCGCTTCGGCGATCTGCCGATTCAATGTGCCGCGCCGGGCCTCCTCATCGGCCAGCACCCGCATGTGCTCTGATCAGCTCGGCTTCGAGCGCGGTCGACGCCTTGGGTGGCGCGATCAAGCGCCGCAGCCGCTTCGCCTTCCGCTTCTGCTTCGCGCGCTTGCGCCGCGTCTAATTGCGTTTGCTCGGCGTTCAGTTTTTCGATCGCCGCGCCAGCATCGGCGGCCAATTCATCTTCGCGCGCCCGGTCGGAGGCGAGTTGCGTCAGCCGTTCTTGGGCCGCCTGCCGCGCGACGGCGACGCGGCGCTCTTCTTCGTCGAGCGACGCGCATCGCCAAGCGTCAGGCGTTGCAACTCGGCCGCCGCGGCCGCTTCGGCATGGCGCAGATCGGGGAAGCGCTGCTGCAGTCTCCTCGCGGGCGCGCTCCGCGCGAAAGCGGCATCTGCATGCGGTCGGCAACCGCGCAATTCGGCGGCCTCGAGGCGCGCCTGCGCCGCGTCGAGCGCGGCCGTGCGCCGCTTGCCAACGACGATGCAGCGCCACCGCCTCGAACCGACGGATTTGTTCCGCGACGCGGCGGTAGCGCTGTGCCTGCTTGGCCTGCTTGCGCAGACCATCGAGCTGCGCCGCGAGTGTGACGATGACATCATCGAGCCGCGCCAAATTGGCTTCGGCCGCCTTAAGGCGCAACTCGGCTTCGTGCCGGCGAGCATGCAGTCCGGCAATACCTGCGGCCTCCTCGAGGATGGCGCGGCGTTCGGCCGGCTTGGCGTTGATGACGGCGGCGACGCGGCCCTGCCCGACCATCGCGGCCGAGTGCGCGCCCGAGGCGGCATCGGCAAAAAGCAGTTGCACGTCCCGTGCACGCACTTCGCGGTGATTGACCCGATAGCCGGAGCCGGCCCCGCGCTCGATGCGGCGCGTCACTTCGAGCTCGTCGTCTTCGGCATAAGGGCCGGGCGCGCGGCGCGTGCTGTTGTCGAGAAACAGCGTGACTTCGGCGATATTGCGCGCCGGGCCGCGATTGCGTGCCGGCGAAGATGACGTCGTCCATCTCGCCGCCGCGCATGCGCTTGGCCGAGGTCTCGCCCATCGCCCAGCGCAGGGCCTCGACCAGATTGGATTTGCCGCAGCCATTGGGGCCGACCACGCCGGTCATGCCCGGTTCGATCGACAACTCCGTCAGCTCGACGAAGGTCTTGAAGCCACTGAGTTTGAGCTTGGAAAATTGCAACGGTTCTGATCCGTCAGCTCTTGGGCATGGCCGCGTTCAGCGCTTTGGCAAAATCGGCGTAGGGCAGATCGCCGACCAGCTTGGTGCTGACGCCGTCGGCCCGATGATGAAAAAAGTCGGCGTCGAATTCGACGCCGTAGTCGTCGTGCGCTTGCGCCTCGCCGGCAACGATCGTCTCCTGCAGCTTGGCGTCGGCGCAGGCATTTATCGACGGCGGCGCCGTCCATGCCGCCGAGCCGCACGATGCGTTTCAGCGCATCGACGGGGTCGCTGCGCGACCGCCCACTGTGCTTGGCTCATCGAAGAACGCGTCGATAAAGGCAAAGTAGCGATCTGTTGGCGCGCAGCGCGCGATCGTCGATGCCAGTAACGCGTTCCGATCAAGCGGAAAATCCCGGTAGACCAACTTCGCCTTTCCGGTATCGATCCATTCTTTGCGGAGCTGCGGAAGGTTTTCGCTGCTCGAACGCGGCGCAATGGGGACAGGTCAGAGAGGCGTATTCGATGATCGTGACCGGTGCGCTGGCCTTGCCGAGGACGCGGTCTTGAGCAGTCACCGTCGGCGCTTTAGCGTCGGCTGCCCACGACGGTGGCATCCGGGTCCCAGCGCCGCGATACCAAAAAATAGCAGCACCATGGACAATATCTTAGGCATATCTATCTCCAACCTACTAAATGTTGATGCTAGGGCGTAATTTGGCGGATGGCAAGTCATTTTCGTTCTGTCGTAATGATGGCCGGCCCCAAACGCTTCAGCGCCGCCCGCAATCGGATCGTCGCGGACCGCGGAGACGCGCTGGTTTAGATCGGCGGCTTCCGGCGGCGCCAGTGCCCGGGGGCGCGGCGACCGCGTCTGCCGTGGCTGAAACGTCTGCTGCAATGACAGTCGCGCCACGGCGCGATAGCCGAAAAAACCGTTGATGCGCTCCAAGCAGAACCGGCTCGCTATGTTGGATTTCCAAGGCAATCCCGGGCGCGACCCGAAATTTCAGCGTGCCGTCACGCCGCGCGCCACGGGCGAAAGCGGAGCTTGTCGGGGCTCGTGCTCTCGGCCAGCCGCTCGCCCACCACTCTCTGCCCAATGTTGGATCAAATGCGCCTCGCCGAGTCCGTTTTTGCCGAGCGCCTTGCCCGCGATTCGCGGCAGAATCGCGCCGACTGTTTGCGAACGTCCGCGCCGCTCGTCCGTCATTGCGCCCCATGCTAACCGAACGACGCGTTCGGCGGCACAGTTGACGCTTACGCCGCGATCACCCACTTTCCGGCATGCCCAGCGAAACGACGATCGTCCCGCAGCCTGAACCGGCGCTTGCCGATTCAGAACTTCGACAATGTGCTCGGCCGGCGAATCATCGAGCTGCATCGCTGGGCCTTGCGCGAAGGCCTGCAAGGCACATCGGTCGAGCAATTGTTCAATGGCTTTTGCCGGCAGTTGGTCGCGGACGGCGTCAAGTTGTGGCGCGGATACGCCGCGATGCGGACGTTGCATCCGCAATGGTCGGGCTACGGCTTCACGTGGCGGCGAGAGCACACCCGATTCGAGGAGGAGCAGTTCGAGCGTGGCGCGAACGACGATCCGGGATTCTTCGACGAGCCGGTGCATCATCTTCTGGTCCGCGCCGAGGCGGCGAGGTCAACCCGCGCATCCGGCGGCGCCTGATGGCCGGCGCCGCGCGAGCGCGATTTCCCCGTTCTTGAGGAATTCTACGCGGCCGGCGCGACCGACTATTACGCCGCAGGTCTTCGCCTTCGGCGAAGGCGTGCAGTCGGCGCGTCCCGGCGTGTTCTTTTCCTTCACCAGCGATGGCGCCGACGGCTTCGGCGACGACGATCTGATGCTGATCCAGACCGCGCTTGCCCGCGCTGGCGTTGGCGATCAAGTCCGAGGCCGCCATGTCATTGCCGCCGGTCTGCTCGCCGCCTATCTCGGCGCCGATGCCGGCCGTCGCGTCCACGCCGGTGCCATTGAGCGCGGCTCGGTCGAAAGCGTTCACGCGGTGATCTGGTACGCCGATATTCGCGGCTTTACGGGCATTGCCGATAGCGAGCCTGGTCTCAACGTCGTGCGGCTGCTGGACGAAGTGTTCGAGACCTTGACCGCGCCGCTGCGCCGGCGCGGCGGCCAGGTGATGAAATTCATCGGCGACGGCATGCTGGCGACGTTCGCCTTCGATGGCGCGGATCGAGCCGCCAAATGCCGGCTCGCGCTGGACGCCGTCGAGGAGGCCATGGCGGCGCTCGACATCATGAACAGCGGCCGCGAATACACCATGCTGCCGGCGGCGAGGGTCGATTTCGCGTTGCATCTCGGCGATGTGCTTTACGGCAATATCGGTGCCGCCGATCGGCTCGATTTCACCGTGATCGGTCCCGCGGTCAACGAAGTCGACCGTATCGAGAAGCTGTGCGAGCCGCTTGGCCGGTCGGTGCTGGTGTCGGCCGAGTTCGCGGCGGCGGCGGATCAGCCGGACCGGCTGATCTCCTTGGGGCAACATATGCTGCGCGGCGTGCGGGAGGCCCGCGAGATTTTCGGTTTGTCGAGCGATCGTTAGCGCCCTTCGACCCGCGAAGTATGGGTCACGCAGAAGTGACACGGGGTGTGTCGGCGCGGCGCAGGGCGCCATGGTACAAGCGGCCGATCTGACGTCATCGGGAGGAATCGATGAAACGGACGAGTATTTTCGTGATCGCGGCTGCCTTCGATGCTGACCGCTTTGCCTTCGCTCGCGCAGGAAAAAATGAGCGGAGGACCTCCGCCGGCGCCGCCGACCAGGCTGCGCGCGACCATCGAGAAATTCGACAACGGCATGGCGACGGTGAAGACGCAGGCCGGCGAAACCGCGACGGTTGCGGTTGGGCCGAAGACCAATATCTCTGCCGTCGCCGCCCGCAAATTGTCGGACATCAAGCCGAACGAATTCATCGGCGTCACGGCGATGGCCGACAAGAACGGCGCGATGCACGCGACCGAAGTTCATATTTTCCCCGAGCAGATGCGCGGCGCCGGCGAAGGGCATTATCCGTGGGACAAGGGACCGAATAGCTCGCATGACCAACGCGCGCGGTCGCCGGCATGCTCAATTCGTCGGACGGCAAGGTCTTCACCATGTCGTACAAGGATCGCGCCACCGGCAAGATGAGTGAGGTGAAAATCGACATCAGCCCGAACATTCCGATCGTCGCGTTCGTGCCAGGCGATCAGAGCCTGCTAAAGCCCGGCGCTCACACCGTGATGTTCGCGCGCAAGAATCCCGACGGCACCTACATGGCGCTCGCCATCGTCGCGGAAAAGGACGGCGTGAAGCCGCCGATGTGAGTTCGGTTCTCCGTTGTCAGATTTCAGTCGCGACGGCGCCGACGATTAGGACTGACGAGTTAATTCGCCGAATTTCCGTCGCTGCAGGCCGTGAAGGAGGCGATGCCGCCGGTGCGGTAATAGAGGCAGGATGCGCGTGGTGTGAGCCTCGCCCTCGCCGTCATGGTAGTCGAGCCGGCCGACGATCCACATCGTGTCCTTGCCGTCCTTGATGCGCTGGACCTCGTCGGCGGTCATGACGTTGTCGCGCACGGACAATTTGTATGACACCACCCCGTTCGGTAGTACCACGCTCCTGACGCAGCTTGCGCATTGATCGGCCAGCAAGGCCGGCGGATTGTCGAGCGGCGAGATATAGACCAGGAACAGGCCCTGCACGTCGGTCGAGGGCGTGCGACCCGAATTGCGCACCCGCACCTCGATGTTCAGCGGGCCGGCTGGGTTCGATCCCACCCGCTTCAACCGCATCGACGCCCAACCCAGGGCGGCGTCGAAGCTCGACAGCGACTGGCCCGCGATTTCGTTGGCCTGGGTCGCCGCGTCGGAAAGCCGGCTGGTGGCGTCCGCGATCTTCCCGTTCTGGGTGATCGGCGGCGGCAGGTCGGTCGATCTGGCCTTGCAACAGGTCGAGCTGCCAAGCCAGCAGGCCGCCGCCGACGATGCCGAGAAGCAAGATGAGAACCGCGAGCACAGACAAGCCCGGCGTTTCGCACCGTGACGGTTTGCGGCAGTTCGGCAGCCTGCGGCGCGGTGACGGGAGCGGCGGGCGGCGGCTGACGCAGCGAGTTCGCGCGCGGCGTTTGCCGTCGCGCAAAAATTCTTGGAGCGGATCGCGTGCCGTGTCGCGTCCCGCGTCGCGCGGGGTGTCCCGCGGAATGTCGCGAAGGCCGGTTCGCGTTGACGCGTCCCTCGTTGGCGCTGTTAGGCCTCCTGTGTCCCGAGCGATGTCACGTATCGCTGGCGCGCGGCCCATCCTTAGCAATGTCCCAGGGCGGATCCCGCGCGATGTCCCGCGGCAGGTCAATGGGACGGTCGGCGGCGGTCGCGAGATCGGCGCGGGGGTCATGGCGCGCGTCCGCATCCGGCAAACCTGAACCCGTCTGCCCTTCCGCGCTCCGCATTCCGGTTGCGTTGCCGACGCCGTCGTCGATCACGTCGCAATACCTCCCGCTTCGCCTTAACTATATCGGTTAATAGCCTTCAGGGGGTAGCGGAACCTCCGCACGTCAAGCCAAAAGGTCGATTTGCTCGTCCGTCAAGTCCGCCCGGTACCACCGTGATGGGAACGCGGAGCCGCCCCGACAACCGGCCGACGAGCTGGCTGATCAACGGTCCGGGCCCTTCCGAGCCCGTTCCGGCCGCCAAGACCAGGATGGAAATGCTGGGTTCTTCGTCGATCAGCGTCAGCAATTCCTCGGCCCGGTGGCCATCGCGCAGATGCACCACGGGAAGCTGGCCGGACAACGCCACCACGTCGGCGGCCAATTTTTTCATCAGCTCTTCGGCCTCGGCGCGCCGCTCGGCCAGCATCAACTCCTCGACCTGGCGGAAGGGCTGGGGATCGGCCGGCTCGATGACATGGAGCAACGCCACGCGACCGCCGGTATGGCGTGCCCGACGGCAGGCAAACCGCAGCGCGACACGCATTTCCTCGCGTCTCGTCGACCACGACGAGGAAGACACGCGCGGCATCGATTGGCTGGCTCGTCATGACGCTCAGTCACCGGTTGCGGAACGGAAGGCTGGCGAGCCATCCTGCCATCGCGGTGGCGGCCACGGCAATCAAGCCCATAGGCCAGCGCCTCGCTCTGCGCGAATTCCGAACATTGGAGTCGACCCCGGCCTCGGTCACGCTACAGCGGCACGGTCTCGCTCGCGACCACGCCGCCATCGCGGAACAGGAAGACCTCGACCGAATAGGTCGCCGACCGGCACATTCGACGGAAACGCAAGGGTGGTGCGGAACAGATGCTCGCCGATGAAGCGCGATCCTGCCGACGCTTTCGACAAAGCGGCCGTTGCGTTCCTGGCGGCGCACCAGGCGCGGCCGGTACGCCGCTTCGCGGCTGGCGCGCCGAAATGGCGCGGCGATTGAAGCGGCGGATAGAGATAGTCGATGTCCGATCCCGTGCAGGCGCAGGATCGGTTCCGGCGCGATCTTGTCGAGCGGCAGGTTGCTGATGATCGCGTAGAAAGCCGGCACGTCGTCGAATGTCGCGCGCTCGGTATTGATCCAGAATCCCAGCACATGATGGCGGCGACGCACCACGGCGCGGCTGGGCGGACCACGCACCACGATGACGATGTCGCCCGGCTTCCTCGCCGCGTGCCGAACAGGACCAGGCTGGTGCCGGTGAACCCGGTGGTGATCGCGACGACATGGTCCGAGAGATCGGCCTTGAGCGGTTCCGCGGCCGTGCGCGCCGGCACAAGAGCCAGCGAGCATCGCTGCCAGCGTCGCGCGCGATGATCGCCTCATGGCACGCGCAATTCCGAGCGAATAAAGATCGCGCGGCGTGATCGTCAGGTCGGCGGCCAGCTTCACCGCCGCCGCCAGCACCAAGATGCCGAGCAGCGCGCGGAAATATTCGCCCTTGAGCCGCGAGCCGACGCGCAGGCCGAACTGCACGCCGAACGACGCCGCCGAACACGAGGATGAGCGCCAGCACGATATCGACCGTGCCGTTCTCGACCGCCTGCTGGATGGTGACGGCGGCGGCCACAAAAATGATCTGGAACAGCGACGTGCCGGGCACCAGCGCCACCGGCATGTCGAGCACGTAGATCATCGCCGGCACCATGAGGAAGCCGCCGCCGACGCCGAGCACGCCGGACAGGAAGCCGCCGGCGAACCCGACACCCGCCGGGACGATGGCGCTGATATAGAGCTTGGAGCGGCGGAACCGCATCTTCAGCGGCAGGCCGTGGGTCCAATTGTGCTGATGCAGCTTGCGCTGCGCGACGGACGCGGGAACAACATGGCGCGCATGCTTTCGATCAGCATGAAGGCGCCGAGCACGCCCGAGCATCAACGATATAGGCGAAGTTGATGGCGATCTCGATCTGGCCGATGCGCCGCAGATTCCGCGAACAGCCAGACGCCGAGGCCGGAGCCGACCAGGCCGCCCACCAGCAACACCAGCCCCATCGTGAAATCGATGTTGCCGCGACGCCATTGCGCCAGGGTGCCCGGTAACCGAACTGCCGACAATCTGGTTGGCCGATGCCGCAACCGCGAAGCTCGGCGGAATGCCGATGAAGATCAGCAAGCGGCGTCATCAGCCAGCCGCCGCCGACACCGAACAAGCCGGACAGGAATCCGACCGCCCCGCCCAACACCAGCAGCACGATCACGCTTTGCGACATGCCGACGATAGGCAGGTAAATGTCCATGCCGCCATAACGGGGGAGTCGGGCGCTTAATTCAAGCGGCGATGCTCCGCCGTGCCGCGGCGGCCTCAGAACAACCAGGTCTCCGGCGTTCGGCACCGGCGCGCCCTCGCCGACCAGCTTCAGCCCCTTGACGCAGCGGATCACGTACCAGACGAACCAGAGCAGCAGGATGAGATAGCCAATGAAAATCAAGCGTGGTGACCGCGCCGATAAAGACGTAGAGCAGCCCGATCCAGAAGGTTCGGATCTGATAGTGGTAATGCGTGCGCAGCCAATGGCGGCGCGCCGTCGCGAAAAATATAGGCCATCACCAATCCGATGATGGAGGTAACCCCGACTATCAGCCCGGCCAAATAGAGAGCGTAGATAACGATGACGGTCTTGCCCTCTTGCGGCGTCACCTTGGCCGGTTCGACGGTCATATCAGTTACCCCCAATGCCGCTGCGATCGCGTTTTCAATTGTATCAGGATGGGGACCGGCGCCAACAACGGTGTCACAATTGCAACAGCCCCATCATGTCGAAGACGATGCGCAGATGCTCGTCGGCGATGCGCGACGAGCGCGCTCCGCGCCGCGCCGCAACACGCCGTCGATATAACCGGGATCGGCCATCATGCGTTTCATCTCGCCGCCGATCCGGCCGAGCATCGTCGCCGCGCGTTCCGCCAGCGCCGCCTTGAAATCGGAGAAATTTCTGCCCGCGAAATGCGCGACCACCGTTTCCATGCTTTCGTCGCGTGAGCGCCGCGTAGATGCCGAGAAGATTGGCTGCCTCGGGCGGGTTTCTCGACCTCCTACACGGTCGCAGGCAATGGCTGCGGATCGGTCTTGGCGCGTCGGATCTTGAGCGCGATCGTCTCGGAATCGTCGGTCATGTTGATGCGCGAATAATCGGATTCGTCCGACTTCGACATCTTCTTGGTGCCGTCGCGCAAACTCATGACGCGCGTGGCGGTGCCGAAAATTTGCGGCTCGGGCAGCGGGAAATAGTCGGTGTTGTAGCGGCGGTTGAAGGCGCCGGCGATGTCGCGCGCGAGTTCGACATGTTGCTTCTGGTCTTCGCCCACCGGCACATGCGTCGCGCGATACAGCAGGATGTCCGCCGCCATCAGCACCGGATAGGCATAAAGACCGAGGCCGGCGTCTGTCGCGGTGCTTGCCGGCCTTGTCCTTGAACTGGGTCATGCGGTTGAGCCAGCCCAGCGGCGTCAGGCAGCCGAACAGCCAGGCAAGCTGGGTGTGCGCCGGGACCATGCTTTGATTGAAAATGATGCAGCGCTCCGGGTCGATGCCGGCGGCGATATAGGCCGCCGTTACCTCGCGCGTCGCGTTGCGCAGCTCCTGCCGGATCCTGCGGCAGCGTCAGCGCGTGCAGATCGACGATGCAGAAGATGCATTCGTAGTCGGCCTGGAGCGTCACCCAGTTGCGGATGGCGCCGAGATAATTGCCGAGATGAAGATTTCCGGTGGGCTGAATGCCCGAAAAGATGCGTGGCATGAGCGCTGTTATCGCCGCGCTCCGATGCGGAGGGTCAAGCCGTCTGCCGGCCCAACCGTCGCAGCAATTCTCGCCGGTCGATGCCCGCGAACGCGACAGCGCCAGGGCAAAAAAAACGCCGCGATGCCGCCGATCACGAGCACGGCGAGCGCCACGTATCTGCGCGCGCAGATGCCCGTCGAGCGCGGCGCCCAGCGCATATTCCAGCAGCGCCAACACCGCACCGGTGCCGAGCGCCGCGGCGACGAGGCGCGGCAAGCGCCGCCGCGCGCCGGCATCGAGACTGAAATGGCCGCGCCGCGCCAGGATCCAAGTCAGCCCGATCGCATTCACCCAACCGGCGATGCTGGTCGCCATCGCGACGCCGACATGCGCCAGTCCGGTGCCCAGCCCGAGTCCGATCGTCAGCGCGATGTTGATCGCCACCGTGACGGCGCCGATCGATGACCGGCGTTCGCGTGTCGTGGCGGGCGAAAAACCCGGGCGCCATCACCTTGATCAGGACGAAGGCCGGAAGTCCGCAGGCGTAGGCGGCAAGCGCCGGCGCGGTGAGCGTGCGCGTCGGCGGCGGTGAATCGGCCATGCTCGAACAGCACCGTCAGGATCGGCAAGGCCGCCACCGCCAGCGCCATCGCCGCCGGCAGCGTCAGCAGCAACGCCAGTTCGAGGCCGCGATTGAGCGTGTCGTTGGCGCCGGCGACATCGCCGGTCCGCACTTGACGCGACACGGTCGGCAGGATCGCTGTCCCCACCGCGATGCCGATCACCGCCAGCGGCAACTGGTTCAGCCGGTCGGCATAATTGAGGAACGAAACCGAGCCCGTCGGCAGCAGGGACGCGATCGCGGTCGAGACCAGTAGATTGATCTGCGTGACGCCGGCGCCGAACACGCCCGGCACCATGATTCTCAGGAGCCGCCGCAGTTCGGGCGTGATGCGCGGCATCGGCAGCGAACAGCGGCATGCCGGCGCGCCAGCACGACGCCATCAGCCATAGGAATTGCGCGACGCCCGACGCCGTCACCGCCCAGGCCAAGCGCCTCGCCGGTCAGCGGCCGGACGCCGACCAACGCGCCAATCAGGAAAATATTGAGCAGCACCGGCGTGATCGCGGCGGCGGCGAAGCGATCGAGCGAGTTCAGGATACCGCCCTGCAACGCGACCAGCGAGATGAACACCAGATAAGGGAACATGATGCGGGTCAGATCGAGCGCCATGGCGAATTTCGCCGGGTCGGCTCTAAAGCCGGGCGCGATCACATCCAGAATCCACGGCGCGCAAATCTCGCCGAACAACAGGAAGAGCAACAAGCGCGACAAGCAACAGCGCCAACGCTTCCTCGGCGAAGCGCTTCGCATCGGTCCGCCCGTCCGTCGCAACTTTGCCGGCGAAGATCGGCACGAAGGCGATGCTGAAAGCGCCCTCGGCGAACAGGCTGCGGAACATGTTGGGCAGGCGCAGCGCGACGAAGAACGCGTCGCTGATGGCGCTGGCGCCGAGGAAGTTAGCGGTCAATATTTCGCGCACAAAACCCAGCACCCGGCTGATCATGGTATAAGAGCCGAGCGTCGCGACGGAGCGGACTAGCGCCATAGTCTTGATTTAGTGCGATTCGACCGGGGACGCAAAAGTTAGGGACGAGGATGAAGGTGGCGGATTTAAGGATCGGCATCACGGGCTGCGCCGGGCGAATGGGGCGCATGCTGGTGGCGGAGGCGTCGGCGACGCCGGGCTGCCGTGTCGTGGCGGGCGTCGACGCCACGGGCAATCCCGCATTGGGCCGCGATCTGGGCGAACTCGCGGGCATCGGCGCGATCGGCGTCAAGGCCGGTGACGATCCGGCGGCCCTGTTCGCCGCGTCCGACGTTGTGATCGATTTTTCCACGCCGGAGGCGGCCGTGCTCTCGGCCCAATTGGCGACGCGCCATAAAAAGCCCTGCTGCTGGGCACCACCGGGCTCAACGCCGAGCAAGGCGATGCGGTGCGCGCGGCGGCCAAAACGGTGCCGATTGTCTGGCCGCCGAATACCAGTCTCGGCATCACGCTGATGCTCGCGATGGTGCAAGACGCGGCGCGGCGGCTTGGCCCGGAATGGGACGTCGAGATCGTCGAGATGCATCACAAGCATAAGGTCGATGCGCCGTCGGGAACGGCCCTGGCGCTTGGCCAAGCAGCCGCCGAAGGTCGCGGCATCGAGCTCGGCACGAACAGTGCGCGCGGCCGCGACGGGGTCACCGGCGCGCGCAAGGAAGGCGCGATCGGCTTTGCGGCGTTGCGTGGCGGCGATGTTGCCGGCGATCACACAGTGATTTTTGCCGGTACCGGCGAGCGGCTCGAACTCACCCACCGAGCCGCCTCGCGCCAGATTTTCGCCAAAGGCGCGATCAAGGCCGCGCTGTGGCTCGGCCAGCCCGGCCGCAAGCCCGGGCTTTACGGCATGAAGGACGTGCTGGGCTTATAGGGGCTTCCGCGCGATCACAATTTTCTGCGGTGGAAACGCGTCCAGCCAATATGGACCTTCGACGGTCACGGTTAGCCCGGCCGCACGAAAAGTGGCCGCGTGGCGGTTGACGAACATCAGATCCGAAATCACCGCGACGCCGCCAGGCTTCAGCACACGCGCGATTTCACTGCACGCCTGGGTCCGCACCTCGGCGCCGCGAATATTGTGCAGGCAAAGATTGGATACGACCGCGTCGAACGTGGCGTCTGGGAAATTCATCTTTTGAGCCGGCCCGGTGACGAGCTCACAGCGCGCGGCAACGCCCTCGGCCGCGAGATTGGCCATCGTGCGGTCCGCGCTGTTGCCGCTGAGATCCCGAGTGCTCCAAATGTCGAGTCCGACGCCGCGTCCGTTCGGCCCGCGCTTTACCGCGCCGACCAACAGAAGGCCGCGTCCGGTGCCGACATCGAGCACGCGCTCGTCGCCGCGCCATGTGATGTGTCCGAGGATGCGGTCGCGATGGCGGAACTTGCCGTAAAGCGCATTGCGTAGCGTCAGCGCCGACGAGATCAAAAGCGCCACGCCGGTTACGGCCAGGACCACTGCCAGCCACAGGACGCCGAACCAAAGCATGTCGAGACATGCCATCGCCAACGCGGCGATCCCGGCGGCGGCCAGGCCACGCACGACGCCCGGCGCGTCGATGCCATAGTCAGGCTGCGCGATGGCGGGTGCCGTGATGGTCACGAATCGTAATTTACGACCGAGGTGAACGGCACGTCGAGCTTGTCG
Source organism: uncultured Alphaproteobacteria bacterium (assembly GCA_963851285.1). Lineage (GTDB taxonomy): Bacteria > Pseudomonadota > Alphaproteobacteria > ATCC43930 > CGMCC-115725 > JAATGI01. The sequence goes on from CAWKOL010000001.1 coordinate 693,582, forward strand.
CGGCCGTTCAGGAACGCCAGCTCGATGATGCACGCCGCGGCGGCGACCTCGCCCCCGACAAGGCGCACCAAGCGGATCGCCGCGGCCAGTGTGCCGCCGGTCGCGAGTAGGTCGTCGACGATGACGACGCGTTGGCCCGGCTCGACCGCATCCGCCTGAATCTCGATCGTGTCGGTGCCGTACTCCAGGTCGTAGGTGTGAGGGATGATCTGACCCGGCAGTTTGCCTTTCTTGCGTACCATGACAAAGCCGCAGCCGAGGCAATAGGCCAACGGCGCGGATACAAGAAAACCGCGCGATTCGATGCCGACCAGAAGGTCGGGCCGGTGCGGTCGTAGCGCAGCCGCCAAGAAGTCGACCGTCGTCTTCCAGGCTTCGGCATGAGCCAGCAAGGTCGAAATATCGTAAAACAATATGCCGGGCCTCGGAAAATCCGGCACGCCCCGAATATGCTTTTTCAGGTCCATTATCGCCCCTCTGGCCGCACTCTAGCGAATATCGCGGCCGCGCAAAGGCCAAAGCGCTCGTCTTTTGGCCGGATTGTGGGAACCGCACGAATCGGTAGACTGGCGACATGGCGGAGGGCGGCTCCTTTTTCGAACGGCGCGACGCGCCCGGCAGCACGTTGCTGGCGGTGCGCGGCAATTGGCAGGTCCAAAGCGCGGTGGCACTGGACAATGCCTTGACCGAACTGCGCCGGGCGCCTCCCGGCGCCTTCCGGTTCGATCTCGGCGGGATCGAAGGGTTGGACACGGTGGGCGCCTTCCTGCTCTTGCGCGCGGCGAATTCGCTCAACGCCTCGCTCGAGAATGTGCCGCCCCGCTGCCTTACCCTGTTGGAGCACGTGCAAAAAGCGGTCGAAGCCAAGGAGACGCACCCGCGTCGCCGGCACCGCCATTTCCATGTCGGCGAATGGCTCGAACATCTCGGCACGCAAGTCTTCCGTATCGGCGGCAATGCAACCGAGTTGCTCGGCTTCTTCGGCCGCATCCTGGTCACGGGCGGGCGCCTTATCGCTCACCCGTCGCGGATCCGCCCCCTCGCATTGTTGTCGCAAATGCAACGCAACGGGTGGGCGGCGTTGCCGATCGTCGGCATGCTGGCGTTCTTGATCGGCGTCGTCATCGCCTATCAAGGCGCCGACCAATTGGCTCAGTTCGGCGCGCAAATCCTCACCGTCAATCTCCTCGGCATCAGCGTTCTGCGCGAATTGGGATGTCTCATCACCGCGATCATCGTCGCCGGCCGGTCGGGCAGCGCGTTCACTGCCGAGATCGGCGCCATGCGGGTCAACGAGGAGATCGACGCGATGCAAGTCCTCGGCCTCGACCCCGTCGAGGTCCTGGTGATGCCGCGCTTGATCGGATTGCTGATTTCGCTGCCGCTCCTGACGTTTTTCGCCAATTTCGTCGCCATCCTGGGCGGCGGAGTCGATGTGCTGGTTTACGCTCGACATCACGCCGCCGGTGTTTCTCGAACAGCTTCACAGCGCGTTCTATCCGCTGACATTCTGGCTCGGCGTCATCAAGGCGCCGTTCTTCGCCTTCGTTATCGCGATGGTGGGCTGTCACGCCGGCCTTGAGGTCGAGCGCAGCGCCGAGAGCGTCGGCCATTACACCACCGCCTCCGTGGTGCGCTCGATCTTCCTGGTCATCGTGATCGACGCAGCGTTCTCCATTCTGTTCGCCGAACTCCATGTCTGACGTCGAACTCCGGCCGAACGGCTACGCGAACGGCCATGGCGACGATGCGCCGATCGTGCGGGTGCGCGGGTTTGGTAACGCAGATTGGCGGCCGCACCATCCATGACGGCATCGATCTCGATCTCCGGCGCGGCGAGGTGCTGGGCGTGGTCGGCGGCTCGGGCGCCGGTAAATCCGTGTTGCTGCGAACCATCGTTGGCCTGATGACACCGGCGGCCGGCACCGTCGAAGTCTTCGGTCAGGAAATGGCCCATCTCAACGAGAGGGAGCGGCACCGGCTCGAAGCGCGTTGGGGAGTGCTGTTTCAGGACGGCGCGCTGTTCAGTTCGCTGACCGTCGCAGAGAACATCGACGTGCCGCTGAAGGAACAGCTTGATTTGCCGCATCATCTGCTGGTCGAGATCGCTCAGCTGAAATTGTCGCTGGTTGGCCTCGCGCCGGAAACGGGTGGTCTTCACCCTTCGGAATTGTCCGGCGGCATGCGCAAGCGCGCCGGACTGGCCCGCGCCCTCGCGCTCGATCCGTCGCTGCTGTTCTTGGACGAGCCGACGGCCGGGCTCGATCCGATCTCCGCCGCCGACTTCGACCAGTTGATCGGCGATCTGAAGAACAGCCTCGGCTTGACCGTATTCATGGTGACGCACGACCTGGATTCGCTGGTCGCGATTTGCGACCGGATCGCGGTGCTTATCGACAAGCGCCTGAAAATTGGCACTATAGAAGAATTGATGCGCGATCCGCATCCGTGGCTGCAATCCTATTTCCACGGGCCGCGAGGGCGCGCGGCGCTCGACGGCAAGGTCGCCTAGGCGCGAGGGGGGTTAAAAAAGCAGAATGGAAACCCGCGCCAATTATGTCGCGGTCGGCGCGTTCGTGGTGGTGCTGCTGCTCGGCGCCGCTGGGGTTATGCTATGGCTGATCGGTAGCCAATTCAGCGAGAAGCAGGCCTATTTATCACATGAGCTTCGAGGGCTCGGTCTCGGGGCTGACGAAGGACGCCGCCGTCCGGTACAACGGCGTCCCGGTCGGAAAGGTGAGCGTCATCAAAATCGAAAAGGATAATCCCGGCCATATCGAGCGTGATCGCGGCGCTCGATCCCACGACCGCGATCCGCCAGGACGCGGTGGCATCGCTGGCGTCGCAAGGTTTGACCGGGGGATCCTATGTCGAAATCAGCGGCGGCACGACGTCGTCGCCGGTTTTCACGAATATCTATGCGCCGCCGGGACAACCACTCGCGACCAAGCAAGGCGGCTTGCAAAGCATCTTCGACAAGGCGCCGGACGTGCTGGCGAAGCTGCTGGCGATCGAGGACCAAATTCATGACATGCTCGGGGGCAAGAACCGGGCGGCGATCGATGAATCGGTCGAGAACCTGCACAAGCTGACCGGCGTGCTCGCGGCACACAGCGACGATATCGGCAAGATTCTGGCCAATGCCGCCGACGCGACCCAGCAAATCGACGAGTTGGCTAAGTCGGCCAATCAAGTAACGCAGAAGGCCGGCGGCTTGATCGATCGCGCCGATCAGTTCGTCGACAATGCTAACGGCGCCGTCGGCCGTGTCGATAAACTGCTTGGACACACCGACAAGCTCGTCGGCAATGTCGACGCAACCGTTGGCGACATGCGGCCGGGGTTGCGGGACTTTTCACAGCGCGGCGAACAACAGCTTGAACAACTCATCCTCAACTTCAACGATTTGCTGATCAAGGTCGGCCGCGTGGTCGACAACCTTGAGCGCGACCCCGCCAAGTTCCTTTTCGGCAACCATAACGAGGGGTACAAGCCGAAATGATTCGCACCTCGCGCCGGATGGTGATCGCCGCGCTGACGCTCGCGCCGGCGGGTTGTAGCGGCCTGCTCGGCGGCGGCGGGACGCCGACATCGCTTTACACGCTGACCGCGCTTCGCGATCTCGCGTCGAACGGCTCGCCGCTGAAGGCTGAAATCCTGATCGACAGGCCGACCTCGTCCGACGCCCTCGATACGGTGAGGATCGCGTTGCGCCGCAATCAGCTCAGTTTCGATTATTTCGCGGATTCGGCTTGGACCGATCCGGCGCCGCGGATGATCCAAGGGTTGCTGGTCGATTCGCTTCAGGGTTCCGGCCGGGTGACCGCCGTGTCGCGCGATACGCTCGCAATCCGCGGCGACTTCGAATTGCGGATCGAACTTCGGCATTTCGAGGCTGAATATACCGGTAATGCGCCGTTGCCGACGGTACGGATCGAACTGGGTCTGATTCTGGTGCGGGTCGAAGACCGCGCGATCGTCGGAACCCGCACCGTCGCCACCTCGGCGCAGCCGGCGGAGAATGACTTGCCGTCGGTGGTCGCGGCATTCGACGAAGCGCTGCACGCCGCGATGCGCGACACGTTGACCTGGATGTTGGCCGCCGCCGGATCGCGATAGGTTTGTCGGAAGATAGCGATGGATGTGGAGGCGCTAAACCGCGCCGCATTGACCGCCATGCAACAGGCGGGACACGAATTGTTCGATTGGCAGCGTATCCTTGCCAAATCGGGCGACTCGATTCTTGGTCAATTGTCGATCGGCGCGGGCGTTGCCGACTGGAGCCATTATCCGCCAGGCGACGTCTACGACGCGGCGACCGCATTCCCAATACTTCTATCATCGGCACGCTGCCGCTGAGCGAAACGGCGATCGTCATCGCGAGCACGGCCATTTCCACACGTTCATGCGGCCGCGTGGCATGCCGGCGGGTGTCCGGCCCCTGGTGATGCCGGAGCTCGCCATCGCCGACGCGCCATCCCAGCCGGTGGATCCGCCGTCGCCGCCGGCAACGCAGCCCAATCAGGGCGACGGCAACGACAAGTTCAGCCACATCGTGGCGATATCGCTCGATGAGGCCGGGACGCCGACCCGGCTGTTCACGACCAACCGCTGGGTAACGGGCGAAACCTGGTACGCCGCCGCCGACGTCATCACCATGCTTGAGCGCTTTACCATCGAGCTCGCGCGCCCCGCCTGGCCGGTCAATCGCTGGCTGTGCGCGCTGCTCCGGCTCTACCTTCCGGACATCGTCCAATTGATGGCTGAACGGGACGCGGCGATCATGTCATGGCGACGCCGGCGCCGCGGCAAGGTTCATGTTTTCGAGGATGCGCGCCTGGAGATCCTGTCGTCGGCCGCGATCGATCCCGCGGATCGGTTGCGCCGCGTCGACCGCGCGCTCGATAAGGCGCGCTGACGGCTATTTGTGAAATTGACCGCCCGACGGGCCGGCGTATCCGGGGTTGGTGTCCGCCGTATAATAGTAGAGCTCGCCCTGTGAATAAGCGGCGCCGTTGGTCGGTTCCACATATTTGTACAATTCCGCGCCGTTGCTAACCTGTGCGGGGGGCAGGGGTCCTGGGGTGCAAGCGCCCAGCGCGAGCAGGCCGATCGCAATAACGACAAAACGCATGGCGCATACCTCAAGTTCGGGCCGCGACCGAAGCGGCGACACTTAGTATATATGTTTCGGGTGCGGTTTCGTGCCAAGCGGTTGCAATAAAATGTCCGTGAGCCGGCCGTCTGTCGTCGGCGGGCCGGACCAAGCCAAGAAGAACACAACAGCCAGGGACGACGGCCCCTATAATTCCTTAACAGATGCTGCGCCAAGATTGCGCCCGGTATGCTGTCCATCATCTTGCAATTGCAGGGATGGTTCCTGCCCGAGACGCTGCGCCGCGATCCAGACCGTCGGCGGCGGGCGCTTTATTTCGTCTGGTCCAATCTCGCGGGACCGCCGACGGGCTTCCTCATCCTGATCTATTTGTATTTGCGCGATCCCAGCCCGCTCGGGTGGTATTTGCTGGCGGCCGGCACGGTCTCGAGCTTTTTCCTGATGCCGCTCGCGCTGAAGCTCTGGGACCGGTTCGAAATGCTGTCGTTCGTGTCGGCGCAGTTGTTCGGGCTGATCGTGCTCGCGCTCGTCATCGGATTCGGCGGTGCCGATTCGCCTTTCATGCCGTGGTTCGTCGCGGTGGTGATGACCGGATGCTTTTATTTCGGCAATCGACGATGGCTTCGGAATGCGTTCTTGCTCGGCGTCGGCGCCGAGCTTGCGGCCGGGTATCTACTCCCGCTTTTCGCCCATCGCCGATCGTACCGTTGTCGGCGTCCGTGATCGAACATGTGGGCGTCATGTCCGACTTTTGCCTGGTTGGGTTCATGACCCTGCTGACGTTGAATTTTGTTGGCATTACGAACATCCAGCGGCACGAATTGGAGGCCGAGGTTAAAGCCCGCAGCCATACGGAAGCGCGTCTGACCGCCGCGCTTGAAGAAGCGAAACAGGCCGTTCGCAGCAAAGCGACATTTCTCGCCAACACCAGTCATGAATTGCGCACGCCTTTGAACGCGATCATCGGCTTTGCCGACGTGAACCGGTCCGAGACGTTCGGCGCCCTGACCGTGCCGCGCTATCGCGAATATCTCGACGACATCGCCGCCAGCGGCCAGCACCTTCTGCGCATCATCAATGACATCCTCGATTTCTCGAAATTCGAGGCCGGGAAGGCGACGTTGGAGAATGAGGAGCCGGTCGATCTTGGCGCGCTCATTGGTTCAACGGTGCGCATGATCCAGCCGCAGGCCGACAGCAGCAATGTTTGCCTGACCGCCGATGTCGACGCGCGCCTGCCGGCGGTGATGGGCAACGAGCGTCTCCTGCGCCAGGTGATTCTCAATCTCCTCTCGAACGCGGTGAAGTTCACGCCGCCTGCGGGCTCGGTCACGGTTCGCCTCAAGCGTGCCGCGGATGGCGGCATAACCGTCGACGTAGCCGACACCGGCAGCGGCATGAGCGAGGACGACATCAAGGTCGCGCTCACCGCCTTCGGCCAAGTCGAGTCCGAACTGGCGCGGCGCTTCCCCGGCACGAGGTTGGGACTGCCATTGACCAAAGCGATCGTCGAACTGCATCACGGCACGTTGTCGCTGCACAGCGCCCCGGGTCGCGGCACCACGGCGACCGTGACGTTGCCGCTTGACCGGATCTACATGACCGCCGTCGCCGCCTGACCTTGCTCGGCAAATCCGCTAGAGTTCCGACGGACAAGCGAGGAGGCTGACATGGCGGCGATAGCGCAGCGGAAATTGGGCGGATTGACGGTGCCGGCGATGGGGCTGGGCTGCATGTCGCTGTCCGGCATTTACGGGCAGGCCGACGACGAGACCTCGATCGCGCTGATCCGCCACGCGCTCGATCGCGGCGAGAACCTGCTCGACACCGCCGACGTCTACGGCAACGGCCATAACGAGGAACTGGTCGCGCGTGCCATCGAAGGCCGGCGCGGCGACGTGATCCTGGCGACGAAGTTCGGGCAGAAGCGGAGCGCCAACGCCTTTGCGGTCGATGGCACGCCGGCATACGTGCAGAGCGCGTGCGAGGCGAGCCTGAAGCGGCTCGGGGTCGATCAAATCGATCTCTATTTTCAACATCGTGTCGATCCCGCGACCCCTATCGAAGACACGGTCGGCGCGATGGCGAAACTGGTGCAGCAAGGCAAGGTGCGGCATCTCGGTTTGAGCGAAGCCGCGCCCGACACGGTCCGCCGTGCGCATAAGGTCCATCCGATCGCGGCGGTGCAGACGGAATATTCGCTGCTCTACCGCGTCGAGGCGGAGGCGACGCGGCGCATGACGCGCGAACTCGGCATCGGCTTTGTGGCGTACTCGCCGCTGGGTCGGGGCTTCCTCACCGACGCGGTGAGGAGCGCGGCCGATGCGCCGGCAGGCCGTATGATGCCGCGCTATTCCGAGCAGAATTTCACGCACAACCGCGCCCTCGTCGACAAGGTCGAGGCGATAGCGCACGCCAAGGGCTGCACCACCGGGCAGCTCGCACTCGCCTGGCTATTGGCCCAAGGCGAGGATGTGGTGCCGATCCCTGGCACCAAGCGTATTGCGCGGCTCGACGAGAACCTCGCCGCGTTGTCGGTCACATTGACGACGGACGAGGCGGCGACGCTCAGCGCCGCAATTCCGCCGGGCGCCGCCGCGGGCTCACGCTACCCCGAAGGCGCGATGGCACACGTGCAGGGATAGACAGAGGACAGGCATCAGGGATCAGGGATCAGGGATCAGAAAAGTTTCCTCTGATTCCTGATCCCGGACATCTGATCCCTAGCTAATCCCACGCTTTCCGTTCCGCGCCGAGCGGGTCGTTTTCGACGCGGCATTTCAGGTCGAACATCATGGTCGGGCGCGCGGCTGTGTCATACGCGGGCCAATAGGGGATGCCGCCGTGGTTGGGGTTGTCCTTGTAGGCGAATTCGATCCAGGCGCGGCTTATCGCCTCGGCCAGCACGCCGCGTGTCGGCGCATCGCCGGTCAGCCGCGTCTTGTCGAGATTGTCGAACACGAACGGAATTTCGAGCGCGTGGCACGAGCCGAGCTTGCCGTCGGCCACCGGTGTCTCCCAGGTGAAGAGATAGACGTAGGTGGGCGCGCCGTGTTGCGCGACCTTGCGATCGGCGATCGTCAGTGACGGCATACGGATCGACTGATCGGTGGCGATACGCAACACCAGATCCCGTGCGCTGGCGGCGGGATCGGCGGCGCGATAGGCGGCGACGATGCCGGGCGTGCGGTCGCCGATGAATTGACGCGCCGCATCCGGAAGGGTGGCGTCGGATGCGTTCTCCGCCCATGGCGCCATGCCGAAGAACAAATTCATCTCGTCCTTGTTGGTGCCGATCATCAACGGAATGTTTTTCGAGATGGCCGGTGCCGTCGGCGCGAACGGCCCGCCGGGCACGACCACACCGTCGATCACCGGATTGAAGCCCTGTTTGCGACGATTGGCGAAAGACAGGGCACTGATGCGGGCCAGAACCGCGTTCTGCGCCGCCAATAATTTCTCGGCCGGCACCGCGGCCAGATCGGCGACTGACGACGCGCCAAGTTCGGTCATCACCGTACGCGCGGTCGCCGTCGCTGAGGCGGCGTCCATGGTCTCGACCGACGGGCCGCTCTGCACGATGGCCTTGTGGAACAGGCCCTGCGCCGACGGCATCGCCATCAGCATGCAGGACTTAGCGCCGCCGCCGCTTTCGCCGAAGATGGTGACGTTGTCGGGATCGCCGCCGAATTTTGCGATATTGTCGCGCACCCATTCGAGCGCGGCGACGATGTCGAGCATGCCGGCATTGCCCGACGCCGCGTAATCCGCGCCGCCGATCTCGGCGAGATGGAGATAGCCGAACGCGCCGAGCCGGTGGTTCAGCGTCACCACCACGACGTTGCCCTCGCGCGCCAGATTGGCGCCGTCGTACCAGGCCGACGCGCCGGAGCCCGAGATAAACGCGCCGCCATGCAGCCACACCATCACCGGCCGGTCGCCGCCGTCGTCGAGCGCCGGCGTCCAGACATTGAGGAACAGGCAGTCTTCGTTTAGAGGTTCCGCCGGCGGCTCGGCGAATACCGCGCGGATCGCGGGCGCGATATTGAACGCGGCGTCGTTCTGCCAGGCGCGCGCGCCGAATTGCGTCGCGTCGCGCACGCCTTGCCACGGCGCGGCCTTCACCGGCGGCTTGAAGCGCAGCGCGCCGACCGGCGGTGCGGCGTAGGGGATGCCCTTGAACGACATGACGCCGTCGTCGAACGCGCCTTGGATTTGGCCGGCCGTGGTGTCGCCGACGAACTCGCTAGCCATTTGGTGGTCTCCGCTGTCGATGCCGTCATCCTGGGAAACGGCCGCGCGCTCCGCAAGTCATCATCGCTAACGCCGGCATGATGAGTGCCGAATAGTCCGCACAGAATTTGCTTGACTAATTAACGCACAATACGTATTTTTTCCTGTCGAGTTGGGGGTGCCGTAGGGGCGCGGGCCGGCGCAAAAAGTTTTTTCGATAAACGAAGCCAATTTTATAAGTCGAATCAAATATATAGGTCGAAAAACGAAGCCAAAACGAACCCAATCGGGCCGAAAACGAAGCCGAAACCGTATGGAAAGGCGCGCTTTCGAAGCCGATCGGCCCTCTTTCGCGGCCAGGCATTTCCCCGCCATAATGAACCAAAGGGGAGGAGAATGGTGGTCGCGGTCGAGAATCGCTTCGATTACATCGTCGTGGGCGCCGGCTCGGCGGGCTGCGTTCTCGCCAATCGGCTGTCGGCCGACCGCCGAAATCGGGTCTGCCTGGTCGAAGCCGGGCCCTCCGACAAGAAATTTCCGGTCAACGTCAAGACACGCGTGCCGCCCGGCAATCGCGTGCTGTTGCCGCACGACAAATACAATTGGAAACACGCATTCACGACCGGCAAACGGTTGCACAACCAGACGATCCCCAATCCGCGCGGCAAACTGTTCGGCGGTTCGTCGTCCGTCAACGGCATGGTCTATATGCGCGGACATCGCAACGACTATGACGGCTGGGCCGCGCTCGGGAACGAGGGCTGGGGCTACAAGGACGTCCTGCCGTATTTCCTGGGCCACGAGAACCACGAGGCGGGCGCCTCGGAATTTCACGGCACCGGCGGCGAGCTTAATGTCGCGCGACTGCGGACTCCGGCGGCGATCTCGCACGCCTTCGTCGACGCCGCCGCGGAGACGCAATACCGCCGCAACCCGGACTTCAACGGCGCGGAGCAAGACGGATTCGGCGAATACGCGGTGACGCAAAAAAACGGCGAACGCTGGTCGAGCGCGCGCGCATTTTTGCATCCCGCGCTGAGCCGGCCGAACCTCGTCGTATTCGATGAAACTATGGTCGAGCGCATCCGCTTCGATGGCAGGCGCGCGGCTGGGCTCACGGTAAAGCGACACGGCAAGACGTTCGATCTCGATTGTGCGGGTGAGATCGTGCTGTCGGGCGGCGCGATCAATTCGCCGCAGCTTCTTATGTTGTCGGGCATCGGCAATGCCGAGAGGCTCGCGGCGTTCGGAATCGGCGTGGTGCACGATCTGCCCGGCGTCGGCGAAAACTTGCAGGATCACCCGACCGTCGCGGTGATGGCCGAGGAACCTTCAGGGTCTAGCTACGCGCTCTATTTTGGCAATCTCCCGAAAATGGCATGGCAAGCCGTAGAGTTCCTGTTCCGGCGTCGCGGTATCCTGACGACCAACCTGGTCGAGACCGGCGGCTTCATGCGTACCCGGCCCGATATCGCCAATCCAGATCTGCAATTCACCTTCATGCCGACCTACAAGGTGACGGATCGGTACGTTGCAAATTTCCACGGCTTTGGCGTTTACCTCACCGTGCTGCGTCCGAAAAGCCGTGGCACGATCGAACTGGTCTCGGCCGATCCCGAGGCACGGCCCAAAGTGATTCCGAACTTCCTCGACGACGAGGAAGACGTCGCGATCCTTATGTACGGGCTCAAGACGACGCGGCAGATCCTGTCGGCGCCGTCCTTCAAGTCCTATCTCGGCAAGGAGATCATGCCAGGCCCGGCGGTCCAGACCGATACGCAGATGCGCGATTACGCGCTCCACAATACCGGCACCATCTTCCATCCGGTCGGCACGTGCAAAATGGGTCCCGACAGCGATAAGATGGCGGTGCTGGATGCACGGCTGCGAGTGCGCGGCGTGTCGGGGCTGCGGGTTGCCGATGCCTCAATCATGCCTAATATCGTCAGCGGCAACACCAACGCGCCAGCCATCATGATCGGCGAGCGCTGCGCGGCATTCGTTCTCGCGGATGCCGCAACCATTCACTGAGGAGGAGAGAGTATGAAAATCGCTATCGTCGGGGGCACGGGCAATATCGGCACGCGCCTCACCAAGGAAGCCGTGTCGCGCGGCCATCACGTCACCACCGTGTCCCGCAATCCCGACAAGGCGCACAAACACGCCAATGTCACCGCCAAGAAGGGCGACGTCACGGATCCGAAATCGCTGGCGCCGCTGCTCGCGGGGAACGACGTGGTGATCAGCGCGGTGCGGTTCTCGGAATTGCCGGCGGACAATGTTGTTGGCGCGACCAAGAACGCGGGCGTGAAGCGGCTGCTCGTGGTCGGGGGCGCCGCCAGCCTCAAGGGCAAGGATGGCAAGCTGGTGTTCGAAAGCCTGCCCGAGGCATGGCGCGGCGAAGCGGGCGCCGGCATCAAGTTCCTCGACAAGCTCAAGACCGAGGGCGCGCTCGATTGGACCTTCCTGTCGCCGTCGGCGATGATCGGGCCGGGCGAGCGCACAGGCACATTCCGCCTCGGCCTCGAGGAGCTGCTCGTCGACAAGGACGGCAAGAGCCATATCTCCTATGAGGACTACGCCATCGCGATGATCGACGAGCTTGAGAAGCCGAAGCACAGTCGTAAACGGTTCACGGTTGGGTATTGAGAACCGCTTGCAATTGGATGCATTTCGATATATCTAAATAACATCGAAATGCGAAAAGGATTGATTCGATGACTGTGACGAATGCGCCGGGGACCGCCCCGGCGCCAATGCCTGGAATGCGCCGCCCGCCCGGTCGGTTGTGGTCGCTGGAGGTGGTGCGGGCGCTGGACCTTAACCCGCGCATGCGCCGCGTGACTCTGACTGGCGCCGACCTGAACGAGCTTGAGTACAAACCCGGCCAGGACCTCGTATTGCAAATGCCGGTGGCCGACGGCACCACGGGGCGGCGGCATTACACGATCCGCAGCCTCGACAAAGCGGCTAAACGCCTCGACATCGACTTTGTGTTGCACGGCGACAGCCCCTCCGGCAATTGGGCTCGCGACGCCAAGGTCGGCACGCGCATCGACGCCAACGGGCCGCGTGGCCGAACCGTGTTCGATCCGACCGCTGATTGGCACCTTTTGACCGGCGACGAAACCTGCATCCCCGGCATCTTGGGCATTTTGGAGATCCTGCCGTCGCATGCCCATGCCTGGGCCTTCATCGAGATCGCCGACGCCGCCGACAGACAATCGGTCAACTGCAAGGCACGGCTCAATTTCGAATGGTTGGAGCGTGGCGGACCGGGCGGGCCGAGCGATTTCATGCTGAAACGGGTGCAATCCTTCAAGCTGCCGCCGGGACACGGCCGCGCCTATCTGATCGGCGAAACCGGCAACGTCCGGAGCCAGCGCCACGATTTATTGGCGCGCGGCATGGCGAAGGAGCAAATCTCGGCGGAAGGGTATTGGCGACCGGGGCGCCTTGGCGGCCACGATCATATCGAGGAACGGCCGCACTAATCGTAGTCAGCCGACGGCGGCTACTTTCTCGAACTGCGTCTCGTACAAACTGGCGAGGAACGCCTCGCGCCACGTCGTAACCGTGTTGCCGCTGACGACGTCCATCATGTGCTTCCAGCGCATCTGCCGCTCGTCGAGCGACATGCGCAGGCCGCGATGGATCGCCGAGGCGATGTCGTCGGCGTCGTAGGGATTGACCAGCAGGGCTGCTTTCAGTTCGTTGGCGGCGCCCGCGAAACGGGACAGAACCAGCACACCCGGATCGTCCGGGTCTTGCGCCGCGACATATTCCTTGGCGACGAGGTTCATACCATCGCGCAGCGGCGTCACGAGCCCGATCTTCGCGGCGCGATAGAAGCCCGCTAATACCAGTCGCGAAAACGTCCGGTTGACGTAACGCAGCGGCGTCCAATCGTACTCGGCGAACTTGCCGTTGATGGCGCCGACAGCGGCCTCGAGTTCTTTGCGCAGCACCTTGTACTCCGCGACGTCGGAGCGGGAATGCGGCGCGATCTGAAGGAAGCTGACCTGGTTGCGGTGCTCGGGATGATCCGTCAGCAGCGCGTGGATCGCGTCGAAACGATTGGGAATGCCCTTGCTGTAATCCAGGCGATCGACGCCGATGATCAGCGCGCGGCCCGACAAGCTCTCCTTGAGGCGGGTCGTATGACGGGAACGCGCGGTACGGCGCGCGTACTTGGCAAAGCGCTCGGTGTCGATGCCGATGGGGAAGACCGCTGCGTGGGCATGCCGCTCGCCGAGAGAAAACGCGCCGTCGCCGTAGCAGCGCCCGTGCGCCAACTCGATCACCGAATCCTGAAAGGCGTGGAGAGATTCGTCGGTCTGGAACCCGACCAGATCGTAAGCGGCGAAACTGTGCAGTAGCAACGTTTGGCGCGGAAGCGCCTCGAGCAACTGGCGGGGTGGGAAGGGCGTGTGAAGGAAAAAGCCGATCTGATTGTCGATGCCGCGTTTGCGCAGCTCGTCGCCGAACGGGATCAGGTGGTAGTCATGCACCCAGATCACATCGTCCGGGCGGATCATCGGCGCCAGCGTTTCGGCCAATTTAGCGTTGACCCGAAGATAGCCGTCGAACGCCGCGCGCGAGAACTTGATTAGGCCAAGCTGGTTGTGAAACAGCGGCCACAGCGTGCCGTTGGCGTAACCGATGTAATAGTCTTGGTAATCTTCCGTCTTAAGATCGACGGTTACGTACGTGACATTGCCCGCATCCACGATATGCGGTTCCCACGTCGCGTCGTCCTTGGTTTCGCCGCTCCAGCCGAACCAGACACCGCCATAGTGATCGAGCGCCTCATGCATCGCCACGGCGAGCCCGCCGGCCCGAACGCCCTGCTGGCTCGGGGACGCTACGCGATTCGATACAATGATGAGCCGCGACACGGATGTAGTCTCCCGCTTTTGACCGGAAAGGTCAGTTCGTTGTCCCCACAGACGCGATTAAATTAGGGACCTTCCACTTGCTCATAGAAACGCGCTAACCCTGCTATCCATTCCCGCACTGCGGCAGAAGAATTTAGCGAAAAACGGGCATTGCTATCGGCCCGCTCACCGACCCGAATGGAATGGCCGCCGATTTCGTTAACGGCGGCAAATCCAGCCTCATCGGTACGGTCGTCACCCACGAAAACAGGCAAGCGTCCCACGAAGGGTGGCCGGGCTAGGAGCCAGCGGATGGCGTTCGCTTTCGTTATCGCCGTGGGTTTGATATCCACGGCCATTTTCGACGATAGGGCCTCCAATTCCGGGGCCCCGTCGATCAGCCGGCGCGCGAGGGCTTCGACCTCATCCGCCATTGTCGGCGCCATGCGGTAATGCACCGCGACACTGTTGCCCTTGTCTTCGATCAGCACGCCGTGGTGGTCGGCGGCGAATTGCTGCAATGGGCTGACGATGGCGCGGAGGGTGGGCAGGGGCTTGGCCACCTCGTGCTCGGTGCCAATTCGTGCTTCCGCGCCGTGCTGGCCGGATGCCGGGAGGATCAGCGGTGCGAACAGCGCGTCGATCCCGAGGAGAGGGCGCCCGCTGACCAACGCGATGGCGCCAAGGTGCTGAAGAAGCGTCTCAAGATCAGCCCGTAGGGCGATCGGTACGACCACGGCGTCCGGCGTCGGCGCTAAGTCGATGATCGTGCCGTCGATATCGAAAAACAGCGCCCAGTCGCGGCGTGGTGCCGGCAGGTCCATCACGTCAGCCCCCACCGCTGGAGACGCCGACCCCAGCGGTGCCGCGCATCGTCATGGCGAAACTTCAGACGCAACAACAGAGTGGGGTTAAGCAAAGCCTGCATACCCCTTAGATGGGGCCGGGCTTAGCGCTTTGCGATGGCCGCTATCACGTCGGCCGATCTTCCCACCCAGCCGAAAATGCCGCCCTGGGCCTTGATCATCTTTAGGCCCATCTCTTGAAACTCCGGAAAATAGGAGCCGACACAGTCCTCGATCACCAGGCAGTCGTAGCCGCGGTCGTTGGCTTCGCGGACAGTGGTGTTAACGCAGACCTCGGTGGTGACGCCCGTGACCACGAGCTGCAAGATGCCGCGATTCTGTAGAATGGCGTGGAGGTCGGTGGCGAAGAACGCGCCCTTGCCGGGCTTGTCGATGACCGGTTCGCCTGCCTGTGGATAGAGCTCGGGAATGATGTCGTGGCCAGCCTCGCCGCGCACGAGAATCCGGCCCATCGGCCCATCGTCGCCGATGGTCTTGGCGCCCCGGCCGCGTACCCGCTTCGCGTCGGGCAGGTCGGCGAGATCGGGGCGATGGCCCTCCCTGGTGTGAATGGCCAATAGCCCGGCCTCGCGCCAAGCGCTTAACAGGCGGCGGTTCGGCTCGACGGTGCGGCGAAGCTGAGCGACATCGTTGCCGAGCATTTCCCCGAAGCCGCCCGGCTCAAGGAAATCGCGCTGCATGTCGATGATCAGCAACGCACAGCGCGCCGGGATGAACCCGAAGGGATAAGGCTCAGCCGGAACGTCCATGGCGCTAGCAAAGCAAATCCGATGCCACGTTACGGCGACAGCGCCTCGCCCAAGACGACGCGGCGATAGCTGAGCGCTTCGGCGATATGGATGCGCCGGACATTATCGCTAGCGTCGAGATCGGCGAGCGTTCGTGCCACTCTCAGGACGCGGTGATAGCCGCGCGCCGACAGGTGGAGGCGATCGGCGGCATCGACCATCAAGTGCTTGCCCTCGGGATCGGGCCCGGAGATCTGGTCGAGCAACACCCCGTCGGCCTCGGCATTGGTGCGGATCCGGACATCGTTAGGGAGGCGATTGAAGCGGGCGGTCTGGCGCGCCCGTGCCGCTGCGACGCGCGCCGCTACTTGCGCCGAGCCTTCAGCGGGTGGCGGCAGCGACAGGTCCGAGGCCCGCACCGCCGGCACGTCGACATGGAGATCGATGCGGTCGAACATCGGACCCGAGATGCGGGACTGGTAGTCCTGCGCGCAACGCGGTGCTCAGCTGCAAGCGAGCGCGGCGTCGTCGAGATGACCGCATTTGCACGGGTTCATCGCGCAAACTAGCTGAAGCCTGCTTGGGAAGGTGATGTGTGCGTTGGCCCGGGCGATCGCGATGCGGCCCATCTCGAGCGGCTGACGCAAGGCCTCCACCGTGCTGCGCTGAAATTCCGGCATTAGGTAGCAAGCTAAGCACGCGAGCAATCGACATTCCACTCGCCTTTTAGAGCGAATCGGGATCACGTTTGGTAGCGCGACATTCTCGGAGCGCCGACATGACTTCCCGCCAATTGCTCATTGTGGTCGTAACCGCCTGCGGTGCCATGATCCTCGCTTGGGCGGTGATGCATCCCTAGCCTGACGTATTCACGACGGTAGCTGGATTTTCGGCGCCCGCCGTTTTTTTTGGAGGGCGACACGGCGATCCGTTGCGTCGGTTACGACGCGGGTAGCGATGCTGATTGTGTCGTGGTTGAAGGTTGCGGGGATGGGCTGGTGGGGCGACAGCGCCCCGGGGTTTAAGGCCCCGCGGCGGCGAAGCGGCGGGCGAGCAATCGGAAGATTGCGGCGTCGGGGCAGGCGGTCGGCAACCAGATGCGGATGCGCGCGGCCCCCTCGACGACGCGGGCGGCGATCTTGATCAAGCGAAGCCGCAACGTCGCGAACTCCGCGGTTTTCCAGGACGAGCGTTCAGGTGCGGCGGCGCGCAGGGTGTGGAGCAGCCAGTAGGCGGCGGTATGGAGAATGAGCCGGAACTGATTGGCGCGGGGGCTGCGGCAAGAGGTCCGGTCCGAGGCGAGCTGAGCCTTGTGCAGCTTGATGAAGTTCTCGGCCTGGCCGCGCGCGCAGTAGACCGTTTCGTAGAGATGCCCCGCCGAGCCTTTGAGTGTCGAGACGACGTAGCGCGCATCGAAGCCCTGGCTGGTGGCCTCGAGACGAGCCACGACGCGGCGCTCTTTGGTCCAGGTTTTGGCGGCATAGCGGAACTCGGTCCAGGTCCGGCGCTTCTCTTGTTCGGCCTCGGCGCGGCGCACGCAGAGATCGTCGGCGAGGGTGCGGATTTGGGCATGCAGCACGTTGTTCCCGGCGAGCCCGAAGACGTAATCGACACCGTTCTCCTCGCACCACTCCATTGCCTCGGGGCGGGCATAGTGGCTGTCGCCGCGCCAGCAGATGCGGGTCTGGGGCCAATGGCGACGAATGTGGCGGACGACATGTTCGATGATGGCACGGACTTCGGACCCGCCCGGCGTCCTACCTTCGCGCAGGATGACCGCAACCGGCTTGCCGGAACCGGCCTCGTAAATGTGGATCGGCAGGAAGCATCGCTCGTCGTAATGGGCGTTGAAGAGCGAAAGCTGCTGGTGCCCATGGACCCGGTCGAGCGTGTCGTCGATGTCGAGCGTGATCGCGGCCGGCGGCCGCGCCCAACTCGCGCAAAACAGATCGACCATGGCGGCCATCATCCGGGCGATCTCGATCTTCGATGGCGCGTTCTCCAGCCGCGACATGGTTGGTTGCGAGCACAGCGCATTCCCGCTCTCAGGCAACCGCCCTACCGCCATCTTGAAAACCGGGTCCACGCGCAAGCTGTCGCAGTCGTCGGCATCTTCATAGCCCGCCGCGATCAAAAACATCCGCAGCCGAAGCATCGCGACGAGATCGTGATCGATGCGGGCCGGATCGCGACGATCCTTCAAGCATCGCGCCAAAACCTCGGCGAGCCCGAGACGCCGCTCGACATCCCGCAATAGCATCACGCCGCCATCCGACGATAAAAGACCGCCGTCAAAGGCGACGCTCACCTTCCTACGGCAAATCGATGGCAACGAAAACGGCAGAAGGTTATCTTCGTCCATGGCGGGTGTGGCGCTCCGTGATCACGGCATTGACCCTGTCTCAGCAACAAAATCATGCATGCAATCAACGAATTACGCTACGTCCGCCAACCCAATATCACCGCCGTCGTGAATAAAAAGGGCTAGGGGTCAACGTTGTTTCCCGGATGTAGACTTCCATAATCAGGCACGTCATCAACGTTCCGGCAATAAAGCCGACGATGACTAAGAAGGCGTCATGGAAGGGGAACACGACGAACTCCGTTTAGTTTTGAACCTAAAAACTCGCTCCCGCTGGCGGCGGAATCGCGGCGCTTGATGGATCGACGCTAATTTATTGGGATGCTTAGCGCCCGCTAGCAATGCTGTTTTCAACTCGGCGGCGTTGGTCACCGGAATGATGGCTACGAATTGGTCAAATGCATCCCCCGCCATTGTTCTTGTCACTTGTCTAAAATCTAGCATCGTCTCAAATCTTTTGTAATTAACAATATAGAGAAAATCAGACCAAATAAAAAAATCCACTTTCATGTCGAAAATAATAGTGTGATTAGGATCGAGATATTCGTACCGATTACCGCCAGTGAGACGCGCGATAAGACCACTTTCCCCGATAGCGCGCGCATCTCCAGCCTTGCGGAATATCTGAATCGTCTCGCCACCCGGCGCGAAAGTGAAAATCGCATGGACGAACTGCAAATGTGAGATATGCGGATCGTTCGGCCTAAGGGTCTTCTCTGATTGGGGTTGTTGGGGTCAAGCTGTTCCTCTTTTCTGCTTGCTTCACGCCTTTCCCGCGGGTCACTCGCTTCTCTTCGCGGTCGGCGCATGGCCGCCGCATGATGGGTCAGGGGGACGAGGTGCGTCAATTTGTTTCGCGACCTTCGGGGCATCGCTGCCCACCGGCTCCAGACTCTCAACGAGATCGCCTCGCCCATCGTCCCCACGGGAACGACATCGGCTCCGCCTTCTTCAGGCGGAAACTGCAACTCCTCTCGTCATGCGGCCACCGTCGTTGCCGTCTGAGATATGCTATTACGTACATTAAAATGTTCTCGTCTCGGCGAGATACTTCTCTAATTGTAAGAGAACGTACTTCTCGGGAGAAAATCTCTCTTTCCACAATAAAATATAGACCAACGCAAGCGGCAGCTAACGCGAACGCACCTATGGCGATATAGCAATGATCTTTCATTGCTACCAGCCCGACCATGACGTAGGCGGGGAACCACGAAGACAGGTAAAGAAGCAATTTGCCCAAGAAGCCCATACATCAGCATATGGTTGTTCGCATTTTGTTCTCAAGCAGAATCGGCTGCTAAATCTGCTACATAATGCCGTGAAATTCCGGCAGCTCGTCGAGGAACAAGACGCCGTGATGCGCCAACGAAATCTCGCCGGGCTTGACCCGGAAGCCGCCGCCGACTAGCGACACGAGCGACGCTGAATGATGCGGATCGCGGAACGGCCGTGTCCGCATCAGCTTGCCGTCGCTCAACAGCCCGGCGACCGAATGGATCATGCTGACCTCGAGCGCCTCGGCGGCGTCGAGCCTCGACTTCGACGACGTCGATGCCCTGAAACGCGACACACCTAACGCGATTTTCGACTTTATGTCAGGGATCGCGGCGACACCAGCGCCGCCTTGCCGAAAAGCGACGTGCACGAGCAAATGATCGAGCGTAAGGCGGTGCAAATCGAGCGCTAGAGGCGCTTGATCAAAATCCAGAAATCCTCGCCCGGCGCCTTGAGTATGTGGACGCGGACGGTCGGCTCGCTGAAGCGGGTGAAGACGTAATCGAACGACGTGTCGATCATGCCTTTGGTCACGCCTTCCTTGAACTTGCCGAAAAATTTCGCGGTGTTGGTGCAGGGCGCGATATCGCGGAACCAGTCGCGGCCGATCACGTGTTGCTGCTTTAACCCGGAATAAAGGCTCTCGGCGCGATTGTACGCCAGGACGTGGCCTTCCAAATCGAGGCGGATGATGCCGAAGGGCAGGGAGTCGAACTCGATGCCGGACATCAGGTCGAGGCGTTCGGTATCGCTGTCCTCGAAACGGAATTCCGTGGTCGTCGTGTTCATGCCCGGCACTATGACGGGCAGTTCTTAACGGGTTATGAATTTGGACCGCGACTCGGCCTTTTGCCTCGAATTTCGATCGGCGCTAAACTCGGTCGACTAAATTGGGGGAGGAAGAAATGTGGAAAGAGTTCCGCGCATTCATCATGCGCGGCAACGTCGTCGATCTGGCCATCGGCGTGATCATCGGCGCGGCGTTCGGCAAAATCGTCAGCTCGCTGGTAAGCGACGTCATCATGCCGCCGATCGGCCTATTGCTGGGTCAGGTCGATTTCTCCGGCATCTTCATTCCGCTGTCGACGCATCATTACGACACGATCGCGGCGGCCAAGGCGGCAGGCGCGCCGACCATCAATATCGGCCTCTTCATCAATGCGATCATCGATTTTGTCATCGTCGCGTTCGTCGTGTTCATCGTGATGCGATACGTCAACAAGATGATGCCGAGGCCGCCGCCGGCGGCTGCGACCGCCAAGGACTGTCCGCACTGCGCGATGTCGATCCCGCGCGCGGCGACGCGTTGTCCGCACTGCACCT
Source organism: uncultured Alphaproteobacteria bacterium (assembly GCA_963851285.1). Classification (GTDB taxonomy): domain Bacteria; phylum Pseudomonadota; class Alphaproteobacteria; order ATCC43930; family CGMCC-115725; genus JAATGI01. The sequence continues at coordinate 714,362 of CAWKOL010000001.1, forward strand.
CGGAGTTGGCGACGTAGTCAGTCGACTCTTCGGCCGTGCGCGGCGAGCCGCGCCTCGATCGCGTCCCAAACGCGCTTCTCCAGAGTCACGCCGTCGAGGCGGTTGATCTCCTGGATGCCGGTGGGCGAGGTGACGTTGATCTCGGTAAGATAGTCGCCGATCACGTCGATGCCGACGAACAGCAGACCTTGTTCGGCGAGCGTCGGGCCGATTGCGTCGCAGATGTCGCGCTCGCGCTTGGTCAGCGTGGTTTTGTCGGCACGGCCGCCGACATGGAGATTGGCGCGCGCTTCACCCGCGGGCGGCACGCGTAGCACGGCTCCCACCGGTTCGCCCTCGATCAGGATGATGCGTTTGTCGCCTTGCCGGATTTCCGGCAGATAGCGCTGCACCATGATCGGCTCGCGGCTCATGCCGGTGAACATCTCGATCAGCGCGTTGAGATTGTCGTCGTCGCGGCGGAGATGAAACACGCCCGCCCCGCCGTTGCCGAACAGCGGCTTCAGGATGATCTCGCCGTGCTCGGCGCGGAACGCGGCGACGGCATCGCGGTTGCTGGTGATCAACGTCGGCGGCATCAGCCCGTCGAAATGGGTCGCGAACAATTTCTCCGGCGCGTTCCGCACGCTCACCGGATCGTTGACGATCAGCACCTCGTCCTGCACATGCTCGAGGAGATGCGTCGCGGTGATATAGGCCATATCGAACGGCGGATCCTGGCGCATCAGGATCACGTCCATCGCGGCGAGGTCGAGCGTCTCGACCGCGCCGTGTTCGAAATGCTTGCCGCCGGGCGCGCGCACGACCTTGACCGGCCGCGCCTGCGCCGCGAGCCGGCCGTCGCGCAAAGACAATTGCCGCGGCAAATAATGGTAGAGCGCGTGGCCGCGCGCCTGCGCTTCCAATTGCAGGACGAACGTAGAATCGCCCTCGATGTTGAAGGCTCTCCATCGGGTCCATTTGGAAAGCGACGGCGAGACTCATACGACCCTCGTTATTGGGACGGCCCGAGCGGCTCGACCTTGATCCCGCCGCCACTCGGCGGTGACGCGGGGGCCGCGTTGCCCGATGGAGGCGCGCCTTGGTCCTCGTCCTCATCCGGCGGCGGAGCGTTCATGTCGTCGTCGCTCGCCGGCGGGCGGTTCATGTCGTCGTCGTTGCCGGGCGGCGGTCCGTTCAGATCCTGGTCCGGTACCGCGTTCGGCCCGTTGACGTCCTGCGTCGCCAGCACGCGGATGAAGGGCGTGACGCGGCGCACCCCGGCGACCGTGCGGGCATGGCCGATCACTTTGTCGAGCTCGGGCTGGGTGCGGGCAAAGCCCATGATGTAGACGACGCGGTCGAAGGTCTTGATGGTGTAGTTGATCGACTTGATGTCGATGTCGCCGACCAGTTCGCCGCGTAGCTGGGTGGTGATCCAAGTGTCGCGCGCCTCGTCGATGAAATGAGTGTCCGGCCCGACCTCGATTTCGTCGAAGACCCGGCGGACGCCGCCAACGCCGCGCGCGCGGCGCGCCGCTTCGGCGCGCCAACGTCGATCCGGGACGCGGCCTGTGATCAGAACGTCGCCGTTGAACACCGTGGCGTCGAGCCGATGCGCCATTTCCTGGCTGAAGCCACCCCACGCGCCCTGAACCTCGGCCTTGATGCCGTAGTCGCGCATCTGCTGTTCGGGCGACAGGTCCTCGCCGACGATGGCATAGCCGGCGACCCCAACGCCGCCCGCGGCCACGATACAGCCGGACAGCGACGCGCTTGCCGCCAGCAGCGCCAGGACGGTCGCGGCCATCGCGGCGGAATAGGAAATTCGCGGCACGGGACAACTCCACAAAAACCGAACGCGGCGCCACTCTTGGCCGAGTCGCCCTAAGGCGCAAGACCGGCGGCCTTGCGGCGGCTTCCGGGGCGAAATGTGCGGCCAATTCTATAAATGGGCGTTATTGCTTTTATTCCCCCGTGCGCCTCGTTGCGTGGGGCGTCGATATTGGTTTGCCTAATAGATGATCACCACCACGCCATACACCGCGCAGGCGAATGAGCCGAAATACAGAGCATGGATCCAGGCGGGCGGCGAGAGGTCGGAGATCCGGCGTGGCGTGGTCCGCCGGCGTCCGTGGTGCGCGAAGTAGGACAACACGCCCGTGATGAAAATGCCGATGATGCCGACGATAAGAAACCGCATGGCGCTCCTCTTGACTGGCGCGCCAATCGCGATCGCATCCTAAGCTGATGAACGCGCCGGCCCGCGCCGGCGATCCCGCAATTCCTTTGCCAAACGGTCGCAGCCTAAAAGTCTCCCTGCCACGCGCCGGGCAGGTGGCGGGGCCAGTGGCTGGGCACGACCAACACCACGTCGAAGCGGCAATCGAGCGCCGCGAGACGCGGGTTGCGCTTGCGATAATGTTCGAGCGCGCGGGCGATCCGGCGGCGCTGTTGCACCCGGCATCGATTCGGCGGCGATGGCGAAATCGCCGCGCGTCTTGACCTCGACCGCGACCAGCACCTTGCCGCGCCGCGCGATCAGGTCGATCTCGCCCGACGGCACGCGGAACCGCCGCGCCATGATGCGATAGCCCTTGAGGCGCAGCAGCCAGATCGCCAGGCGCTCGGCGCCGTGGCCGCGGCGCTCAGCCAGACGGCGGTTGGCGAGTGTCACGGCGCATGGTCCTTTAGAGCGAGCGCACGCGTGTACAGTTGGCGGCGCGGCAGGCCGGTCGCGGCGGCGACTGTTTCGGCGGCTTCGCGCACGCCGGAGTGACGCAGCGCTGCCCGCAATTGCGCGTCCACGCCCTCGGCGCTGGGGGCGGCGGCGGGCACGGGCGGGCCGGCCACCACGACGATCTCGCCTCTGGGTGCGCCGGCCTCGGCGTAATGCGCGGCGAGCGTGGACAGGGTCTCGCGCCGCACTTCTTCGTGCAGCTTGGTCAGCTCGCGCGCGATCGTGGCGGGGCGGTCGCCCAGAGTGTCCGCGGCGTCGCGCAGGCTGGCGGCAAGGCGCGGCCCGGTCTCGAACCAGATCAGCGTCGCCGGCACATCTTTCAATTCCGTCAGCGCGGCGCGGCGCGCGTTCTCTTTCGGCGGCAAGAAGCCCGCGAATAGGAAACGATCGCTCGGCAATCCCGACAGAATCAGCGCGGTCGTCACCGCCGACGCGCCCGGCACGGCTGTGACCGGCAGGCCTTCGGCCGCGGCTTCGCGCACCAGCTTGTAACCCGGGTCGGAAATCAGCGGCGTGCCGGCGTCACTGACCAGCGCAATCGCTTCGCCCGCGCGCAGTCGAGCGAGCAATGCCGGCCTCATCCGCTCGGCGTTGTGCTCGTGATAGGCGACCAGCGGCGCGCGGATGCCGTGCAGTGCCAATAGCTTTGCCGTGACGCGGGTATCCTCGCACGCGATGGCGTTGACACGGCCCAACAGGTCGCGCGCGCGCAGCGTCAAATCCTGGGCGTGACCGATCGGCGTCGCGACCAGATAAAGTCCGGGAGCGGTTTGCTCGCCGCCATGTTTACTTCCCTGGGCGCGCTGATTAGGCTCGGCGTGCGGTCGGCTCGCGAGGGAGGCAGTCTTTGTTCGGTGTTTGCTCAACGCCTTCGCGCCCCCGCGCCATCTGGCTTGCCATTTCGTTATTCGCCGCCGCCGCGCTTTCGGCCTGCGGGCCCACGGTAACGGCACCGCCGCCCCAGCCGCAAGCGCCGCCGGTCGTGGTGCAGCCGCCGCCGCAACCCACGCCGCCGCCACCGCCGCAGGCGGTCCAACCCGCGCCGCTGCCGCCGGGCGGCAAAGTTCCGGTGGCGCTGCTGCTACCGCTATCGGGGCAGAGCGCGGCGCTAGGCCAAAGCATGCTCGATGCGGCGCTGATGGCGGTTTATGACGTCGGCGCCGACCAGATCAAATTGATGCCGCACGATACCGGAGCTGGACAGCAAGCAGCCGCCGACGCCGCCCACGCCGCGATCAACGATGGCGCACGGCTGATCATCGGTCCGTTGCTGGCCGCCGATGTCGAAACGGTGAAACCGATCGCGCAGGCGGCCAACGTACCCGTCGTGGCGTTCTCGACCACCGCCAGCCTGGGCGGCAACGGCGTCTATCTGCTCAGCTTCCAGCCGCGCCAGGAAATAATGCGCGTCGTAAGTTACGCTCATTCCAAAGGAATCAACCGCTTCGCCGTCCTGGCGCCGCGCACGCCATATGGCGAGCTGGCGACGCAGGCGATGCAAGACGCGGTCGCCGCCAACCATTCGCAGCTCGTCGTTACGGGCGACTACCCGCCGACCCTGTCCGGTCTAGACGCGGCGGCACGCAGCTTCGTGCGGCAAGGCACCAACTACGACGCGCTGCTGTTGCCGGACGGCGGCACGCGGCTCAAGGCGCTGGCGCCGTATCTCGCCTATTACAAGATCGACACCGACAAGATTCGCCTGCTCGGCACCGGCCTGTGGGACGATGCCAGTCTCGGCAATGAAGTTGTCTTGCAAAATGGCTGGTACGCGGCGCCCGACCCGCAAGGGCGCGCCGCTTTCGAGCGCCGCTTCCGCGAGGCCGAGGGCCATGCGCCGCCACGGCTTGCGACGCTGGCTTACGACGCGACCGCGCTGGCTGCGGTACTCGCGAAGAACCCGGCCGGCCCCGACTTTTCCGCCGCCGCCATGACCAACCCGAGCGGCTTTGTCGGCCTCGACGGCGTGTTCCGGCTGAATCAGAACGGGCTGGTCGAGCGGCAGCTCGCGGTGCTCCAGGTGGAACGCGGCGCCGCCAAAGTAATCGATCCAGCGCCGCAGAATTTCATTCCGCTGACCCAATAAGCCGAGGGGGCAAGAACGCGATGGCGAATTTCGTTCTGGTGCATGGCGCGTGGCACGGCGGTTGGTGCTATGGCCGCGTCGCGGAACTGTTGCGGGCGCGGGGCCACCATGTCTTCACGCCGACTTTGTCGGGCCTGGGCGAACGCTCGCACCTGTTCAGCGCGGAGATCAATCTCACCACGCATGTCACCGACATTCTCAATCTGATCCTGTGGGAACGGCTCGATAACATCGTGCTGCTCGGCCATTCCTATGGCGGCATGGTGATCAGCGGCGTCGCCGACCGCGCGCGCGACAAGATCGCGGCACTGGTCTATCTCGATGCGTTGATCCCGCATGACGGCCAGTCGGTGTTCGACCTGGCGCCGGAAGTCATGAAGGTCCAGCTCGACGGCGCGGGGGCGAACGGCGGCTATGCCGTGCCGCCGACGCCGGCGCTCGCGTTCGAGGTCAACGAGAAGGACCGCGCCTGGGTCGACGCGATGTGCACGCCGCAGCCGCTCGCCTGCATGACCGAGCGCATCAAGTTCACCGGCGGCGGTATCGCGGGCGTGCGCAAGAAGCTCTACATCCTCGCCGCGAACTGGGGCAGCGGCCGTGGCTTCCGCCGATTTTACAACGACGTCAAGGACCAACCCGGCTGGGCGCGCTTTGAGCTTGCCTGCGGCCATGATGCGATGATCGACATGCCGGAAGGCTTGGCGGCGATATTGCTGGCGAACGCGGTTTGACGGTTACGCCAGGAGACGTTCCAGCACCGCGTTGAGACGCTGTCGGCCGGCGGCGGTCGCGCGCAGGCCGGCATCGTCGCATTCGAGGAAACCGCCATCGGTCAATGTCGCGAGACGCGCGGCGTCGAACACAGCCTCGATCTCGCCGGTCTCGGCCCGAACATCGCTGCGTGCGAGGCCCGACGTCAGGCGCAACCCCATCATCGCCATCTCGTCGCGCCGTTCTTGCAGGGAGAGCAGGGTGCGGGTCGCCGTGCCGGTGCCGTCGCGCTCGACCGCGGTGAGCCAGGTCTCGGGCGCCCGATGATTGGCGATGGCGTATTTCTCGGCGCCGAGCGTCAGGCGGCCATGCGCGCCGGGACCGATGCCGAGATAGTCGCGATAGCGCCAATAGGCGAGATTGTGCCGGCTCTCCTGGCCGGCGCGCGCATGGTTGGAAATTTCGTAAGCGGGCAGGCCGGCGGCGCCGAGCATGTCCTGTGTCGTTTCGTACAGCGCGCCTTGCGTCTCGTCGTCGGGCAGGACGAAATCGCCGCGCGCATAGGTGGTCGCGAAGGCGGTGCCTTGCTCGATGGTGAGCTGATAGACCGAAAGATGGTCGCCTGCGCGGCCCAACGCCTCGCGCAACTCCGTCCGCCAGGCGTCAAGGGTCTGGCCAGGCCGGGCGTAGATCAGATCGAACGAGAAGCGTGAAAAATGTGCGCGGGCAATTTCGATCGCGGCAAGCGCCTCGCTTCGGTCATGGCCGCGTCCCAGGAACCGCAGGCTCGCATCGTCCAGGGCTTGCACGCCGAGCGACAAGCGGTTGACGCCCGCCGCGGCGATGTCGCGGAACTTCGCCGCCTCGACCGAATTGGGATTGGCCTCGAGCGTGATCTCGATGTCGGCGGCAAAGGACCAATGTTGCGCCGCGCGCTCGAGCAGTGCGGCGACGGTCGCCGGCGCCATCAGCGACGGCGTGCCGCCGCCGAAAAAGATCGAGCCGAGTTCGCGGCCGCGCGTTTCCTCGGCGCCGCGATTCAATTCACGCAACAGGCCGTCGCGCCACCGCGTCTCGTCGATGCTCGCGCGGACATGGGAGTTGAAATCGCAATAGGGGCATTTCGATTTGCAGAATGGCCAGTGGATGTAGAGGGCGAGGCTGGTCTGTAGCGGTGCGTCCCTCGACTGCTCCCGTCGCGCTTCGCGCGCCGGTCCGCGCTCGGGATGAGGTGAAGCATTGAACGCCATCTTCCGTCTCACCTCATCCTGGGCTGGCGCGCAGCGCCTGTCGAAGGACGCAAGGCGCTCATGCAACGTTACTCCAAAACTGCGGCACGGAACTTCGTGAACGCGCGGGCACGATGATTGGTGCGGTTCTTTTCCGTCGCGCTCATTTCGCCATAGGTCATGGTTTCGCCGTCGGGCCGGAACATCGGGTCGTAGCCGAAACCGTTGGCACCGCGCGGCGGCCACACCAAGCGAGCCATGCACCTCGCCGTGCCAGGTCTCGACTGCGCCGTCGGGCCAGGCCAGCGCCAACACCGCGACGAAATAGGCGCGGCGGTCGGGGTTGCCGGCGAGTTCCTTCTCGACCCGTGCCATCGCGACCGAGAAATCCCGGCTCGGTCCGGCCCAACGCGCGGAGTAGATCCCGGGCGCGCCGCCGAGCGCCTCGACGACCAGGCCGGAATCGTCGGCGAGCGCGGGCAAGCCGCTGCCTTGCGTCGCGGCGCGCGCCTTCAATTCGGCGTTGGCCTCGAACGTGGTGCCGGTTTCCTCCGGCTCGGGCAGGCCGAGCGCGCCGGCGCTCACCGCCGCGACGCCGAACGGCGCCACCAATTCCTCGATCTCGCGCAGCTTGCCCTTGTTGTGAGTGGCGATCACCAGCTTGTGGCCGCGTAGCCTAGTCAAGGCCGAGCGCCTCGCGCTGGAGGCGATGCAGCTCGCCGGTACCCTTGCGCGCCAACGCCAGCAATTCGGCGAACAGCGGCTCGGTAAACGGGGTCTTCTCCGCCGTTGCCTGAATCTCGACGATGCCGCCCGTCGCGGTCAGCACGAAATTGGCGTCGGTCTCGGCGGACGAATCCTCGGCATAGTCGAGGTCGAGCACCGGCACGCCGTCATGGACGCCGCACGACACCGCCGCGACCTGGTCCTGGAGCGGCATCGCCGCGATCAACCCTTTGCCGATCAATTTGCCGAGCGCCTGATGAAGCGCGACATAGGAGCCGGTGATCGCCGCCGTGCGGGTGCCGCCGTCGGCCTGAAGCACGTCGCAATCGATCACGATCTGGCGCTCGCCCAGCTTGGGCAGGTCGGCGACCGCTCGCAAGCTGCGGCCGATCAGGCGCTGAATCTCCTGGGTGCGGCCCGATTGCTTGCCGCGCGCCGCCTCGCGGTCGGTGCGGGTGTGGGTCGAACGCGGCAGCATGCCGTATTCCGCGGTGATCCAGCCGCGCCCCTGGTTGCGGAGGAACGGCGGCACACGCTCGTCGACGCTGGCGGTGCAGAGCACGTGCGTATCGCCGAACTTCACCAGGCACGAGCCTTCGGCATGCTTGGCAAAACCGGGTTCGAGCGTCACGGCCCGCAGCACGTCGGCCGCGCGGCCCGATGGTCGCGTCATTGTTCTTGATCCTTTCGTTGGCGCCCGAAACGTAGTGATCCCGGGTTTCCCCGTCCAGGGCCGAGGTTGACCGGGGGCTGCCGCACCCCTAAATCATGGGCGCCTACCATTGAGCGCCATGATCACCGAACTGAGCGAACGCAGCCGCGAGATCTTCAGAATGATCGTCGAGTCTTATGTCGAGACCGGCGAACCCGTGGGATCGCGCACCCTGTCGAGGCGCGGCAGGTTCGAGCTGTCGCCGGCGACAATTCGCAACGTTATGGCCGATCTCGAGGAAGCGGGCTTGCTGTTCGCGCCGCATACCTCGGCGGGGCGTTTGCCGACGGAGGCCGGACTTAAACTATTCGTCAACGGTATTCTCGAAATCGGCGGTCTGAGCGAGGACGAGCGGCGCGATATCGACGGCCGTCTCGCTGCGAGTGGGCGCAGCCTGTCCGACGCACTCGAACAGGCAACGCAGACCTTGTCGGGCCTCAGCCACGCCGCCAGCGTCGTGCTGGCGCCGAAAATCGATCGGCCGCTGCGGCATATCGAATTCGTGCCGCTGTCGCCGGGCCGGGCGCTGGTGGTAATGGTCACGGAAGACGGTCTAGTCGAGAACCGGTTGATCGAGGTGCCGCTCGGCACGCCGCACTCGACACTCGTCCAGGCGGGCAATTATTTGAGCGCCCGCCTGGTCGGCCGCACCGCCGACGAGGCCAGCCTGGTCATTGGCGCCGAAATCGACAGCAATCGGGCCGAACTCGACGAATTGACCAAAAAGTTGGTCACGGCCGGTCTCGCCTCGTGGGCCGGCGGAAACAGTGGTGCGGCGTTGATCGTGCGCGGTCAGTCAAAATTGCTGGAGGACGTCACGGCGCTCGGCGATCTCGAACGCCTGCGCGCCTTGTTCGAGGCGCTCGAAACCAAGGAAGCCATGGTCAGGCTTTTGGAGGCGACGCGCGACGGCGAAGGCGTGCAGATCTTTTTCGGTGCCGACAGTCCGCTGTTCGGCGCCGCGGGCTGCTCGATGATCGTGGCGCCCTACGGCAACAGCCGCGAGCGGGTCGTCGGCGCCATCGGCGTCATCGGCCCGACCCGGATCAACTATGCCCGTATCATCCCGCTGGTGGACTACACCGCGAAAGTGGTTGGGCGATTGCTCGGATAGGAACATGCAAGACGATACGGAAATGAGTTCAGGATCAGCCGCCTGAGGCCGTCGAGACGGGCCTCGAGGAACGGGTGGTGGAAGCGGAGGCTCAACTCGCGGCAACGCGGGACAAGCTCCTGCGGGCGTTGGCCGAGACCGAAAACATGCGCAAGCGCGCACAGCGGGAACGCGAGAATGCCGACAAGTACGCCGCGGCCGCGTTCGCGAAAGACATGCTCAATGTCGCCGACAATCTGCATCGCGCCCTCGCCGCGGTGCCGCCCGAAGGCGAGCAGGACGAGATAACGCGCAATCTTCTCGCTGGCGTCGCCGCGACCGAGCGCGAATTGCTGGCGGCGCTCGAACGTCACGGTATCAAGCGGTTCGATCCGCAAGGCGAACGCTTCGATCATAATTTTCATCAGGCGATGTTCGAGGTCGGCAATTCCGGCGAGCCGGCCGGCACGATCGTCCAGGTCCTGCAGCCCGGCTACATGATTCACGACCGCCTGCTGCGGCCTGCCATGGTTGGCGTCGCGAAGGTCTAGCGCCGATGGCGAAAAGGATAGATAGGCTTTTATCTATCCTTTACGCGGAATTAACGCGCGCTCTCTAGAACGAGCACCGTGCCGGTCCGGGCGTTGCCGGGCACGGCGAAACGCTTGAGGCACGGAAACGGAGAGTGTTATGCGCAAGTTCGTGACGAAACTGATGGGGGATAAGAAGGGCGTCACCGCTTTGGAATATGCGTTGATCGCCGCGCTAGTCGCTGTCGTGATCATCGGCGGCGTTAGCCTGCTTGGTACCAACGTCAGCAAGGTCTTCTCGACGGTCGCCAATACCATCTGACCGAGACGGGATCGGACAAACGGCGGCGCTCTGCGCCGCCGTTTGCGCCTATCGGTAAGTATTTGTTACGTTTTGAAATTTGGAACCTCGCTGCGGTTAACACATTAATTCGCAAAACGGCTTGTATTACCAAAAAATAAGAGAATAACTTTGTCGGTTACGCGTAAAAAGAGATTTCTGGCGGAAGCGAAGAATGCGGAAACTGTGGCGTGATGAACTGGGTGTTACCGCCCTGGAATATGCGCTGATTGCCGCGTTGGTCGCGGTCGTGATTATCGGCGGGGTTGGCCTGCTCGGAACCAATGTCAGCAAAGTGTTCTCGACGGTAGCCAGCACCATTTGAGCCGATCTGCGCCCGGCGTTGGCCTCCCCCCGCAGCGCGCCCGGCGTGGTTATGACGGCGGCGTTTCGGCGCCGCCGTCATTCATTTTGAGGATTAACGGCCCACGATAACCCCGCTCGCCGCGGAAACTGTTGCATGGAAGTCACACCTCCAAAGAATCGTCATAATGAAGCCATTAAACCCGGGCCGATCGGAACGCCGCTCTGTTGACGAGGTTGCGACTAATTTTTTTTCGTCAGCGGAGAGATTGTCATGAGACGAGCATTATTGGCGGTCGTCGCCGGCGCGGGGCTGATCATATCGGCGGGCACCCAGGCCCAGGGTTTGTGGTCGGGCCCTGAAGTCGGCATCCAAGGCGGTTATGGGTGGGGCAGTTCCTCGGGACAAATCAACGGGGCCCCTGCAGGCACGCCCGGCTACAATTTCAGTCCCTATGGCGGCATGGGCGGCGCCCATCTCGGCTACAATTTCCAGATGGGCCCATGGGTGCTCGGCCTGGAAGGCGATGCCGAAGGCGGCGAAATCGGCGGTTTGCAGCGTAATATCTTCACCGGCGGCAGCTATGGCGTCAGTTCAGGCATGGACTTCGACGCATCGGTCCGCGGCAAGTTCGGCTACGCATTTAACCGCGTCTTGCTGTATGGCACGGGCGGCGTCGCGTTCGGCGACGTGACCACGCACTATCATTCACCGGTCGGCGGCCCCCTGGTCGGTTCATCGAGCGATATTCGCACCGGTTGGACCGCAGGTGCCGGCGTCGGTTACGCGCTCACCCCAAATTGGGAAGCGAACCTCGAATACCGGTACACGGATCTGGGTGGCCAGAACACCGCGCTTTCGGGCGCCGCAGCCGGCTTCGTCGGTCATAACGATTTCAATTTCAACATGATTCGGGTCGGCCTGACCTACCGGTTCGCGCCGCCGCCACCGCCACCCCCGCCGCCCGCTCAGGTCCCGGCCGCGGCACCGGCACCGCCCCCGCCGCCGATGGCGCGGACCTTCCTCGTGTTCTTCGATTTCGACCGTTACAACCTGACGCCCGATGCGCGTCATGTGATCGAGGCAGCGGCGGCGAACTACAAGGCCACGGGCAGCGCACGGATCGAGGTCTCGGGCTATACCGACCTTGCCGGCACGCAGGCCTACAATATGCGCCTATCGCAACGCCGTGCGGATGCGGTGGCGGCCTATCTATTGCGGCAGGGCGTGCCGAAGAACGTCATGGACGTGAAGTGGTTCGGCAAGGAGCATCCGCGGGTTCCGACCGCGGACGGCGTGCGCGAGCCACAGAACCGTCGCGTCGAAATCGTGATGCCGTAGGGGCCGGTCGCGAGCTAATGGCGAGGGCCGCCCGTTGGGGCGGCCCTCTTGTTATTGCGGCGCGGATGGCGGGTTCGCCGATGCCTTAATCGACTTAGCTAGGCAGGCGGGACACAGACAGGTCTCGCCGCGCAATGGCAGGCGCGCCGGGATCGCCTCGCACCAGCAGCCCTGACCGGGCCGGCAATCGAACGGCGTGCCGCAGCCCTCGCATCGCACCGTCATCGTCACAGCCGCGCGCGGTGCCGATCGATCGCCGCGACCAGCGCGGCACGGATGCCCGGCTCCATTGCGGAATGGCCGGCATCGGGAACGACGATGTATTCGGCTTCGGGCCAGGCGAGGGCGAGTTCGTCGGCGCCGACGATCGGGCAAACCATGTCGTAGCGCCCTTGCACGATGGTCGCTGGAATATGGCGGATGCGGTCGACGCCGCGCCACGAGATCGCGCTCGAGCGGGATAAGGTTGTGGCGAAAATAATGCGCCTCGATGCGGGCCAGACCCAGCGCCATGCGTTCCTCGCCGAACGCCGCGACCGTGTCGGGACTGGGCAGCAGCGTCGAGCAACTGCCCTCATAGCTGCTCCAGGCGCGCGCCGCGCCTAAATGCACCGCGGGGTCAGGATCGGCAAGACGGCGGCAATAGCCGGCCAGGATGTCGCCGCGCTCGGCCTCCGGCAAATGGCCGGCGAAGGCACGCCACGCCTCGGGATAGATCGTGCGCATGCCGTAGAGGAACCAATCGATTTCGCTAGGGCGGCACAGAAAGATGCCGCGCAACACGATAGCGCTACAGCGTTCAGGATGCGCTTCGGCATAGGCGAGCGCCAGGGTCGAGCCCCAGGAGCCGCCGAACAAGAGCCATCGATCGATGCCGAGATGGTGCGCAGTAGCTCCATGTCGGCGACGAGATGGTAGAGCGTGTTGTCGATGGTCGCGCCGAGCGGCGTCGAGCGCCCGGCGCCGCGTTGATCGAAAATCACGATGCGATAACTAGTCGGGATCGAAAAACCGGCGATGCGTCGAGGTCGCGCCGGCGCCCGGTCCGCCATGGAGGAATACCGCGGGCACGCCGGTTGGATTGCCCGATTGCTCCCAATACATGCTGTGCAGTCCGTCGAGGCGCAGCATGCCGGATGCATAGGGCTCGATTGGAGAAAACAGGTCTTGGCGGATCATCGCCCCGAAAGTCTAGAGGGCAGCCGACCCGGACGGAAGCGATTCCAACCCACTGTCCGCGCGGCGTGCCTACTTGGCGATGAAATGGAAGCTGGTGCGGAAACGCTGCACCGCCGCGTTCCCGACCGTATCCGCGCCCTGCGTCTGAACGGCCACCACCTGAACCAATTTCTTTCCGATCAGGAAAAGCCGGTCGTCGAACCGGCTGCCGCGCGCATCGACGAACGAAACATGACGGCCGGTGTGCCCGCCGAGCGAGATCGCGGTGTCGGAAAGGTCGCGCGCCGCGCCTGATGCCGCGCCTTTGACCGCGGCGTCGAGCACCGCGCTTGTGTCGGCGATCTGACTCAAGTCGCTGACCGTTACCACCATGGCGACGGCATTCAGGCCGACGGCGTATTCGTCGCGCGCGATCGAGGTGCCGTCGGCGCCGGGCACGGTGCGATGGGTGACTTGGGGCGCGCTCGGCAATTCGACCGCGAACAGCCCGTCGGGATCGTGGAACGTGATCCAGTCGCCGGCCGCCCATGCGCGGGCCGCCCATCAGGAATATGGCTAGTATCAATAGGAAACGTTGCATGGCTCGTTCCTTAGACAACACACATTAGGCCAAACCGTTGCGTGTGCCACACGCCTTTCTTGTCAGTCCGGCGACGCTATGTTACGTCGGGTCAAAGAAAAATGTTTGCGGGGGAGGCGATGCCTGATCCATCGCAGGACAAGAACGGCCGGTCGCCGACGCGGCGTTTGGAGCCTCTGGCTCCTTCTGATCCTGGTGCCGTTGACCATGTGGGTGCCGCTTTATAACCGGGTCGAACCGACCTTCGCGGGCTTTCCGTTCTTCTACTGGTTCCAGCTCCTCACCATCATTATCGGCGCGGCTTTGACGGCGCTGGCCTATTTCGTGACCAAGCGACGAATAGCCATGCCCGTCAATTGGACCGCGTTGATCGTGTTCGTGCTGTTTTTCGGTGCCATCACGATCCTGGGTTTCGTCTCGTCGCGCTGGCGTCGGGGCGATCTCGGGCTTCTGAGCGAATGGGGCTTGGCCGGCGGCCGCTTCGGTACGCTCGTGACTTGGTTCCTGTTGGGCGGCGATCTCTATACCGCCTACACCTTCATCGCGGTGCCGGCACTGGCGTTCGGCGCGGGCGCCATCGCCTTCTTCGCCGTGCCGTACGCGGTCCTGGTTTATCCCTTCGTGTTCCTCGTGTTTCCGCGGCTGTGGTCGGTGTCGCGCAAGCACGGCTACATCACGGCGGCGGATTTCGTCGGCGGCCGCTTCGGCAACCGCACCCTGGCGCTGGCGATCGCCGTCACCGGCATCGTCGCGATCATGCCCTATATCGCGTTGCAGCTCGTCGGCATCGAGGTGGTGATCGCGGCGATGGGCGATGCATGTCGGCGGGTTCCGTCGGCGAATTGCCGCTGATCATCGCGTTCGTGATCCTCGCCGCCTTCACCTATACCAGCGGTCTCCGTGCGCCCGCGGCCATCGCCATCGTCAAGGACGTGATGATCTACGTAACCGTGATCGCGGTTATCATCGTTGTGCCGATCCAGCTCGGCGGTTTCGGCAATATTTTCGCCGCGGTGCCGCCGGCGAAATTGATCCTGCCGCAGCCCGTCCCGGGCACGTTCGGCGGCTACAGCACCTACGCGACCCTTGCGTTCGGCTCGGGCCTTGGCGCTCTTCCTTTATCCGCACGCCGTCACCGGTGTGTTGAGCGCGTCGAGCCGTCATGCCATCCGCCGCAACACTGCGCTGCTGCCGGCCTATACGTTTCTGCTGGCGTTGATCACGTTGCTTGGCTTCATGGCGATCGCGGCCGGCGTCGCCAAGGAACCGGTGTTCGCGGCGTCCTTCAAGCTGTACGGCGCGACGTTCGCCGTGCCCGCCCTGATCCTGCATTCGTTCCCGTCGTGGTTCGCCGGCTTTGCGTTCGCCGCCATCGGCATCGGCGCGCTGGTGCCCGCGGCGATCATGTCGATCGCGGCGGCCAATCTCTACACGCGCAACATCTACCGCCCCTACATTCGGCCCGACTGCTCGCCGGCGCAGGAATCGCAGACGGCGAAGTTGGTGTCGCTCGTGGTGAAGTTCGGCGCGCTGCTGTTTATCATCGTGCTGCCGACGCAATACGCGATTCAATTGCAGTTGCTCGGCGGCGTGTGGATCGTGCAGACGCTGCCGGCGGTGATCTTCGGGCTTTACACGCGCTGGTTCGACCCGAAGGCGCTCCTGCTGGGTTGGGTTGCCGGCATCGCCAGCGGCACGTGGATGGTGGCGGAGCTCGGCTTTAAGGGCTCGACCTATCCCCTGGTGATCGCCGGTTTTACCATTCCGGGCTATGCGGCGTTCTTCGCGGTGATCGTCAATATCGTCATCGCCGTTGTGCTATCGGCCGTGTTTCGCACGGCCGGTGCCGCCGCCGCGGATGAGACGGTCGCCGCCGATTATCGCTAGAGATTGGGCTCAGCCCGCGAAGCGGTGCTCCGGCAGCCCCTTCACCGTGGTTTCGATGGCGAACAGCCCGCCTGCCAGTGGTTGCTGCGCGCGCTGCTCGTCCGTGAGGCGGAACGTCGCGCTCGTGACGTAAAGCGTCGTCAGGTCACGGCCGCCGAAGCACGGACAGGTGATGTTGGTCGCCGGCAACTGAATCGTGTGAATCAGGCGGCCCGACGGATCGTAGCGGTTGACGTGGCCGTGGCCCCAATGCGCCGCCCAAAGGCAACCGTCGGCATCGACCGTGGCGCCGTCGGAGAAGCCCTCCTCGCGTGGAATATCGATGAAGGTACGCGGATTGGCGACCGCGCCCGTCTCGGGGTCGAAATCGTAAGCCTGGATTTTCCAAGTGAAGCTGTCGGCGTGATACATGGTCTTGCCGTCGGGCGACCAGCACAGCGAGTTGGAAATGTCGACGTCGCCGAATTTCTTTTCGACTTTGCCGCGCGGATCGAGGCAATACATCGCGCCGGTCGGCTCGCGCTTCGGCGTGGTTCGCCGTCCCGGCCCAGAACCGGCCGCCCGGATCGGCGCGGCCGTCATTGAGCCGGTTGGTCGCCGGCTCGCCCTCGATCGTGGCGACAAGACGCGGCGTCGGATCCATGAATTCGAAAATGTAGAAGTCGTGCTGCATCGCCAGCACCACGCCGCCCGATCGCGCGTAGCGCGAGCGAACCGGCTGGTCCTGGCATGTCCCACACTGCGTCGTGCCCGGTCGACGGATCGAACCGATGCAGTTTCTTGCCTTCGATGTCGAGCCAGTACAGCAAATGGTAATGATCGTCCCAAACCGCGGATTCGCCGATCTGCGCCTTGGCGTCGACGACGCACCGAACTTCGCTCATCGCGTGCTTCCCTTAGCGAGCGGCGGCAGCGGCAATGCGTTGCCCTCGGGCAGGCCGACCCGGCCGGCGTTAAGAATCAGCGCCACCTTCATGTATTCGCCGATCAATGTGATCAGATCGACGAGTTGTTCGTCGCCGAGCAGGTCTCGCGTCTTGGCGAACACAGCGTCGTCAACCTCGTGGTTGCGGATCAGCGCGACCGCGAAATCGTAAACGGTTGTCTCGTCCGGCTGCATCGATGCTGGCCGTTTGCCGAGGCGCAGATCCTCGATTACCGCGTTGGAGAGGCCGGCCTTTTGCGCCGCCGGCATGTGCGCGAACCATTCGAACTGCGCGGTCCATTCGCGCGCCAGGATCAAAATCGCGAACTCCTTCAAGCGCGAGCGCGAGCTTGCTGCGGAAACGATAATATTCGAACAGCTCGACCATGCCGCTCGCCATGTCGGGACTACGCAGCATGATGTCGAACGGTCCGCCCAGTCCGTTGCGCACCGATTTAGCTAGCCGCGCAACAATGGGCTCTTGCGCGCCGGTTAGCCCTTCCGGCGTCAATCGCGAAAAGCGCGGCGCCATACCAGCCATGCGTACCCTCCTATCGACCTATCGATTCCGGCATTGATTCCGGCCGATCTAGGTCTACCATTCGGTTTTCGCGTCGCCTACTGGAACAAGAAAAGAGGGGAACGAGGCAGATGACGACACAAAGCATCAATCCGGGCGCCGCGCGCGCGGCGATAGGGGCCCGTCGCCGCGCGGTCGCCGCCGCGACCATCGGCAGCGCGCTCGAATGGTACGATTTCATCGTCTACAGTTTCTTTCGCCGCGATGATCGGCAAGCTGTTCTTTCCCGCCACCTTGCCCAATACGCAATTGCTGATCGGCCTCGCCACCTTCGGCGTCGGCTTTTTCATGCGGCCATTGGGTGCCATCGTTCTCGGGCACTATGGCGATCGCAACGGCCGGCGCGCGGCGCTGACCCTGACGATCTCGCTGATGATCGTCGGTCTGCTGATCCTGACCTTCGCGCCGACCTACAGCTTCGGTCGGTTTCATTGCGCCGGTCCTGGTCGTGCTCGCACGGCTGTTCCAGGGTTTTTCCGCCGGCGGCGAGTTCGGCGCGACTACGTCGTATATGAGCGAATATTCGCTAACGAAGAACCGCGGCATGTATGTGAGCTGGCAAATGTCGAGCCAGTTCCTGGCGTCGCTGCTGGGCGGCGTGGTCGCCGCCATTCTCAACGGCGCGTTGAGTCAGGACGCGCTCGCCTCCTATGGCTGGCGGATTCCGTTCGCGATCGGCCTGCTGATCGGGCCGGTCGGGTTCTACATCCGCCGCCGCCTCGACGACACGCCCGCCTTCACCGCGCAGAAGGAGCTGTCGAGTTTCCCGCTGGGCGAGGCGTTGCGCAATCATTTCGGCAAGATCGCCTGCGGCTTCGGCATGGGCGTGCTCGGCACCGCCAGCGTCTACGTGCTGGTGCTGTTCCTTCCGGTCTACGCGTCGCGCCAATTCCATCTGCCGCAGTCGGACGCGTTCGCGACCACGGCGATCATGAGCCTGATCGCCGCCGTCTGGTGCGTGTTCGCCGGTTGGCTCTCGGACCGCGTCGGCCGCAAAATCCTGGTCCTGATCGCCAGCATCGGGCTGCTGATCGTCACCTATCCGCTGTTCGCATGGTTCGCGGCGTCGCCGAGCCTGACGCGGCTCCTGATCATCGAGGCGGTCTTCGCGGTCCTGATCGCCACCGGGCACCGCGGTGTCGCCGACCCTGATGGCGGAATTGTTCCCGACCCGCGTCCGCAACACGTCGCTGGCGCTGTTCTATAATTTCTCGGTGGCGATCTTCGGCGGCTTCGCCCAGTTCATCGTCGCCTGGCTGATTATCCATACCGGCGACGTGCTGGCGCCCGCCTATTACGTTGTCGGCGCCGCGGTGATCGGCACCATCGCGGTGCTGCCGCTGTCGGACAGCAAGAGCAAATCGCTCGAATGAGCGTGCGCGCGCTGAGCCATGCGGATATCGCGGCCAGCGCCGACGCTGCCCGATCTGATCCCGGTGATCGCGGCGGCGATGCGGCAAGTCTCGGAGCGGCGCGTCGAGATGCCGCTGCGTTTTGTCGTGCCGCTGGCGCCCGGTGCCGGCTTCGGCGTGATGACCGGCGCGATGGCGGGCGTCGGCCACGGCGCCAAGCTGTTGTACGCTTGATGCGGCGCGAGAAAGGCTCGTCCCATACCGGCGCGCTGATCCTGTTCGACGCCGAGACCGGCGAACCCGCCGCGATCATGGATTCGGGCCTGCCGACCGCGATGCGCACCGCCGCTGCGAGCGCGGTCGCGACCGACGCGCTGGCGCGGAAGGACGCTGCGGTGCTGGCGATCCTCGGCACGGGCGAGCAGGCGGAATGGCATATCGCGGCCATGCGCGCGGTGCGGCCGATCCGCGCAGCTGCGCATCTGGGGCCGCAACCGCGACAAGGCGGCGGCGCTGGCGGCGCGGCATGCCGACCGCGCCGTCGCCGAGCGATCGACGCGGCGTGCGCCGGCGCCGACATCATCTGCACCGTCACCGGCGCGGCGACGCCGATCCTGCATGCGGCGCAATTGCCGGAGGGCGTGCATGTCAATGCGGTTGGCGCGTCGCTGCCGTCGTTGCAGGAGATCGCGCCCGATTGCCACGGCGCGTGCCGCACCTTCGTCGATTATCGGCCTTCGGCGGACGCGCAGGCGGGAGAGCTGATCGCGGCGCGCGCTGCCGGGCATCGTGCCGAAGGACGCGAATTGCCCGAGATCGGCGAGGTGCTGTCGGGCAAGGCGCCGGGCCGGACCGATCGGCGCCGAGCGCACGCTCTACCGCTCGCTCGGCATCATCGCGCAGGATTTGGCGACGGCGTCTTTTTTGCTGCGCCGCGCGGAGGCGAAGGGATGTCGGCACCGTGCTCGACCTTTATGCGTGAGGCGACGCGGTGAGCGGCGAACCGATCAGATTTTATTTCGATTTCATTTCGCCGTTCGCCTATCTCGGCAGCGTCGCGGTCGAACGGCTGGCGGCGCGGCTTGGTCGCGAGGTGGAATGGCGGCCGGTCCTGATCGGCATCACCATCCTGAAGATCATGGGGATGAAGCCGCTGCCGCGAAACGCCGCTGAAGGGTCCCTATTTGCAGCGCGATTTCGTCCGCCAGGCCGCTTATCTCGACGTGCCGCTGGCGCGCGGTGCGGCGCCGACGGACAATTGATCGCGCCGCTGCCGCCGATGCGCGCGTTCGTCATGCTCAACGACCGCGATCCGGCGCTGGCAAAGCGGTTCGCGCAGGAGGTTTTCGCGGCCGCTGGGTGCATCGTCGAAAATCCCGTCGACGCCGGAAGGGCTGACGGCAATCGCGCGGCGGTTCGGCATCGACCCTGCACGGTTGCTCGCCGCGAACGAGGACAAGGCGATGAAAGAGCGCCTTACTGCATTGGTCGACGACGCGATCGAGCAAGGCGTGTTTCGGCGTCCCGACATTCCAGGTCGGGGCGGAACTGTTCTGGGGCGCGGATCATTGCCGCAGCTCGAGCGCTGGATCGAGACCGGCGGATGGTAGCGGCGCTTACCGCTCACCTTTCGATGGCGCCGATATGTGGCGCCTGCTGACGGTACGCGCGCCGCGGCGCGGCCCGATCATCCGTGGCTGGTATGGCGGCCGTTCGATGGGCGCGGGCCGGACCTGGACCTATCGCGAATTCCTCGCCGATGCGGCGCCGTGTCGCAACGGGGCTGACGCATGCCGGCGCGCGGCGCGGCGACCGCGTCCTGATCCACATGAACAATTGCCCCGAGATGCTGCTGACCTGGTTCGCGTGCGCGCGGCTCGGCGCGGTCGCGGTCTCGACCAATGCGCGGCTTGCCGGCGACGAGATCGCCTATGTCCGCGAACAAGGTGGCGCCGGTGCTCGGCGTCACGCAACCCGATCTCGCCGAGACCGTGGCGGCGCGTGTCCCGGGCCTTCGCCTGTATGTCGCGGAACAGAATTTCGCCGAGCTGTTCGACGCCGGAGGCGAAGCGCGCCGATCGGAAAGCGACTTGACCATGGCGCCGCTGGCAATTCAGTTCACCTCCGGCACCACCTCGCGGCCCAAGGGCGCGGTATTCACGCACGCCAACGCGTTGTGGGGCGCGCGCGTCGGCGCGGCGCACATGGCGCTGGGGCCGGACGATGTCAGCCTGGTCTATCTGCCGCTGTTTCATATCGTCGGCTTGTCCTGGATCACTGCTGGCGACGCTATGGGCGGGCGGCACCGTGGTGTTGCAGCCGCGCTTTTCGGCGAGCCGGTTCTGGCCGGTGTCGGTCGAATGCGGCTGCACCTTCACCGTGATGATGCCGTTCGTGTGGAAGGCGCTCGATAAGCAGGACAAGCCGCGCCACCGCTATCGCCTGTGGAATCACGGCTCGCTCGATACCGCGACTGGCCGGCGTTACGGCGGTGCGCGTCAACGCCTCCTGGGGCATGACCGAAGTGGTGACGGAGGGGACCGTGTCGGATCCGTCGCTGCCCTGCGCCGAAGGCGGCATGGGCACGGGCCGCGCCGGAATATCAGATCCGCGTGGTCGACGATGCCGGCGAGCCGTCGCCGTCGGGTGAGACCGGCAATCTCGAAGTGCGCGCGCAGCGCGGCGTCGGCCTGTTCCTCGAATATTTCGGCGATCCCGAGGCGACCGCCGCCGCCTTCACCGATGACGGCTATTTCCGCACCGGCGATCTGGTGACGCGCCTTGCCGACGGCTCGCTGCGCTATGCCGACCCGCGCCAAGGACATGCTCAAGGTCGGCGGCGAGAATGTCGCGGCGGCGGAGATCGAGCGCGTCATCGTCGCGGTCGCGGGCGTGAGCGAAGCGGCGGTGGTCGGCAAGC
This sequence comes from uncultured Alphaproteobacteria bacterium, assembly GCA_963851285.1. Classification (GTDB taxonomy): domain Bacteria; phylum Pseudomonadota; class Alphaproteobacteria; order ATCC43930; family CGMCC-115725; genus JAATGI01. The sequence continues at coordinate 735,576 of CAWKOL010000001.1, forward strand.
CGCACGATTTTCTCGCCGAGGTGCCGGTCGCGTTCGTGCTCGTCGAGGACAATGTCGCCGACCGCGCGGCGCTGGTGGCGGCGATCGACACGGCATGCGCGGCGAACCTCGCCGATTTCAAGCGGCCGCGCGAGATCCGATGTGGTCGACGGAGTTGCCGCGCTCGGTGAATGAAAAGGTTGCGAAGGGCGTGTTGCGCAAAATGGCTGCGGAGGGCGGGCATGAAATTTCCCGAATACGAATCCTACGACGCGCTCGGCCTGGCCGCGCTGGTGAAGCAGCGCGAGGTGACGCCGGCGAAATCCTCGACGCCATGATCGAGCGCGTCGAGGCGCGCAATCCCGCAAGTCAACGCCGTGGTGATCGAGGCCTACGATCAGGCGCGCGCGGCGATCGACGCCGGATTGCCCGACGGGCCGTTCGCCGGCGTGCCCTATCTCATCAAGGATCTGCATGCGCCGGTCGCGGGCCTGCCGCTGACCCACGCGTGCCGGCTGTACCTTGGCAACGTCTCCGACTTTCGATAGCGAGACGGTGGCGCGGCTGCGCCGGGCCGGGTTCGTCATCGCCGGCCGCACCAACGCGCCAGAGCTGGGCATGATGCCGACGACCGAGCCGACGCTTTACGGCGCCACGCACAATCCCTGGAACCTGGCGCATTCGCCCGGCGGCTCCAGCGGCGGCGCCGCCGCGGCGGTGGCGTCGGGCATGCTGCCCGCGGCGCACGCCACGGACTCGATGGGCTCGATCCGCGTGCCGGCGAGCTGCTGCGGCCTGGTCGGGTTGAAGCCGACGCGCGGCCGCAATCCAGTCGGACCGCATCGCGGCGACGCCAGCCAGGGGTTGAGCCACGAGCATTGCGTGTCGCGCACGGTGCGCGACAGCGCCGCGATCCTCGACGCGACCAACGGTCCGGACGAAGGCGCGCCCTGGTTCACCGCGCCGCCGGCGGAAACATTTCTGTCGCAGGTCGGGCGCGATCCCGGCCAATTGCGCATCGGCCTCGTCACCGCGGCGTGGAACGGCGCGCCGGTCGATGCCGAATGCAAGGCCGCGGTCGAACATGCCGGCAAACTATGCGAAGCACGGGGCCACCGCATCGTGCCGGTCGATCTCGACCATGACGGGCAAGCGCTGATCGATGCCTGCAATCTGATTCTGCTGTCGGGCCTCGGCGGGCTGATCGCGCAGCGCGAGGCCGAGATCGGCCGCAAGGCGCGGCGCGACGAGCTGGAGCCGCTGACCTGGGCCGCGATCGAGACCTATCACGGCACGCTCGCGGTCGAGATGCATGGCGCGCTGGCGCGCATCAATCGGTTCGTGCGCGGCGCCGCCCGTGCGTTTCGCGCGGTCGATGTCGTCATCACGCCGGTGCTGGCAAGCCCGCCGGTGCCGCTCGGCGTCTTGCGGTCGGACGTGACCGACATCCGCACCGCCATCGACGAAGGCTTCGCCTATCGCGCCGTTCACGCCGCTGTTCAGCGCCAGCGGGCAGCCGGCGATGTCGCTGCCGCTTTACAAGAGCCGCGACGGCTTGCCGATCGGCGTGCAATGCGTCGCCCGCTTCGGCGAGGACGCGACGCTGTTCCGCTTGGCGGCGCAGCTCGAGGGCGACTTTATCGGCGCGCCGCCGATGGCGCACCCCGCGTCATGAGGTGGTGCGGAATAGCAGCCGGCTGAACAGACCGCGGAGGCGATGACGCACGCGTCGCTCGGTACGCTGCCGGCGGTGAGTTTCCTCGACGATCATCAGGACCGTCAGCCATTTGATATCGAGGTGACGCTTCCCGGCTTTGCGCCGAGCATCGGCGCGCTTGCCCGCTTCCGGCGAGGCATTCTTGCCGTACCGGTCCATCAAATGTTGGGCGCTGCGTGCCAATTCGGCTTCGGAAACACGCATGCGCCGAGTCTAGAACCCGGCGTTCGGCTCGATCCGGCCAATTTATTAAGTTAACGGAAAGGCGGTCCGCTATTCCGCGGCCATTGCCGGCACGGTCGTTACGTGCTGCTGCAACCCAGCCAAATTCGGCAGGCCGAAGCGTGCAACCAACATTTCGGACGCCGCTTCGAGAATGACCCGATCGCCGCGCTCGAGATGAAGTGTGGTTAACCGACGCAACGGTTGATCGTTGGCGTGTCCCGTTCCCGACATCACTACAAGCACGGCCGCGCCGCTCGCTTCGTAGCGCGAACCTGGCGAAACTTTTAGGAACGACATCGAGCTGCGGCGTTCCGTGAACGTACCCAGGAATTTCTCCGTCACGCCGAGCGATTGGTCGAGCGGAACCCAGGAATAGTGGGCGGGGTTCATCATAAAGGGACGCGAATAGCGCGCCTTCGGATAGGCCATCGCCCGACCGTGCACATACTCCCAGATCGCTTGATAGCCGTCGACATTGCGCTTGCCCGGAACATCGGCACGGCGCCGGAACACCCCGTCTTTGAATTCGCCTTCGGTGCGGAGGGCGGTCACGCCGGCACGGACTTCATCCTGCGACAGATAACCGCTGCCGCTGGCGCCGCCGAACTGCAGTACGATCGTCGCCACGTCGGCGCCGGCGTCTTGGGTCTGCGGGCCGTAGGCGACACCTTCGGGGAAATAGCCGACCATGCCTTCCTCGAGCTTGCCGTCGCGGGCGAAATCGAGCGTGCCTTCGACCTGAAAGCGGATTTGCTCGAAATTGTGCCGATGGCGCGGGGAGAAAAAATCGCCGCCGATCCTACCATACGACAGTTGGAAATTGCCGATGGTGCGGGGCTCACCTTCCATCATGATGATGGAATGGAAGGTGCCGCCGCGATGCTCGAGACCGCGAACGAAGGTGAGTTGGTCGGCTTGAACGACTTTCATGCATTCCTCCTGCGCCACACGCCCGGATTTGAATAATGATAAGCTTATTTCATGCCGCGACCCAAGCTCGATCGATCGGTGGGAGACCGGGCACCCGGTTGTTAATTTGGCGGAATCATCCTAAGCATTTTGCCGTCTTGCGATGACAGATCAAAGCTCGAATTATCCCCGGCCGATCGAGGATTATGCGCTCATCGGCGATTGCGTTACGGCGGCCTTGGTTGCGCGCAATGGCTCGATCGATTGGCTGTGCTGGCCACGCTTCGACAGTGATGCGTGCCTGGCGGCGCTATTAGGGAACGAGAACCACGGCCACTGGTCGATCGCGCCCGCCGACCCGATCGTGCGAATCGAGCGCCGCTATCGCGACGACACGATGATTCTCGAAACGGAATTCGAGACCAAAACCGGCACCGTCGCGCTGATCGATTTCATGCCGATGCTGCACGGCCAGGGCCTGCAGAGCGCGCGCACCGCCATCGTCCGCAAGGTGGAAGGCCGCCGCGGCAAGGTCGCGATGCAACTTCACTTGGCATTGCGCTTCGATTTTGGCGCGTCGGTGCCGTGGGTCACGCGTCTCGAAGACGGACTCGGCATCAGCGCGATCGCGGGACCGCACCGCGTGGTGCTGCGATCGCCGGTCGAGACCCACGGCGAGGATTTGGCGACGACCGCCGATTTCACGGTTTCGGATGGGGAGTCCCAGTCGTTCGTCCTTACCTATGGGCGCTCGCATCGCCCCGTGCCGCCTGCCTTCGACCCAGACCAGGCGCTTGAAGCCACCGAGGGCTTTTGGCGGGAATGGTCGTCGCGCTGCCAGTACCATGGCCGTTGGCGCGAGGCGGTGATGCGATCGCTGCTGACGTTGAAGGCGCTCACCTTCCGCGACACTGGCGGCATCGTCGCGGCGCCGACCACGTCGCTGCCCGAACAGATCGGCGGCAACCGCAACTGGGATTATCGGTTTTGTTGGCTGCGCGACGCGACGCTGACGCTGCTCGCGCTGATGCAGGCCGGCTATTACGACGAGGCGCATGCTTGGCGCGACTGGCTGCATCGCAGCGTCGCGGGCAGCCCCGATCAGTTGCAGATCATGTACGGCATCGGCGGCGAGCGCCGATTGACCGAGGTGCGCGTGCCGTGGCTGCCGGGTTACGCCGGTTCGGTGCCGGTGCGGATCGGCAACGCCGCGTCCGACCAGCTTCAACTCGACGTCTACGGTGAAGTGATGAACGCGCTGCATCATGCGCGTGACGCTGGTTTGGCATCGATCCCGTCGGCCTGGAATCTACAGGTCAAGCTGGTCGAACATCTGGAAAAGATCTGGTCGCAGCCCGACGAGGGCATTTGGGAAGTACGCGGCGGCCGCCGGCAATTCACCTTCTCCAAGGTGATGGCATGGGTCGCGATCGAGCGCGCCGTACGCGATGCCGAAAAATACGGACTCGATGCGCCGATCGAGCGGTGGCAGGCGCTGTGCGACGAGATTCACCGCACCATCTGCCGCGAGGGGTTTAGCCAGAAGAAACAGGCCTTCACTCAATCCTTCGGCGACGACGAGCTCGATGCCAGCCTGCTGATGATGCCGATTGTCGGCTTCCTTCCGCCCGAGGATTCGCGCATCCGCGGCACCATCGCGGCAATCGAGCGCGAGCTGATCGTCGACGGTTTCGTTGCCCGCTATCGCACCGAGAGCAATGTCGACGGCTTGCCGCCGGGCGAGGGCGCATTCCTGCCATGCAGTTTCTGGCTGTGCGACAACTACGCGATGCAAGGCCGCATGTCGGAAGCTACGGCCTTGTTCGAACGGCTGCTGGCGCTGCGGAACGATGTCGGATTGCTTGCCGAGGAATATGACCCGCGAATCAAGCGCCAGGTCGGCAATTTCCCGCAGGCCTTTTCGCACATCGCCCTGCTCGGCACGGCCTTCTACCTGAGCGGCTCCAGCCCGGTCGGGAACAAGGCCGGCGCCGCGGCGCCGGCGCCCGTTGCCGCGTGACGGCGCCCTGGCTTACGCGGAATTTATGATATAGTTCGCGGCGCGAACGGCGAAGCAGGGCAGGGTCATGGCCAAGATCATCATGGGAATGGGAACGTCCCACACGCCGCTGGTGGCGATCCGCGCGAAGCAGTGGGAAGAGTACATCGCGCGCGACTACACGCGTGACAATCTGAATCTGTCCGACGGCCGGTACGTCAGCTACGACGAGCTCAATAAACTGCGCGGCGGTCGCTATGCCGACATCGCCAATCTCGAGACGTTCATCAAGAAGGACGACGCCTGCCAGCGCGCGCTGGACAAGCTGGGCGACGAGATCGCCGCCGCCAGTCCCGATGTGATCATCGTCGTCACCGACGACGAGACCGAATTGTTCAACCGGATGAACACGCCCGCGGTGTCGATCTATTATGGCGAGACACTGATCACCCATCCGCGCACGCGGCCGGAAAAAATGCCGACCTATATGGAGGGGATGCTCAAGAATTATGCGATGGACGAGCCGCATACCTTCCCGGCGATGGCGGGGTTTGCGCGCCATCTCATCGGGCAATTCATCGAACACGATATCGACGTCGGCGCCGCCGCGCAGATTCAGGACCCGTACAAATCGGGCTTCGGCCACGGCATCGGCTTTCCCATCATGCGGCTGTTCCGCGGCAAGAAAATCCCGGTGATTCCGTTGCTGCTCAACACGTACTATCCGCCGAACGCGCCGCGTGCCGCGCGCTGTCACGATATCGGCCGGGTGCTGCGCAAGAGCATCGACGACAGCAAGGAAGATTTGCGCGTCATCGTGCTTGCCTCGGGCGGGCTCAGCCACTTCACCGTGGACGAGGAACTGGACCACCGCGTGCTCGAGGGGTTCAAGGCGGGCAAAGCGGAACTGATCCGCACGCTGCCGGCGCCGGCGCTCAATTCCGGCTCGTCGGAAATCCGCAATTGGATTTGCGTCGCCGGCGCGATCGAGGGCATGCAAAACCGCTGGATGGAGTATCAGCCGCTTTACCGCACGCCGGCCGGTACAGGCATCGGCGCGGCGTTCGCGGCGTGGTCGTGACGCCGACCGCATGAAAATCGTCAAGCTCGAGGATTTTCACGCCGACGGCGGTTGGCGCACGCTGTCGTTCCTGAAAATAACAACCGACGAGGACATCGTCGGCTGGTCGGAATTTAACGAGGGTTTCGGCGCCGGCGGCTGCTCCGACATTATCCGCCGGTTCGCGCCGATGGTGATTGGCCTCGACCCGCGTCCCGTCGGCAAGATCGGCGCGACGTTGCGGGCCTACACGCAATTGGCGCCGGGCGGTCTGAACAATCAGGCGATCGCCGCCATCGAAAACGCGTGTCTCGACATCAAGGCCAAGGCGCTCGGCGTGCCGGTCTGCGCGCTATTCGGCGGCCCATTTCGCGAGCGCATTCCGCTCTACTGGTCGCATTGCGGCAGCTTCCGGGTCACGCACGCGGCGCTGTTCGAAAAGGAACTCGGTACGCCGCCGTTGCGCGGCTTGGACGATGTGAAGCGGCTCGGCCAGGAAGTGGTGGAGCGCGGCTTCAAGGCGCTCAAGGCCAATCCGTTGCTGTTCGACGGCCCGAAGCCCCGCATGGCGCCGGCGGGCTTTCAGCCGAACACCGCGGTGCTCGACAAGAACATCGACAACAGGCTGATCCATGCCATTACCGATCAGCTCGCAGCGTTCCGCGAGGGCGCCGGCGATGAGACGGGGCTGCTGATCGACCTCAATTTCAGCCAGCATATCGAAGGCTATAAGCGCATCGCCAAGGCGATCGAGAAATTCGACATGCTGTGGGTCGAGATCGACCTGCACGATCCGCGCGGCCTTGCCGACATCAGGCGCTCGACCTCGGTGCCGGTCGCGTCGCTCGAAACCATCTACGGCGTGAAGCAATTCCGGCCCTATTTCGACGAGCGGGCGGTCGATGTCGCGATCGTCGACGTGCCGTGGAATGGGCTGTGGGAGAGTGTGCGAGTCGCTTCGGTGGCAGACTCGTTCGACGTCGAATTGCGCGCCGCATAATTTCTACGGAGATCTCGCCAGCCTGATCAGCGCGCATTTCTGCGCCTCGATCCCGAACTTCCGCATCATGGAATTCGAGGCCGACGACATGCCGTGGAACCACGATTTCGTCACCAACCCGGTCGTGGTCGAGAACGGCGAACTGGTGCTGCCGAAGGGGCCGGGCTGGGGCACCAATGTCAACGAAGAGGCGCTGAAGGCGCGTCCCGCCAAGCGACGGTGATCGTTATTCCGCCGGCAGCGCGCGTTTGGCGACGCGGGCACGCACGTGGCCGGCGTGCACGATTTTCATCAGCGCGACGATGACCACGACGACCGCGATATAGGCCACGAGCTGCGCGCCGTTGGGCTTGTCGCTATAGCCGATCAGCGTGTGGAGCAGCCGGCCAAACAACGAATCTTGCGACAGGATGTCGGACGTGTTCCACACCGTCTGCGGTCAATTCCTCGACATAGCCCGCTTGTTGCAGGAACACGACCGCCTGCGCCGCGAGGCCGGCCGCGAGCAGGGTGATCAGCCCGGACGTCACGGCGAATAAGCCGACGCGCTGGGATCGCGAGCAGGCCGAAATACATCAGCGCCGAGACCGCGACGCCGCCAACAAGGCCGAGTACGCCGCCGATCAGCATCGACACCGTGCTGGCGCCGCCCGCCGCCGCAATGCCATAGAGGAACAGCACGATCTCCGAACCTTCGCGCAGCACCGCGACGCCGACGACGATTGCGAGCGCGAATAGCGGCCGCTCGCCGGCCGCGACGGCGGCGCCGACCTCGCGCATTTCCTTCGCCATCGCGCGGCCGTGGCTCGCCATCCAGACATTGTGCCACGTCAGCATCACCACCGCGAGCAACAGGATCGTGGCGTTGAACAGATCCTGGCCCGCGCCCTGGAACAGCGATCCAATCTGCCCGGCGAAGGCGGCGACAAGACAGGCGCCGAGCGCGCCGGCCGCGACGCCGTAGCCCACCCACAGGCTGCGCCCGAGCACGCCTTTCGACGCGGCAAGCACGATGCCGACGATCAGCCCGGCCTCGATGATCTCGCGGAAGACGATGATGAGCGTTGCAAGCATGGCGGTAAAATTCCTACTTCACCACCAGCTTGCCCTTGGTCGTGTCTTCGTGAAAATCGTCGAAGAACCCGTACGTGCCGGCTTGCAGCGGGCCGATATAGACGACGATCTGGCCGTTGCCCGGCACCACTTTCTCGACGCGGAAATCGTGGCTTTCGAACTCGGCCGGCGTCGCGTCGTCGTTCTTCACCGTGAGCTTGACCTGTTTGCCCGCGGGGATCGTCAATGTCCGCGGCACGAACTGGTGATTTTTGAGCGCGATCTCGGCGGTATCGCCGGCGGCCCAAGCGGCGGTCCGGCGGCGAGTAACGCAACGGTCATGACAACAGGCAGAATCAGGCGCTGCATCGAACGATTCCTTCTCATAACGGTTTGGAACAGGCGCTGGCCGATGAATTCGCCTTCGGCCGCGCCGCCGGGGCAGGCGAAGATGCCGCCGCCGGTATGGGTCGTGAACTGGTTGAGCATGTCGAACTTCGACATGCGCTCGAAAATCTTGATGAAGGCCGGTGCGCGGGTCGCTCTGATAGGCGAGGAAAAACAGACCCGCGTCGTATTCCATGCCCTGACGCCAGGGCGGCCAGCGCTCGGCGGTGAAATTGACGCCGTCATTGTAGGAATAGCCGCGGCGCAGCAACTGCGCGCCGTCGTTCGTCGCGGCGGCCGCAAGCCGCACATGCGCGTTCTCGGGAATGACCGGATTGCCGTCCTTGTCCGTCGCGTCGAGATTGAGCGGCGCGAACTCGTCCTTGAGGCCGAGCGGCGCCCCCGAATATTTGTGCCGCCCGATGGTCTGTTCCTGGAATGCCAACTTCATCCGGTCCCAATGCTCAAGCGCAATGCGGATGCGCCGCGCAACGAGATAGGAGCCGCCGCGCATCCAGTCCGGCCCTTCGTCGCCGCTCCAAATTAGCTTCGTCGCGGCTTTCGGATCGGTGACGTCGGGATTGCCGGTGCCGTCTTTGAAGCCCATGAGGTTGCGCGGCGTCTGCTTGCCTGGGCTCGCGACAGGAAACCGGCCTGCGCCCAGCGGATGTCGGCGGCGCCATAGGCGAGCCGCGCCAATTGGCGGACGGCATGGAATGCGATCTGCGGATCGTCGGCGCAGGCCTGCACGGCAAGATCGCCGCCGGTGCGCTCCGCTTGGAGCTGATCGCCGGTGAACCGCGGCAGCTCGACCAGCGCGGCTGGCCGCCGTGCGGAGAGGCCGTAGCGATCATGCCCATCCTTCTCGAACAAGCCCGGGCCGAAACCGAAGGTGAGGGTGAGGCGCGCGGCCTTGAGGCCCAGCGCTTCGCCGCTATCGGTCGGGGGCTGCGCCGGATCGAGATCAAGCGCCGCCGCGGTGTGAGACCGGCGGTCATTCGCGCCGACGCCGCAGTCCAACGCTGCAACAGCGACACCACCTCATCGCGCTTCTTGGCATTGAGATCGAAGGCGGCGAAATAGCAGTGGTTTTGCTGCGGCGTGACGAATACCGCCTTGATGCGCGCCCCAAAACGGCTCGGTATCGGCCCGCGGCGCCGCCGGAACCGTCGGCGGCGTCGCGGTCGCGGCTTGCGCGCCGCCGCCGACCGCGGCGGCGGCTAATCCACCGGCAGCGCCGACCAGAAAGCCGCGGCGCGACGGCCGCGGCGGTTTGTCGTCGGCCGATCTCACCGGGCCTCCATCACCGTGTTCACGTCGTCCTCGACGTAATAGAAGCCCTTGCCGTCGGGCGCCATCGCGATGCCGAAGAGATCGCCGTTACCCGGCGGCGATTGCGCTTGGTCGGTGTCGATCCATTGCGCGTAAAGCTGTTTGCCGGTGGCGGGGTCGACCTCGACTACTTGGCCGTTCAGCGCATTGCAGACGAGGAGATGCCCGTTCGGCGCCATCGCCATCGCGAGCGGACGTTTCATCAGCCCGGCCTTGGTGATCTCGCGGCCGGTCGCCGGCGCTGGTGGCCGAGTTGACGCGTCGGCGATGGCGACGATGCGGTTGTCCACCCCGTCCGAGACATAAAGCGTCTTGCCGTCCTGGCCAAGCACCAGGCCGGTCGGCCCGACCATGAAGGCGTCTTTGTCGGCATTGGGCGCCGAGGCCGTCGCGCGATCACCGTCTGGCCCGTCACGGCCGGCGGCTTGCCGTCGGGGATCGACAAGTTCGAACCGCAACACCGTGGCTTTGTTGACGACGACGGGATCACCGCTGCGCGTCCTTGACGTCGGGGCCGGGCAGGGTGCCGACCATGCTGACGAACAGGGTAGCTGTGGTGCCATTGTCGATCGAAGCGCATGTTGCCCCACGGTCCGTTGATGTTCGGCCCGGCGATGGTGCCGGCGAGCTTGCCGTTGGCGTCGAGTACGATCAGGCAGCCGTTGCCCTTGGTTTTCGTGGTGCCGTCGATGGAGGGCGCGCTGCCAACGATGATCCAGCCGCTTTTCAGCATCGTCATCGCGGTTGTCAGACCGACGCCGCCGGGACAGCCGTCGAGCTGACGGGGCAATCTCGCGAGCACGGTGGTCTTCTTGGTCGCCGGGTTGTAGTCGACGATGGTCGTCCCCGTGCCTTGCAGATTCGAGATGTTGTTGAAGTTGTCGATCAGCACGTCGTTCCGATGGATGACGCCCGCCGAAACCGGCGCCACCACGACCGCGTAGGGATTGAGATCGCCGTTGTCCGGCACGGTCGAGGTCAGCGTGCTGTGGCGATGGATGGTCTCGAGAAAGCCCTGCTGATCCTCCGCCGCGGCCATCGCCGCGGAGAGCGCGAGCAAGGGCAGAACGGCAAGGCAATACGCGTCACGTGCGACATCGTCGGATTCCTTTCGCATTGCGCTGGCGTCGATCTGCAAATGCGAATGATTTGCATTCGCTAACATGGCGACTCGCGCCGATCAAGGGAAAAAATGTTTATGCATTTCCGTGAGATGGAGGCGGTTTGTCGCGGCTAGAAGGTGATATTGGTCCGCAGGCCGATCACCGCCTCGTTGCTGATCTTCTGGGTCGGGATGTTCGGGTTCGCCTCGCCGCCGCCGACATTGAAGACGTATTGGAAATCGGGCTGGAGCTGCCACCACGGCGTGACCTGGTACTGGTAGGTTACTTCGAGCACGGTTTCCGTCGACTGGGCCGGCGTATAGATGCCGAGCAAATTGTAGTCGTTGTCCAAGGCGGCGACGTTGGCCGCTGACATGGGCAAGCTCGACGGCGACGCCGAACGTGTCGTCGGGGCGGTTGGGCAGCGGGTCCTTGAGGTTGAGGCCGGCATTGAGGCTGAAATCGATCAAATTGCGATCGCTCTCCGGCGTGCCCATGACGCGGAGGAAGCCGCTCAGAATGCAGCTGTCGTCCGCTTCCGACTGCCACAGCATCTGATCGACCACGCCATAGATGCCGTAGTCGCCGCGATGCATCGCGGGGATTCCGGTGCTGAGCCGGATTGGCGAGCGACAAGCCGGTGTTGTCGAAGCGTTGGTCGGCGAAATTCTCGCTGTCGTACCAGATGCCGAGACGATAGGTGCCCGATAGCGGCTTGGTCTCGTTGGCCGCGACCATGCCGCCGACGGCCGGGATAGGCATATTGCAGTTCGGCGATCGCGAGCACGCCGCCGTTCAGCGGGAAGCTGGTGCCCGACGGATTGGCGACTTGCGAATCGGGGATGTTGTTGTTGGGCGATGGGCTGCCGTTAAGACGCCGGCAAGGAACGTCATCGAATTAGTCGGATGCGCGCGGATGCGCACGCCCGGCGCCGACAAGGGATAGGCGGGACCGCCGCCGGGCATGTCCGCTGACGGCACCATCGGCCAGCCGAACATCGTGTTGACGTAGAGCAGGGCGCCTTGGCTGACCATGAATTCCTGATCGAGGCTTTGTTGCCCGATCTTCACGTCGACAGCGCCGTCGGCGAATTTTTGCTGGTACCACAATTCCCATAAGCGGAGTGCGCGATCTGCCTCGATGCCGCTCGCGGTTTGCAGGCTCTGGAGATTGTCGGCGCTCAGGTTGCGGCCGTGGATGTCGAGCGCGCTGACATTGAACGGGCCGCCGTGCCAGTTGAAGGCGCGTTGCGGTGTCGAGCTGCAAGGTCGCGGTGGTCAGCCCATCATATTCGAAGCCGCGCCGCACCCCGCCGGTCACATTGCCCAGCACTTCGCTGGTCTCGGTCAGACTAAAGCTCATGCCGTACTGGCTGAGCCAGGTGCGGATACCGCCCATGTCGCCAAGCAGATTGCTGAGTTGCGTGCGACGCTGGACCACAAGGTCCAGTTGGGCTGGTGGGGACGCCTGGTGGCGGGTTCGATGTTTGCGCCATGACGGGCGCGGCCAACGCCGCGCTACCCCAGCAAGCCCGCACCGAGCGAACTCCGGTAAGACCAAATCACGTTCAAGACCCCATCCGTCGGCCCGCTAACATTTGTTGCAAAGCGAAATTTTGCTCGTGGCGGGGGCTTGCAATAATGCAACTCATTCTCATTTGCAATAAGAATTTGATAATAATTCGCATTTTCATTCGCGATCGGCGGTGCTATAAACCCGCCGCTTCGTCGCCGAGGAGGCCGGTAACCGATGTATGTCTGCGTTTGCAACGGCTTGACCACTCGCCAGGTCCGCGCCGCCGCGGCGACCTGTTCCTCGACCGGCGGCGTCTATCGCGCCCTTGGGCGTGGCGCCGCAATGCGGCAAATGCATCCCGACGCATCCGCGCTCCGATCGCATGCCGTGCACCAGGAGCGGGTGGAAGAGCTTGCGTCCGGAACCCGCGCGCAGTGTGACAAGGTTCCTCCCAGGTAACGGGAGGAAGCATGCGCGGCGACGCCAAGACCATCGAGCATCTCAATCGCATCCTCAAAAACGAACTGACCGCGATCAACCAGTACTTCCTGCATGCGCGCATGCTGAAGCACTGGGGCGTCACGCAAGCTCGGCAAATACGAGTACGACGAGTCGATCGGCGAGATGAAACACGCCGACCGGCTCATCGACCGCATCCTGTTCCTCGAAGGTCTGCCCAATCTCCAAGACCTCGGCAAGCTGCTGATCGGCGAGGAGGTGAAGGAAATCCTCGATTGCGATCTGAAGCTCGAGCAGGCCGGCATCGCCGATCTGCGCGACGCGATCCAGCATTGCGAAAGCGTGCGCGATTTCGTCTCGCGCGATCTGCTCTCCGACATTCTCGACGCCGAGGAGGAGTTGGTCGACTTCATCGAGACGCAGTTCGAGCTGATCGACAAAATCGGCATCGAGAATTACACCCAGCTCCAATCCGACAGCGCGAAGGAAATCCTCCTAACCGACAATTTCTCCAATCGCCGCGCGGCTTCGGCCAGCACCGGTTCCTTCTTGCTGAAGCAGAAGCGGATGAGGTGGCGGGGCGTGTCGGTCCCGTCAGGGTGATAGAAAACGCTGAGCGGGATCGCGGCGACGCCGGCCTTTTCGGTCAGATAGCGGCAGAAATCGTAATCCGAGCCATTGAAGCCGAATTTTGAAATATCCGACGTAATGAAATAGGTGCCGTCGCAGGGTAGCGTCGTCAGGCCGACGCGATCGAGCGCCGCGCGCAGGATGATCGCGCTTCGCCTGCTGCTCGGCGGCGAGCGTGGCGAAATAGCTGTCGGGCAAGCGCCAGGCCCGCCGCCACGGCGTATTGCAGCGCGCCGTTGGTGGCGAAGGTGACGAATTGATGCGCCTTCTCGACCACGGAGACGAGCCGCGCCGGGCCGGAGACATAGCCGACTTTCCAGCCCGGTCAGCGAAAAGGTCTTGCCCGCCGAACCGATGCGCAGCGTGCGCTCGCGCATGCCCGGCAACGTCGCCAGCGCGACATGCGGCTTGCCGTCGAAGGTGATGTGCTCATAGACCTCGTCGCACACCGCGTAGGCGTCGTGCGATTTGACCGCGTCGGCGATCCAGTCGAGTTCGGCGCGGCTGAACACCTTGCTCGCCGGATTCATCGGCGTGTTCAGCAGCACGAGCTTGGTCTTGTCGGTGAACGCGGCCTCGAGGGCGCGCGCGCGACAGGCTCCAGTCGGGCGGCGTCAGCGAGATCGGCCGCGCCACCGCGCCGGCCTGCCGCACCATCGGCAGATAGCAATCGTAGAACGGCGCGAACATCACCACCTCGTCGCCGGGCGACAGCAGCGCCATCAGGCAATCGGCGATCGCCTCGGTCGCGCCCGAGGTGACCACGACTTCGCTCTTCCAATCGTAGTCGAGGCCGTAGAAGCGCTTGTCGTGCGCGGCGACGGCCTGGCGCAGCTCCGGCACGCCGGGCATCGCGGCATATTGGTTCGGGCCCGCGACCAGGCGCCGCGCGGCTTCTTCGAGGATTTCCGTCGGGCCGTCGGTGTCGGGAAAGCCTTGGCCGAGATTGACCGCGCCGTGCTCCTGCGCCAGCGCCGACATCACCGAGAACACGGTGGTGCCGAGCTCGGCGAACAGCGGATTGAGCGGCCGCGCGGTCACGGTGCCGTCAGAACCCCGCCATCACGTCGCCGACCTGCACCCAATCCTGGCCGTCGAACCGCTCGCAGCGCTGCTTCGACGATCGGGAGATATTTGGTGCGGCTGGTGAAGAAATTGATGCCGGGTATAAGGCCGACCGGGATGGAAATCGCTTGCAGATTGGTCGCCTGGAGCATGATGTTCTGGCGCGACAGATCGTCGCCGCATTGCCGCAGCACCTGCGCCATCGCCTGCGCGCTGACATAGCCGGCGAGCATGTAGCCGATGCTCCCCATTTGCTCGTCAGGTGGATACTTGGCGACGAAATCGTTGAAACGGCTTGATCGAGCCGTCCGCGATCCAGCGCGGATCGGACGGATCGACATAGGAATTGGCGGTGATGATGCCCTTCGACTTGTCCGAGGCCGGCGAGCGCCAAGCACGCTGGCTGAGGCGGCGAAATTGATGAAGAGCTGCGGATGCCAGTCGCCGTCATGGGCGAGCGTAATGGCGCGCGCGCCGATGGTCGGCGACGCCGCGACGATGACTGCCGTGGCGCCGGCATCCCGCAGCGCTTTCCATTCGGCGTCGATATTGGTGGCGGTGTTCGACACCGGCACTTGCTTCACCACGTAAGTGCCGAAGTCCGCGCCCATACCTTGCCGGATGCCCTCGACATAGGAATCGCCCATCTGGTCGGTGCTGCGCAGCAGGCCGACCTTGGCCGTCGGCATGTTGACCAGGATGTAGCGGCCGAAAATCTGCGCCTCGACGCGGAACACCGGGATGCCGCCGATGGTCCAGGGATATTTCTTGCGGTCGATGACCCAATCGTCGCCGGTGGCGATGAACAGGTCGGGAATGCCGTGCTGCGTTGAGATAGGGCTCGATCGCGACGTTCTGCGGCGTCGCGAACGGACTGAAGATCGCGGCGACATGGTCCTGTTCGACCATCTTCTTGGTCAACGCCAGCGCCTTCGCGGCGTCGAATCCGTCGTCGAGGCTTTCCAGCACGATTTTACGGCCGTTAATGCCGCCCTGGTCGTTGATCATGCGGAAATAGGCCTGCTCTGCCCGGCCGATCGGCCCGGCGATCGCGCGCGACCGGACCGCTATACGTCATGGTCTGGCCGAGCTTGATCTCGGTCGCGGTGACGCCGGGCGCGTTGGGCGATCCGGGCGCGCGCGGACGCGCACGCGACGATAGAGGCGACTGTTACGATGGCGGCAAACCGGTTCATCTTTCCGCTCCTCGGTCGGCCGCGACCATAACCGCTAGGCCGCCGTCTCGCCATGGGTTGACGCCCGCGGGCCGACGGGCCGAATCTCGCGCAAGCAACGGGAGGGCACCGCCATGGCGCTGCCGAACTACGAAATCTTCGCCATCCGCTATGCCGAGCGCAACGCCAAGCGCGCCGAGCATTTCATCGGCGGCGATCCGCACGACGCGCCGATGCCGATGGACTATTTCACCTGGATCGTGCGCGGCGCGGGGCGCACCATCGCGGTCGATACCGGCTTCACCGAGCCGGTCGGCACGCGGCGCGGCCGCAAGCATCTGCGCGATCCGGCCGAAACCATGGCGCGGCTCGACATCGACCATCGCGAACTCAGCGACGTGATCCTGACGCACATGCATTACGACCATGTCGGCGGCTGGGCCTCCTATCCCAAGGCGCGCTTTCATCTCCAGGAAAAGGAGATGCAGTTCGTCACCGGACGGCACATGCGCTATCCGATCTTCGGCCATTCCTTCGAGCCCGACGAAGTGACCGGGCTGGTACGGCTCAATTTCCAGGGCCGGGTCGAATTCCATAACGGCGAGGACGAGATCGCGCCCGGCATCACCATCCATCATGTCGGCGGCCATACCGCCGGCTTGCAGATCGTGCGCGTCCACACCGCGCGCGGCTGGGTCGTGCTGGCGTCGGATTCGAGCCATTATTTCGAGCATATCCGCTCCAACCGCGTCTTCACCGTCGCCTACCATATCGGCGACATGATCGACGCCTTCCGCACCGTCGAGCGGCTGGCGGATTCGCCCGACCACATCATCCCCGGTCACGACCCGCTGGTGATGAAGCTTTATCCCGCCGCCTCGCCGGCCCTGGAGAACGTCATCATCCGGCTCGACGTCGCGCCCGAAGAAGCTCGGCTGACGGCGCCCCAATCGGCTTCGTTTCGACCTCGAATTGGGTTGGTTTCCGGCCCGATTGGGTTCGTTTTGGCTTCGTTTTTCGCGGAAAAATCGCGGCAATCCGCCAAAAATTGGGTTCGTTCCGATCTCCTCCTCCAGCGCCCTACTCATTGTGGGCAACGTCTAGATAAACGCATTTAGCGTATTTGTCAAGAGGAGGTCGTTCCGGTAATCCCAAAAAGCAGAAGGGCCGCCCGAGGGCAGCCCTTCCTTACGATTGTCAGACTGCGGCGACGGTTCGCCGCGATCCGCGTTAAGCGAGGGTGACCCCTGTCGAAACAGCGATCCCGATCACGGCGAAGTCCGACACGCGTCGATGACAATGAGACACGGGATCACCTCCTTTCCTAGTTAATGGGAAGCCAAAGGTAGGGGCTGATTCGGGCGCGCGCAAGCAGATTTGGCCCCCGATTGCCAGGTGCGTCGCGGTAAACGCATAATCGGCGTGCCGTCGGGGAGGGATCGATGAGCATCACGCAAAGCGTCAAACGCTGCGTTCAGCAGAACCGAAACGGCGTCGCCACGATCTTCGGTACCCGCACGCGACGCTGGGGCGAGTTTCAGGACCGAGTGGCCCGTTTCGCGGGCGGGCTGCGGTCGCTCGGTCTCGAAACCGGCGAACGGGTCGCGATTCTGGCGCTCAATTCTGACCGCTATCTCGAATATTTCGCCGCCGTGCCGTGGGCCGGCGGCGTGCTGGTGCCGCTCAACATCCGCTGGAGCGCCGCCGAGAATGTCTATTCGCTGAACGACTGCGCCGCGAGCTTCCTGTTGGTGGACGACGCTTTCTTGAAATTGGCGCCGGCCATCGTGGCCGAAACCAAATCGCTGCGCGGCGTCATCTATATCGGCGAGCAGCCCACGCCGCCCGCGGGCATGATCGCGTACGAGGCATTGATCGAGCGCGCCGCGCCGATCGCGGATGCCGGGCGTCATGGCGAAGACCTCGCCGGCATTTTCTATACCGGCGGCACGACCGGGTTCCCCAAAGGCGTGATGCTGCCGCATCGCGGCCTGTGGGCCAGTGCCGCCGCGCTGATCACCGCGGCCGAGATCGACCGCGACGCGATCTATCTCCACGCCGCGCCGATGTTCCATCTCGCCGACGGCGCGATGAGCATGGCCGCGCTGCTGGTCGGCGCGACGCACGCCATCATCCCGATGTTCAATCCCGAGCATGTCTTGGACGCGGTGGCGCGGCATCGCGTCACGCACATGCTGTTGGTGCCGACGATGATCCAGATGACGGCGACACATCCCAAAATGGCGACGACGGATATTTCGTCGCTGCGGCGGATGCTGTACGGCGCGTCGCCGATTCCGGAGGCGGTGCTGCTCGGCGCCATGCGGGCGATGCCGAAGGTCCGCTTCGTTCAGGCCTACGGGCAGACCGAATTGTCCCCGGTCGCGACCATCTTGCCGCCGGACTATCACACGGCCGAGGGTCCGAAGGCGGGCAAGCTCGCGTCGGGCGGCCGCGCGGCTTCGTGCTGCGAAATCGAGATCCGCGACCCCGACGATGTCGAGGTGCCGCTCGGCACCGTCGGCGAGATTTGCGTGCGCGGGCCGAACACGATGCTGGGCTATTGGAACAAGCCCGAGGAAACGGCGGCGACGCTGCGCGACGGCTGGGTCCATACCGGCGACGCCGGCTATATAGACGCGGACGGCTTCGTCTTCATCGTCGACCGCGTGAAGGACATGATCGTGAGCGGCGGCGAGAACGTCTATTGCGTCGAGGTCGAGAACGCCGTGACCAAGCATCCCGCCGTGTCGCAATGCGCCGTGATCGGCATTCCGAGCGAGCAGTGGGGCGAGACGGTGCATGCGCTGGTGATCTTGAAGCCCGGCCAGACCGCGACCGCCGACGACATCATCGACCATACAAGACGCTAATCGCCAACTACAAATGCCCGCGCAGCGTCGAGCTTCGCGCCGATCCGTTCCCACTGTCAGGTGCGGGCAAAGTGTTGAAACGCGAGCTCCGCGCGCCCTATTGGGAAGGCCGCAGCCGCCAGGTGAACTAAGGCGCGCGTTCTATCCGGCTCAGACCAACCCTCATCCGTCATGGCCGGGCTTGCGACCCGGCCATCCAAGGCAAGCGACGGGCCCGTCAGATGGCCTTGCACCCGCGGGTCAAGCCCGCGGGTGACGAAAAAAGAGTGATTCCTCGGAACGGAATTTGGTTTAAGCGCCGAGCGCCAATCGCATCGCCGGCAGCGCGTCGGGGAAGGTGTCGAGCCGTTCCGCCTCGGCGAGCGGTGAACCAGCCGAGCGCCGACGCATCTTCGATCGTGTCGCCGTCGCCCGCGCGCCAATCGCACAGGATCGCGATCAGCGTGTAGTGGCGTGTCGGCGCGCCCGCCGCGTCGCGGGTGATGAAATCGAACGCCGTGAGGACGCGGACGGCGTCGGCCTCGATGCCGGTTTCCTCGCGCAGCTCGCGCACCGCGCACTCGTTCACCGTCTCGCCCATTTCGAGATGGCCGCCGGGAAAGCCCCATTTGCCGATGCCGGGCGGTTTCGACCGCTGCACGAGCAGGATTTTTCCGCCGCGCTTCACCACGGCGAGACAGCCGACGACGGGACGGATCCGCCTGGTCAGCAGGCATAATGAAAAAGAAAAAGGTTTGAACCACCAAGACGCCAAGACGCCAAGGAGTAACCATACCGGCGAAAGCCGGTATCCATCGAGCCGCTGCACCGTGGTCCCCAACTTTCGTCGAGGTGGTTACCTTGATTAGGACTTGGCGTCTTGGCGTCTTGGCGTTCAAGTTTTTTGTTTTTCCTCACTCGATCTCGACCTTCTGGCCTTCGAGGACTTTGTAGATTTCGCCGCCCTGGTCGAGGAATTCCTTCGACTTTTCCGCCATGCCGGACTGCGCGTAGTCGCGGACCTCCTGCGAGATTTTCATCGAGCAGAATTTCGGGCCGCACATCGAGCAGAAATGCGCGAGCTTGGCGCCGTCCGCAGGCAGGGTCTGGTCGTGGAATTTCTCCGCCGTCTCGGGATCGAGCGAGAGGTTGAACTGGTCCTTCCAGCGGAAATCGAACCGCGCGCGCGACACCGCGTTGTCGCGGTTCCTGCGCGCCGGGATGGCCCTTGGCGAGATCGGCGGCGTGCGCCGCGATCTTGTAGGTGATGACGCCGACCTTCACGTCGTCGCGGTCGGGCAATCCCAGATGCTCCTTCGGCGTGACGTAGCACAGCATCGCGGTGCCGAACCAGCCGATCATCGCCGCGCCGATCGCCGAGGTGATGTGGTCGTAGCCCGGCGCGATGTCGGTCGCGAGCGGGCCCAGCGTGTAGAACGGCGCCTCGTCGCAATGTTTCAATTGCAGGTCCATGTTCTCCTTGATCTTGTGCATCGGCACATGGCCGGGGCCTTCGATCATGACCTGCACGTCGTGCTTCCACGCGATCTTGGTCAGCTCGCCCAGCGTCTTGAGCTCGGCGAATTGCGCCTCGTCGTTGGCGTCGGCGATGGAGCCGGGACGCAGCCCGTCGCCCAAGGAGAAGCTGACGTCGTAGGCGCGCATGATCTCGCAGATCTCGGCGAAGTTCGTGTAGAGGAAATTCTCCTGGTGATGCGCCAGGCACCATTTCGCCAGGATCGAGCCGCCGCGCGACACGATGCCGGTGACGCGCTTCGCCGTCAGCGGAATGTAGGGCAGGCGCACGCCGGCATGGATGGTGAAATAATCGACGCCCTGCTCGCATTGCTCGATCAGCGTGTCGCGATACATCTCCCAGGTCAGGTCCTCGGCCTTGCCGTCGACTTTCTCCAGCGCCTGGTAGATCGGCACGGTGCCGATGGGCACGGGCGAATTGCGCACGATCCATTCGCGGATGGTGTGGATGTTCTTGCCGGTCGACAAATCCATCACCGTGTCGGCGCCCCAGCGGATCGCCCATACCAGCTTGTCGACTTCCTCGGCCACCGACGAGGTGACGATGGAATTGCCGATATTGGCGTTGATCTTCACCAGGAAATTGCGGCCGATGATCATCGGCTCGGCTTCCGGGTGGTTGATGTTGGACGGGATGATGGCGCGGCCGCGCGCCACCTCGTCGCGCACGAATTCCGGCGTGACGAAATCGGGAATCGAGGCGCCGAAATCCTGGCCGTCGCGCTTCTCGCCCAGCGCCTTTTCGCGGCCGAGATTTTCGCGGATCGCGATGTATTCCATCTCCGGCGTGACGATGCCGCGCCGCGCATAGGCGAACTGCGTCACCGCCGCGCCGCCCTTGGCGCGGAGCGGCTTGCGTTCGGCGCGGTCGAACAGCGGCACGTCGCTGATCTCGCCGAGCTTGAGGCCATTGTCCTCCGGGCGCACCGCGCGCGCGTCGACCTCCGCGACATCGCCGCGTGCCGCGATCCACGGCGCGCGCACGCCGGGCAGGCCGGCGCGAATGTCGATCTTCGCCGCCGGATCGGTATAGGGGCCGGATGGGTCGTAGACCCGCACCGGCGGCTCCTTCGCCGACGGCGTGATGTCGATCTCGCGCATCTGCACGCGCAATGTCGGGGAAGCGCTTGCCCGCGATCGCGATCTTGCGCGATGCCGGCAACGGTCCGGTGGAAACGCTGAAATCTTGTTTGAACGAGCCTTCGGGCATTTGGACCTCCTTCGGTCAATGCCCGGCGAAAGAAAGGATGTCTTTCGGTGTTCCTTTCCCTACGCCGGTACGATCCGGATCAGGTTCGAAGGGTTCCCGCGATGCGGCGGTGTCTCAGCCCTGGTGGGGGCACCCCTTGGAAACACAATGATTGTTGGGCCGATACCGTTCCGCGTCAAGCGGCGGGAACCGGTTCATCGTGCTCGATGCGATCGGCGATGACCCGAAGCGCCAGGGCGGAAACCTTCGCCCGCACATCCGCTTCACTGTCGCCGTACGCCACCACTCCTGGCAGCGCGGGGACCTCGCCGAGCCAACGTCCATCGTCCTCACGCTCGATTTCAATCTTAATCATTCAATGTCTCTTCCGTCGAGCGAGCTACATTTCGGCGGTCGTTGCCCCGCCGTCAAGCGGCTCGGCGGGGATAACCCTTGCTTGGCGTGGCGCCGCTCCGGCGCGATGCTACGCGCAGCGCCGCGCCCTCCGCCTTGAGCACGTCCCGCACCTTAGTGAGAAAATCGAGTATCAACGCAAGCTGGTCATCGCTGTAGGACGACCACATCGCCGTCATGGAACGATGCAAAGGTTCGAATAGCGGCGGCACTTGTTGTTCGACGCAGGCCGTTGGCCGAACGATGACCTTGCGCCGGTCCTTGGCGTCGCGATCGCGGCGAACGAGGCCAGCACGCTCCAGCCGGTCGATCACCCCGGTGATGGCGCCGCTCGTCAAGGCGGTGGCGGAAGCGAGGTCGCCGGCGGTCGCGCCATGGTCACCCGCCGCGCGGGCCAGGGTCAGGCATTCAAGATCGCTGACATTGATGCCGAGACGCTCCGCGATGGCCTGGCTGACGGCCAGATTCTGGGCGCTTAGCGTTTTCGTCGCGCGTTCCATTGCCGCCATGATTTCGGCGCGCTTCGCGGACGGCCTCGACAAATTGATTTCTCCTCTTGGCGTTTTGGTATCTTATTGGCTAAGATATTAATGCATTGAGCGATCCTAGGGAATAGACGGGGGCGTGTCGAGCGCCCGGTCGGTCTGGCAGCAATGCGGGGCGGCTGGGGAGCGGCTTTTCGCGCATAGCGGATTGGGTGGCAGGGGTATGAGCAGCAAGTCGATGACGGAAGCATTGCCGCGCGCCGCCGGGCGGCCGCGCAAGCCGCGGACGCGCGGCCGGTTGATTTTCCGCCTGGTGCTGGTGATCGTGCTGATGGGCGCGGTCGGTTTCGGTCTGTACGCCTTCCAGAACTTCAAGACCGTGATGATCGGCCAGATCATGGCGAAGATGGCGCCGCCGCCGGCGCCCGTCGCCGCGGTCACGGCGAAGCTGCAAGACATGCCGCGCTATCTCGAAGGCATCGGCACGCTGATGGCGACGAAGCAAGTGACGGTGGCGCCGGAAGTCGCGGGCCGCATCACGGCGATCATGTTCGAGGCCGGCCAGAAGGTGAAAGCCGGCGATCCGCTGGTGCAAATCTACGACACGCCCGACCGCGCCGACCTCGCGAATTTCCAAGCGCAGGAACGGCTCGCGCAAGTCAATATGGTGCGCGCGCGGACGTTGGCGAAACAGCAATACGGCTCGCAGCAGGCCGAGGATACGGCGCAGATGGCGCTCGATCAGGCGCGCTCCGGCATCGCCAAGGTGCAGGCGGTCATCACGCAAAAGCTGGTGCGCGCGCCGTTCGCGGGTGAGCTCGGCATCCGTCAGGTCAATCTTGGCCAATATCTCAATCCCGGTAACGCGATCGCGACATTGACTGATCTCGACACGATGTACGTCGATTTTACGTTGCCGGAACAGGCAAGCGCCCAGCTCAAGACCGGTCAGCAGATCGATATCGTCATCGACGCGTTTCCAAAGCGCACCTTCGTCGGCAAGCTCACCACGGTCGAGCCGCAGGTCGATCCGCAGACGCGCGCCATCAAGGTCGAGGCGACGATCGCCAACCCGGATCACGCACTGCGCCCCGGCATGTTTGCCAATGCGCGCGTCGTGTTGCCGCCCGAACACGATGTCGTCACGATTCCCGAAACGGCCGTGGAGTACACGCCGTACGGCACATCGGTCTTCATCATCAAGGCAGTCGGCAAAGACGATAAGGGCCAGCCGAAATACATTGCACAGCAGAGCTTCGTGACGCTGGGCGAACGGCGCGACGGTTCTATCGCGGTGCTGACCGGCCTCAAGGCCGGCGAGATGGTGGCGAGCTCGGGCCAGCTCAAGATCATCAACAACGCGCCGGTCCGCCTGTCGAAAGAAGGACCGTTGCGGCAGCCCGCCAAGCCGCCGCGGGACTAGGCCGATGCGCTTTACCGATCTGTTCATCCGCCGCCCGGTCCTGGCGATCGTCGTCAGTCTGTTGATTCTGTTGCTCGGGTTGCGCGCGCTCTACGATTTGCCGGTCCGGCAATACCCCAAGATGGAAAACACGGTCATCACGGTGACGACCATCTATCCGGGCGCGCCGGCCGAAGTGGTGCAAGGCTTCATCACCCAGCCGATCGAACAGGCGGTATCGTCGGCCGAGGGCATCGACTATCTGACCTCGACCTCGGTGCTGGGTACGAGCACGATCTCGGTCAACATCAAGCTGAACTACGATCCCGGCACCGCCATGACCGACGTCATGGCCAAGACCAATCAGGTTCGTTACCTGCTGCCCAAGGAGGCATTCGACCCGATCATCATCAAGACGACCGGCCAGACCACCGGCGTCATGTACATCAATTTTCATTCGAACCAGTTGAGCGCCGCGGCGATCGCCGATTATCTCGCGCGCAACGTCCAGCCGCTGCTGGCGACCGTCGAGGGCGTCGCGTCGGCCGACATTCTCGGCGGCCAGACCTACGCCATGCGCGTGTGGCTCAACTCTACCCGCATGGCGGCGCATGGGGTTACCGCGGTCGATATCGCGCAGGCGCTGCTCACCAACAACTACCAGGCGGCGCCCGGTCAGGCGAAAGGCTATTTCACCATCTCCAACGTCGTCACCAACACCGATCTGAAGTCGGTGGACGAATTCAGGAACATGGTGGTGAAAGCCCAGAACGGCGCGCTGGTGCGGTTGAAGGACGTGGCCGATGTCGATCTCGGCCCGCAAAACACCAACGTCTCGGTCCTGATGAACGGGAACCGCTCCGTGTTCATCGGCATCAACGCGACGCCCACCGGCAATCCGCTCAACATCGTCAACAACGTGCGCGCCTTGCTGCCGTCGATCGAGCGCGGCCTGCCGCCGACGGTCGAAATGACCATCGCTTACGATTCGACCAAGTTCATCCGCTCGTCGATTGCCGAAGTGGAGCGCACGCTGGCGCTTGCCGTGGGCATCGTCATCGTCGTGATCTTCCTGTTCCTCGGCACGTTCCGCGCCGTGCTCATTCCCGTCGTCACGATGCCGCTGTCGCTGGTCGGCGTCGGCATCATCATGGGCGCGATGGGATTCAGCTTCAATCTGTTGACGCTTCTGGCGATGGTGCTGGCGATCGGGTTGGTGGTCGACGACGCCATCGTGGTGGTGGAAAACGTCTATCGCCATATCGAGCATGGCGAGACGCCGTTCCGCGCCGCGATCATCGGCGCGCGCGAAATCGTCGGGCCGGTCGTCGCCATGACCGTCACGCTTGCCGCGGTTTACGCGCCGATCGGCTTCCTCACCGGCCTTACCGGCACGCTGTTCCGCGAATTCGCCTTCACGCTCGCGGGTTCGGTGATCATTTCCGGCGTCGTCGCGCTGACCCTGTCGCCGATGATGGCGTCGCGGTTTCTCACCACCACCGCGCAAGAAGGCTGGTTCGCGCGCCAGGTCGATAAATTCTTCTCCGCGGTGACGCGATTCTATTCGCGCCGGCTGGCGGGCACCCTCGATTACCGGCCGGTGGTGGTCCTGTTCGCGTTCGGCATCTTCGCGATGCTGGTGTTCCTCTATACCCATGTGCAAAAGGAACTGGCGCCGCAGGAGGACCAGGGCGTTCTGTTCACGCTCGGCAAGGGACCGCAATACGCCAATCTCGATTACACCGAGGCGTTCGGCCGCGAGGTCCAGAAGGTCTATCGCTCGTTTCCGGAAACCGACGCGACCTTCATGATCAACGGCTTCCAGGGACTGAACAGCAGCTTTTCCGCGATGGTGCTGAAGCCGTGGGACGAACGCGCGCGCTCGACCAAGACTCTGTCGCCGTTGGTGCAGGCGAAGCTCAACGACATCGTCGGCATCCGGGCCAGCGCCTTCAGCCCACCCGCCCTGCCGGGCGCGTTCGGCGGTCTGCCGTTCCAGTTCGTGATCAGCGCCGCGGCGCCCAGCGACACGATGTTCAAGTTGATGCAGGAGATCAAGGCGCGGGCCTTCCGCAGCCACAAATTCATCTTCGTCGACAGCGACCTCGCCTTTAACCAGCCGGTCACGCAGCTCAATGTCGACCGCGCCAAGGCCAACGATCTCGGCATCAACATGCAGGCGATCGGCCAGACGCTGGCGCTGATGGTCGGCGGCAATTACATCAATCAGTTCGATTTCTCGGGCCGCGCCTATCAAGTGATTCCGCAAGTGCCGCGCGGCGAACGTCTCAGCCCCGAGGAATTGGAGAAATATTTCGTCAGGACGGTCGGCGGCGGGCTGGTGCCGCTGTCGACCGTCGTGTCGTTCTCGACCCGGACCGATCCCAACGCCTACTATCACTACGATCAACTCAATTCCGCGACCCTGTCCGGCGTGCCGTTCCCCGGCGTTAGCATGGGCGACGCGGTGGCGTTCATGCAGGAAACGGCGGCAGAGGTTCTGCCGCCCGGGTTCCACGCGGACTTCCTCGGTGAATCGCGGCAATATGTCGAGGAAGGCAACCAGCTGACGATCACCTTCGTTTTCGCCCTCATCATCATTTATCTGGTGTTGGCGGCGCAATTCGAGAGCCTGCGCGATCCTTTGGTGATCTTGATCTCGGTGCCGCTGTCGATTTGCGGCGCGCTGCTGCCGCTGTTCATCGGGCTCGCCTCGCTCAACATCTATACGCAGGTCGGTTTGGTGACGCTGATCGGCCTGATCAGCAAGCACGGCATTCTGATGACCGAGTTCGCCAACCAGCTTCAGCGCCGGGAAGCAATGGATAAGCGCCAGGCGATCGAGCGCGCGGCGGCGGTGCGGCTGCGGCCGATTCTGATGACGACGGCGGCCATGGTTGTCGGCCTGTTTCCGTTGCTGACCGCGACGGGCGCCGGCGCCGCAAGCCGCTTCTCGATCGGCATCGTCATCGTCGCCGGCATGACCGTCGGCACCCTGTTCACCTTATTCGTGCTGCCGACGGTCTACACCTTCCTCGCGCGCGACCACCGAGAAGCCGCGGCGCTCGAGCGCGAACAGGAAGAGGCGCTCGCGGCGGAATGACCCGCGGCGCCGCGCCGTCGATCAAGCGCGGCATCGATCATCGCTGAACTCAAATGAAACGGCCTCCGGCAGGCGCTGGAGGCCGTTTCGTCAGGTCGAAAAAAGAATCAGCCCTGCTTCGGCGTCGTTGACGTGCCCTTGGGCTTCGCGCTTGTGAGTCGCCGTGTGCTTGTGATGGGTTTTCTTCTTGGTTGTCTTGCGGTGCTTGGTCGTGTGCGTCGCGGCCTTGTGCGTCGGCTTGTGAGAGGGCGTGGTCGCGTTCGTCGATTTGCCCGCGTTCTGATCCATCGCGCCTTTATCGGTGGTCATGCCGGCGTCGGGCTTGGTCGCCGTATCCGGTTTCGGCGCGGTGGTGGTTTGGTCGCTCTTCATGTCCTCTGCCGACGCCGTCATCGGCAAAGCGGCGGCGGCAACGAACGACAAAAATGCAAAAGCTGTCAGCAACGCCTTCATTACAATGCTCCTGTTCAATGGAAGGGCCCCCCGATAAGGCGGCAATAAACACCCGGATCCCAGGCGATCCGGCGTGGCGCGCATTCTATCATGGAGAGCGTCGCGCCGGCCCAAATTTGTCACGGCGATTCGCGAAAAAATCCGGCGTCGCGGCGCTTACGCGCCGTAGCGGCGCACCGTGGCGGCGTCCTGGCCGAACAAGATTTTCCGCGCGTCGGGACTGGTCGGCGGCAAGTTCTGGAACTGCTTGCCCTTCTCGTAGGCCCGTGCCGTGGCGGGACGCGCCTTGATCGCATCCTGCCAGCGTTTCAGGTTGGGGAAATCCTCGATCTTCTGACCCATCCGTTCATAGGCCGTCGTCCAAGGGTAAGACGCCATGTCGGCGATGGAATAGGCGCCGGCGACGAATTCGCGGTCGGCGAGCCGATTGTCGAGCACCGCGAACAAGCGACCGGTTTCCTTCACGTACCGATCGATGGCGTAGGGCAATTTTTCCGGCGCGTAATGGGCGAAATGATTGTTCTGTCCCGCCATCGGTCCGAGCCCGCCCATCTGCCAAAACAGCCATTGCAACACTTCAACGCGGCCGCGAAGATCGGATGGAATGAATTTGCCGGTTTTTTCGGCGAGATAGAGCAGGATGGCGCCGCTTTCGAACACGCCGATCGGCGCGCCGCCGCCGGCCGGATCGTCGTCGATGATCGCGGGCATGCGGTTGTTCGGCGAAAAAGCGAGGAAATCGGGCTTGAACTGGTCGCCCTTGCCGATATTCACCGGCTTGATCTCGTAGGGCAGGCCGGTTTCTTCGAGGAAGAGCGTGATCTTGTGGCCGTTCGGGGTCGGCCAATAATAAAGCTGAATCATGGCGGTGCCTCGTTGCCCGACTAGGGCGATGGAGCCGGTTTGTCGCGACTATGGTCGCCCGCGGGAACGGTGACAAGCGCGTCGCCGAGCGCGGCGATGACCGCGCGGATCATCGCTTCGGGATCGGCGGCCCGCATCGCCGCGCCCATGATGGCGACGCCGGCCGCGCCCGCGGCACGGCACTGGGCGGCGTTGCTGGCGTCGACGCCGCCCAGCGCATAGACAGGGACCGGCACGGATCTTGGCGATCTCCGCCAACCCCGTTAAGCCCAACGCCGGCCCGTAGCCCGGCTTGCTCGGGCTGTCGAAGATCGGGCTCAGCGTCACATAGTCGGCGCCGAGCCGCAGCCGCATGTTCCACCTCGTTGCGGTCGTGCGCCGAAATGCCAATGACCGCGCGGTCGCCGAGATAGGTGCGCGCCGCCTTGATCGAGCCGTGGCGCGGCAGGTGCGCACCGCCGGCGCCGGTGGTCAGCGCGGCAAGGCGTAATCGGCATGGACGCTGACCCGAGCCTTCACGCGCTCGCCACCATTGACCAGGCGATAGAGCAGGTTCACCCGTTCTTGCGCCGGCAGATCGGGCTCGCGCAGCTGAAATCCAGCGGCAACCGCCGTCGAACAGCGCGAGCGCGACCTCCAATAGCGGCCGCGACGCTTGTTTGCGGTCGGTGATAACGAGAAGCGGCGGTATCGGCAGCGCCCTCATCCGCCTACCCGCCGATCAGGCCAAGCTCGGGACTCGACGGCTCGGCATTGGTGCGTTTCGGGATCCGCCCCGCAAGGCGCGCGTCGCGTCCGGCGGTGACCGCGGCCTTCATCGCGCCCGCCATGCGCACCGGGTCGTGCGCCTTCGCGATCGCGGTGTTGAGCAGCACGCCGTCGCAGCCGAGTTCCATCGCGCGGGCGGCGTCGGACGCGGTGCCGATGCCGGCGTCGAGGATCACGGGCACCGAGCTCGTCGCGACGATCCGTTCGATGGCGAACGGATTGACGATGCCGAGACCGGAGCCGATCGGCGAGCCCAACGGCATCACCGCGGCGGCGCCGCGATCCGCCAGTTTGCGGCAGGTCACCGGGTCGTCATTGCAATAGGGCAGGACAGTGAAGCCATCGGCCACCAGCTCCTCGGTTGCTTGCAACAAAAGCTCGACATCAGGGTAAAGCGTTTCGCGGTCGCCGATAAGCTCGAGCTTCACCAGATCGGTTTCCAGCGCTTCCCGCGCAAGTTGCGCGGTCAGCACCGCATCCTTGACGGTCGAACAGCCGGCGGTATTGGGCAACAGCGTGTACCGGCCGCCGAGCAAATCGACCAGACTGCCGGCATAGGCGTCGAGGCTGATCCGTCGGATCGAGACCGTCACCAATGCCGGCTGACGCCGCCGCGAGCGAATCGAGCAGCACTTGTTGGTTCGGATAACCGCCGGTGCCCATGAAAAGGCGCGACGGATAGGCGTGCCCCGCGATGGTCAGCGTTTCCATCGCCGTCACCCGCCGCCAAACGGCCGGACGATTTCGACCTCGTCGCCGGCGACAGAATCGATGTCCTGCCAGCGCCGCGCCGGTACCACCGCGCCGTTGACCGCGACGGCGACGCCGCGCTTGCCGGTCATGCCGCGCGCGGCGACGAGCGCCGCCACCGAAGCCCCGGCGAACGTCTCGTCCTTGCCGTTGATGCGTATCACCTCACTCATGCCGGCGCCTTCGCCTTGAACCGGTCGCGGCGGAACGGCGCGATGGCCGGTTCGGTCTCGCCCGTCAAAATATAGTGCGCGATGGCGCGCGCGGTAACGGGCGTCAACAGAATGCCGTTGCGGTAATGGCCGGTTGCGAACACCAGGCCGTCGATGCCGCTCGCGCCCAGGATCGGCGCGTCGTCGCGCGAGCCGGGGCGGAAGCCGGTCCACATTTCCGCGATCGGCAACTCCTCGATGCCGGGAACGGCGCGCCACGCGCCTTCGAGCAGCGTGAGCATGCCGCCCGCGGTGAGTTGCGGGATCGAAGCCGCGTTCCTCCACGGTCGCGCCGACGATGAGACGGCCGTCGGCGCGCGGCGCCATGTACGCTTTCGCCGCCCACACGACATGGCGGATCAACGGCGCGTCGGGATCCATTTGCAGCGCCAGCATCTGGCCCTTGACCGGCCGCACCGGCGGTTTGGCGGATGGCGGGACGCCGGCGATCCCACCGGACCAGGCGCCCGCCGCCAACACGACGATGTCGGCGGAATGGACGCGGTCGGCGATGCGCAAACCCTCGGCGCGGCCGTTTACGACCTCGACCGCGTCGATCGGTGTCTCTTCGTGGAGCGTTGCCCCCGGCTGTGACGAATGCGCGGGCGAGCGCCGTGACCAGGAGCCGATTGTCGACCTGGTGGTCGTCGGGACTGAAAATCGCGGCCGCGAGATGCGGCGTGAGGTAGGGTTCGCGCTTGCGCGCCTCGGCGCCGGTGAGCCATTCGAGCGCGATGCCGAGCGAACGCTGGAAATCGAAATTGAATTTGAGCCGCGCCGCGTCGTCGCGCGTGAGCGCCACCATCAGCGTGCCCTCGCGCCGCAACCCGACCGCCATGTCCGAGGCCCGCTCCAGTTCGGCGGCGAAGTCCGGCCAGAGGCGCTGGCTTTCGCGATTGAGGGCGTAAAGCGCCTGCTCGCCCGGTTCGGCCTCGAGTCCGGCAGCCAACATCCCGGCGGCGGCCCAGCTCGCGCCGCGCCCGGCCTTGCCGCGCTCGAAGACATCGACGGCGCAGCCGACCTGCGCCAGGCGCCAGCCGATGCTCAGGCCGATGGCGCCGCCGCCGATAATGGCGACGCGCGGGGCGCTCGATCTAGGGCTGGACTTGGATATGGCGGGCTCCCTTCGCTGGCATGACCCAGACAGGTTCCGTGGGTGTGATCTCAGCCGGCGACACTGCCGGCACCCCAGCCGATGAATTGAATGTGACGTTTGGCGTCACAATCCGCAAGGCCCATCCTTGTGTTGTCGGCCCCGGGCTTGACCCGGGGGTCCAGAGCAAGCGACGGGACCATCCGTCAGACGGCCTTGGATGGCCGGGTCAAGCCCACGGCTGTCCGGTTGAGATTTTGTGGACAAGGCGCATGAGGTTGATTCTTCTGAGTTCCGAGCGTTTGGCGACGTATCTGGGACACGGAAAGGGTCAACGTCATGCGGCACCAGAATAGCGTTTTGCACGATGTCTTGAAGCATGTTCCGTGGGGTGAGTTCGATCGGCTAGTTGAAGAGCACGGCGCGGATGCGCGGGTCCGGCGCTTGACGACGAAGAGCCAATTCGTGGCGCTGGTGTATGGGCAGTTGTCGGGGGCGACGAGCCTGCGGGAGATCGAGAGCTGGGCTGAAGAGTCATCGAGGCGCGGCTTTATCACTCTAGGCGCTGCGCCGGTCGCGGCGCTCGACGCTGGCGGATGCCAACGCCGGGCGGCCCGCGTCGGTGTTCAGCGAGCTTCTCTCGACGCTGATGCGGCAGGCGCGGCGGGGCCTGCGCCGCAAGCTGGCCGAAGCGTCACGTATCTGATTGATTCGACCGGGGTGCGGCTCAACGGCATCAGCGCCGCTTGGGCGCGCTTTCTCGACCGGCGTCTGCGGCGCGAAGCTCCATGTCATCTACGATCCCGACGCCGACCGGCCGATCTATGCCGCGATCAGCGCCGCCAATGTCAACGACATCGTGGCGGGCCGGGCGATGCCGATCGAACCCGGCGCCACCTATGTCTTCGACCTCGGCTATTACGATTATGCCTGGTGGGCGAAGCTGGACCGGGCGCAATGCCGGATCGTGACCCGCTTCAAGACGCAATACGCCGCTGGCCGTGGTCCGCGAACATGCCGGTGCCGACGGGCGGCGGCATTCTGCGCGACCGCATCGGCTATCTGCCCGGCCCGCCAAGCCGGAAACCGCCGCAACCCGTTCCAGGACCCGGTGCGCGAGGTCCAGGTCACGACCGAGACGCGGCAAGGTGCTGCGCATCTTCTGCAACGATCTCGACGCCCCGGCCCAGGAGATCGCCGACCTCTACCGGCGGCGCTGGGCCATCGAACTGTTCTTCCGTTGGGTCAAGCAGGTTCTCAAAATCACCCGCTTTCTCGGTACCTCCGAAAACGCCGTCCGCATCCAGATCGCCGTCGCCCTCATCGCCTTCCTGCTGCTGTGCGGCTGCGCTCAGGCCGCGCAAAAGGCCGTGCAAAGCCCGCTCGCCTTCGCACGCCTCGTCCGCGCCAACCTCCTCCACCGCAGACGCATCGACCGCCTGCTCGCAAACCGAGCCGCCGCCTGTCGCCCCAACCTCCCAAATCGGCAATACAATGGAACTGAAATCTCAACCGGACAGCCGTGGGTCAAGCCCGGCCATGACGAATTGGAATTCGACGAAGTTTACTCCGCCGCCGTCTTTTTCTTCGCCTCCTCTTCGGCGAAGTGCTTCTGGATGGTGTGCATCATCGCGGCGTTGCGCTTTTCCGAGAACGGCACGTTGTTGGCGCGTAGCCATTCCATCGATTCATTGCGCCACGCGTTCGTATTGTTGAATTTCGGCAGGACGTAGTTGGCGAACAGCTCGTAGGAGCGCTTGGTCGCCTCCCAATTGGCGAAATCGTGCGCGAGCAGTAGGACGGTGCCGAAGCCGCCGGTCTTTTGCCAGAACCGTTCCAGCACGACCAGTGCCTCGTCGGGCGTGCCGATGCAGCCATAACCATTCGCGTTGACGCCTTCGAGGCTGGGCAGGCCGATCGCCGCGCCGCCATTCGGGCTGACCGCGTACCCGTATTTCTCCCACTTGGCGAAGCCTTCGCGGCAATTGGCCAGCGCCTGCTCGCGCGTATCGGCGATATGGAACGGCGCCATAATGCGCCACTCGGATCGCTGCATCTTGCGGCCATGTTGCTCGGAGATTTCGTTGGCGAGCCGCCAGTTGGTGTCGAGCGCGTCATAGCCGTCGCGCGCGCCGGCGGCGACGCTGATCATGCCCGTGCCGTACTTGCCGGCGACCTTGCCGCCGTTCGGCGTCGCCGAACTGGCGATCGCCATGTAGGGCCGCGGCTTGGTGTAGGGCTGAAGATGGAGGCGCGCGTTCTTCAGCGTGTACCAGTCGGTTTCTTTGGTGATGACCTCGCCGTTGAAGAGGCGCGTGATGATGTCGATGCCCTCGATCATGCGGTCGCGCTGCACTTCGGGATCGATGCCGAGCATCATCGCGTCCGACGGCAGCAAACCGGGGCCGAAGCCGAACATGGCGCGGCCACGCGTCTGATGGTCGAGCTGGCAGATGCGGTCGGCGAGGATCAGCGGATTGTGATAGGGCACGGAGATCACGCCGGTGCCGAGGCGGATGTTCTTCGTCACCATCGCGGCGGCGGCGATGAACAGTTCGGGGCAGCCGTAGATCTCGTAGCCGCCGGAATGATGCTCGCCGATCCAGGCCTCCGCGAAGCCGACCTTGTCGAGCCACTGCATCAACTCGATGTCGCGCTCCATCAGCAGCGTGGTGTCTTCGTCGGCGGGATGAAACGGCGGCAGGAACACGCCCGCCTTGAGGTTTCTGGTCTGCGTCACGGCGATCTCCCTTAGCGTTGCCGCATATTGGCGCGTTGGCGCTATATCGTCCAGCGTAAGAAGCCCGTTGTGGAAGTGCGTCCCTCGACTGCTCGCACCGCGCTACGGCGCGGCGCTCCGCGCTCGGGATGAGGTGACTTCCGCAGGTCGAGCGCGATACCGGTACCGACCGTCCTCATCCCGAGCGCGCAGGCCGATGAAATCGGGCGAGCAGTCGAGGGACGCACGGTTTAGGGGAAATCGTCTTCCTTCAGCACGATCGGCGTGCCGTGCGGGGTGCGCAGCGCGGCATGGCTCCAGGCCTCGGCATGGCGCGCGATTGCACCCTTGTCGGTCAGGCCCTTGTCCGCGACCATACGCTCCAGCGTCGCCTGCCAATGCCGGTAGTAGGTCTCGCCCGTATCGGGATCGCCCGCGGCCTGCGCGCGCTTGATTTCATCCGCCAGCATCGCGGCCCATTCGCGCCACGCGAACAGACCCGCCTGGTGCAGCGCGAGCGCCATGGCGAAACTCTGCGCCTCCCACGGTTCGCGGAACACCGGCCCATCGTCGTCGCGCGGAATGCCGGGCACATCGGCATCGAGGGCGCTCATGCCGGCATCAGATACGGTTCGAACGCTTCGATCGAGACGGTCAGCGCCGGGTCCGCGTCTTTGCCCCACAGGTCGCGGGCCGCGAACACCACGGTGTAAAGCCATTGCGGATTGTCGCCGGCGCCGAGCGCCGCGCTGTCGGGATAGACGTGGCAGCCGCGGATCGCCTCGACCGTGCCGGTCTTGTCGCGGGCATAGCGCGGCAGCCGCGTGTGCATGGTCGGATTGATGTTGACGGTCCGCACGCGATCGCCGGGCTTGAAGCGAGCGGGTGCGGAGGCGGGCCGCGCATAATCAGCACGTTTCAAGTTCGGCACGTCGGTCAGCGTCATCGTGCGCGTCGTGATCGTTGCCGGACGCAGCGAATGGCCGGCGGCGAATTCGTCGGCGCCGACCAGGCCCGCATGCGCGAGGCTCTTCTCCAGGCCCATCAGCCATTTCGCGTAATAGGACGCGGTGAGATAGGTCTGCGGCGGCAGGCTCTCGATCATCGCGCGGCCGGCGTCGATGGTCCAAAGCCGCGCGAACCCCATCGCGCGATAAAGCGCCGCGACGCGGCCCTCCCACGGCGCGTGGAATGTGGGCTCGTCCGGCTCCGGCGCGACGCGGCCGAAACCTTCGATGCCGCCCATGTCGTGAATCGAATTCACGGCGCGCGCGGCAGGCCGGTGCCGATCATGCTGTCGCGCGTGACCAGTTCGGCGAGCCGGTCTTCGCGCCAGCCCTCGGTGCCGGCGGGCCGCATCGGCAGCACGATGAACCGCGTTTCGGCGGTCGAATCCCAGACGCGGATTCGCGTCTCGGGCGGTAGCGTCACGCCGAACTCCGCGAGCACCGCGCGCGGCTCGATCACGGCGCGGCTGCGATACGGCGCGGACTTGTACCAGACCGGCGGCAGTCCCAGCACTTCCCACGGGTAACAGGAACACAGCGTACAGACGACCATGTTGTGCCGTGCCGGCGTGTTCTCGACCGCGATCAGATGTGCCCCTACCGGGCTTTGCATGGTCAGCGCGTTGGCCGCTTCCGTCGCGTCGGCGAGCAGCCGTGCCTTGAAGGCGGGGTCGGCCCAGGCGCGTGCCACGATGCGCGCGCCGTTGCGCGGCCCGATGCGCGTCTCATAGGCCTCGACGATGGCGTCGAGCGTCGCCGGATCGACATGGCCTTTTTCGGCGAGAATGGTTTCGAGCGCGCGCACCCGCGCCTGCATTTCGGATAATTCCGAACGGTCGGGATGGTCGTGATGATGATCGTGGTCTTGCGACATGATGTGAGGATGTTCGTGTGTAAGGCGTTTTACAAGTCATCGGACGAGGCCCCCACCCTAACCTCCCCCGCAGGCAGGGGAGGGAAGAAACGCGCAGCGTTTCGGGTGGGGGCTTACATCCGGCTCGGCATCGGTGGCGGAAGAGAGTGGGGGTCGAACCCACCAAGGGCCGGCTGACGGCCCCTGCCGGATTTGAAGTCCGGCCGCCCCACCGGGGACGCTTCTCCTCCATGCCAGGATTATGCTTCTCCTCCATGCCAGGATTATAAAGGCTCGTCATCCCAACGCGACCATCACCAACAGCAAGGTGACACCGGCCACCGCGAGCGTGGCGTGGGCGCCGATCAGCACGCCGCCGGGGCGCTTCCAGCGCCAGACATAGGCCGCGATGACGAGGCCGATCAAGAAGGCGAGTGCGATAAGAACCGCCGCGAATATTCCGAAATTGGCCATCCCCATGCGGACCGCGACAGCGCTGGGACCGGCGCGCAGCGCGGCCACCAGAACTATCAATCCGGCGACGCCGATCATCGCGTGGATCGCGGGAGCGGCGCGCCCGATGGGCCGGGCATCCGGCCCCCTCGCATAGAGGATCGCGAGCACGGCGCCGAACAGCGCCGCCGCCGCCAAAATGCCAAAAGCGAGATTTATCATGGCGGCAAGTCTCCTCGGCGCCGCGCCCGCTTTCAAACGGAACCATTCCTGCCTAGATTGTAAAAGCCATGCGCACTGACACGCCCCAGCCGATCCGGCTCGACGATTATCGGCCGCCCGCCTTCCTGATCGACACGGTCGATCTCGATTTCGCTCTCGATCCGCGCGCCACGAGGGTCAAGGCAAAGCTCGCCGTCCGCCGTTACGGCACCCATACCGAACCGCTGCGACTCAACGGCGAGCGGGTCAAGCCCGTTTCCGTCGCCGTCGACGGGCGGGCGCTCGGCGCCGACGCGTACAGCGTCGACGACGAGTGGCTGACGGTCCCGAACGTGCCCGACGCCTTCACGCTCGATACCGAGGTCGAGATCGACCCGACCGCCAACACGGAGCTGAGCGGGCTTTATGTGTCGGGCGGACGGTTCTGCACCCAATGCGAAGCGGAAGGCTTTCGCCGCATCACCTGGTTCGCCGACCGGCCCGATGTGCTCGCGCGCTATACCGTGCGCATCGCGGCGCCGCGCGCCTATCGGCATCTGCTTTCCAACGGCAACCCGATCGAGTCCGGCGAGCTGGCGGATGGGCGTCACTTCGCGGTGTGGCGCGATCCGTTTCCGAAACCCTGCTATCTGTTCGCGCTGGTCGCGGGCGAGCTCGACGTGCTCGAAGACAAATTCGTCACCATGAGCGGCCGCGACGTCAGCTTGCGCATTTTCGTCGATACCGGTATGGCGCCGCGCGCCGCCTATGCGATGGACAGTCTGAAGCGCGCGATGCGCTGGGACGAGACCGCGTTTGGCCGCGAATACGATCTCGATCTGTTCATGATCGTCGCGGTACGCGATTTCAATTTCGGCGCGATGGAGAACAAGGGCCTCAACATCTTCAATTCGTCGGTGCTGCTG
Organism: uncultured Alphaproteobacteria bacterium; assembly: GCA_963851285.1. GTDB lineage: Bacteria > Pseudomonadota > Alphaproteobacteria > ATCC43930 > CGMCC-115725 > JAATGI01. The sequence continues at coordinate 772,465 of CAWKOL010000001.1, forward strand.
GCCGACCCCGCGACCGCGACCGACGCGGATTACGAGCGCATCGAAGGCGTCGTGGCGCACGAATATTTCCACAACTGGACCGGCGACCGCATCACCTGCCGCGACTGGTTCCAGCTCTGCCTCAAGGAAGGGCTGACCGTGTTCCGCGACCGCGCCTTCTCCGCGGATCAGCGCGGCCACGCGGTGCAGCGCATCAAGGACGTGCGGGCGTTGCGCGCGCGGCAATTCGCCGAAGATGCCGGGCCTTTGGCGCATCCGGTACGGCCGTCCAGCTATCTCAAGATCGACAATTTCTACACCGCGACGATCTACGAAAAAGGCGCCGAGGTGATCCGGATGCTGACCATCCTGCTCGGCGACAAGAATTTCCGCGCCGGCATGGATCTGTATTTCGAGCGTTGGGACGGCCACGCCACCACGGTCGAGGCCTTCATCCAATGTTTCGCCGATGCTTCCGGACGCGACCTCACCGACTTCTTCCACTGGTATCAGCAAGCCGGCACGCCGCGCGTCGATGTCGTCGCGCGCTATGACGCCGACGCCCGCGTTCTCGATCTGACGCTGCGGCAGGAAACTCCGCCGACCCAGGGGCAACCGGTGAAGCGCGCGTTGCCGATCCCGATGGCGCTCGGCCTTCTCGACGAAGACGGACGCGCGCTGCGCGACACCGAGGTATTCGTGCTCGACAAGCCGGAGCAGCATTTCCGCATCGAGGGCGTCGACCGCGCGCCGGTGCTGTCGGTGCTGCGCGGCTTTTCGGCGCCGGTGAACCTGACCACCGACGCGCCCGCCAAGGACGCGTATGTGCTGCTGGCCGCCGATTCCGATTTGTTCAATCGCTGGGAAGCGGGCCAGACGCTGGCACGCGATCTCATCCTCGCGCGGGCGCGCGGCGCCGCCGACGAGGTCGGCGAGGAGCGCTTTGCCGAAGCGATGGGCCGCGCGCTCGCCGAGCAGTCCGCCGAGCCTGCGTTCAAGGCGCTGTTGCTGGCGCTGCCGTCGGAATCCGATCTGGCGCTGGCGTGGCACGGTGCCGATCCCGCCGCCATCCACGACGCGCGCGACGCGATGCGCCGGCGTCTCGCGGCGCATTTGAGCGAGGCGCTGGGACGCCTCCACGGCGCGCTTCAGGATGCGGGGCCATTCGCCGCCGACGCGCAGGCGGCGGGGCGACGGGCGTTGCGCAACGCCGCGCTGAGTTTGCTGGCGGCGGAGCCGACGGACCGCAATCGCGCGCGGGCGCGCATCCATTTCGAATCCGCGGGCAACATGACCGACGCGATCGCCGGACTTGGCGCGCTGATGTTGCTAGGCGGTCCCGATTTCGAGGAAGCGCTCGCGGCCTTCTATCGGCGCGGGAAAGACGAGCCGCTGGTGATTGACAAATGGTTCGCGTTGCAGGCGAGCGATCAGAGCGCGGGTGCGCTCGACCGCGTGATCGGCCTGACGGCGCATCCGGACTTCGACGTCAAGAATCCGAACCGGCTGCGCGCCTTGGTGCAGGCGTTCGCCAGCGCCAATCCGGCCCGGTTCCACGATCCGAGCGGCGCCGGTTATCGGTTCCTCGCGGATCAGGTGCTCGCGGTCGACACGATCAACCCGATGACCGCCGCGCGGTTGGTGCAGCCGCTGGGCGATTGGGCGCGCTATGAACCGGCGCTCGGAAACTTGATGCGCGCGCAATTGGCGCGGATCGCGGCGGCGCCAAACCTGTCGAAGAACGTCTACGAGCTCGTGTCGCGCGCGTTGGGCGATGGCAGGGTCTAGATAGCGACGTTACTGGCGGCTGTCGTTATGTGTTTTATTGGCGTCTCAAGATGCCGCCCGACGCCGCCGACACGATAACGATCCAAAGCGATTGGTCCCGCACGCTCTGGGTGATGGTCGGCATCCAGTTTGTGATGACGCTGTCGTTCACGGTGCTGAGCCCGATCATGCCGCTGTTCCTGCCGGCGCTCGGGGTTCAGGATCCGGCGGCGATCGATCTCTGGACCGGCATCTTGAACGGCACGACGCCGCTGGTCGCGGCGTTCATGTCGCCATTATGGGGCCGCCTGTCCGATCGGCACGGACGGAAGCTAATGCTGCTTCGGTCCGGCATCGCGATCTGTATCTGTACGGCGTTGATGGGCGTCTCGCAGAATGTCTGGGAGTTTCTGGCGGTGCGGGTGTTGCTCGGCGCGTTCGCCGGCTTCTCCGCATCGGCGATCACGCTGGTGGCAAGCCAAGTGCCGGAGCGCCGGCTCGGCTACGCGCTCGGCTGGCTCAGCACGGGCCAGCTCGTCGGCGGACTGGCGGGCCCGATTATCGGTGGCCTGGTCGCGGACCTGCTCGACAGTTATCGCGCGCCGTTCTTCTTGACGGCCGCGCTGGCGGCGCTCTCTGTGGCGCTGGCGAAAGTGTTGGTGCGCGAAAACTTCACGCCGCCGCGCTTCGGTCAAAGGCCGACATCGGCGCTGGCCGGCATCCGCGTGTTGCTGGCGGGTTCCGCCGGGTTGGTGCCGCTGTTCGCGGTGCTGTTGCTGGCGCAATTCAGTGTGCGGACGGTGCAGCCGGTCATCACGCTCTACGTTCAGTTTCTGGTCGGCAATCTGCCGAACCTGGCGACGTTGAGCGGGCTTGCCTTTTCCGTCACGGGGCTGGCGGACGTGATCGCGTCGCCGTTCCTGGGCAAGCGCAGCGATGTGCTCGGCTATCGCCGCGTCTTGCTGATTTGCCTGCTCGGCGCGGCGCTGTTCAGCATTCCGCAAGCGTTCGCGACCGGCTATTGGGCGTTCGTTGCCGAACGTTTCGGCGTCGGCATGTTCATCGGCGGCATCTTGCCGACGGCGAACGCGCTGGTGGGCAGGATGGTGGCGGCATCCGACCGCGGACTGATCTACGGGTTGACGGCGACCGCGACGTTTCTCGGCAATTCGCTCGGGCCCGTGACGGGCGGCGTGGTCGCGGCAAGCTTGGGCCTGCGCTGGGTGTTCCTGGTGACGGCCGGCGCGTTGCTGGCGAATCTCGCCTGGGTGTGGCTCGCCGTGCCGGCATCGGTGGACCGGCTGGGCGGCGGTGGCGCGCCCGAGTGAAGTCCCTATACTGGGAGCTTGGGCCCACGATGCAAGCGGGAGCGGTCATTGCTTGAGGAACCAAACCTCGTCATTCGTGGCGGCACGATCGCCGACGGCACCGGGCGCGACCTTTTCGAAGCCGATATCGCCATCGCCGGCGACCGTATCGTCGAGGTCGGCACGGTTTCCCGCGCCGGCCGGGACGAAATTGACGCGCGCGGCAAACTGGTTGCGCCCGGCTTCGTGGACATTCACACGCATTACGACGGCCAGGTGACCTGGAGCCACGAGGTAACGCCGTCGTCGCAAAACGGCGTGACCACAGTGGTGATGGGCAATTGCGGCGTCGGCTTCGCGCCATGCCGCTCGACCGATCGCGAACGGCTGATCCAGTTGATGGAGGGCGTCGAGGACATTCCCGAGCCGGTTCTGAGCGCCGGCTTGCCCTGGGAATGGGAGAGCTTTCCGGATTATCTCGACTGGCTGTCCGCGCGAGCGTTTGATGTCGATATCGGCGCGCAACTGCCCCATGCCGCGGTACGCGTCTATGTGATGGGCGAGCGCGGCGCGCGACGCGAACCCGCGACGTCCGACGACAGCAAGGCGATGGCCGCACTTGCGGGCGACGCCATCCGGGCAGGCGCTTTGGGATTTTCCACCTCCCGCACGCTCAATCATCGCACAAGCACGGGCGACTACACGCCGACGCTCACGGCCGGCGAAGACGAATTGACCGCGATCGCGGCCGGAATGCGGCGCGCGAAGGGCGGCGTGCTGCAATTCGTCCTCGACCAAAGCACGGTCGACGAAGACTTGGCGATGCTGCTGCGCGTCGGCGCGGCAACCGGTTGTCCCTTGAGTTTTTCGATCACGCAGGTTTATCGCGAACCGAGACGCTGGCGCAGAACGCTGGACACGATCGGCGAGGCATCCGCGCGCGGGCTCTTGATCACCGCGCAAATCGCGGCGCGGCCGATCGGCATGATGGTAGGACTGGAGACCACGCGAAACCCGTTCATGTCGCTGCCGAGCTATCGCGCCATCGCGCCGTTGCCGCTGGCGGAACGCGTCGCGCGCATGCGCGATCCCGCCGTCCGCGCCGCGATCTTGTCGGAACAGCCGGTGGCGGTCGACACAACGGTGTTCCAACCCCATTACGAGCGGATGTACCGGCTCGGCGATCCGCCGGACTACGAACAATCGCCGGAGAATACGCTCGGGGCGCGGGCCCGACGCGAAGGCATCGGAGCCGCGGCGCTGGCCTACGACGCGATGCTCGAGAACGACGGTAAGGGCATGCTCTACGTGCCCTTGTTCAACTACGCCGAGGGCAGCCTCGATCCGACCTACGAGATGCTGCGCGATCCGCACGCCGTGCCGGGCCTGAGCGACGGCGGCGCGCATTGCGGCATTATCTGCGACGCCAGCTATCCGACGTATTTGCTGACCCATTGGACGCGCGACCGCACGCGCGGTACGCGCCTCTCAATTCCGTTTGTCGTGGCGGCACAAGCGCGCAAGACGGCGCTATCAGTGGGACTGCGCGACCGCGGCGTGATCGCGCCCGGCTACAAGGCCGATATCAATGTGATCGATTACGATCGGCTGCGTCTCCATCCGCCGGAGGTCCACCACGACCTGCCTATGAGCGGCCGGCGCTTGATGCAGCGGATCGATGGTTACGACGCAACCATCGTGTCCGGGAATGTAACGCGCCGGCACGGCGAGGCCACGGGCGTTCGGCCGGGCCGCCTGGTGCGCGGCACTCGGCCGGAGCCGCCGACGCGGCGTGCCTAGGCCTGCCCACGTTCATACCAAATCGAGGCATTGACCCGCTGCCTCTTAATGCGGCAAATCTATCCATCCACGCCAAATCTACGGCGCGGCGCCAAATCTATGATCGCGCCGCGTGCTCGCAAGAAGGAACAGAGGCACAATGAGCCGTCGCAGTTTGGAAGACGCAATTCAGGGCGCCGGCAGCGCCGTAAAGCTCTTGCGCAATTCGCAGTCGGGCGCCTGGCCGTATCCCGTGAAGGCCGAATACACCAACTGGCGCGACGAGCAACGTGCCTGGCGCGAGACCGCCGTGCTCTTCGACCAGACGCATCATATGAGCGAGATCGATGTGATCGGGCCGGACACGATCAAGCTGCTGTCGCACCTCGGCGCCAATAGCTTTGCCAATTACGACGGCGGCCGGGCCAAGCAGTTCTTCCCGTGCACGGCGTCGGGCCACGTCATCGGCGACGTCATCCTGTTCTATGACCCGAAGGAACAGCGCGCGACGCTGGTCGGCCGTCCGTCGGTGACGAACTGGGTCCAATTTCAGTGCGAGACCGGCGGCTACAATGTCGGTTTCGAACGCGACGAGCGCAGCGCCGATCGCGGCCTTATCCTGCGCCGCAAATATCGCTATCAGGTGCAAGGCCCGAACGGGATGAAGATCCTGGAGAAGCTGAATGGCGGGCCGCTGCCGCCGAGCAAGTTCTTCGGCATCGGCGAGATGAAGCTTGCCGGCCGCAAGGTGAAGACGCTGCGCCATGGCATGGCGGGCGAGCCCGGCCTCGAATTTTGGGGCCCTTATTCGCAGCAGGAGGAAATCCGCGCCGCCGTGGTCGAGGCCGGCAAGGAATTCGGTTTGAAACAATGCGGCGCGCGGGCCTATTCGACCAACGCGCTGGAATCGGGCTGGATTCCCTCGCCGCTACCCGCGATCTATACCGGCGGCGCCGAGATGAAGGCGTATCGGCAATGGCTCGGCGCCGATAGCTACGAAGCGACGGCGTCGCTCGGCGGCAGCTTCTATTCCGACAATATCGAAGAATATTACCTGTCGCCGTACGATCTCGGCTACGGGCAGAGCGTCAAGTTCGACCATGATTTCGTCGGCCGCGTGGCGATGGAAAAGATGGCGGCGGCCAAGCCGCGCCGGACGAAGATCACGCTGGTGTGGGACGGCGCCGGTGTGGCGCGCGTCGTCGAGTCCTTGTTCCAGAAGGATCAGCTCCCCGGAAAATTCATGGAGTGGCCGTCGCTGGTCTATGCCGTGCTGCCTTACGACAAGATCGTCAGCGGCGGCAAGACCGTCGGCATCTCGACCTTTGCCGGCTACAGCACGAACGAGCGCGCGCTGTTGTCGCTGGCGATGATCGATAGCGACCTCAGCCAGCCCGGCACCAAGGTAACGCTGGTCTGGGGCGAGGAAGGCGGCGGCTCGACGAAGCCCAATGTCGAGCGCCACCGGCAAATGGAAATTCGCGCGACGGTAGCGCCGAATCCGTTCGCGACCAACGCCCGCACGCAATATCGGAAATAGCCAAAGAGAGCCGTGTAGCAGGGGACCGGGAGAAGTTCTCTCTCGACAGCACAGGGGTTATGGCCTTGGATTAAGCCGCATCGGCGTTTGCGGGGTACCATGCGTCTCTTGGCGGAAAGTGGCCGAGCCGGTCTCGGCATTGTCGTTCTTCTGGTCGGGTTGGCTGTCGGAACGGGCGCGTGCGCACAGGCGCATGCGCCGGCACCGTCGGTGCTGGTGGTGCCGGTCAAGAGCGAACAAATCACCGACACCAGCGATTTCATCGGCCGCATCACGCCGATCGACAAGGTCGACATCGTGGCGCGCGTTCCGGGCTTCATCGAGCAGCGCTATTTCACGGAGGGTCAGCTTGTCAAAAAGGGCGACCTGTTGTTCCGGATCGAGCAGGACACCTACAAGGCGATTGTCGAACAGCAGGAGGCCAATCTCGCCAAGGCGAAGGCGGTTGAGCTCAACGCCGCGCAGCAACTGGCGCGCGGCAAGGCGCTGTTGCCGCAGCAATTCGTGCCCAAGGCACAGGTCGATCAGCAAGTCGCCACGCAAGCCAGCGCGCACGCCGATATTCTCGAGGCGCAAGCGGCCTTGGACCAGGCAAAGATCAATCTCGGCTACACGGAGATCCGTTCGCCGATCGACGGCCGCATAGGTATCGCCAAATACACGGTCGGCAATCTGGTCGGCCCGAATACCGGGAGCCTCGCGACCATCGTCAGCTTCGATCCGGTCTACGTGATCTTCCCGGCCAGCGCGCGCGAAGTGCTCGATTTCAAGCGCCGGCTCCTCGCCGGCGGGCCGCAGAACGGCCGTGTCGCGGTACGCGTGCGATTGCCCGACGGCACGCTCTATCCGGAACCGGGCCAAGCCAATTTCCTCGATATCCAGGCCGATTCCAGCACCGACACGGTCGCGGTCCGTGCGGAATTCCCCAACAAGCAGGCGCTGCTCGTCCCGGGCGGCGTCGTCGCCGTGGAGATCGAGCGCGGCGCGCCGCGCTCGGCGCTGCTGGTTCCGCAGTCGTCGCTCCAACTCGATCAGGCCGGCACGTATGTGCTTGTGGTCGACCCGGCTAACAAGGTCGAACTGCGGCGCATCAAGCTCGGGGCCGAGCGCGGCAGCTCGGTCGTCGTCGCCGACGGGCTAGAAGCGGGCGAGCGTGTCATCGTCGAGGGCGTTCAGAAGGTTCGGCCAGGTCAGACTGTCGCCGCCAGCGTCGCGCCGGGAACCTGACGCCGTATGTTCTCCGCGATCTTCATCGATCGTCCGCGTCTGGCGATGGTCGTTGCGATCGTCATCACGCTGGCCGGCATCATCGCCATCACCGTCATTCCGATCGCGCAGTTTCCCGAGATCGTCCCGCCGCAAGTATCGCTGACCGCAACCTATCCCGGCGCCGACGCCGAGGTGATCGAGAAGACGGTGGCGCAGCCGATCGAGGAGCAAATCAACGGCATCGACAACGCGCTCTATTACCAATCGACCAGCGGCGCCGACGGCAGTTATTCGCTGACCGTCACCTTCGCGCTCGGCACCGATCCCGACATCAATACCGTCAACGTGCAGAACCGGGCGGCGCTGGCCACGCCGCAATTGCCTCAGGAAGTGTCGCGCACCGGTCTTGTCATTCGCAAGAAATCGGCGGCGTTGCTCCAGGTCATCAATCTCTATTCGCCGAAGGGCACGTACGACGCGATCTATCTCAGCAACTACGCCACGATCAACGTCATCGACGCGCTGTCGCGCATTAACGGCGTGGGCCAAGTGCAATTATTCGGGCCGCTCAACTATTCGATGCGCATCTGGCTCGATCCCGACAAGCTGACGGAATTCAATCTCACGCCGAACGATATCATCGCCGCGGTCCAAAGCCAGAACGTGCAGGCGGCGCTCGGTCGCATCGGCGCGGCGCCATTGGAGCAGCAACAGCGCGTCCAACTCACGGTCAAGACCAAGGGACGGCTCACCAGCCCCAAGGAATTCGAGGACATCGTCATCCGCGCCAATCCCGACGGCTCGATCGTGCGGGTCAAGGACGTGGCGCGCGTCGAGATGGGCGCCCAGACCCAGGATCGGTACAGCCGCTTCAACGGCGCGCCCGCGGCCGCGATGGGCATTTATCAGACGCCCGGCTCCAACGCGGTGGACGTCGCGAAGCGTGTGCGCAAAACCATGGCGCAGCTTGCCACGCGGTTTCCGAACGATCTCGCTTACGCCGTATTCTTCGACACGACGGTATTCGTCACGTCGACCATCAACGAGGTGGTCCGAACCTTGGCTGAGGCGATCGCGCTGGTCGCGCTCGTCGTGTTCATGTTCCTTGGCAAGTTCCGCACCACGCTCATCCCCCTGGTCGCGGTGCCGGTCTCGATCGTCGGCACCTTCGCGGTCTTGCTGGCGGTCGGCTACACCGCGAACACCGTGTCGTTGCTGGCGCTGGTCCTGGCGATCGGCATCGTGGTCGACGACGCCATCGTCGTCGTCGAGAATGTCGAGCGCGTGATCGAGGAGGAACCGGACCTTTCGATCAAGGACGCCACCAAGAAAGCGATGCGCGAGATCACCGGGCCGGTCATCGCGATCACGATGGTGCTGCTGTCCGTGTTCGTGCCGGTGGCGTTCATTCCAGGCATCAGCGGCCAATTGTTCCGCCAGTTCGCGGTGGCGGTCTCGGTCGCGATGGTGATTTCGGCGGTGAACGCCTTGACGCTAAGCCCGGCGCTTTGCGGCGTCCTGCTGAGGCGCGGCCGTGGCCACCGAGGGCCGATGCGTTACGTGCTCGGGGCCATCGACGGGGTGCGCGACGGCTACGTCGCCGTGGTGAGCCGCTTGGCGCGAGTCGCGATTATCGGCGTGCTCGTCGTCGCGGGCGTTCTCGTGCTATCGGGCGGCCTGTTCACGCGTGTCCCGCAGAGTTTCCTACCCGAAGAGGATCAGGGCGCCATCTTCGCGACCTTGCGCCTGCCGGAAGGCGCGTCGCTCAACCGTACCCAGGCCGTCGTGCAACAGGTCGAGGGCATCGTGCGGTCGATCCCCGGGGTTCAAGGCATTCTCTCCGTGGTCGGGCTGAATTTCATCGATTATCTCGCCTCGTCGAACCAGGCATTCTTCGTCATCCGGCTCAAACCTTACGAGGACCGTACCGATCCGCGGCAAGGCGCCGGTGCCATCATCGCGCAATTGCGGCCCCGGCTCGGCGCGCTTCCCGGTGCCATCGCGTTCCCCTTCAATCTGCCACCGATCCTCGGTCTCGGTAACACGGGCGGGTTCCAGTACGTGCTCGAAGCGTTGCAGGGCCAATCGCCGACCGATCTCGCCGCGACGCTGCGCGGCCTGCTCGTCACCGCCAACCAGCAGCCAGAACTCGCCGCCGTATTCAGCACCTTTGCCGCGGATACGCCCCAGATCTACCTCGACATCGACCGCGACAAGGCGCAGGTGCTCGGCGTCAATATCGGCAACATTTTCAGCGCGCTGCAGGCGACGCTGGGCGGCTACTACGTCAACGACTTCAACGTGTTCGGACGCACCTGGCAGGTCAATGTCCAGGCCGAGACCGCCTTCCGCGACCAAATCAACGACATCAACCGCATCTATGTCCGCAACGCCAAGGGCACGATGGTACCGATGCGGGCCCTGGCCTCGATCCGCTTGGTGCAGGGGCCGCAAGCCGTTGTGCGGTACAACGGCTATGGCGCCGCGATCGTGAACGGTGCGGCCAAGCCGGGTTTCAGTTCCGGTCAGGCGATCGCGGCCATGGAACGCATCTCGGCGACTTTACCGGCCGGCTACAGTTACGAATGGACGGGAACGGCGCTTCAGGAGAAGGCGGCAAGCGGCGGCACCACCACGTTGCTCGGCCTTTCAATCCTGTTCGCGTACCTGTTCCTCGTTGCTCTTTATGAGAGCTGGAACATACCGGTGCCGGCGCTCCTGTCCGTCAGCGTCGCGCTGTTGGGCGCGGTCGTCGCGTTAGCGGTGACGGGGTTGAGCTTCGACGTGTACGCGCAAATCGGATTGGTCGTGCTGATCGCGCTCGCGGCGAAGAACGCGATCCTGATCATCGCGTTCGCCGAACAACAGCGCGCTGGGGGCAAGGGTGTCAGGGCGGCCGCCATCGAAGGCGCGCGGCTGCGCTTCCGTCCGGTCATCATGACCAGCTTTGCCTTCATTCTTGGCCTGCTGCCGCTGGTGGTGGCGCAAGGCGCCGGCGAGATCACGCGTCACGCCGTCGGCACCCCGGTATTCGGCGGCATGATTTTCGCCGCCTTGTTCGGCGTCTTCCTGATCCCGTTGCTCTACATCACCGCCGAACGGCTTCGTCACTGGCGAAAGCGCGAATAGAGAGTCGCGACGGCGGTCGCCCCGCCGAGCCTTATTAAGGTCCCGGGAAACTCGTCTTCGTCTCCAGCCCTTTCTTGGCCGCTTTAGCGATGCGCTAGGTCTTAAACTCATAAAGGGGATTCCGCTGGGTGGCGAATTCTGATTCAAGCTCCTGAACGGAGCTTGAGCCATGATGCCTCGCCGGTATGATTTGACGGACTTTGAATGGTCGATCATCCAGCCGCTGTTGCCGAACAAACCGCGCGGCGTCGCGCGGGTGGATGACCGCCGGACATTGAACGGCATCTATTGGCGGCTGCGGACGGGTTCGCCGTGGGCGGACATCCCGGAGCGCTACGGTCCGCCAACGACCTGCTACAACCGCTTCGTCCGGTGGCGGAAACGCGGCGTCTGGGACCGGCTTTTCGACGCGGTCTCGCGGGCTTACGAAGGCGATCTGCAAATGATCGACTCCTCTTCGATCCGGGTCCATCAGCACGCGGCCAACGTCAAAAAGGGGGGCCGGAGACCGCGGAAGGGCACGACGCTCCAGCCCGATGCATGGGGCGCTCGCGCGGCGGACTGACCACTAAAATCCACGCTCTGGTCGACGGCAACGGCTTGCCCATCGCGCTCAAACTGACCGAAGGTCAAGCTCATGACGGGCGAAGCGCCGCTGACATGCTCGGCGAGCTCGGCCCCGGTCAAATCTTGCTCGCCGACCGCGCCTACGACAGCGACGCGCTGCGCCGGTGCCTGACCGCGCAGGGCGCCTGGGCCAACATCAAGCCGATGCCGAACCGGGTCAACATCCCCGCTTTCAGCCCATTCCTCTATCGCTACCGCAACCTGGTCGAGCGCTTCTTCAACAAGATCAAACATTTCAGAGCCGTCGCCACCCGCTTCGAAAAGCATGATGCAAACTACCTTGCCATCATCAAACTCGCCGCCGCCAAAATCTGGATGCGGTTTATGAGTCGGTGACCTAGAGTTTGATCCATCTAGATTGAAGCGTATCCGGAGTTTCTGAGGTAGTTGGCGCATTCGTGAGGTGGAAAGGCGTCGAGCAGGGTTCCGATACGTCTGCATGTTGTCGCGACGGTTCGCACGTTGGCTTTTCGCAGTAGGGTCTTGAGCTTTGCGAAGACCTGTTCGATGGGATTGATTGAGGTCGGGCGAGTAGGGCGGCAGGAAGAAGAGCCTGGCGCCGGATGCCCGGATGGCGCGCCGCACGGCCTGTCCTTTGTGGCTGCCGAGATTATCCATGATGACGATGTCGCCGGGGACGAGCGTCGGCACGAGAAGCCGTTCGACATAGGCCAGGAAGCTTCTGCCGTTGATGGGGCCATCGAGGACGAAGGGCGCGTCGATCCGGTCGCGGCGTAACGCGGCGACGAAGGTCAGGGTTCGCCAGCGGCCCTGCGGCGCCTTGGCCAAGAGCTTGCGCCCGCGTGGCGCCCAGCCCCGCAGGCGTGTCATGTTGGTCTTGGCCCAGGTCTCGTCGATGAAGACCAGGCGGACCGGATCAAGCTTGCCTTGGTGTGTCTTCCAGCGTGCCCGCCTTCGCGCCACGTCCGGCCGATCTTGCTCGGTGGCGAACAGGGTTTTTTTTGAAGCTGACGCCCGCATCGTGCACGATGCGCCACACCGAGCCGTAGCTCGTCACCACCCCGCGATCGCTCAACTCCACCACCACGGCCCGCAACGTCAAATCCGGAACCGCTGCAAGTCGCGCCAGCAGCCAATCTCGCTCCGCCGCCAGCGACCGCGACTGCCGCCGACCCATCGGCTTCGCCGCCGCGCTGCCTGTCGCCCGAAACCGCCGCGACCACTTCACCACGCTCGCGACGCTCACCCTAAACAACACCGCCGTCGCACGGCACGAGCGACCGCCCGACACCGACGCCGCGACCCGCTCCCTCAGATCATCCGAATCCGCTCTCGCCATCCCATGCTGACCTCCGCCACACCCAACATCTTGAATCAGAATTCGACGCCACAGGCGATTCAAGCCAGATGAATCACACTCTAGTTAAGCTGATCGAGCGCCATTGCCCAAAAATTTCTAGTTATTTTAACGCGCTGATTATTGGTTAATTTAACCATGCCTCTGTATGCGTCGCATGCCCGCGTCGGCAGGCTTCCCCACGGCAACTACGTGGGGAGAGGCACATGTGGCCGACGAATTCCGCGCCTTCGGCGCGGAACAGGGAAGCTGCGTCCCTATCGCGGCGGACCTTCGTAAAGCAGACGGCGACAGCCCTGCTGATCGGAAGTTCTCTAGGAGTAACAATGAGTTACGCCGCAGCGCCGGTGGGCGATGTGGTGCGCCGGCCGCTGGCCGGCGCGACGCCGGCCTGGTTCGCCCGCGACGTTCAGCGGCGGGCGCGCTGGTTGCCGGCTTCGATCAAGGAACTCGGGCTTGAAGAGGCCTACCGCCGGCGCTGGGCGTCGCTCACCGACGATGCGCGGGCGATCCTGGTGGAGAGGGCCATCCCGCAATGGATGATCGCGCTGATTCCGACCGCGCCGGCACAGCAAAGCGAGATCTTGAAGCAGATCGTCTTCATGGCGGACCTCGCTGGGCCCGAGCCGGCGAGCAAGCTGGCGCGGCGCGCGGAACAATTGCTGATCTTCGGCGGCGCCGCGCAATTGCCGACGCCGGGCGACCGCGTGTCGGGTGCCTGTCTCGGTGCCGAAGGCTGCACGGCGGCGATGTCGAAATACATCCTGGCGCAGCTCAAGGTCGAATATCCGCGCGAACTGGCGCACATGAGCGACGCGCTGGCGAATTGCCAATCGTCGGCCGAGCTCAAGAATCTGTGCGAGCAAGGGGCGCGCGCCGGCGTGCTTGAGGTCGTTCGGCGTCCGTTCGCGGAACTCAAGCCCGTCGACGTGAAACCCGGCAGCTTGACGATCGCGCAAAAGCCGGGCGGCACGCATGTGTTCGGCTGGACGCGCGTGCCGTTGGCCTGGAATTGGTCGCCGACCGATAAGATGGCGATCGGCAATACGGGCCTTGCGCAGTATGGCGATCGCATGATTCTCGCGCAGGAGTACATAAGCGGCGATCCACTTGAGAATGTTGCGGATCCGCACAACGACCACGGGCCGATCAACAGCCGTGACGTCGTCCTGGTCGGTGGCCGGCCCAATCTTGAGGACCCACACACGAATGTCTACGCGGCGCGGGGCAGCGACTTCATTTTGGTGAACTTGACCTGACTGTTAGGGAATTGGGCGGCCAACCGTTGCCCGGCCGCGCGACACCCGTCATAGTCGGATCGTCTATAATTGGAGGGACGTAGATGAAAAGAGTTGCGTTGTTTGCCGCCGTTGCCGCTCTGTCGGTCGGCGCCTACGCGTTGCCGACCCAGGCGGCGACCGTCACGGTACCGAAGGCGGAAATCGGTGCGTCGCATGCCATCACGCAGATCGGCTGCGTGATTCGTGTCCACCGCCATTTTGTGCCGCGTCATGTGCGGCCCGACGGCCGCGATCGTTCCGGGTCATTGGATCCGGACTCGCGTCAAAATTTGCAATTAGGCCGTTAGCGTAGCAGCGCTAACTTTCGCGCATCGACGCGTCGAAGATCGCCGCGGCGCACCGTTACGCCGCGGCGGTCGAAATATTCGAGCAATTCGATTGCCGTTTTGCGGCCGGTGTCGAGCCGGTCGCGTAACTGCGCCGCGCCGAACTGGCCATCCGGCGATTGTCCCAGCGACGCCACGATGTCCGCCGCCTCGACAACGCGGCACGCAGAAAAAAATGATCGGGCGCCACCTCTTCGATCAATCCCAACCCCGCGAGCTGTTTCATGAATTTGCGCGTATCGCTCTCCGCCGTGCCGACGCTCTCGGCGAGGTCGGCGAGGCGCGGCGGTTGAAAACGGTCGGCATCGCTGAGGAGCGGCTGAATTTTTTGCCATAGCGCCTGCTGTGCTGGCGCCAGGCGAGCGGCGTGATCAGGCAGGCGTGCTGAGCCCCCGGCGACGGCGATGATGTTTTGCCGCGCCAGTTCGCCCAGCGCGGCCGTGAAAAGGTGCGCGGGCAGGCGCGGCTCGACGGCGCGGCGTAGCGTATCGGGCGGCGCGCCATCGGCCGCGGGATGGGCCACATGAAACGCGGCGAGCGCCGTATGCAACGATTGCTTGAAACGCAGCCCACTGCCGGCGCGACAGGGCGTAGGTTGTGCCACGCGCCGCGAGCCGTATCGCGTCGACGTCGTGGGGCGGCATAGCGCGGTCGCGCCAAAACGCGTCGAGATCGAGATAGTAGGGGCGGTCAGATCGAGCAAGGCGGCGACAGGGTTGGCGCCGTCGATCGCCGCGAGCTGAGCCAGCCGTGCCGGAGTGCGCCGCCGCCGTGTCGGAGCGCGCAGATCGACGAAGCGGCCGCCGCCCAGGGTGCGTTGCGCCGACGTGTCGCGGAGCACGAACCGGTCGCCAACCGCGGCCGCGATCGGCCGGTCGAGCACGAGTTGCGCCCAGCCGTCGCTGCCCGGCGCGATTGTCTCGCGATCGAGCGGAACAAGGCGCGCGCCGATTCGGCCGCGCCATGATGCAGGCGCACCGGCATCCATAGGCCAAGCGGATCGCGCTCCGACGCCAGCACCTTGAGCCGCGTGTCGATGCGCGCGGTCGGTGCGTGAAGGCTCGGATCGAGCACCATGTCGCCGCGCGCGATCGCATCCTTGGCGATGCCGTCGCCGGCAAGGTTGAGCGCGCAGCGTTGGCCCGCGACGCCGCTTCCGCGGGTTGGTTCTGGGCATGGATCGAGCGCACGCGCGCCGCCAGTCCCGACGGGCTGACCGTGACCGTGATCGCCCACGGCGACCGTGCCGGACAACGCCGTTCCCGTCACCACCGTGCCGACCCCGCGCAGGGTGAAGCAACGATCGACCGCGAGCCGGAAAGCGGCCTTGCGTGTCGCGCGCTGTCGATTTCGCGTGCCGCCGCGAACAGGCGCGCGCGCAGATCGTCGATGCCCTTGTCCCGTGACGGTCGAGGTTTCCACGATGGCGGCCGCTGGCAACCCCGTGCCGGCGCAAGCAACGTCGCGATGTCCGCGTTGGACCACGGCGCGTCGTCGACGGCGGCACCGATCGGATTTGGTCAGCGCGACCAGCCCCCGGTCGACGCCAAGCAGATCGACGATGGCGAGATGCTCGACGGTTTGCGGCATGACACCGTCATCGGCCGCGACCGCGAGCAGCACGAAATCGATTCCCGTCGCGCCGGCCAGCATGTTGTGGAGGAAATGCTCGATGCCCCGGCACATCGACAAAGCCGATGATCGATGCCGTCCGGCGCCGGCATATAGGCAAAGCCGAGATCGATCGAGATGCCGCGGCGCTTTTCCTCGGCGAGCCGGTCGGGATCGACGCCGGTCAGCGCCCGCACCAGCGCGCTCTTGCCGTGATCGACATGGCCGGCGGTGCCGACGATCATGACGCGCGCGTGAGCGACGCGAGATTGGCGATGAAGCCGGCCTCGTCCTCGAGACAGCGCAGATCGAGCAGCAGCGCCTGGCGTTCGATGCGCCCGATGACGGGGACCGGCAAGGCGCGCAGCCGCGCCGCCAGCGTGTCGAGCGCCGTCGCCGCGGATCGCCAGCGCGAAACTGGCGATCGTCTCGACCGGCAGCGCGCCGGAGCCGATCTGGCTTTTGCAGGCGACGACATCGATTCGAAACATCCCGGCAATGACGATGCGCCGCGCCAGGCGGCGGGCCAGCGCCTCGATCTCGGCGCACGGGACGGGCGAGATAGCGCAGCGTCGGCAAACGCTCGGCGAGTCGGTCGGGATCGCGATAAAGCCGCAGCGTCGCTTCGATGGCCGCGAGGCGGATCTTGTCGACGCGCAACGCGCGTTTCATCGGGTTGCGGTTGATCTGCGCGATGGCGGCGCGCTTGCCGACGATGAACCCGGCCTGCGGCCCGCCCAGCAACTTGTCGCCGGAAAACGTCACAAGATCGGCGCCGTCTTTTACCGCTTCGGCGACGGTCGGCTCGTGCGCGAGGCCCCAGCGCGCCAGATCGACCAGCGTGCCGGAGCCGAGATCGTGCGCCAGCAGCTTCGTCCGTTCGTGCGCCAACGCCGCGAGGTCGCGCGCCGGCACCTCGGCGGTGAATCCCTCGACGCGATAATTCGAGGTATGGACCTTCAGCACCAAGCCGGTCTCGGGGCCGATGGCGGCGGCATAGTCCTTGAGGTGCGTGCGGTTGGTGGTGCCGACCTCGACCAGCCGCGCGCCGGCGCGCATCATGATGTCGGGCATGCGGAACGCGCCGCCGATTTCGATCAGCTCGCCGCGCGACACGATCGCGTCGCGGTCCTTGGCGAAGCTGTTGAGCACCAGCAACATCGCCGCCGCGTTGTTGTTGACGATGGTCGCGTCCTCGGCGCCCGTCAGTTCGCGCAGCAGGGCGCGCACATGGTCGTCGCGTTCGCCGCGTCCGCCATCCACGAGATCGTATTCGAGCGCGACCGCGCCGCGCATCGCCCGCGCCGCCGCTTCCACTGCCGCCTCGGCCAAGCACGGCGCGGCCGAGATTGGTGTGCAGCACCGTGCCGGTAAGATTGAACATGGGGCGCAGTGTCGAAATCTCGCCCTGTTCGAGCCGATGGCGCGCGGCCTCGGCCACGGCGTCGGCATCTGGCGGATCGTGCGGCGGCGCGGCGCGATGTTCGGCCAGGGCCGCGCGCACCGCGTTGGTCGCGCGCGCCCGGCCGAACGTCTCGGCGGCGCGCTGGCCGGCCGGGCTGCGCAGTACCGCATCGACGGAGGGCAGGGCGCGCAACGCAGCCATCTTGCTTTGGCGATGATTTCTCACGGCCGCGAAGGTACAGTCGGCGGCGCATGAACACCATCCGATTGACCGATCTAGCGCATGGCGGCGGCTGCGGCTGCAAGCTCGCCCCGTCGGTGCTGAGCAGCATCCTGGCCAAGATGCCTGCCGCCGCGCCGTTCGCGAATTTGCTGGTCGGAACCGAGACCGCGGACGACGCCGCGGTCTATCGCCTCAACGACCGCCAGGCGGTGATCGCGACCACGGATTTCTTCCTGCCCATCGTCGACGATCCTCATGCGTTCGGCCGCATCGCCGCGGCCAACGCGCTGTCCGACGTTTATGCGATGGGCGGGACGCCGATCCTGGCGTTGGCGATTCTCGGCATGCCGGTGGACAAGCTGTCGGTCGAGACCGCGCAGCAAATTTTGGCCGGCGGCGCGTCGATCTGCGCCGAGGTAAACATCCCCGTCGCCGGCGGCCACTCCATCGACTCGCCCGAGCCGATCTACGGCCTGGCCGCTATCGGCTTGGTCGATCCGGCGCGGGTATTGCGCAATTCGACCGCGCGTGCGGGCGACACGCTGATCCTGACCAAGCGGCTTGGCATCGGCATTTACAGCGCCGCGCTGAAGCGCGGCGAGCTCGACGACGCCTATTACCAAGAGATGCTCGCTTCGACGACGCAGCTCAACGCCGTCGGGGCGGCGTTGCCCGACATCGCGGGCGTTCATGCGGTCACCGACGTGACCGGCTTCGCGCTTGTTAGGGCATGGGCTGGAGATGTGCCGCGGCGCCGGTCTGACGCTGAACATCGATTTCGCGCGCCTGCCGATCTTCGACGGCGCGCGCGAACTGGCGCGGTCCGGCATCGGCACCGGTGCCGCCAAACGTAACTGGGCGAGCTATGGGCATGAGGTGACGTTGGCCGACCGACATGCCGGCATGGCAGCGCGATTTGCTGTGCGATCCGCAAACCAGCGGCGGCTTGCTGATCGCGTGTGCGCCCGCGGCCGCCGACGAAGTGGTGGCGCTGGTGAAGGCACGCGGCTTCGACTATGCCTGCGCCATTGGCGAATTCGCGCCGGGTCCGGCGCAGATCGAGGTGAGGTGAGACGATGGAGCGCAGAGACCTACTCAAGGCGGGCGTCGCGGTGTCGGCGAGCGCGCTGCTGCCGCGCGCGGCGTTCGCGGCGCCGTTCGCGGCGCCGTTCGCGCCTGAGCCGAGAGAGTGGCGCACGTTCGAGATCGCGACCCGCATCGAGCTTAAGGACACCAAAGGCCCGGCGCGCGCCTGGGTGCCGTTGCCCTCCATTGCCGAGGCCGATTGGATCAAGCCGTTGGGCAATAATTGGAACATCGCGGGTGGGACCGCCAGCGAATATACGTTCGCGCCTTACGACGCCAATTTGCTGAAAGCCGAATGGCCGGCAGGCACGACGGCGCCCGTCGTCGAAGTCACCAGCCGCGTCGCGACGCAAGACCGCGCGGTCGACCTAACCAAACCCAGCAAGGCGGCGCCGCTTTCGGCCTATGACCGGCGATTGAACCTGTCGGCGACGCAGCTCATCCCCACGGACGGCATCGTCAAGGCGACTGCGGACAAGATCACCGCCGGCGCCGCGACCGATCTCGACAAGGCGCGGCGCATCTATGAATGGATCGTCGCCAACACGTTCCGCAATCCCAAGGTGCCGGGCTGCGGCCTCGGCAATATCGAATTCATGCTCAAGACCGGCAATCTCGGCGGCAAATGCGCCGATTTCAACGCGCTGTTCGTCGGCCTCGCGCGCGCTCGGGCATTCCGGCGCGCGATCTCTACGGCATCCGCGTCGCGCCGTCGCGCTTCGGCTACAAGAGCCTCGGCGCCAATGCCGAACCGATCACCAAGGCGCAGCATTGCCGCGCCGAGGTGTGGCTGGAGCACTATGGCTGGGTGCCGGCCGATCCGGCCGATGTGCGCAAGGTGATGCTCGAGGAGCCGCCCGGCCATCTTGCGATGGGCGAGCCAAGGTCGCCGCCGCGCATCGCATCTTGTTCGGCGCGTGGGAAGGCAATTGGATCGCGTTCAACGACGCGCACGACGTGGCGCTGCCCGGCTCGAACGGTGCGCCCGTCGGGTTCCTGATGTATCCGCAAGCGGAATCCGCCGCCGGCCGCGCCGACTGCCTCGACGCCGCGAATTTCAGCTACACGATCGACGAGCCGGGAAATTGGGACCTGGATCGCCTACCGATCACAATTACTTATCGTCATGGCCGGGCTTGATCCGGCCATCGATATCCGTCGCTCGCATGAGACCAGCGGGTCAAGCCCGCGGGTGACGAAAAAGGATAATCAATAAAAACACAATCACGCCCGGTGATACGGGTGCCCGGCGAGGATGGTCTGGGCGCGGTAGATTTGTTCGAGCAGCATGCCGCGCGCCAGGAGATGCGGCCAGGTCATGGCACCCAGCGACATGACGTAGTTGGCCTTGGCGCGGACGTTCTCGGCGAGGCCGTCGGCGCCGCCGATCAGGAAGATCACCTCCGCCACGCCGGTGTCGCGCCATTTGCCGAGGCGCTGGGCGAATTCCTCGCTGGTGAATTGCGTGCCCTTGCCGTCGAGCGCCACCACGATCGCGCCCTTGGGCACCGCCTGCAGCAACAGATTGCCTTCGCGCTGAATCCGCTCGGCCGCCGTCGGCGAGGGACGCTTCTCCTCAACCTCCTGATGGTCAACGGCCAGGTGATGCGCTCGGAATAGAGATGCTGCAGATCGGCGAGCGGACCCGCACCCTTCTTGCCGACGGCGATGATGGTCAGATGCAACGCCATTATTCATTCCGATCCGTCGAAGGCCGCGCCCCACATCTTTTCGAGATTATAGCGCGCGCGGATTTCCGGACGGAAGAGATGGACGATGACGTCGCCGGCGTCGATCAGCACCCAATCGCCGGTCTTCAGGCCCTCGACGGGGACACGCTTTTGCCCGCGCCCCGCCAGCGCCGCCATCACGCGGTCGGCAAGCGCCGCGACCTGGCGCGCCGAACGGCCCGACGCGATCAGCATGTCGTCGGCGATGCTCGATTTGCCGCGCAGGTCGATACGCGCGATGTCCTCGGCCTTGGCCGTCTTCGAGCGCGGCCTGGAACGCGGCGAGAAGCGCGGCTGGGCGGCTGCGCGCGCTTCTTAGCGGTCCGAGTTTTTTTCGCGGATGGCACTGGCGGAATGCGGGATCGAGTTTGATGGTAAGGAAGGTCCAGGCGGGCGGCGTCATGTCGGCGAGGTGCCGCGCCGCGCCCGGCGGGACGCGGTAACGGGCGAAGGTTTGCGCGGCAAGGTCGCTCAACGCCGCTAGAGAATAGGTGGGCCGGTCGAGCACGGCAATGGGCACAAGCGCGGAAAATCTCGCGCCAGCGCCGCCAATGACGTATTTGTTTCAGATTGTCCGCGCCCATCAGCCAAACGAACCGCGTGCGCGGAAACAGACGGCGGATCGCCGCGACCGTGTCGATGGTATAGCGCGTGCCGAGCCGCGCCTCGAGGTCGAGCACCTTGATGCGCGGCGAATCGCGCTTTCGCGCGCGCGCCGGCAAAGCGCTTGGCGAAGCGGCGCCATGCCGTCGCCCGGCTTCAAGCGGATTCTGCGGCGACACCAGCCACCACACCTCGTCGAGACCCAGCCGCTTCAGCGCTTCGAGGCTGATATGGCGATGGCCGTCATGCGCCGGGTTGAACGAGCCGCCGAGCAGTCCGACGCGCCGCGGCGGCAAGAAGCCGAGCTGCACGGTCATAGATCGTCATCCCTCCCCCTCGATGGGGGAGGGAAGAAATGCCGAGCGACAGCGAGGCATTCGGGTGGGGGTGATGGTTGATACAGATGGCGGGGTCACCCCCACCCGCTCGAAGTCTTCGATTTCTCGCAACCCTCCCCCATCGAGGGGGAGGGTCGGTAGTTGTGGCGGACGTACGTCAGGGCCGCACCTGGCCGGTGCCGCGCACGACGTATTTGTAGCTGGTGAGCTGCTCGGCGCCGACCGGGCCGCGCGGCGGCAGCCGTCCCGGTGCCGATGCCGATTTCGGCGCCCATGCCGAACTCGCCGCCGTCGGCGAATTGCGTCGAGGCGTTGCGCAGCACGATCGCGCTGTCGACGCGGCTAAGGAAAGTCTCGGCGGCGGCATCGTCCTCGGTGACGATCGCGTCGGTGTGATGCGAGCCGTAATGGTTGATGTGCGTCGATCGCGGCGTCGAGTCCGTCGACCACGCGCACCGCCAGGATGGCGTCGAGAAATTCGGTGAACCAATCCTGCTCGGTCGCCGCATTTGCGGCGGGATCGAGCGCGCGCACCGTCTCGTCGCCGCGGATTTCGCAGCCGGCTTTGTGCAGCTCGGCGAGGATCGTGGGCAGTTGCGCCTTCGCGACCGCGCGGTCGATCAGCAGCGTCTCGGCGGCGCCGCACACGCCGGTGCGCCGCATCTTGGCGTTCATCACGATGGCCTGTGCCTTTGCCGGCGTCGGCCGCGGCGTGGATATAGACGTGGCAATTGCCTTCGAGATGCGCGATCACCGGCATGCGCGCCTCGCGCTGCACCCGCTCGATCAGGCCCTTGCCGCCGCGCGGCACGATGATGTCGATGAGATCGCTCATGCGCAGCATCATCCCGACCGCCTCGCGGTCGCGGCTCGGCACGAGCTGCACCGCGTCCTCGGGCAGGCCGGCTTCGCGAATGCCGCGACGCAGGCTTGCCGCGATGGCGCGCGAGGAATGGAAACTCTCCGAACCGCCGCGCAGGATCGCGGCGTTGCCGGCGCGCAGGCACAGACTACCCGCGTCCGCCGTCACGTTCGGCCGCGATTCATAGATGATGCCGACCACGCCGAGGGGAATTCGCACGCGCGCGATGTCGAGCCCGTTGGGCCGGGTCCAGCGGCCGATCTCGGCGCCGACCGGGTCGGGCAGGGCGGCGACATCGTCCAAACCCTTGGCGATGGCCTCGACGCGCTTGTCGTCGAGCATCAGCCGGTCGCGCATCGACCCCGGACAGATTGCCGGCATCGGCCATGTCGCGTTTGTTGGCGTCGAGGATCGCGGCCTTGTCGGTGCGGATCGCGGCGGCGGCGCGCGTCAGCGCGTCGGTCTTGCGTGCCGGATCGGCGAGCGCCATCAGCGACGCGGCGGCGCGGGCCCGCTGGCCGACGGCGCGCATCTCGGCGTCGAGATTCGGTCGCCGTTTCGACGACACTCATGCCTTCTCTCCATGACCAGTTCGTCGCGATGGATCATTTCGTCGCGGCCACGGTAGCCGAGAATCGCCTCGATTTCACCGCTCTTGTGGCCGGCGATGGCGCGCGCGTCGGCGGCGGAATAGGCGCTGAGGCCGCGGCCGATCTCGGCGCCGGCGCGGTTGCGCACCAGCACGGGATCGCCGCGCTCGAAATCGCCGTCGATCGCGATCACGCCTGCCGGCAACAGGCTGGTGCCGCGCCGCAACGCTGCCGCCGCGCCGTCATCGACAGTGAAGCAGCCGGCGGGATTGAGCATGCCGGCGATCCAGCGCTTGCGCGCGGTGCGCGGCTCCGATGACGGCAGGAACCAGGTACAACGCGCGCCGTCCTCGATGGCGCGCAGCGGGTGCAACGGCTCGCCCTGGGCGATCGCCATGCGGCAGCCCGCGGCGATGCCAATGCGCGCGGCGACAAGCTTCGTCACCATGCCGCCGGAGGAATAGCCGGCCGGCGCCGCGCCCGCCATCGCCTCGGTCTCGGCGGTAATCTCGCGCACCTCGGGAATGTGGCGCGCGCCGGTATCGGCCCGGGGATCGCCGGTATAGAGCCCATCGATGTCGGACAGCAGCACCAGCGTGTCGGCGCTGATCATCTGCGCCACGCGCGCGGCAAGCCGGTCGTTGTCGCCGAAGCGGATCTCCGACGTCGCGACCGTGTCGTTCTCGTTGATCACCGGCACCGCGCCGAGGCCGAGCAGCGTTTCCAGCGTCGCGCGCGCGTTGAGGTGGCGGCGGCGCTCTTCGGTGTCTTCCGGCGTCAGCAGTATTTGCGCGACCGAGACGCCGTGCTTCGCCAACGCCTCCTGCCAAGCATGGGCGAGGCGGATTTGCCCGGCGGCGGCGGCGGCCTGTTTTTCTTCGAGCTTGAGCGCCCGGCCGGCCAGTCCCAATTGCAGGCGCCCGGCCGCGATCGCGCCCGACGACACAAGCAGCACCTCCTGCCCGCGCTTGCGGCAGCGCACGACGTCTTCGGCCAGCGCGTCGAGCCAGGCGCGCTTGATCTCGCCATTCTCCTCGACCAGAAGCGCCGAACCGATCTTGACGATGAGGCGGCGTGCCGATTGCCAGCGTCTCGGTCATGACGCGGCCGCTTCCTCGGCGGGCGTTTGCGCGGGCTTCCTTCACGACGTCGAACAGGCGCGCCATCGCCTCCGTCACGCCGTGGCCGGTCGCGCCTGATAAGGTCAGCACTTCGCCTTTGCTGGCACGCTTCAGGGCCGCGCGTTTTTTTGTCGACCTCGGCGGCGGGCAGGGCGTCGATCTTGTTGAGGCCGATGATCTCGCGCTTCTCGGCAAGGCCGTGACCGTAGCGCTCCAACTCGCGGCGCACGGTGCGCCAATTGGCGACCACGTTATCGTCGGTGCCGTCGATCAGATGGAAGATCGCGGCGCAGCGCTCGAGATGGCCGAGGAAGCGATGGCCAAGGCCGGCGCCTTCGCTGGCGCCTTCGATCAGGCCGGGCAGATCGGCCATGACGAACTCGTCGCCATGCACGCCGACCACGCCGAGCTGCGGCTTCAATGTGGTGAAGGGATAATCCGCGATTTTCGGCCGCGCGCGCGATACCGCCGCAAGTAGCGTCGACTTTGCCGGCATTCGGCAACCCCGCCAGCCCGATATCGGCGATCAGCTTAAGTCGCAGCCATAGGGTGCGCTCTTCGCCCGGCCAACCCTTGTCGGCGCGGCGCGGCGCCTGGTTGGTCGAGCTCTTGTAATGCGCGTTGCCGAACCCGCCGTCGCCGCCCTTCAGCGAGCACCCGGCGCTCGCCAATCCGCGTCAAATCCATCAGCAGCGTCTCGTTATCCTCGTCGAGAATTTCGGTGCCGGGCGGCACGCGCAGCACGACCGTCGCGCCATCCGCGCCAGTGCGGTTCTTGCCCGCGCCGCCGCGTCCGTTTTGCGCCGTGAAATGCTGCTGGTAACGGAAATCGATCAGCGTATTGAGATTGTCGGCCGCCTCCACGACGACGTCGCCGCCGCGCCCGCCGTCGCCGCCGTCCGGCCCGCCGAACTCGATGAATTTCTCGCGCCGGAACGACAGCGAGCCCGGCCCGCCGTCGCCGCTCTTCACATAGATCTTGGCTTGATCGAGGAATTTCATGGGTTGCTGCCGGTCGGACAAAACAAAAGGGGGAATGTTGCCATTCCCCCTGTCGCTTTCGCCGCGCTGCGGGAATGGCGTCAGGATTCGGATTCCGGCCGCGGCGCCACGGAAATATAGGTGCGTCCGCCGGTCGAGGTGTGAAACTCGACGGCGCCCGTCGTGGTCGCGAACAGCGTGTGGTCGCGCCCCATGCCGACATTGTCGCCGGCATGGAACTTGGTGCCGCGCTGGCGCACCAGGATATTGCCGGAGACGACGATCTGGCCGCCGAACTTCTTCACGCCGAGACGGCGGCCCTTGGAATCGCGCCCGTTGCGCGAGGAACCGCCTGCTTTTTTATGCGCCATCGAATTGCTCCGTTACGAACCGGCACTGATATCGGTTACGCGCAGCACGGTCTGCGGCTGGCGATGGCCGCGCTTGCGGCGATAATTGTGCCGGCGCCGTTTCTTGAAAATGATGACCTTGTCGCCGAGGCCCTGCTCGACGATCTCGGCCGTCACCGCCGCGCCCTTGAGCGCGCCGCCGAGCTTGGCGTCGGCGCCCTCGCCGGCCATCAGCACCTCGCCCAGGGTCACGGACGAGCCGACATCGCCCTCGAGCTTCTCGACGGTGATGACGTCGCCTGATGCGACGCGATATTGTTTTCCGCCGGTGCGGATGACAGCAAACATGGGTGCACGCGATTATGCGGCAGACCGGCCCGATGCCGTCCGCAGGCGGCGCACTATAGCGGCGAAGCGCAGCCAAGTCAACACGTTAGGCCATAATCAGGTTCGGCTTGGCGGCGGGGTGCGGAAAGGGTTATTTTCCGCGCCCTTCACCCATACATCGACCGGATGCAGCCTGCGGAGAGGTGCCAGAGTGGTCGATCGGGACGGTCTCGAAAACCGTTGTGCCCGCAAGGGTACCGTGGGTTCGAATCCCACCCTCTCCGCCATTTCAGAACAGAACTGGGCACACCGCCCGTAGCTGATTTTGCGCCCGATGCGGCGGCCAGAGTTCGGAGCAGATTGCTTTTCGATCCCATGATGCGGACCTGGTGATCAGCGACCTCGACGCGCTGGGCGAGTGCGCGGAGATGGTCGCGGCGGTAGCCGCCGCCCTCGATCCTGATCCGCTCACGCGCCGTCCCGGCGAACTTCTGGACCATTTGCGGCGTGACGGCTTGTTGGCCTGACGACTCCAGCATCGCGGTCGCGCGCTCGGCGTCGATCTGAGCCTGGTCGCGGATCGCCTTAAGGCTGGTGACGCGCTCTTTCAGCGCCGGATCGTCGAGTTCGGCGATGCCGGCTTCGATGGCGTCGTAGAGCCGCTTCAGCCGCAGGTCGGTTTCGGCCGCGCGCTTGTTCAATTCCGCGATGTGCTCGCGGCGGCGCTCGGCGCGTTCCTGCCGGCGGTCGAGGACGGACGCGAGCACTTCCTCGAGACGCTCCGGCTGAAGCAGGCGATCTGCGATGTGCGCCGCAACCAGGTTGTCCAGCTTCTCCATCGGGATCGAGCGGCCCTTGCAGCCGGTCTCGCCCTGCCGCGCCTTGATCGAGCAAGTGTAGTAGCGATACCGCCCTCCCTTCCCGGTCCTGAGCGTCATGGCGCCGCCGCAATCGGCACAGAAGCAAATGCCGGTAAGAAGGGTCGGGCCGCTCACAACGCGCGCCGGCGTGACCTTCGGATTGCGGGCGCGTAGATGCGCCTGCACGGCATCGAACGTCGCCTGATCGATCAGCGGCGGGACCTCGACGGTCACGATCTCGCTCGCGGGCTTGAGCGCCTTGTTCTTGGCGCGCTTGTTGAACTCGTAGCGGCCAACATAGGTCGGCCGCGTCAGGATGCGATGGACCTGGCCGATGCCCCAGCGCCCGCCGTCGCGGGTGAAGATGCAGCGCTGGTTCAGATAGGTTGCGATGTTCTTGACGCCCATCGGCCCGCTCGTGCCGTCGCCCTCCAGGGCAAGGCGGTAGATCAGCCGCACCGTGTCCGCATGCAGGGGATCGATTTCGAGCTTCTTCTTGATCTTCGCGCCGCGCTGCTCGGCCGCAACAACTCGGTAGCCGATCGGCGGCAGCGAGCCGTTCCAGAAGCCTTGCCGGGCGTTCTCTTTCAGGGCGCGAAGAACGTGCTTGGCGTTCTCCTTCGATTGGTACTCGTCGAACAACGCCATGATCTGCCGCATCATGACGTGCATAGGATCGTCGCCCATCTCCTGCGTGATCGAGACGAGCCTGACGCCGTTCTTCGCCAACTTGCGGACGTAGAACTCCAGCTCGAAGTGATCGCGGAAGAAGCGCGAGAAGCTGTGGACGATGACGATATCGAACGGCGCGGGCTTCCTGGTGCCCGCTTCGATCATGCGTTGGAACTCGGGCCGTCGGTCGTTGGTGGCGGACGCGCCGGGCTCGACGTAGGTCTCAATGAGCTGGTACCCGCGTGCGGCGCAGTACGCTTCGCCCTGACGCTTCTGATCGGGAATCGAGACATCGTGCTCGGCCTGCCGCGCCGTCGAGACGCGCAGATACAAGGCGGCGCGCAACGGTACGGTCATGGCGATTGTCCTCTCAGTTCCCTTCATCATGGGCGCGTCGTAAAACGCGCGGGCGAACCACCAAGGTTACCCGGCTGATTTGTGCGGGATCACCGGCTCATGATTCGGATGGCGGATCGAGTTGCCTCTGAACCAACAAAAGAATTTCCCCGATGGTGGTCTCCGAAGGAATGAGTATTCCAAGGCCCTCGACTAATTCCGGTTGTTCACCGTCATCAATAAAAAGGATCGTGAGCTTGGGTCGCTTCAGGCGAAGCATCCGGGCGATGGCGATGGCGTTCGGCTTGCCGGGTTGATGAAATCCTGGGCGCGTTATCAGCAGCTCAATGGTTTTCGGCTGTTCCAGCGCAACCAGCGCCTCCATGGGGTCGCTGATGGTCGCAACATCATAGTCTTCAAGTCGTAAGGCGAAGGCGACTGCTCGCGCGAACTGAACGTCATCGTGGGCAATAACGATGTGAGCGGGCATTTGTCCACTCCTCCATGCCTCATCATCGGATGGGGAGCGCGTTGCCTTCGTTGCTTGTTGGGGCTGCCAATCTTCCCGGTCGTCGAACAATGCCGACGCTAGATTCAGTATGCTCTAATCGAAGTAGCTAATCAACCCGCGAGCCTCGCCCATGTGTGGTGTCACCTATCTATAGCTTCAATAGTTCTCTATAATTCATTCCATCGTCAGCAATAGCCTTCGGGGCGCTGACGGCTGAGAGCCACGCTTTCCCATCTCCTAAGAGAGACCGCGCGCTTCCGCCCTGACTACCGACAGGTAGGACGGTGCATGGACGACGATGTAGCGAAGCTGCGCGAGCAGGCAGAGCGGTGCTTCCGTCTGGCTAGGGCGATGACCGATGCCAGGGTGATGGCAGAACTCAAAAAGGCGGGCCACGAGCTAGAAGCGCAGGCGATGCAGATTGAGGCAGAGCGGCTAGGGGACACGCCGCCACCACGCCCGATCACGCGACCGTAACAGCTATCTCCAATTGTCGATGCTTGCCGCCTCCCCAGGGAAGGAGACGCAAGTGCTTACCGCAAAATATCTGCGCGAAATGGCCGGAAGATTCAGACGCCTGAAAAGAACCGGGCCAACCGCCCACGCCGCAGAACTGGAAGCTATGGCTCTCGATTTCGAGCAATGGGCTGGCGAAATGGACGGAGACGAAATCAGCAAGCCAAACGGCGAAAGTCCGGGGTAGTTCGTACCATAGGGAGAGTGGCAATGGCGCTGCACAAATATTCCGTTGGGCAGACAGTGAGCTTTACTCCCCATAGCGCCGCCGATGCAGTCTCACGCGGGCCATATGTAATCCTTCGAACCCTGCCGGAGACAGGCGGGGTCCTTCAATATCGCGTGAAGGCTCAGTTCGATGGACAAGAGCGGATTGTCCGTGAAGACCAACTGACTCGGCAGACGACATGGGGGGGAGGCGCCAGCCTTTCAACTAACCAGCGCTCTCTGGTCTTGACGCGTGAACTTCTACGGGGTGGGTTCTCAATCAGGCACCGACCGAGGAAAAGGTAGGGTCGCATATGTGATAGACTTGTGCCCCATGAGCACTCGCCCTGATCACAGATACGCCGCCTGCCTTGACGAGCTTCAGCGTCTTCGTCTCTCGTCGCGCAAAACGGCTTTGTATGAAAAAGCGCATGAGATAATGCCAGAGTTCCGAAAAATGTTACGCGCGCGGGGCGTACTCATGGAACAAGGAGAGAAGGCATCGCGCGAGACGCTTGCAACAAGTTTGTCGCGGAGTTGGCACGTGGGCGATGTAATGGCCCTCGATACGCTGATAAAAGACGGCTTTGTGCGGTTTGTGCCATCCGGGGGACAATAGCCGGGCCGTTCAGAGCGCAGTTAAGCGAGGTGCCTTAAATGGACCACATTCTACAGCGCCTGCACGACAGCGAAATCAACGCCACGGTAGCGACATTCTACGATGGCGTTTTCATCGTGAAGCTAGGCGACGAATGGAATGGCTATGTGGCCGAAGGGACTGCACCGAGTTGGACCGAAGCCGCTAAGTGGTTGGAGGAAATGGCGCTGCGCTACTATCCCCATAGTGATTTCGCGAGCAAACACAGCGGCACCAACGTTCTTAAATTTCGTGCCGTTCCTACTGATAAAGAAAAATAACGACGCCAGCATTTCAGCCAGCGCTGGTCTCGACGAGTGAGCGTTTACGGGCGGCCGTAAAAAACCCGGAACCGAAGACCCAAATGTGCAACTACTTCGCCCGCCACCGCGAACCACGCAATCTGCGAGCTACGTTCAGGTTCCTCGAACTGCCGAACGATCCGCCACGGTACGTCGTGCGCCCAACCGACACCGAGCGCGTCGTGGCCGTTGGCAAGGACGGTGAGCGTCACTCGGTGCCGATGCGTTGGGGCTTGGTTCCTTACTGGGCGAAGGACATCAAGACCGGCCTCACCATGTTCAACTGGCGCAGCGAGGAGTTCACCGGCAAGCCCGCGTTCTCGGGACCATGGGAGCGTGGCCATCGTTGTCTTGTGCCCTGCGACGGCTTCTTTGAGTTCACCGGGCCGAAGGGGCAGAAGCAGCCGTGGCTATTCAAGCCGAAGGATGATCGCGTGATGGCGTTCGCAGGCTTGTGGGACCAGTGGAAGGGACCGAGGGACGCGCCCCAAGATGCACCCTTGGCGCCGTCGCTCTTGTCTTTCAGCCTCGCCACCTGTGAGCCGAACGCGACGGTGGCGCCGTATCACAATCGGATGCCGGTGCTGTTCACGCGCGAGAGGGAATGGGATGCGTGGCTCGATCCCAAGACGGTGCCAGACGAATTGCGGAAGGTGCTGACGCCAGCCGCCGATGATTTGCTAGAGGCGATCCCGGTGAGCCGCGATCTGTTGCGCGTGAAGGAGCCGGGACCGGAATTACTGGAAAGGGCCGAGGCATGAAAATCGACCCAGAGCGCCGAAAGCTTTATCGTGATACGCAACGGCCAAGGTGCAGCGGATTACTAAAACTGCGGTTCCGCGTTCAGTGTTCCAGGCACTCCATAGTGGAACGCAACGGACCGTACCATTGCGGTTTGCACGACCCGCTGCGCAAGTCACCGAAACACCGACCGAGAAAAAGGCTAGGGCCGCATGTGTGATAAACTAGGCCACAATGCGCACTGGTCCCGACAACAGGTACGCCGCTTGCCTTGACGAGCTTCAGTGTCTCCGTCTCTCGTCGAGCAAATCGGATTTGTATGAAAAGGCGCATGAGATAATGCCGGCGCTGCGAAAGATGTTACGTGCACGCGGCGTACTCACAGGGCAAGGCGACAAGGCATCGCGAGAGACACTTTCAACAACCCTGTCGCGAGATTGGCTGCTAGGCGACGTCATGGCCTTAGATCGGCTGATAAAAGACGGCTTTGTACATTTTGCGCCGCGCAGTTGGGGGTGAAGAGCCACGCAGCCTTGATGACCCAAACCGAAGCCGTTGCGTTGGTCGAGAAGGTGCTGAAGAATTATCGCCTCTACCTCCGGCCTGCCTACCTCGCAGACCAAATTAATCGAGCATTCAAGGAACGCGGGATTGTCATTCAAGACGGCAAGGGTCCGGGCTTAGTAAAGATCGTGAAGGCCGCTTGTGCCACACCCCATGGGCAGTCGATGCCGGACAACCACGGAGCCGCCGTCACCATCGTTGCTCTATTGGTAGAAGGCGGCAGGCTCGCCGTTACCCCCTAACGCGCCTTATCGGCGTGATGCTCGACTTGCTGTCGTAAAAGAAAAAAGCCTCGACGACGTTACGCGCCGGGGCTGGTTCAGGTGGATCAAACACACAGCTTGTCAGTCAGTTTGGGAACTGCTGACAGCCTGTGTAGCCCGCGTCATCACTTGGATACGGCGCCCGCCCCAATGCTTTGTAAGCGGTCAAGCCGTCCCATGTAGCGGACTTGATCGATTTGATGATGCTGATCTCTCGGCGTTGAGTGCTGGGAGGAATGATTGCAGTCCGCACCTAAGTCCAGCACCAAAAGCTTTGAGTTGATTGAGACGCAAGTTTCGCGTCTTGAGGCCAGTCCGGCGACGCCCCGTCGGCGGTGGTCGGCGGCGGCGAAAGAGCGGATTGTGATGGCGGCGATGGCGTCCGGGGCGAATGTGTCGGCGATCGCTCGCAACAATGCGGATTCCGACGAAGCCGGCCACCCAATCCGGATTCAAAGGATGCCACGTATTCCGATCCGAAGCCGGCCATCATTCCGATCTGATGGCGGCCGGGGTGGCGTCGTCCCGACGGGTCACTTGGGTAGTCTCACGAAGAGCCGATCTCGGTCAAGTCGGCGCCTGCCGCTTGCGCAGGCTTTCGCCGCGCAGTTCGATCCGGTGCGCGTTGTGGATGATCCGGTCGAGGATGGCGTCGGCCAGCGTCGGGTTGCCGACGATCTCGTACCAGCGATCGATCGGCACCTGGCTGGTGATGATCAGCGATCCGGTGCCGTAGCGGTCCTCGACGATCTCCAGCAGATCGCGCTGCTGTTCGGCGAGCAGCGGTTCCGGCCCCCAGTCATCGAGGATCAGCAGATCGACCCGGGCGAATTGCTTCAATAGCTTGGCGTAGCGGCCGTCGCCGCGGGCCAGCCCCAATGCCGCAAACAGCCGCGGCACACGCTGGTAGAGCACCGACAAATTCTCCCGGCAGGCCTTGTAGCCAAGTGCGCAGGCGAGCCAGGACTTGC
Source organism: uncultured Alphaproteobacteria bacterium (assembly GCA_963851285.1). Lineage (GTDB taxonomy): Bacteria > Pseudomonadota > Alphaproteobacteria > ATCC43930 > CGMCC-115725 > JAATGI01. Next base: position 804,553 of record CAWKOL010000001.1, read on the forward strand.
CGACCCCGGCCGGCCCGGTCAGCAGACAATGCCGGTGCTCGCGGATCCAGTCGCAGCCGGCCAACTTCAGGAACATCGTGCGGTCGAGACCGCGCGGCGTGCGGTAGTCGACATCCTCGACCGCGGCCAGATGGCGTAGTTTGGCGGTCTTGGCGCGGCTTTCGAACCGCTTCTGCTGGCGCAGCGTGCTCTCGCGTTCGAGCAGGATGCCCAGCCACTCGGCGTGGCCGAGAGCCGTGGTCTCCGGGTTGTCCGCCATGTCCCGGAAGCTCTTGGCCATGCCGTGCAGGCCGAGCTCGGCCAACAGGTCGAGCGTTGGATGAGTGAGCAAAGCCGGTCTCCTAATGGTAGTAGCGGGGGCCGCGGATGTTGTCGTGCAGCAACGGCGTGCCGTCCGCGGCTTGCGGCGACGCTGTTTGGTCGAGCCGGTGCTTGAGGATCGAGGCGACCGAGGCGTAGGACAGCGCGCCGATCTCGACGGCGCGCAGGCTGACCGCCTCGGCCCGGGCGGGATCGATGCCGCGGAACAGGCGCAGCACGCCGAGACAGGTGCGGAAGCCTTGTTCGGGATGCGGCCGGCGGGCCAGCACGGCGATGATCAGGCCCTCGGTGTTCGGCCCGATGACGCGCGCCTGTTGCTGCAAGCGCTCGGGCGTCCATTCGCCATATCGCCGGTGCGCGCTCGGCATATGCTCCGGCAGGGTGCCATGCCGCGGTCCGCCATAACGCCGGGCGTGGGCGGCGATGCGTTTGCCGCGGTGGAATACTTCGACGGTGCGGGCCGTGGCGCGGGTATCCACCTGCTCGCGGATCAGAGGATGCGGCACCGAGTAGCAGAAAGCCCTCGACCTCGACGTGGTAGTCGATGCCGACGCGGGCGAGGCGCCACTCGGCATACTCATAATCCTGCTCGGGCAACGGCTGCATGGCGGGCCGTTCGATCGTCTCGAACAGTTGGCGGCGGCTGACACCAAGCCGGCGCATCTCGCGGCCGTTCATCCGCTCCAGGGCCGCGGTGATCTCGGCGTTGCATGCGGCCAGGGAGAAGAAGGTGACGTGGCGCAACCGGCCGAGGATGTAGGACTGGGCGAAGCGGACACCGGCTTCGACCGCCGCTTTGTCCTTTGGCTTGCGCGGACGGGCCGGCAGCACGCCGACATTGTAGTGCGTGGCCATCGCGGCGTAGGTGCGGTTCACCTCGGGGTCGTAGAATGATGGCTTGTTGACTGCGCTTTTGAGATTGTCCGGCACCAGCAGGCGCGGTGCGGCCCCGAAGAATCGAAACATCCGGACGTGGGCGCCAATCCAGTCAGGCAGGCTCTGTGTCCATGTCGCCTCGGCGTAGGTCAGGTTCGAGGCACCAAGCACGCCGACGAAGATCTCCGCCATGCGGATCTCGCCGGTGAACGGATCGGCGATCGCGACCCGCTTGCCGGAATAATCGACGAAGGCCTTGTGCCCGGCGACGTGGGTCTGGCGCATCGTCGGCGACAGGCGGCGCTCGAACGCCCGGTACAGTTCGCAGAACCGGCTGTAGCCGTAGCCCTCGGGATGCGCCGCGTCGTACTCCTCCCACAAGATCGACAGGCTGACCCCAGGCCGCTTCATCTCGCGCACCAGCGCAGCCCAGTCGGGTTCGGGATGGCGGCGGGCGCCCAGCCTGGTGCCGGGCGTGGGGAACAGGCGCCGTTCCAGCGCCTCGTCCGTCAGCTCCGGCGGCCAGCGGCCAGCCGATCCCGGCGGCGGCGGCCCGCGCCAGGTAATCCTGCACGGTGCTGCGGCCGACACCGACCTCGCCGGCGATCACCCGAGCGCTGGCGCGGGCACCGAAGTGTAATTGCAGGACCTGCCGTATCCGCCGCATGGACAGTCTCTCCGTCGGCATCCGCGTTCCCTCCATCGATTGCGATCGCGAGGCGTGGATGCGAGGTGGATGCTGACCTGCGAGGCGATCGTCACGCGGATGCCCCCCTCCGAATATGGCCAGGTGGCTGAGATCGATCGGAACGGTGGACCGGTTTCAAATCGGAATGGTGGCCGACATCATGTCGGAATGGTGGCCGGATGAAATCGGAATTCGCGCAGCAACGGACTATCGCCGCAACAGGTTATTTGCGCTGGCGGCGGCAAGCGCGGGACCGAAGAACGCGGGCCTGGCTCCTCCTTTTGCCGTGGTGGCGATCGATGCCGCAGAGGCAGGTGGGCTGGTGGAGCTGATTGTCGCTGGCATGACGATCCGCATCGGTGCGACGTAACGGTGGCAAGGATGAAGGAGATTTTGCGGGCGGTCCGATCGGCATGATTCCGGGCGGTGTTTCGGTGTTCGTTGCGACCCAGCCGGTGGACTTCCGCAAGGGGGCCGCGGGGTTGATGGCGCTGGTCCAGGGCAGCGGCGCCGATCCGTTCTCGGGTGCGCTTTACGTGTTTCGTTCGAAGCGGGCGGACAGAGTGAAGATCGTATGGTGGGACGGTGGGGTCTGTCTCTTTGCCAAGACGCTGGACGAGCACGGTTTTCATTGGCCGCGGATCGAGAACAGCGTGATCCGTCTGACGACGGCGCAGCTGATGGCTTTGGTCGAGGGTATGGACTGGACACGGGTGAAGGCGCTCCCGGTTCGACAGCCGACATCGGTTGGCTAACCTGCGGCGATGTGACTCAGAACCAATA
>CAWKOL010000002.1:0-229910 GCA_963851285.1 uncultured Alphaproteobacteria bacterium
CCCTGGAGGTTCCCCCAATCGCCTGACATGCGCTGTAGTACGACGTAAGTTACTGATATGAATGGAATATTGTCATTGACCGCATGCCATCTCAGGCCCAAGTCTGTCTCTCGACCGGAATTTTCCTGGGCGAGGGCGGCGATGATCGAGGATGAGGATCGCGCGGCCGACGACATACCGCCGCCGGCAGCGAACGACAATGGCAACGGAGACGCGCAGGTTCGGATCGACGCGGCGGTGCTGACGATCGCCCGCCTGATCGGCCGGCAGATGGCGCGCGAGGCATTCGAGCGGCTGAAGGCCGCGAACGACAACGAGCCGCCGGAGCGGTGCGAGGATTGATCGCCCAGGAGACGATGCGATGACCAAGGTTGCGCTCTATGCCCGCTATTCCTCCGACAACCAGAGCGTAGCGTCGATCGAGGACCAGTTCCGCATCTGCCGCGAACATGCCGCGCGCGAGAAGTGGAAGGTCGTCGGCACCTATCACGACGCCGCCATCTCCGGCGCCAGCGTCATTCTCCGGCCCGGTATTCAGTCGCTGTTGCAGGACGCCCAGCGCGGCAAGTTCGAGATCGTGCTTGCCGAGGCTCTGGACCGCGTGAGCCGCGACCAGGCGGACGTGGCGACGCTGTTCAAGCATCTGCGCTTCGCCGGCGTGCAGATCGTCACCTTGAGCGAGGGCGAGATCTCCGAGCTTCACGTCGGCCTCAAAGGCACGATGAACGCGCTGTTCCTGAAAGACCTCGCCGCCAAGACGCATCGCGGCATTCGCGGCCGGGTCGAGAAAGGCAAGTCCGGCGGCGGCCTTTGCTATGGCTATGACGTGGTGAAGCACACCGACGCCGAGGGCGAGCCGATCCGCGGCGAGCGCACCGTCAACGAGGCGCAGGCCGAGATCGTCCGCCGCGTCTTTCATGCCTTCGCCGCCGGCATCAGCCCGCGTGCGATTGCCCGGCGTTTGAACGACGAGGGCATTCTCGGCCCCGATGGTGCCCTGTGGACCGACTCCACCTTGCGCGGCCACGCCGCGCGCGGCACCGGCCTCATCAACAATGAACTGTATGTCGGCAAGCTGGTCTGGAACCGGCTCCGCTACATCAAGGATCCGACGACAGGCAAGCGCGTCTCTCGCCTCAATCCGCGCGAGAAGTGGATCACCACCGAGGTTCCTGAGTTGCGCATCGTCGATGACGATCTTTGGCAGGCCGCCAAGGCGCGACAGGGCGAGCTTGCGGTGAAGTATGCCAACGTCATCACTGCGACCCGCGCGGCGCAGGCCAACCGCTTGAACAACACGCACCGCCCGCGCTCGCTTCTTTCCGGCCTGCTGGTCTGCGGCTGCTGCGGCGGTCCGTACGCCTTGCGCGGCCAGGATCGGTATGCCTGTTCCAATCACGTTATGAACGGCTCTTGCACCAACAGCCGCACCATCACCCGCGCGGTGCTGGAGGCCCGCATGCTGGACGGACTCCGCGAGCGGCTCATGGCGCCGGAGATCGCCGCCGAGGCGATGCGCGCCTATGCCGAGGAAACCAATCGCCTCAATCGTGAGCGGCGCTCCTCCGGCTCCGCCGACCGCAAGGCGCTGGCCGATGTCGGAAAGAAGCTCCAGGAGATTGTCGCCGCCATCGAGGATGGAGGTTACAGCCGTCCCTTGATGACACGGCTGCGCGAGCTGGAGGCGAAGCAGGACGAGCTGACGGAACGGCTGTCGCGGGTGCCGGTGGACATCCCGGACATCCATCCGAACGTCGGCGGCATCTACCGCCGCAAGGTGGAGCGCCTCGCCGAAGCGCTCCAGCACCCGCTGGAACACGATGAAGCGGCGGACGCCATCCGCGCCCTCATCGAACACATCACGCTCACGCCCGGCGCCAAGCGCGGCGAGATCGCCGCGACGCTGCATGGCGACCTCGGCACGATCCTCGAATGGGCGGCACAAAAAGCGAACACTCCCGGCCAGGGCGGCTCGGGAGTGTCGGTTTCAGTGGTTGCGGGGAGAGGATTTGAACCTCTGACCTTCAGGTTATGAGGCCGAGAGCCAAACTCATAACTTATTGTTATTATTATATTATACTAGATGTTATGGCGCTATGTGCTAACACATGTGCTAAATTTTGGGGATTTTTGGTCCAAAACCGCCAAAAGTGCTCTAGTAGCCGAGTTTGGCGGATGCGCCACTACGAATGACAGGAACGCTCTTCATTTGACCCATGCCTCACGCCACGCTGCGAATTCAGACGGTTTGATCTGATAGCGCGCAAAATTCCCTTCATGCAGGCTCAGCAGCTCGTCTTCGGCAGTCTCCTGAAACTGCTCGCGCTGCGCGGGCTCGATATGCGCCTGCGTCCAGGACTTGATGTGAGCGGCGGCCTGTTTCCTGTCCATGCGCTCCCGAACAGCGGTGCCGATCACTTCGCGCAACGCCTCGCGATGGCGTAGCCGGAAAGGGTCGGGCTCGCCGAGCGATTGCCTGACAGCGGCATAACGCTCGGCTGAGCGCTCGTAGGCCCAGACAAAAACATCCCTCAGAAGTTCGGTGCGTTTTAGTTCGTAAATTCCAAGCATGGCATCGGTGTAAGAGCTTCGCGGCACGTCGGTGAAGGACAGCGGTGAAAGATTTTGCTTGATCAGCGGAATATTGGCAGACAAACGCGAGACGCGCTTGTTCACGTCGTCGAACGGCTGCAAATAGGGAATCTGCACCATGACGAACAAGGCCTGCTCGAACGGATCGGCAATCGCCGCAGCAGTAGCGAGAATCTGATCGAAGCATTCTTCGATGCGCTGCGGCACCTCCAGCGGGTGAAACACCGAGCGCTCGATGCCAACGCCGATATGGCGCAGCCTTCCGGCTGCCTGCGGATCGGCAAGCAGGTTGTTGGCGAGCAGCGCATGAAGGTTGAGGATTGTATAGCGGTTAAATCCGATCTCCTCCGGGGCGCTGACCAGAAATTCGATCGCGTCCTTGTGGTTCAGGATCATCTGCGCTTCGATCCGCTCCTTGCCTTCGGCCTCCTCGCCAAAGTCGAGCAGACGCTTGGTATCGAGCAACGAATAGGTGTTGCCCTCAAGGCGACTTGAGTTCCAGGAAAGGTCGATCAGCAGCCGGTTTAATATCTGCTTGGCGTAGGTACCTGCGGGCTGCTGCGCGATTTTCGGCGTGCCGACTTCGCGCAGATGCTCGCGCTCTGCCGGTGTGAGATAATAAGTTTGGTTGGGCCTATACAAATCCAGGAAGGCACGGTCATAGCCAGTCGGCTTGCGCGTCGCGGGCGGCTTGCGGACATAGGCCTGAATTTCGCGAGCGGCTTTGGAGAGCGGCAATAGCGCTTCGCCCTCGGCTTGCACTTCTGCTTTTCCGGCCGCTGCGCCTGTTGCCGCCTTTACCTCCGGCACAAGGTAGCGCGCCCAGCGGCCTTCACCCGCCATGACCAGACGCTTGTCATCGACAAGGGATTTGAGGCGGTATTGCAAAGTCCGGCGCGGCGGCGCGGATTCGAGCGCGTCTGCGACCTGCTGCGCCGTCATTCCCCCAGGATGGCGTTGCACAGCCTCCTCGATCGCCCGCAAATCTTCTTCCTGAATACGCTTGGCCACTCGATCCTCTTTGTTGCGCCTAAACCTATATGCGCAACTAAATCACATCTACGCGCAATTTACAAGCCATACGCGCAACGATAGCTGCGCATAGACATAAATATTGCGCATACAGTCCTTATATTGCGCGTAGAACCCTCAGCGCCGGAGTGGGTCGGTGTTTAACCTCACGCGGTCTTTTGGGCTGTTTTCGGTCGTGCAGAAGGGCTTTTGATCAGTGAAACGTCCCGTAGCCGCTTCATCCTCATCGGCGACGCTTCTTGTCCGGCCAGGGAAGGATGCCGTCCAATTCCCTCAGGCCAGTTTCCTCTTCTTCTTCTCGCGGGGTGCGCGTGGGCGTCGGTACCTCCTCGCCATCTCCGAACCATATCAATGATAGGGTTTGGTCCCACCGCTTGAGATACCTCGCTTCTTCCAGAAGCTCTCCTCCACGGTCCCAATCGTTGAACCAAAGATCAGCCATGATCTCTTCAGGCCCGTCGCATGTTCCTCCGGTCCTAACCCTTTCCGATACCGAAGTGCTTGGCAAAATCATCCCCGGTGAAACCCAGGCGTTGGCTTCGCGCAGAGCCTTTGATCTCGACGCGTACCTCACCTTGCCCTTCTCCGAGAGTACGAAGGCGCACGGGATTGCCACGACAGTCGCAAACCGGGAACCGGTTGCCATCGTGGAAGCCTCGAAACGGCCAGCCAGATCGTCCACGGCGGCAAGACCTATGTCCAATTTATCTGCCAAGGGCTTGAAGAGCCGGACAGGAAGCAGCAATTCCGCGGCAAAGACATCGCACAACACCTCGTTCGGCGATCTTTTCGCGTAACTCCACCACGGCGTTTCTTTGTGATCTGACGGCAATCCTAAAACGATATGGGCAAGTTCGTGGCACGTGGTGAAATTTCTCCGTTCCGGCGAATCGTTCTTATTGACGCAAATATGATGCGTGCCGTTATCCTCGAACGAATAGCCCGGCTCGTCAGCTCCAAGGCTATCATCCAGATGAAATTTGGCGCCGACTTCCCTGACATAGGCTGCGACAGGAACAGGGATGGTCGATGGGTTCACCTTGCCGACCAATTCCCGCGCCTTCAGCACGACAGAGAATTCATCCATGGCCTTCGTCCTCGGCTAAAAATTTTTGGACGCGTTCCAGTAGCTTCGAATAATCCTGAGGCTTGCCGCGAAAAGCTGCGCCAGCGGCAGCGGCGAATACCCTGAAACTTATCGCAGGAACTCTTGATGACCGCCGCTACAAGGTCAGCCGGCGTTTCCGAGTGGTCCGCAAGGAAGCGCAACATTTCCGCCTCTCGCTTCCCCGCCCTAAGCGCCTTCGTCAGCTTTGCCAGCACCTCAACGGATGGCGATTCCTTGTCGCCGGTTTCCAATCGATAGATATACGCGTGGTCGATGTCGGCAAGCTGCGCAAGTTCACGCAGCGATAACCCTCTCTCCTCACGCAAATTTCGAAGTAAAAAACCCAATGCGGACTCAGCCATCACGCCTCCTTGACAAGTAGCACCTTCGTGGTACACTGTTGTCTAGATGGGCAACGATAAGCCTAAAATAGGTTATTTTATGGACAATCACTGCCTTCACCAAAAACCGGACCGTTGTCCCTGTAGACAAGCGACGATGACATCTCGTTCGGGCGAAGGCAAGTGATTCGCAGCGCGCGTGATCAGTAGAGGACGAAAAGCGATGGAAAACGAGGACTTGGAGATTTTTGTTCATGCCGGCGGCACGTCCAGCGTCGTGCGCGCCGCCGACGGTGAAACGCTGCGTGAGGTGTTGATTCGCGCGGAAATCATCGAGAAGGGGAAGGACGAACTTCTGGTGTTCGTCGGCGAATGCGAAGAAGCGCTCGCGGAGCCCGATGATACCGACGACGGCGCCGATCAGCATGAGCCCGTCGATATCGGCCTGACCGTGGAAGTCTTGGAGCTGCGCCGCCATCGGCACGTTCACTACCACCACTGCCGCCGCATCGCCGTCGAGGCGAGCTTCGGGACGAAGGCCAAGAAGCACAAGTTCTCGCCGGCCGCCACGATCGAAGTTGTGACGCGCTGGGCGCGGAAGAAGCTCCTCGCTAACGACGCTGCTGCATCCGAGTATGTGCTTCAGATTTGCGGAACCAAGACACAGCCGCGCTCGGATCAGCATTTGAGCCAGGTCGTGACGGATGCCACGTGCTCGATTTGTTTTGAGCTTGTGCCCGAGGTCAATCCTCAGGGGTAAGTCCAATGCAGTCACCGGCACAGCGCATATTCGAGGCGGATATTGCAAGCGCGGCTTTTCGCAACGCCGTAGCGAAAGGCATGTGGGACGTGGCCAACGGTGACGCAGTCCCCGATGATCTCAAGTGGCCGAACGTCATCTTCTGGCTGGCAGCGGCGGCGCGTGAGAACGCGCCGCAGCGCTTCTTCGTGCGGGCAAATCTCGAAGGCTATCGCACGGCGTCGCCGACCGGAACATTCTGGGACCCTGTAAAAAAGGAAACGCTGGAGTTTTCAAAGCGGCCAAAGGGGAGGCCGGACAGCCGGGTCGCCAAGGTGTTTCGTACCGACTGGGAAAGCGGTCGCGCCTTCTACCACCCCTACGATCGCGTGGCAGCCGCAAGTCACAGCCGATGGCCCAGTGAACAACCGCATCTCATCTGGGACATCAATCATACAATTGTGGATTACCTCGAAGAGTTCCATGCCCTCTTGCAGTCCGGAGATTACATTGGGATCTGATCCTGTCATTTCGGCCATAACGATCCCGCTCCTGATATGGCGGCGCGTCATCATCGATCTGCGCCGGAGAGGCAGAGGCATCGGCGAAAGCGGTGCATTCCTGTTGGGGCGTCAGGCAGGCGCCTTTCCGCGCGTCAATACCTATATCTGCTATGACGACCTCGATCCGGAATCGTTACAGGCAGACGCCATCGCGTTTCATGCGGCGGGCTATAGCGCTCTTTGGAAATACTGTCGTGAGAAGAAGCTGGAAGTCTTGTGCGACGTGCACACCCATCCTCGAACGGGGGTGGGGCAGAGCATTATCGACCAACGGCATCCGATGATCCCGATTGCGGGTCACACCGCGCTGATCGTGCCGAACTTCGGGCATACGGCGTGGTGGTCGCTCAAATTCGTGGGCGTTTACGAGTACCTCGGCAACTTCAAATGGCGCACGCACGCAGCTTCGACTCCATCGCGCCGCGTGCGCCTGGGTCTCTGGTGACCGGAATGGACGCGCCCAATCCTGACCTGTCGCGTATTTCAAAGCTGCTGGTGGATCGCGAGCAGGTCTCGCCCGAGGTCGCGCAAGAGCGGCGCCAGGGTTTTTCCATCACGCTCTGTTGCGGCGCGGATGTCAGCGACTCGTACACTTTGCAATTGGCGGTCCTCACCGCCGCCAGTATTGCGCACCGGTGTTATCCGGGGAGCACCAAGGTCGCTTTGGACCCTGCGCTGGAGCAAGCCCCCTCTCTCATCTGGCCGTCCTTGAAATCGACCTTCAAGCAGGCACTGGAACACGTCCTTGGCGCGGACGCTTTCAGCCATTCAATGACGGTTGCGTCGGATGACCATATGGTCGTGTTCGGCAACACATCTGTCTCGAAGGGCGCGTTGCGGGTGACCTTCGACGGCTGGATTGCGCAGGTCGGCCCAGCCGTTGCGATGCCGCGCCTTCAAGAACGCGAATATTGCTCGCTGGCCGGAATCGCCGCCGGAGCGCTCGCCCTCTCGGAACTTTTTATCGCCTTCGCCGGCATCAACCCGGAAGCGAGCCGCCGCGTGCTTGCTTTTTCGCTGTGGCGGCCAGATTTGCCAGCCGATAACCCGGATGCCCTCGGTGTGTGCGTCGAGTATTTACCCCGCGAGCTGTGGGTGCTCGGCCTGGGGCATCTTGGCAACGGTTATCTGTGGGCACTCGCCACCCTGCCATATCTGGCGCCCGACGAAGCCGCTTTCTCTCTCTTTGATTTTGATAAGGTTGAGGATGCGAATGTCGAGACCGGCATCATTTTCAATCCGGTAGACATCGGGCAGCCGAAAGCGCGGGCGTGCAGTAAGTGGCTTGAGCAACGCGGGATTCCTTCCAGATTGGTCGAACGCAGGTTCAACTCGACCTTCCGGTGTCAGGACAAGGAACCTCGGCTCGCCTTCTGCGGATTCGAACTCCAATGCCGCACGTCGCGACCTGGGTACGGCCGTATTTCGGCGCGTCGTTGAATGCGGACTTGGCGGCACGGCCGACAATTTCGATACGATAAGCCTTCACACTTTACCGAACCCACGATCAGTCGAAGACCTGTGGCTGGTTCCATCCCCGGAGGAGGAGCGCGAAGAACGCGCGGAACATGAACGGATTGCCAGCGAGAACCGCGGTTATGCGGCGGTTGGAAAGGATGACTGCGGGCGTGTCGATCTTGCCGGAAAATCAATCGCCGTCCCGTTTGTCGGCGCATTTGCCGGTGCGCTCGTCGTCGCCGAGGTGCTTCGTATCGTGCACGGCGGCGCAGCCTATACGGATATGAAAGTGAGGCTGGGCGCCCTTGGCAACCGGATCATACGGGTAGCAGGAATTTATGGTACCGACGACCTGGTGGGCATCGCGTTTTCGGAAGCAAGAAAACTTTTGTAGTATTTCATATAAGGATCAGCAAAGGAGAAAGCACATGACGAAACACTATCGAACAGGCCTCGACGGCCGAATGCGCGACAACGACGGAGAGATTCGCAAGAAGCGGAGTGACACGCTCGTCGGTACGCTGCGCGGAGAGTATGGCGAGAATTTCGCTCAGGGCTACCGCGCCGACACGAAGCTCGGGACGGTTCTCAAAAAAGAAGGCGCGGAGACGCTGGACCAGTTGCTGAAAAGGAACCGGTAGCATCAGACGCACTCTCTGCCCTCGTCGTTTAAGGTCAGACGTTACATACGCATGAGTTGGCTCGACAATGCAGCGAAGAACCTGCTTCCCCTGAGCCGCGAACACGATAACTTCGCGGTCGCGCTCGGGGAGTGGCATTACACCGGAAATTTTCATGATCTTGAGGTTGCAATTGAAGAATGCGGGCTTTGTGAGCATCCGGAAATCCGCTACCAGTTCGAAATAGCCAATCGGCACACAGGAAATACGCTGCTCGTCGGCTCGGAGTGCATACATAAGTTTGAGATCGGCGCCATCGATGAAGCCGGCGTGTTACTCGATGCCGGAGATTCGCGGCGGAAAGTCGAAAAGGACCGCCGGGCGCTTATCGCGGAAGCCCGCAGACGCCGCGTCATCAACACGCTGGTGCGGCTTGCCGGATTGGATCAGGACTTCAAGATCACGTCGTTCATTGATTACTTTCAGGAACGCGACGCGTTTACGCCCAATCAACTGGCGACATTATTATGGCAACTCGACAAACACCGCGTGCAATATAACCCTTCCGATTTTTCGATGACCATCCGGCGCGGACGGGAAAAAGAGCAGCTTCTGGAGATGCCGGAATTCAAGTTAAAGAGCTTATGGCGGTGCATGTCTGCATCACAGCGCCGGTACTTTGCTGAAGAGACGGGCACAACGCCGCCCGGCACGAACGTATAATAATCCGGCGGATACCGCTCGGGTTAATATCTGCTATCGCCCTCTGCGCATCGCCTGTGCCATTCGTTCAGGGGACCGGGCCGCGTTCGGCGGTCGCCATTGTCATTTCGTTGATCGCCCCCTTTCTTCCCGGACAGCCTGTTTCCCTCCGATGAGCCGGCTCGCGCACATGTGCTGGATATCGTTGCGCCCCTCGGACACTACGACCGCTCTTGCAACAGGAGTACGCATGGGTCGCCATTGGGCGTCAAAATTGTTGTGCGCATTTTCGCGCGAGTAACACTCACACGGAAATTTTGCCGTGCTTGGCTCAATCCTTCCGCACGCGAATTAGACCGGATAATGCGATCAGGGTTAGACACGGTCTTGCCCATCGCCCTCCGAGGCCACCCCTCAAAGATGATAACTTCATCGAACTGTTTGCCTTTGGCTTTGTGCATGTTCATCACGACGACGCCGGTTTCGGGCTTATGTGATGTCGAAAAATGCTCCTGAATAAACGCCTGACGGATAATATCCAGGGCGTTCCGGTAAGCACCGTAGTCGCGCCAATCTTGTGAGAGCGCCTGTCGCAATTGTGTGCCACGGTCCAGCACCCTGACGTTTTTGACTTCCTCGGCAATCTCCTTCAAGCGCGGACAGACGCCGTTAGACAGAATGTAGCGAACGGCCACCCAATCGGTGTCGGGGTCACCTGTTAAGACAAGCGCGCATGCTTGATCATAAACGGCTTGAATAGCGACAAAAATGCTATTCGCCGGTAATGCCTTTCCGGCATTCTTCAATGCCACGCACTTTACGAATGCCGCTTGAATTGCCTTCGCTTCTTTGAGGCTTGTTTGGGACGGAGTGTCCCCATCCCGGCCTTGAAAATAGCCGCAGAGCAAGTCAACAAACATAGTGAGATGAGCGCTGTCGTCGTGCGGCTGCATCAACAGCGCTACGATCTCCGCCCCTAAAATCGCCGCTTCCATGTCAACTGCCGCGTAATGTCGTATGGGCGGCATCGTCCCCATAGGAGCGCGAAAAGAGTCCGACACTTGGCGGGTCATCCGCTTGGTCGGTACAAGGATCGCGAGAGACCATCCCTTCTTGCCGCTATCTATGAGCCTCTTCCTCGCTCGAAGCGCATGCGTCGTCAGTTTGGTGAGTGCCTCATTCGGATTTGGCTCGAAGAGTACGCATTCGACACCAATATATGACTCTTTCCGAAACGTGCCTGTCAAAACATCATTGCCGAACGCGACAATGTCGGTGCCTTTGCTCCGGTGATTGTCTCCGCTCATATCAAATGCGGTCGGGTGGAACAACTCTTTGAAATGATCGAGGCGTGCTGGGTCCGCGCCAATGAAATCAAAGATTCTTTGCTCAGGATCAGCGAGGGCGATCAAAGTGCTGTTTACGCCCATCGCTCTAACGACGTGCCATTGATCCGCGTTCGTGTCCTGAAACTCATCAAGGATGATGAAGGGATACGCTGTCGAAATGAGCTTCCTGATCTTCTGGCTCGCGTGCAAAAGCCGCCCAATACCGGGTGCGAAAAGGTTGAAGCATACCCGCCCCTCCTCTCGTGCGAGTTCGAGCCCGCTCGGCGTTCTCGCTTTCAAGCTTTTGCGCCTTTTCTGCCACCGTGAGCTTCGACACAGCTTTATAGGTGCCACGAAGTGAAGATAGGGCAATGCCTTCGTTGGGAGGAGTCAGGATCGAAAGCCTGCGTGGAAAACCGATAAGGTAGCCGTGCGCTTTCAGAATCCGCCAAAAGAAGGAGTGATAGGTATCAACCTCGATCGATCTCCTGGCTGCGGGAGAAGTTTGTCGCTCTTCTTCGATTGCCTCCAGGACGCGCGAAACCGTTGCACGAGCGAAACTCAAGAAGAGAACCTTTTGTCCCGGTCGCAAGCTTTCGTGAGCTATTTTTGCGGCCTTCAGGATGGATATGGTCGTCTTGCCTGATCCTGGCCCTCCGGTCACAAGCAAGTGTCCGCTGGTTTCTATGATCCTCTTCTGGGTCTCGGAGAGGTCAGCCATCTGCGGCGGGTTCCGCGACAGATGCCTCTCCGGCACTGGTGGCATTGTCGTCTTCGGCGACGGCAGTCTCGCAAAGCGTTTTCAGTTCTGAACAGGTGTTACGAATCCACTCTGGGACTTCCGCCTCGGTGCATTGGGCCAGAAAGTCTGCCAGGCCCCAATTGCCCTTAGACCAAGAAAAATACTCTTTGATTGCGGCGACCACGTCCGTTGCGGGGTTCGGATATTTTGCGAGGAGATGCGGCGGCCACATGAGCGTGGCCGCAAAGCGCTGCAAGGCCGCTTCAGTTGTATTTTTTAGAACAAGATTCTCAATGCCATTCTCCTCATGCATGAACAGTCGGTTAACCTGCGCTTCTATGGCCGCCTTGCCCTCGTCGGTCTGATTGTCACAGATGGCAAACGTCACTTTGCCAAGTCCGCGATAGAGCGCTCCGAGGTCTCCAATTTGTGTCTCTGAGCCGGCATTAATGGTGCATATGCCTAAGGCTTCAAGCGATGCGTACTTTGTTGGCGAAAGCTCCGCGAGCCGCCTTGCCACAACCGGCAATGACGCTGCTTCGGTCGCTCCTTCCGCAATCAACACGCGGCGCGAGAGTAGACCTTCACAGAAGCGAGTCCGGAATTCGTACCTGTATCTCTTGTGCTTCACGCTCTCGGGAAGCGTCACGCTTCCAGGGGTAAGTTCTCCATCAGCAGACCGGGACAGTATGACTGTCTCGTTGAGGTCAAACTCTTCCAAAACATATGGGGAGTGTGACGTGAAGATCGATTGTGACGAAAGCTTCCGGAGCTCGTGAACAATCCGCTTTTGCGCGTAGGGCGGAATTGCCGTTTCCGGTTCTTCCATCGCAAAGATCACATTCTGCTTGTCTGCTGCGATTTGTGACAACATTGCCAGCACGAGCATGTTTATCGTTCCGGTACCTTGGCGATAAAACGGTGCAGCGTGATCGCCGTCTCCCGTGGCGATGAAGGCGGTCACGACTTTTCGGAGGTTCTCGCGTGTCAGCGTAGAAACCTTCAGATGGGGGTTCACGCCCCACTCGCGTGGCACGTATTTCTTGAGAGAGGCATTTATACTCTCAAGCACGCCGGATATGCCCAGTTCCGGATCGCTGGCAACATTAAATGATGACAGGCTTGCGATCGTGTCCTCCCACATACGCGGCCTGATTTCCTTGAGCCGCAGAATGATGTCGAGAAGGCTGCCGTGCTCCAGGCTAAGTGCCCGAGAGCCGGTTCTCAGCGATCGCAGGTAAAGGAATCCGCACTTCTGTTTGTCTTTTTTAGAGAAGAACTGTGGTGTTTCGCTTTCGCTGAGGCTCCGTGTGAAGAATGTATTGCCTTCAAAATCATCTTCATCGGCGTCGTATTGGCCGATGAATGTCACCCGCAGTGCAGCGGTGATGGAAGCTGCATCAATGCCCTCCGGGGCGGGTTCGTCATAAAAGGTATTGGCGTCCTTGTTCCACCACTCAACATAGTCAACAAAGCGTGCCTGCTGTTCTTCCGACATGTTGGTAATCGTGACTTCTACCACAATCTGCGCCGGTACCTTCTCGGCAACGACTTCCTGAACCGCTCCTCCTTCACCTGGCGCGCTGGCCGCCGGCTCCGTGATTGCGGCACTCTGTAGAACCGCAGTGGATGTCTCAGCGAAATATTTTCCGAGGTGAAAATCGTGCTCATCGATTGGAGGGCGGCGATTTAGCCGATCCGGCCCCAATACCAGATCAATCGCCTCCAACACGGTTGTTTTTCCGGAATTATTATCTCCGATAAGGACAACGTGATCGGGAAGCAACAAGGTGGCCGTCCTTATCCCCCTGAAATTTTCAATCGACAGCCGACTTATTTTCACAACTTATCATCCCTGTTACTTTGTTGCGCCTATACTAACGCGCATCGCCGTCGTTACGAGCCGAGAGCCATAAGGTCATCAACTTTCGTTGCCTTGACGAAGCGCGCAGGGTTCTTGATCCCCGCCGCCAGCTCCTTGAAGTGTGCCGCGCCGCAGGCGACTTTGCCTGCCTCGTTGTCCCGTAGATCATCAGCAAACAAACTGCCCTTGGTCTCTACGACGAAATACAACCGCTCTTCCCCGCTAACTTCAACGAGGACGGCCCAATCGGGATTGTACGTACCGAGTGGTGTCGGCACTTTGAACCATGCCGGCAGTTTGGCGTAAATCTTCACGGCCTCGTTTTTCTCAAGCTGCTCGGCGAATGTCCTCTCCACGCCGCCAGAGTCATAAATAACGTGCTCGAAGACAGACTTCGTCGTGTCCTTCAGCATGTTTCTTAGGTAGCCCATCAGCTCTTCCTGCCCGAAGAGTTCCTGGGCGTAATATTCATCCTTGCCGATTTTTCGGTACTTAATGCCGTCAACAAGCGCCAAGCGCTTCGTGCGGTTGATGACCTCGCCGGCGATTTCAATGAAGGCCTGTGGATTCCGCTTGAAGTCTTTGAGGCGACCGCATTCGGTGAGAACACGAACCAGACTCTTGCGCGTAAGCTGGGTGCGATCTTGAAGGTCGGTCAGCACGTCCGGCAGCGCGATGTCGCCTTCTTCGATTGTGACGATTGTCCCGCTGTCCTTGTCGCGCTCCTTGGCTTCGACGCCGCCCTGTCCGATTGACAGATCGGCCTTTCTGATCCGAACGCGGGCCTTCGATACTGGCGGCCCCTCGGTGATCGCCTTGGCGCAGTCGGTGATCAGCTTCTCGTTGTCAAAGTGAACACGATAGGTCGTCTTGTGTTTGATACGATCCCATAGCGCCTGAAACTCGGCGCTTTCCAAAACGGCCTGCCGCGTTTTCACGACGACGCGCTCGTCGGCGTTCTTGATGTCGAGTTTGCCGGCAACCTTTTTCAGAACATCCCGAACGGATGCCAAATGCGCTTTGAGCGCTTCAGGCAATGCGAATGTCCCGTCCTTGAGCGCGGTGCGCAATGTGTCCTGCACCTTACCCTTGGCGTCAACGAAACCTTGCGTCTTCAGGTGATCGAAGATCGCAGCGGACTCCTCGAAGCCTAGCATTCCGGTTGATCCGTCGGCCTTCGCAACGGGGATGGCGGCGAACTGGTGCGTCTCGACGATCCCGAATTTGATGCCGGTATCCTTCTCGATCTCTTTTTGGAGGTTCTCGGCGAACTCTTCATAACTTTCCGTAGCGATCACGGTCAGCGTGTTGATCTCGAATCCGCGCAGGCGCTCGCCCTGCTGGTTGACGCAGAGCCGGAGGCCGCGACCGATGGTCTGGCGGCGCTCACGCTCGGTGCCCATTTCTCGCAGCGCGCAAATCTGAAACACGTTCGGATTGTCCCATCCCTCCTTTAGGGCCGAGTGGGAAAAGATGAATTTGAGCTTCGTCTCGAAGCCCAATAGTTTCTCCTTGTCCTTCATGATGAGGCTGTAGGCACGCTCCGCATTGTCACGAGCGACCTGATTGTTGTCGGCGGTATCAGTCCAGCGGCGCGCCTTGTCGATTGAAAAATAGCCGTCATGTACCTCCTCGGCCTCGGAGGTCAGATCGACTTCCTTGAACAGGCTGACGAACTCGGGGAGCTTGGCGGCGCGGCGGTACTCTTCTTCGAAGATGAGGGCGTATTTGCCTTTCACCGGATTCCCGTCAGTGTCATATGACCGGTAGTGTTCCACGGCGTCGATGAAAAAGAGGCTCAGCACTTTAATCCCAAGGGGAGCGAGCCGCTTTTCCTTTTCCAGATGCTCATGGATGGTGCGACGGATCATCAACCGTTTGAGCGCATCGGCGTCCACGTCGCCCGCCGCCTGTCCGGGCTGAAGAAACGTCTCGCTGCCGGGCAGTTTCAGTTCCAGAAGTTGGCTATCTTTCGCGGCGCGGATTTCTCCGATCCGGCAATCGGCATAGACGGCGCGCTTGGCCAGCTCTTCAAGATCGTCTCCGTCCTGAACGATCACCTCCTTGCGGCGAACCTGCTTGCCTTCCAGCACGTCGATCTCGACGCGCGCCGTGATCGGTCCCTTGCCGTTCTTGGCCGAGATAAACCGGACGTATGCCTTGTTGTGGCCGCCTTCGACTTCAAGGGAAGCGACCTCGATCTGCTTCACCAGCTTCCGCTCATAGGCATCCACCGCGTCCAGCCGGTACACCATGTGATGTTTGTCCACATGGGTTGCAGAGTAGCGGAGCGTGCAGAGAGGGTTCATCTCGCCGAGCGCGTTCTTGCCCGCGCCGGACAAGCCGCCATCCACGCTCTGAGGTTCATCGACAATCAATATCGGATGGGTCGCGCGAATGAGATCGATCGGCCGCTCTCCGCCGGTCTTCTCGCTGTCCTTGTAGAGGTTGTTCACGTCCTTTTTGTTGATGGCGCCTACCGTCACCACCATGACCTGGATGTTCGGGCTGGTTGCGAAATTGCGCACCTGGCCGAGCTTGGCCGAAGTCATAGAGAAAATAATCAAAAGGTTGGCCAGAATAGAGGCCCTTGAAATGCTCTTCGGTGATCTGAAGCGTTTTGTAGACGCCTTCCTTGATCGCGACCGACGGCACGACAATCACAAACTTGGTGAAGCCATAGCGCTTGTTCATTTCGAAGATTGTTCGCAGATAGACATAGGTCTTGCCCGTGCCCGTCTCCATCTCGACCGTGAAGTCGCCGGAAGTCAGCGCCGTCGATGGCGGAAGTCCATTGCGGAGCTGAATGTGGTTGAGGTTGGCGATAATCTCGTCATCGAGCAACGTGAGCCGGTTGCCGATACCAAGTGAACTCTCTACGAGGCCCAATTCGCCCTGCGGGCCGAGATAGCTCCCCAGATTGAGATTCTCCTGACCCGACCGTTCGGCTACCGGCCGGCGTGTGACGGTGAATTCGGTGCGGTTGATCTCCTGGCCGCGAAAAAGATCTGCGACGGACTCAATGGCTGCCTTCTGATATTCAAGGGCAGGTTCGAAATGTAGCTTCATCGAACCCTCCCTACAGGCTGCGAACGTCGGTAATGCCGTTCTGGTTTAGGATCGCCGCCATGTTGGTCTTGGCGATGTCATCGGCGAAGCCTGAGTCCCTAAACACGATGCGAGTATCAACGGCGGGCGCCAATTCCTTGCGCCAAGCGACAATTCCGGCGCTGAGAGGCTCGATCACGCCCTTCGTCAAACCGTCGGCCAGACAGACGATCAGTGCGCCGCCACCAACGGAATGCACGATCTTCCCAGCGATGGTCTTCTTCGTAATCGGCACGCATAGATCGAGCCCGAGCTTCAGCAGTAGCTCATAGAGCACGTCTTGCTCGCTGCGCCCTTGCACGAGGTGCTCGGCGTTCTTTAGGAGGCTAGCTTCGAGATTTGCCGGGGCTGGCTCCCAAGCGCGGATGTTAGACGGCGCAAGCTTGTATACGCGGAAACCCAAGTCACCCTTAAAAAGTGGGCTTTCCGCAGCTATCTGTTTCGCGGATCGCCTAAGTCGTTCTTTGGTCAATTCAGCTATTGTTCGTGGTCTTTTCAAACTGTCACAAAAGTCTGCCGCCACCTTCTGCTCCCTATTAGTCGGATCAAGTGGCTCGGGGAGTTGGACAAGCACATATCGTCGCGCCAGATTTTCGGCGGCATTCTGCTTCAATAGCGCGTGTCCGGTCGTCCCTGACCCGGCAAAGAAGTCTAGAATTATGTCGCCATCGGCGGCGACTTGCTCAATCAAACTCGCGATCAAGTCAGTCGGTTTCGGAAAGGCAAAAAGATCAACGCCGAATAGAGAACGAATTTCTTGGGTTCCATCCGCCGTGTGAATTCCGTCAATAATTGATCGGAAGGCAATAAATTCGGATCGCATCTCTTTCCGAAACTTCTTCTCACGCGGTCTCCCGTCGTCGTTTTTTGGAAACAAAATCTTGTTCTCCAATATCAGCTCAGCCATCGTCTCCTTTGAATATCGCCACCCTGTGGAAGGACTCGGCGGAAACGCGCGCCCCGTGACCGGTTCAACGATGTCATAGTGAAGATTGGGCCGCTGATCGCGCGTGGCGAGCCCGAGCATACTACGGCTCATCCAATCACCGCGCGGATCATGGTCGGGATTAGCGAACTTAAATTCGTCGCGGCCAATTCCCTTAAGCGAAAAATCGTCGTCTCTTGCGTATGCAACAATATATTCGTGGTCAGTTGAAATGTTTGAATTTGCGCGTGCATCGGTGAATTGCCGCGCCTTCCATACAAATTGTGCCAGGAAATTCTCTTCGCCGAAAATGTCGTTCAATATCGCTCGTAGATTGGTGACCTCCCCGTCGTCGCACGATACAAGAATTACACCGTCCGGATGAAGAAGGGTTCTCGCAATCTTCAAGCGGGGATACATCATATTCAGCCAGTCAGTATGAAATCGACCGGAGGCCTCAGTGTTTGAGCTAATTTTTCGGCCACTTTCAACCTGCCCCGTTAACTCAAGATAGTTTCTTATGTTGTCGCTATAATCGTCGGGATACACAAAATCTTTTCCTGTGTTGTAAGGCGGATCGATGTAGATCAGTTTCACTTTGCCCGCGTAACTCTTCTGCAAGAGTTTCAGGACTTCCAGATTGTCCCCCTCGATCATCAAGTTCTGAGTTGTCTCCCAATCGACGCTCTCATCCGTGCACGGCAACAGCGTGCCGACCGAAGGTGTGAGTGCAATCTGGCGTGCGCGGCGCTTGCCGTGCCAATTCAGCCCGTATTTTTCATCGCGTTCGTCAACCGCCCCGCCAAGCAGCTCCTTCAACACCTCGAAGTCGATCCGACCTTCCGTAAACGCCTCCGGAAATAGCGCCTTCAACGCCTCAAGATTTTCCGTGACAATGTCCGCGCTCTTCGTCTCAGGATCGTTCGGGGTCAATTTGTGCATGACGTATTCCACTTCAAAGGTTTGCTTTTTGTTTTCTAATCTCAAATTCGAGGCGTTGAATCTCAAGATTGAGGTCAACGCGCCGATTCATTTGCTTTTCCCGAGCGGCTTTGGCGTTAAGAACGGCCATCTCGCGTGCCAATCGGGAATGGGCTTCAAGGGCTTCTCGGCGGCGCTCAATCGAGTTGGTCTCGTCGCTGACGTTGAAGGCACCAGACAGCCGCGCCGCCGCGAGCGCTTCGATCCGGGCAAGCCAGCCCTCGTACAGGGCATGTAGATTGTTTCGGGGTTGATCCGTGAGCTTAAGGTTGTCCAGGAACGCTCTTTCAGCACCTGACTGCTGATCCGGGTGAATTCCTCTCACCTCCACCACGCGTTCAACGACGACCTTGTCGGCCTCATTTTGAGCGTGGCGCTTGTGGGCGACCGACACAGCAACACCGTCCCCATCGGAGGTAATCAGTACGACAGGATAGGGTATCGCCCGGTGCACCAACTCCGTGAGCCGAGTACTCTTAGCAGAGGCTCGGAATGCGATAGCGACGACGGCGATTTCAAGATATTCGCGGATGTCATCGCGGAAAGTCGGCACAGCAATCGTCGTCGGCTTGAGCACCGCAAGCCACTGAAGCTCATCGATACCGTCCTGAATGGCGCGCTTGTCCGCAGTGGTCGGTGCGCCCTGTTCGATTAGAAGCTTCTTAGGTACACGACGATCTATGCGCGCTTCGGGTGGCAGCGCGAACGCTTCAACGACATTCATGATGTCTTGCTCTGGCGTCATGCGGCGGCCTTCGGCGCTTCCGCCAACACAACCAAGAACGCGACGACCTCGAAATCCCCGATTCCGGCGAATTCACCTTCCAAGGCGTGCGTGCCGCCAGGAAAGAAGAGACTGGCTACGGCCCGCTCTTCCTTTTTTCCCACGACCGAGGCCACCGCGCGCGCGAGTAACCTTTGATAGGGTTCCATGTCGCGCCCTGCGCGGGTGGACTTATCAAAGCGTGCAGCGGCCTCTGCATCAGGCATATCGCGGCCGATCGAGAGCTTCTTTAGGCGATCTAGGACTTGCTTCGCCTGCGTGTAGGGCAATGACACCTCACCGTCGTCTGCAACATGCACGACATAGTGTGGGCTCAACGGGTAGCCGGGCTCGGTAGACCCAATCGCAGTCTCGCCTGTCGCGCGAAGGCAAAAAATGACGCCGGGCGGAATGGCAATCTCGGCGTCGCTCTGAACGGGCGCGACCGCATAGGTTCCAAGCGGAAGCGCCTCAAGGCGATCCTTATTCTCGCGGAGATATCCGGCGAGATCGATCCGGAAGTCGTTTAGTGTCAAATCCGCAATCGAAACCCCGCTTGAGAGGTCCTCCAGGTCTATAACGGCATCTTGCAGTTTCTGAAGCTGGGCACGACGGTATTCCAGATCATTCATCTCGTTGCCGGCTTGAAACTCGATGACGTTCTCTTCGCCGGTTGCCGAAACATCCAGCAGAACCATGCGACCGCTAACCCGCGACTCCAAATCGAGGTACTCATCCAGCTCCATATTCGGCCAAAAATTGACGAGCTGAATACGGTCATTTACCGAACCGATGCGGTCGATGCGCCCAAAGCGCTGAATGATCCTGACCGGGTTCCAGTGAATGTCATAGTTGATGAGAAAATCGCAGTCCTGCAGGTTTTGTCCTTCAGAAATGCAATCAGTTGCGATGAGCAGATCAATATTGCCCTCGACGTTAAGCTCCGCCGGTCGCTCTTTCGAGCGCGGCGAAAACGCACTCAGGATTGTGCTCATGTCATTGCGCAGTCCCGGCACAGTCGTCTTGTTCGCACCCGTTCCGGTGACTACCGCCGTGGTTAGGCCCAGCGTTTTTTTTGCCCACGGGGCCAACTCCCCGTAGAGATAATCGGCCGTGTCGGCAAAGGCGGTGAAGAGCAACAGCTTGCGGTTATCGGGATTGATCGGGGTGTGCGCCTTCTCAGCAATCACCCGCTTGAGCGCGTCAAGTTTGGCGTCCCGGTTCGGTATGACGGCTTGGGCTTCGGATATAAGTGTCGCTAGGCGGTTACGGTCCTCGACCAAGTCCTGCCGCCACCGAACGCGATCAACGTCCTGAAGCAAGACCTTGACCTTCCGACCGACGAGAAGCGCCTCGAAGGAGGAATCATCAACATCGATATCGTCAATCGAGATTTCATCGACGGCGTCATCATGCGCGTCGATCTTCGATAGCAAGGCATTCACGTCGGCCAATTGGCGTTTGATGGTGAGCGCGAATGAGGCAACAGAACTTTCCATCCGCTTCAGAATATTGACCCGCAACAGGTGCACGAGGCTCTCCTCGCGGTCCACTTGTCGGAAAAAACTCTGCCCGCCGCGAATCTTGGTGCTGTACTTTTCGTCGTAAATCGCTTGTTTGTGCGGAAGGACATACCGCAGCGGAGCGTAGGCTCCCAAGGTCAGGCGGCGAATTTCGTTGTTAATCTCGCGGATCGGTCGGAATTCGCTCGCCAGATCGACATCCGCTTTGATGTTGACCGGCGGTAGTCGATCAGGGAATTCGCCCGTCTCAGCGGTGCCATAATAGCGTTGCACATGCTTCCGAGAGCGCGCGATCGTCAGCAAATCCAGCAATTTGAAATAGTCGAAACCCAGCATGTCCATAAGCTGCGCCGGACGCCGCGCCTCCTCCGGCAAATCAAGCCATCGATTGAACTGTGCCTGGGCCTTTCGGATTGTCGCCTCAATGCTCGAAATTCCGTGCGCGGCCAGCGCGAGGTCATTTCCTTCTGTCATAAAGGCGATTTGGTTTTTGAGGTCCGCGAGACGGTTGTTGACCGGTGTCGCCGAAAGCATGAGCACCCTGCTCTTGACGCCAGACTTGATGATCCGGTTCATCAGGTGGTCGTAGCGAGTGTCCCGTTCCCTGTGCGTCGCCTTGTTTCGGAAATTGTGAGATTCGTCGATGACGACGAGGTCATAGTTTCCCCAATTTACGTGCGACAGGTCGATATCGCCGGACATACCGCCGTCTCGCGAAAGGTCGGTATGATTGAGCACGTCATAGTTCAGCCGATCAGAGGCGAGGACGTTGCGGCGGTCGTTCGCCTTGTAAAGCGTCCAGTTGTCCCTCAAGCGCTTGGGACAAAGTACGAGCACACGGTCGTTTCGCAGCTCATAGTATTTGATGACCGCAAGGGCCTCGAAGGTTTTTCCAAGGCCGACGCTATCGGCGATGATGCAGCCGCCGATTCGCTCAAGTTTGTCTATCGCGCCGATTACGCCGTCGCGCTGAAAGCGAAACAGCTTTTTCCAAACGATGGTGTCCCGTATGCCCGTGGCGGATTTTATGATCCGTTCTTCATCGAGCTGCTCTCCCAAATCTTTGAAGAGCTGAAAAAGCATCTGAAAGTAAACAAGTGATGGCGCTCGTTGCGAGGCCGCTTCGGTAAGCGGGCCGACGAGGCGCTCCTTGGCATTTGGGTCAGCCTTTATGCCGTCCCAATTTGAGCGGAACCATTCGGCGAAAGCCGAAGCCTCTTCATTCGTATCGGTCGCCTGAACTAACCCCATGTGGCCGTCCGGCGTGATGCCCAATCCCCCTGTCGTGAATGAACAGGTGCCGAGCAGTGCTTTTGGATCGGCTGCATTAACAAGAATCAGCGATTGCGGCGGTGCTGACGGTGCATGGCGAACTTCGCAACGCCTGTTGACCCAATCGGCTGCAAGGCGAGCAAGCCAACGGCTTTGGAGCCTATTTCTGTATGAGATGTCTGCTGGCCCACCGAAAAGATTTTCTCGCGTCGCATTCGGGTCACCGAGAAGCAATCGGCACCGATCCGCCTTTTCCAGAAATTCGCGAGCCTCAGCAAAAGCGTAAACGGAGAACGTCGGCGTCATGAAGTTGATGGCTGCGCCAGCCGTCAGCCATTCCCGCAGGCGGTCGATTACCCGATCAGTCCCGCTGTTTCGAATAAGCTTCATGATCCGCCGAGCCCGAAATGATCGGTGAGTTGCGTCATATTCCTAACGCCCCTTCGGTCTTGGGGATTGCTCGGCAACGTATTTCTCCGCAGCGTCGCGAACGACCCATGCAAGCGATACCTTCTTTTGCTTCGCGATCTCTTCGAGAGTGCGGTAAAGCCCCAGCGGGAAGGTAATTGAAGCGCGAGGCCCTGATGTAGCGCCGATTTTGGTCGGCGCCTTACGGTTTGTCGGCATGCAAGAAATTCTCCAATTGGAAACGTGCACCACGATACACCGTCGTGGTGCACTGGCCAATGGTGCGTCTGGGTCAAATAGTTTTAAGATTTTGGCAAACGGCATGGCTTCGCCAAAAAACAATATTGGTGCGACGCGTGCCTGCTTATGCCGACGCGGCCCTAGAACAGCGAAAGCTGCTGCCGCGCCCGTTCCTCACGTCGCCAGTCGGGAGCCTGGCTTTCGGTTTCGAGCCATGCTTCGACGAAGGCGACGGGGCCGCCGTAGGCGGCGACGGCCTCAGAGGAAGTGAAGTGCGAACGATAGCCGGTGTCGGTGATCGGAAGGTGCGCGCGTTCGGGAGAGATACTCTCGATTTCGAGATGCGCTGTGTCGTAACCGATGTCCATGCCGAGCCAATGCGGCTCCCAGCGGATTTCGATGGCAATGCCGCTCCACTCGATGCGGAAGGTTTCGATGCTGCGGTTCATGACCGCCTCCTCGCAGCAAGAGCGGCGGCAGCCTGCAAGAGCGAGGATGTGTCCTCAGTGATGCCGTCTGCCTGCCGGGCGGCTTCGGCATAAACCGACATGGGATGGTCGCCGATGAACGAAAGATCACGTTCAACAGGCAAGCCGAGATTGCCACGGACGGAACATAGTTCCGCAAGGCTGACGCAACCGAGTTCGGGAAAGCCTTGACCGAGGTCACACAGACCGAAGGCGATCTCCGGTTCCTCCGGATCGATCTCGCTGACAAGCCAGGTACAGTCCGCGTCCGGCGTAAAGAGTTTCACGACCGGGGGATGGTCCTGATCGCGATTGCGTCCGTTGGCGAGCAACTGCTCGAACTGCGCTTTAGTGAGTAGGTTCATGTTTATTCTCCTTGTGTTGCGTTAATCCCCGAAGGGACAGCGCAACCCAAGGCCAGACGCGCTGACGCGGCGTCACACAAAAAAATTGGGGGGACCGCCACTCTGCATGTGCAACAGGCGGCGGGGGAACCGAGGCTTTTTGTTGACGCTAGAAGCGTCCGCGTCTGGCATCGCTGGACACTGCCATTCGGGGACAGCAACAGGGGAGAGATGTTGAACCGTCAAAGCGAAATTTCGGACACCTCGCCATCGTGCCCTCAGAAGCGGTTGAAGTCTCTTCGCAGGCTCCGTCGCGGCTGCGCCTGCTTACGAAACTCCGATTTGATCGGAGAAGGTGTCGGCGGTGGTGGCGGTTTCGACAGAATGTGCTTCAGCGCCATGATCGACACGGCGATTCTCCGTTGCGCCAATTCCAGCGTACGAAGCGCCATTCCGGATAAGTATCGAGAAACCCCATGCATATCCTCGAAACGACGATTTTTAGCGACAAATCGGTTCTGCGCATTGGTCTCGGCACTGCCGGGGCCCACGTCGCAATCGAACTCGCAAAATGCGGCGTCGGCCACTTCGTACTGATCGATCGCGACAGGCTATCCGTTGGAAACGTGGTCAGGCATCCCGGCGGGATTTCGCACGTCGGCCGTTACAAGGTGCATGTCCTGCGCGATTTGATTCACGACAAAATCCAGATGCCGAAGTGCTCACATAAGAGACACTCCCAGATCACCACGACGTGCCAGCCATCAGCCGCCAATTTCTGCTTTATTGTCCGATCTCTAGCACGATTGCCTTCAATTTTGCGGGTCCAGAAGTCAGTTCGGGTTTCGGGCATTTTCGAGAGATGACAGCCGTGCCCATGCCAGAAACAGCCTATGCCGCCTACTTGTCGAATTCAGAGCTGCGACCAACCCCCGTCGACCGGCAGTTCGGCGCCATTCGTGAAGGTCGCGTCGAACGCGAGAAAGAGAACGGCCTTGGCGATTTCCTCCGACGTCCCCCAGCGCTTCATCGGGACCATCCCGATCATCTTCTCCCTAATCTGGGCGGCCGCGTCTTTACCAAACGCTTTGCCGAGGATCGGCGTGTCGATGGGACCGGGCGTCACCGCGTTGACGCGAATCTCGCGAGGAAGCAACTCGGCGGCGAGCGTCCGAGCGAAGGATCGCAGCGCAGCCTTGGCGGCTCCATATGCCGCGTTGCCGGGCATTCCCTTGACGTTGGCGATCGAGGTCGTAAGGACCACAGAGCCTCCCCTGTTTATTAACGGCGTGAGCTTCTGCACCGCGAAAAGCGGCCCTTTGGCGTTCAGGTTGAACATCTCGTCGTAGACAGCCTCAGTCAGGCTCTCAAGAGGCGCTGGAATGCTGAACCCGGCGTTGACGAAGAGCAGGTCGAAGGTGTCGAACTCGGCCTTCACCCGAGAGGCGAGGGCGTTGATGTCCGTCAACGACCGCGCGTCGCTCGAAACCACGACGCCGCCCTTCCCAAGCTCTTTCTCCGCCGATTCCAGACCGGGCTTCGAGCGACCCGTCACCAGAACACGCGCACCGCCATCGAGAAGCATCTTCGCCGTCGCGAGCCCCATACCGCTCGTGCCGCCGATAATCACCACCTTTTTATCTTTGTACCGTTCCATATGTATTCTCCTCACGCGGTTAGGGTTGCTTTGCCGATAATGAACTGTTTGGTACGATAATCAGGCGCGAAGACTGCGGTCAAGGGAATATTGAACTAGTTATTTCAAAATACCGTAAGAACCGTGAACGGACACGCAGCGGCGCAATGGCCTGCTGATTCCGGTTACCGGAATCAGTTCAGCCGCGACCGGCGCTCCTTCAGGACGCCGCGCTCAAGGATGCTGTGGAGAGGAATCGACGCCCGAGACCTTGACGATGGCCTGCCACGCGGCTTCCTGGCTGGCGCGATCGAGTAAGTGCGGGTGGCGCATCGCCTCGATGGGGCGGGTGAACTTCTTGGGCGCCGAGGCGAAGAATTGGCCCGAGAGGTCGGTTCCGAACGCCGATGCTTGGAGATACCGACGGGCAGCGGTCTCAGGGGTGTGAGACATAACGGGGGTGAGCTTCGTCAGTGGAATCATCACCCACTTCATGATCGCGCCGACGTTTCGCATCGCGTTGGTGGCGGGCGTGCTTCTGGCCTAATTTATGAAATGGTGAATTGCCTCGTTGGCGTTATCTTGAAATGAAGTATTTTTCAAATCAGTAAAGAAAGTGCTCTGGTCCACCATGTCCCCTGACAGCTTACCCTCTTTGCTGGCATAAAAAACGCCGCTTTTATACCGCTCATCCAAAACGGCATCTACAAAGCGTTTTGCACCCACTTCCAGCTTATTGGCCTGCACCCGGTTCCGCAGACACCGAGTTAGGTGTTTTGATGGAACTGGAGGTGGGTCATGGAGAGGCGGAAGTTTACGCGGGAGTACAAGCTTGAGGCTGTACGCCTGATCAAGAACGGCGGCGTATCGTATGTGCAGGCGTCGCAGGACCTTGGTGTGCACACATCGCAGCTACGCGACTGGGTGAAGAAGTTTTCGGACGACCCGGAGCACGCCTTCCCCGGCCAGGGGCAGCTGAAGCCGGATCAGCTTGAGATCGCGCGGTTGAAGCGCGAAGTCACGAAGCTCAAGGCGGAACGGGACATTCTAAAAAAAGCCGCGGCCTACTTCGCGAAGGAATCGATGTGAAGTTCTCCTTCATCGCGAGGCACCGGGGGATCTGGGCCGTGGATTGGATGTGCGGGGCGCTCGGTGTCTCGCGGGGTGGCTTTTATGCCTGGCTGACACGGCCACGCAGCAAGCGAAGCCGTGACGACGAAGAGCTCGGCGCCAAGGTGCGCGCGAGCTTTCTTGGCAGCGATCGCACTTACGGTGCGAGGCGGATATGGCGCGATCTTGCCGTCGAAGGGGTGTCGTGCGGGCTGCACCGGATCGAACGTTTGATGCGGCTGCAGGCGCTCAAAGCACGTCCGCGCCGGCGTCGGCTGCCGCCCGATCTGGGTGAGCGGCAAGCCTCCGCCGTCGCTGCGAACGTGCTCGACCGCCGCTTTGAAGCGCCTGCTCCGAACCGCAAATGGATCGCAGACTTCACCTATATCTGGACCGCGGAGGGCTGGCTCTACGTGGCAGCCGTCATCGATCTGTTCTCGCGGCGCGTGGTCGGCTGGTCGATGAGTTCTACGATGACGGCCCAACTTGTCACCGATGCTCTGGTCATGGCGATCTGGCGGCGCGGCAAACCCGATGCCTTGCTGCATCATTCCGACCGCGGCAGCCAATACACCAGCGAACAGTTCCAGCGGCTGATGGCCGACAACGGCGTCGTCTGCTCGATGAGCCGGTCGGGCAATGTCTGGGACAACGCGGCGATGGAGAGCTTC
Organism: uncultured Alphaproteobacteria bacterium; assembly: GCA_963851285.1. Classification (GTDB taxonomy): domain Bacteria; phylum Pseudomonadota; class Alphaproteobacteria; order ATCC43930; family CGMCC-115725; genus JAATGI01. The sequence continues at coordinate 26,538 of CAWKOL010000002.1, forward strand.
TTCTCCTCGCTCAAAACCGAGCGCACAGCACGCCGAATGTACCGGACCAGAGATGACGCCAGAGCCGATGTGTTCGACTACATCGAGCGCTTCTACAATCCGAAGCGCAGACACTCTACAATCGGATATCTCAGCCCAATGGAGTTCGAACAGAAGGCCGGATTAGCTTAGGCAAGTGTCAACCAAACCGGGGGCAGGCCATATGCACCATTCCGCCCATCAATGGGAATACAATAGGCATCATCACATACTTCAACATAAACCGCATTGCCGGGGGAAGATAATTTGGCGCCTGAGTTCCTTTTGTATTCCCTGGACTCACAACGATAAACTTGAGCGTAGGATATTTTCTCGCCATGGATAACGTCCACATGGTTTCTGCATATTTCACATATGCGTATGCTTGCAATGCATCGAACTTATTACCAAAATATGATCCATCAAGAACAGCAGCAAACTCATCTACAGAAGAAGTCCTCATTGAAACTGGTTTTACGCCGAGCATCTTTACGCCCGGAACAGCCTCCGCACTGATGGATAGAACTGTTTTCCTTATCTTGTCACGTTTGATTAATTCATCCACTAAAATTACATTACCTAAAATATTCGTAGCAGCTAATTCATTCATACCGGAAGACGTAGATTTCGCAGCCGTTTTCCCAACTACTCCACCTGCATTTAAAATTATTGCATCAATAGGTTCCTTTATTTTGTCTACTGCTTTTCTTACAGAATTTGCATCCGTAACATCGCCGATAATAATTTCAAAAATCTTTTTCCCCGTTTTCTCCTCAAGGTCTTTTTTTGCTGCCTCTGCTTTCGCTTGATTTCTGCAAAAAAGAATTACCTTTTTTGTTTCTTTTTTCATTGCTAACTGTCGGGCAGTCTCTTTCCCAAGCCCAATATTTGCTCCGGTTATCAATATACTTTCGTTCATATTTTCTATCCTTCTTAGGTTATCAATTATACGGCCATGCCGGAGGGTAGCCGGCGCGCCAGCGCTGCGAGGGCGGACCGGACGCTGGACGGCTCGTCCAGCTCCAGCGGCGTGAAGACCTGGGTCTTGGTTTCAGCCGCGAGCTGAGCGGCCGTTTCCTGGGTTCGAGCCAGAATGCGCCCGGCGATGATGATCTCGCGCCAGCCCTCTCCGGCAAGAGTGCGGGCTGCCGCATAACCGAGCCCGGAGGTGGTGCCGGTGACAAGAGCGAACGAATTTTTCATAGCGTCTCCGTGGTAAAGGGTGAAGCTCGAAGGAGCACCCGCGAGGTAGGAGCCGCCTTGTCATTTTCGAACTGTTCGGTTATATATTGCCTAACGAAAAGATCGCGGTCAAGGAGTATTGAACTAGATGGTCCATAATGCCGTCAGAACAGTGGGACGTCCGCGCAGCTTCGACGAGACTGACGCGCTGAAAAAGGCGACTCAGGTGTTCTGGTCGAAGGGCTACGACGGCGTGACGATTGACGATCTCGTCGCCGGGATGGGTGTGGGACGGCCCAGCCTGTATGCCGTCTTTGGGGACAAGCGGGCGATATTCTTGCGCGTCCTTAAGGCGTATGCCGAGGCGAAGGGCGCTCGCGCCGCAAAGGCACTCCTTTCGCCACAGAATCTTCGCGACTCGATCGCGGGCTTTCTGAGGTTCGCCGTCGAAAGTGCGACCGAGAAACGGTCCGCTTCGGGATGTCTAATCGCGTGCGTCGCGCCGCTCGTGGACGATGCCGAGGTCCGGCAGTACCTGCAGGACGCCGCAGCTGGCGGCGTGGCGCTCGTGGAACGCCGTTTTTGCGACGGGATCAGCGCTGGAGAAGTCCCGTCTGACTTTCCCGTAGCCGTGCGCGCGATCCAAGTCACGGATTTTGCTCGTAGTCTGGCCATGCGTGCGCGGATAGGCACGCCGCGCAAGACGCTCCTCAAAGATGCTGAGGAAGCGGCCGACTTGGTGCTCCTGCCGCGGCGCGTCTGACGGGTTATCGGACACAATTCACTGAGGAAATGACCATGACAACTGACATGAGCGGGGGACCCGGGGCGTTTCGTCGTCTGATGAACAAAGTGGCGAAGTGGGAAGAAGCACTGAATTACTCGGGCATTGATTACGCCCTCGACCGGATAGCTTTTGTCGAGCGGGAATTAGCAGAAATTAAGGATCGGATGCGTCAATTCGAAGCGTCACGGCATGAGCCGCCAGATGTGCCTCCGATGCGCCGACCCGCTGAGTGAGGGGAAGGCGAAGTTTCGGATAACTCGCTATCGCGCACTCAGAACCGGTTGAAATCTCTTCGCAGTCTTCGTCGCGGCTGCGCCCGCTTACGGAACTCCGATTTGATCGGTGAAGGTGTCGGCGGTGGTGGCGGTTTCGCCAGCACGCGCTTGAGCGCCGCGATCGACACGGCGATTCTCCGTTGCGCCAATTCCAGCGTGCGAAGCGCCATTCCGGATAAGTATCGAGAAACCCGATGGATAGGCGTGGCAACCTTTTCGGTGAGGAAGCGGCTCGGCTTTGGTTGCAAGAAGCGAGAGCCGCTCAGCGTGCGCGCCCTGGCGGCGCGGGGCCGTCCCTACTTCGTTCGCGCTCGGCGCGTTCTTCCTGCCGGCGCCGCTCCTCGATCTCGGCACGGCGTTTTGCGGCGGCATCAATTTCGCGCAGGTAGCGGGCGCGGTCCTCGTGATAGCGAGCGTTGAGTTCTCGTTGCTGCTGGTGGTGACGTTCGGTCAAGTCGGTGAGGTCGGTTCTCTCGGCGGCCTTCAGACTTGCAATACGGTGCCTCACGTTCTTTTTCTTGTCGCGCAGAAAGGCGTCCGCCGCTTCCTTGCGCGCCCGCTCTTCCTCGGCCATTTGCTGGGGATTGAGTTTTTCTCTGATCGCGTCGATGAAACCGGCGACGCGATCTTTCGCAGGATTGTTCTCGCGGAGGAAACGCTCCCGCGCAGCCTGTTGCATAGCGTCGAAGTTGCCGAGCTTCTCCTTCGATTCTTCTTCAAGGACATGGGCGGTCTGTTTGTATTCGGCTTCCTGCCTGAGGCGTAGCTCGCGGTCCTTCTTCCGCATGGCGCTCTCGTAGCGCCTGTTGACGGGCGGCGATTTCTTCCATGGTGGGGTCGGCCGGCGGCTGAGCAGCGTCAGGACTTTCCACAGGTGCCGTTTCGGCGACTCTGTTCGCGCTGCTCTTGCAACGCCTTGGCTTGCTCGACACTCGGGATGGCTTCCCGGTCAACGTCGGCCATGAAGGCGCGCAGATCCTTGGCGGTGACGCCTTTGATCTGCCGCGCCAGGCTGTAGATTTGGCCGTCGCGCGTCCACGAGGACGTAATCGCGCCGGTCGCCTTTGGCGAGCACGAGGCCGTGCTGCCTCAAGCGCGGCCTGGAAACGCCTGCCCGTTGTCGCTGTGCGTATATAAGGCGGTGATCGCATCTTTGAACGCGTGCGGATCGGCTCCGGCGCGTTCGGCCTGCTGCCATTCGGCGTGGGTGATCTCGGCCTGGGAAATTCTGGTTGCTTCTCGCGGTCCCGCTTGGCGTGCTTGCCGGGGACGTGCTCGTGCCCGAACTCCTTTTCGAGCGCCATGCTCGCCCTCTCGTGGGCGATATAATTGAAGCTGTCGGAAACCAGCGTCATGGTGTCGATGTCGGTGCGCTGCCAGACGACGTGAATGTGCTGGCGGCCGTGTTTCTCATGCACCACCACGGCGCGGGGCTGGCCGTCGAAGCCAAGCTCTTTTTCGAGGACATCGACGGCGCGCTGCCATTGCTCGGGCGTCATCGCATAGCGGGCGTCCGGAGAGATATTCGCGTGATAGAGGCCCTTGCTGCCCCGCGTGCCTGCCGCGATCAGTTGCCAGTCCCGCATGGCCTCCCTGAGGCTGCCGGTGGGCGAGTTCGAGCTGAACGATTTTGACGGTCTCGTTCGTGTCGGTGCGGAGCAGGTGCCGCGCAAGCTGGACAGGACCGCCGCGGCTCTTGCCCTTAATGATCATCGGGGGCCGCCTCTCGGGGTGCGTTCTCCCCGATCGTGTCCATCGTCAGGGCGCGCAAGATGGCGGCGCGGATATCGTGATAGGCGGCGAGCGCGGCCTTGAGCTCGGGTATATTGAGCCGGTCCGCCGGCATTCAGGTTCCGCGCGATCTGGTTCAGATTGTTGCCGACGCGCCCGCATTCCCCGAGCAATTGACGCAGGGCTTTGTGATCGGCGGGCGGGCGGCGCTGGGCGCGGGGGCCGGCATTGCCGAAGGCGGCGGCGCGCATAAAAGCGCCGGAGGCGAGACCGCTGCGCGAGGCGAGAGCGTCGAGGGCATCGCGTTCGTCTTTGGTGAGACGGACGGTGACGGTTTCGCCCCGCTGACGTTTGTCGCTGCCGCTCGCCATACCCCCTTCTTGCGTGCCGCTGGCACGCGGGTTCCAAGGGGCGACATGCGACCTTACGGGAGCCACGTGCTGGCCCTTTGGTCGTCGCCGGGGGTCGAAACCCCGGCTGAGCGGCTCATGGCCGCTCGGGTTCCAAGGGGCACGAATGCCCCTCGGTCGGAAGCGCCGCTGCCGAAACAGCGGACGCGCGGCTCAGGGATAAGGACCCGCCGCGCCGGGGGTCTCGGGGGTATATCCCCCGTCGGTTCCAAGGGGCAAAAAGGCCCTTTGGTCGAGGCCGCTGGGCGAATCAGCGGTCATGGGTTCCAAGGGAGCAAGAAGGCTCCTTTTGGTCAGGGTCCACGGGCGGAACGCCCTGGTCCTGGGGATGCAACGGGGATGGAAAAATCCCCTTGCCAAGCTGCGCGGTGTGACCGCGCATGGCTTGCACACCCTGATATCAGAATATCACGGATTTCCTTAAGGTTGGATTAAGGAAATTTCCCAGGCGTGAGATTTCCAGATTAACGGAAACCGCACCAAGCCCATGGGATAATTGGGAATAAGGTGTGGAAGCAAGGAAAAGCGGGGGTGTGATGGCGGTTTGGATTCCCGTGGGGGACGGGTTCATTGAGGCGGATGTGATCCGGTGGAAAGAGCCGGTATTCAAGAATCGGCGGCGCGGGCAACCGGCGCGCGTCGGCGACCGTCTGGTGACGGCCGAAGTGTTGCGCGAGGCCGACGCGGACGGGTGGGTCCATCTGCTGGTGCGGCAGAGCGAGGTCTTGTCGCGTCAAGACAAGCTGGCAGCTCTCGGACGTGCTGCTGCCCGCCGACGGGAACAGAGACGCGGCGGCGGCTGCGGACGATCGTCAGGGGCAATCCCGAGCGCCTGGCGTGGAGCGACGAAAGCGCCCGGGCTATCGTCGCCAGCCAGTCCCTCGGCGACCCTAATCCCGTCCCGCCCGTGGCCACTGACACGGATGAGAATTGTTCTCTCCGGTCGTCCTTCAATGCCGTGTCGCGCGTGAGCGAAATCCGCCCCGCCAAGCCGGGATGGCATATGCCCGGCCCGCTCGGCTGAGAGGGGGAAGGCCGCAAGTCGTGGCCTGACAGGGGCTGCGGGCGGGTAATTATTGTTCTCTGTTCGTTCTCATGCTATGACGGGCCGCATCAAGCAAAAAAGCGGAGGCCCAAACCATGCGGATTTTGACCGACGATGAACGGCTCGCAGCCGCTAACTGCTACGATCTCGAAATCACGGCGAGCGGACCCGGCCGGTATCGGTTGCGGTTCCGGGTGCTCGATGCGCGGGCCTATGGCGTCGGCGGTACCATGCCGGGCGCGCCCGACGATCCGTTCGAGCGATGGATCGATCCCGGCGTCGATATGACCATCGGCGAGATGTACGAGCATCTGATCGAGTACCAGGGCGACCACGGGCCACGTGATTTCAATTTCTATTTCGGCGAGGCTCCGGACTTCGTGGTTTCCGCGTTCCATCGCATCGTTGATGAGCTAGAGGCCGACCAAGCCCGATGGCTGGCAATGAATGGGCAGGCACGATGACGCGCCGCAGACGGTCGGCGAGGCTCTAAAGGAAGGCTGGAATTTTCTCGGGGTCGCGTGCGCGCACTGTCGGCGCGGCAAGACACGCGTAAATCTGACTCGGCGCCCTCATTCCGAATCTCTTGCCGGCGTCGCGATCAAATGCTGGTGCCGCCGCTGCGGCCCCTCGATAGGCCGCGCCTATCTGACGTTTGAGCTTATCTCGGTGCGGTTGGACGAACGCCGCAAGCCAATCGCGTTCAATGGCCTGGTCGCGATCAAGATCGGGATGAACTAGCGAGCGGACGGGCGGTCAAGCGCAGCGAAGAGCGTCGGCTCGGCATACCGCCCGCCCGCCGTGCGCTGCGTGGCCGGACGCCTGTCGTCCTTGAGGTCAAAGAGGACGGGCTGCCGACCCTGCGCGGCGTCATACGCCGCGATCTGCCGGCGGCGGCGTTCCAGGATTTCGCGCCACAGATAGCGGCGGCCGTCGATTTCGATGGTGGTGGGGTGAGACATCGGGGCAAGCGCGGCCGCTTACGCGGCCGCCGCCTCTGCCTGAACAAGTTGAAGCTGGTTCAGATAATCGGCCGCACGCTGCGCGTGGGATGCGGCGGTGAATATCGCCCGCCTGTCATCCTTCAGCACTTTGAGCCATGACGCGATATAGGCGGCGTGATCCGCACGAGGCTCGGGGGTCAGTCCAAGATCGGCGCATAAGAAAGCGGCACCAAGCTCGGCGACTAGCTCTTCCACGGCGTAGCCTTCATCGCCAAAACGCTTGCGTCCGAAGTCGCGGTCGAGGCGGGAGGGGTGGCGCGTCCAGTGGGTGGCCTCATGCGCCAGCGTCGCGTAATAGCTCTCGGCATCGCGGAACGTCTCGAAAGGCGGCATCTGCACGTGATCGTGCGTCATGCTGTAGATAAGCTTGCGTCGCCGCCGTGGCGGATATTTGCGCCCGTCGCGGCAAAGAAATGCTTCGGCTCCGGCGATGCGCTGCACGGGATCGAGAACGGGAGCGGCCTTCGCGCAATACTGCGCGGGCAAACCGTCGATCTGGTCTACATTGAAAACCGTGTATCCCTTGATAAAAGGGATTTCGTTTTCGGTTTCGGTCGCCGGTGGCGTCGTCGGTTTCGGTGCGGGTGATGGTGTCGGCATAAACGACAAGGCTGCCGTGCTCGCCCTTGCGGACCTGCCCGCCCGCTCGTTCGCCTGCTTGTAGGTCATCCAGATCGGCGCGGCGAATCCCTTCGCCGCGCTTCCCTCCAAAGCGCACGACGTTGATTCCGCGATAGGGATTCCGTTTGCCCGCAAGGGGCGGGTGATCCTTCCGGCGGCGTGTTCGGCATTCCACGGCCTTAGCCATGGGCGGACTCCGGTTTCAAGGTCGGCGACAATGCGGTCTGTGATCCGCTGATAAACATCGGCGCGGACAGCGTTCGTCATGATCTGATCTCCCTTCAGGCTTCCAAGTGCTGTGCTGCTGCACATGCACGTCTGCCCATCGGCGAGATCGGGGTAGCAAAGGGCAAGGGCGGCGGACCGGGAGGGGGATCACCCGGCCTGCACGACCCCATTTTCTTTCTTGGGGGAGGAAGGTTGGGGATACCCGGTTTGACGGCGCGGCTTCACCCTTGCCCGACGCGAGGGGAAGTCCCCTTAGCGGCGCTGCATAACTTCAACGCGTTGCAACATCATCTCTTGCGAAAGGGATCGTTACCGTAAGGCCGAGACGGCGCTCTCTATCGCCGGCTCGGTGAGGCTTCACGAAGCCGAATAGAGCCCAGTCCGCGCTACGCGCGGGTTCGCCCCAACGCTTCACGCCACTACGACCAGCGGCTCACTCCACGAGAACAGGACGAGGACTTTACTTCAATCCTGGCACACTCTTTTCGCCGACATCTTGGCCGCCCTTTGCGGGCGATGCCTGAGATATGTCGCGCGGTCGCCCAGCGTCGCTACGGTCATGAATGGGCTGAGCCTTTTCGGGGTAAAACGCGCGATAACAGTCTACTCCACCAGACACCGCCGCACCCAAACCACCAATTGCGAGAAGAAACGATCCAAGAAACCCAGCGAGCTTTCCACCACCAACCGATCCGACCAAAATTAAGAGTAGTCCTTAGGACGATTTCGTCGCCATCCCAATAAAGCTTTCCCGTTTGCAGCCGTACGGACAAACGATTGTCGAGTTGTTCATCGTGGATCGAGACAAAACCTTCGGGAAGCGTTGGTCCGGCGCTCATAGTGGGTCTCTCGGCCTAGGATTTTGGCGTAAGCCTGCCAGTTATCAGTTGCTTCAACGTTTCTCGGTCTTCGGTAGCTTCCTCAAAACGTCTGGCAAATTCTTTGGCAGCTTCCTCAAAACCTTTGCGGACGAGAGACATTGTCTGGGCCTGAGAAAGAGCCAAGTTGTCAAGCGCCGGCCGCACAGACCGCTTTAGCACGTTTTCGATTCTCTTCTGAAACACATAACCTCCAGGACTTAGGCTCAATAAATGTTCATAATCAGCAGTACGCTTCATTATTTCTGGTATGTCAATGATTCGTTCATTTTCCCTAATTACACCTTGTTCATTTACAATATATATTCTGTCCTTTATTTGCTCAAACGCGTCAGCGCACAGAGTAGAAAGGACTCCAAGGTGCATTATCTGCGCACGAACAATATTCGCGACTCCAGGGTCAACTTTAACAAAATCTTGGAAAGCGTCGTCTATTACTTGAGGCACAATGGTTTTGTTAGCGTCATCAACTGTTACTCTTGCAATTTCGCCTAACGGTACGTCCCCGCCTCCTGCCCAAAGAAAGTTGAGATGCATACCCACAGCGTTCGCGACTGCATCAAGCTGACAGTCGGCCGCCCCCTTATACCGGACGAAAATTGATCGCATTCAAGCACCCCCAAATCGCCACGCCACGTTTAGACCCAGGGTATCATGCAACACTCGACTGTTTAACTCGATCTGAGCATTGTCTGGTAACTAAGCGAGCTGAGAACGATCTATCTTACGCGCTGCGACGGCGGGCCTCTGTACAGCAACTCCTGCCTATCAAGCCGATCTTGCTGCTCCTGCGCCAGCGTTTCCCGCTGTCGCTGGTGAAGCTCCTCCCACGTTTTGCGCTTCTCCTCTATCTCCGTCGCCGGCTTCCCCGCCTTCTGCGCGTCTTTGATCATATCCGCGAGCGCCTGCTGCTGGGCTGTTACCTTGTTCTCGCGCTCGATCGCCTGACGCTTCAGCTCGGCTTCTTTCGCCTTCTCCCATTCCGGTTTGTTGCCTGCGCGGCCGTCGTCCTCCGGGTCTCTTGGCTCCGCCATTGACTTCAGACTCCTTCCATCATCCTCGCCTTCAATCCCTCATCCGCATAAGCAAAGTATTTTTTCAGCCGCGCCGCCTTGGCATTCGCGGCCATGACGATCACCAAATCCTTGTAGTCGGGACCCGCCAGCACGTTGGGCTCAACGATCGTGACGCGTGTGCCGTCAATGACGCTGTCCTGGGATCCGATGTCGTCGGAAACCTTCTTTGCGGTTTCGTCGTGAAGACTCGGATTCATGAACATCCTGATGGCGCAGCCGCCGATCATGCCTTCGGCATTGGGATAGGCGTTGGCGAGCTGCCCGAGGCTCTGGGCGAACAGCCAAAGTTTGATGCCGTACTGGCGGCCGATTTCCAGCGCCTCTTCCACGGGCGGCATATGCTTCAGACGCGGAAGCTCATCCAAAATGAAAAGGATGGGATGAACGCCATGCGCGGAAACCTTTGTCGAAGTCAGTGTGCGAATGTGCTGCGCGATGAATACGCGCAAAACGGAGATATAGCTGTCCACCTCGTTGGGTTTCAGACAGATGTAGATCGTCGGATTCTTGTCCCCGCGAAGATCGAGCGGGCTCCAATCGGATTTGCGTGTGGCGCGCGCGATGCGCTCGCCGTCCCAGGCGCTCATGCTGGATAGCGCCGATTGCAGGACGCCGTCCCGCGTCTTCGGCTCCATGTTCGCGAGGGAATGTCCGGCGCGCGTCATTGAATGAAAATCGACACGCGCTTCCAGGTAGGCAACGAATTTCTCCCAGCCGACGCCGTGAAGAATATCGAGAACATCCCCCATGGATCGCTTGGCGACATCTTCCTCAAGGCAGACGCGCGCGATCGCGGCTGTCAGTACATCGCGGGCGCGGGTTTCCCAAAACGGATCCTTCGCGCCGCTCGGCACGATCATCATGTCGGCGAGAAAGCGCGCGTCCTCCCAGAGATAATCGGGATCGGCGCGCACCTCCGTTAGCGGATTAAAACCATGGCTCGTCGCCGGGTCTAAAGGGCTGAACTTGTAGACAGGGCCGACGTTTTCGCGACGCCACTTGCTCGTCTGTTCGTAGATTTCGCCCTTCACGTCGAGGACGACGGCCGCGCCTTTCCACATGAGCAAATTCGGAAACACTTGGCATTGGGTCTTGCCCGATCCCGGCGGCGCAACGGTGATGAGGGAACCTTCACCGTCGTAGTACCACCATCTGTCGGGCGCTTTCTCGTCGAGGCCGAGAACGAGACCTGCTTCGACCGGCTCGCCTTTTGCGCCCGATTTCAGCGGCGCTCCCGGCACGAGGTCGCCGCCGTCGCCATGCAAACGCGACGACAGCTTTCGTAAAGCCGGATGATCGGGATATTTTTTAACGCAGTCCGTCAAGGTGCCAAGAATGGAATTGACGGCCGTTTCCACAGACCGAGGGTACGTTTTCAGATCGATGCGCCCCTTAAGTGCGCCATTGGCTAGAGCCTTCCCATCGCCACAGATAATACCCATGCGATCAAAATAAAAATCCCAGTCCGACACCATGCCGAAGTTATAGAGATGGTAATTTGCGCGTAGTGCCTCACGCTCCTTAGGCGACATACCAGCTATTGGCCGAAGATACTCGGCGGGGACCTTTTTCAGGTCGTGCATGTAAACTGATAAGGTGCTGTCTCGTTTATCAAACATTGAATCGATATTGAGTTCTTTTTCTTCCGTTGTGCTTCCAAGTTTGTTCATCGCCATTTCGTTGCTGGCTTTGTAGAGCTGCCATTCCTTTTTTTCCTTCCTCTTCTTTGCCCCCCGTAGCCACCATATTCCAAGGCTAATCGCGCCGATAACCGCTCCAGCAATCGCACCGACGAGGTAAAACACCAATGCCAGCATTATCAGAGCGGCGATGGCATGCCTGAATCGATGTATTTCGGGAGACAGTCCTTTTGTGAATTTTGTAACCCCGCCCAGCCACCACCATATTCCGAAGACCAGGAAACCAATCCCGGCGCCAAGGTATGCCAGCGCGCGAAACATAGTCCCCCATGACGCGGCCTCCTTGATTGGGACAGCACTCAGAGGCGTTGCGGCATTCTGGCGAACGGCGGGCACTGAAACGGCCGCTGGGCGGTATCTCTCGGGGTAATACTGCGCGTTAAGAGCCTGAATACGGGGCGCTGCCGCTTGCAGATAGGCCGTTACAAATTCCGCGCCGCGCTTCGGCACAAGCGCGTCGTAGCGGGCCTTCAACCGCGCGAGATCGAGATCGATCACCGGGTCGGTCGTGGCCATGAGGCTCTGGTTGATCTGCTTCTTTTCGAATTTGTACTGGTTCTCCTGGCGTTTCACGGCGAGGTCGGCGGCGATCTGCACATCGGCCGCAAAGTCAGGCGGCGCCGTTGCCGGACCCGGTGTCTCAGCCGTCACGCTCGGCTGCGGCAGCGGCGTGTCCGAATTCTTGAGCGCGGCTTGCAGCAAGACGCGGTAGCGCTGGTCGAACAAGTGCGACCATTCCCCGCCCGCGTCGTCGTATTTCTTGCGAAACGCGGCGAGAGCGTCGGAGGCCTGTTTGTCTTTCGTATCGAAGGCATCGCGCGCGAGCGTGCCGGCGGCGAGTTCCTTTTGCAGCACGACGCGCTGGCGCTGTAGTTCCGCCGCTGCGCGCGCGTCGTCGTCCATTTCAGCGGAAAGCTGTGCGTTGTGCTGATCCTTGGCCGTCTTGAAAGCGGCTTCCTCCTGATCCCACTGCGGGCTCAAGAGCGCGAGCTTGTCCGTCACAAGCCTGTCGATCGCCCTTTGTACGCGCGCGTCTTCGTCGGACGACAATGCGCGGTAGGAACTCACGATGGTCTTAATCTGTGCCTCAATCGCCTGCTTCTTCGCGAAGGCGTCCTGGCCGGTGAGCTTGCCGATAGCCGTCAGGTGCTTGAGTTCAATCGCCTGCACCCTGAGGTCCGCGATCTGGTTGATTGTCTGCTGAGGGACTTCGGCTTGCGCCGTTGTCGGGCCCGGCGGCGCGGCCGGCACGCCCGGCTGAGGCAGCCGCGTGTCCGGATTCTTGAGCGCGGCTTCAAGCAAGACGCGGTAACGCTGGTCAAACCAGGTTGACCATTCCGCACCCTCGGCGTCGTATTTCTTGCGAAACGCGGCGATGGCGTCGGACGCCTGTTTGTCTTTGGCAGTGAAGGCGTCGCGCGTGAGCGTGCCGGCGGCCAGTTCCTTTTGCAGCACGCCGCGCTCGCGCTGCAATTCCGCCGCGCGCCGCGCATCGTCCTCGCTCTCGGCGTAGAGCTGCTTGTTGCGCTGCTTGCGGGCTGCCTTGAAAGCGGCGTCCTCCTGAGTCCACTGCGGGTCCAGGAGCGCGAGCTTGTCCTTTACGATCCTGTCGATCGCCCTTTCTGCGCGCGCGTCCTCGTCGGGCGACAATGCGCGGTATGGGAGCCAGAGCGTTTTGACCTGCGCTTCAATCGTCTGCTTCTTTGCGAAGGCGTCCTGACCGGTGAGCTTGCCAATAGCTGTCAGGTGCCTGAGTTCCACCTCCTGTACCCGGAGGTCCGCAGTCTGTTCGATGATCTGTTGAGGGACATCGGCCCTCGCGGGCGACGCGTTGAGGAGTGCGATGCCGAGGGCAATCAAGAGAACCCAGGTGCGCATGGCGGCGTGGCCTCATAAGTCCGTGCCGCTGGCTCCCGTTGGCGGGTGTCGGAAAACGGGACAGGATGAGCGGTTGTCGCCTCCCCGGCGCTGCTATTTATAGGCGTGAACCGTGCGTCTGTCTCTCTCGATGAGTGAGGACGGCGATCAGGACCTATCGATCTGAGGCCCTCTGCCAGCTAGCGAAATCAACACAAGATTGTACATCGGACAGTGGTTTGGCAAAACGCCTGAATGTCGGGGAGTCATGTTCTCCCCCCTTTTCTGGAAGCCCCGATCCCGGACTTCGATGGTGCAGCGTTAGCACCGGCGCGCCTTTCAGCTCTGCCAAGCCTTGTCAGGCTCCTTCTCTCCGTTGCGGTCCAAGCGGATGCAGCGCCAGGCGGCCGTCGCTCTCCACGGCTGCATGAAGTCCGCGATCGTCGCGGGCAGAAGAAAAGGAGAGATACCATGAGACTCATCAACACATCGGAACTTGCTTACAAGACCTTGCCCCAACTGATCGTCCTCTATACGGCGATTTCACAGGCGCTGGCAGAGACAGAGCCTTGCAGCATCGAACGGGCAAACATGGTCGCCTCGCTCATCAACTGCGCGCGGTTGATCGAAATAAAGCGCCGCAGACCAGCACCGAGGTTCTGAGTTACCAGCTCACATCAAAGCCCCGACCGGCAATCGCCGGTCGGGGTTTCGGCGTGGTGGAGCAAGAGCGCCTACGCCGTCGGTTCGGTTTCAGCCTCAAGCATCACGTCGATGTATTTGACGGGGCCGCCGGCGGCGGCAACGATCGAGAGTGGAAGCGCGTGCGCATAAAAGCCGTTGGGCGCGATGGGAAGCGGCGCATCGGTCGGATAGAGGCTCCGCACCTGGATGTGCGCGAAATCTTCGCCGGCGATACTGGCCGGAAGCCAGTTCGGCTCGTAGGTGATTTCGAGGAGATGGCCGTTCCAATCCATGCGGTGTATTTCGGTCGTGCGTTTCATAGGCGTTTCCTTTTTTGTTTGAACGTCCCCTTCGGGGATTAAGTCCCCCGCTTCACGCGCAAGGGCGCGGTGTCACACAAGAAAATTGGGGGAGGCAATGCGATGTCATCGGAGCATTGCCTTAAGCCACAACCCCGGAACGCAGTCCGGGGCCTGTTTTCTTGTTGACGCCAGAAAGCGCCCGCGCGTGACAAAAGGACCCGTGCGATGCTGAAGGGGACGTTCAAAGATAAATAAAAAAGGAAACGCCGGTCGCATGAACGACCGGCGTCATGGATTACCTTGCGGCTATCCGGGATTACCGGAGAATATCCGGCAGCCAGCCCGTACCGGAGATTTCGCGCTCCGCGAGTGCGGCCAGTTCAGCCTTCTTGAGATTTGCCCACGCGGGAGCCGCCGGCTGGTTTCGCGCGGCAGTTAGGGCGTCGAGGATTTGCGGTTTGCTGACGCGGCTGAAATAGTTTTCAGCGGTCGGGCTGAACCATGCCTTCATGTCGAGATTGACCGACAGGGAGAGATTGCGGGCATGTTCCAGTCGCGGGCAGCCGGGACGATCCGCTTTGCGCTGCACGGCATTGACCATGCAGGCAGTGCAGAACGCGAGCAGGTCGAGCAGGACGGATTGATCCTGTTCGAGGCACCACTGCCAGAGACCGTCATGCGTACCGGGGATACGTTGTCCCCAGGCTTCGCGGCCTTGTTCGAGACGCTGGAAGGCGGTCGAACCTTCGACAAGCTTCAGCGACTGCGTTCCACCGGAAAGTTCCAGAACGGTGTTGTGGCAGTGGATGAAAATATCCTGCGCCAGCGCATGTACGATCATGGCAAGAGCCTTGTCCGGCCTATCCAGCACCGTTGCCGCAAGAGCCGCCGACTTATGAGCGGTCAGGCTCTCGATCAGCGCGGCTGACAGTCCGGCGGGTTGTTCGTCCGCCGATCCTGCGCCGGGTGTATCCCCGGCATTGGCGTGTTTCGGCTGTTTGGTCAGCTTCGGCATATCCTCGGGATTCACAAGGCCACGCTCGATTTTCACCGTGCCGCCGTGATCGAGGGATACCACGGCACCGGCCATCGCAAGCTGTTCCGGCGTCCAGACGCCGTCGCGGTCTTCGATCGCGGCGATGAGCTTGTCCAGCGCGTCAAGGCGTTCCGGCGCTTCCTGCTCGTCGGACGCGTTCCACGCGTCGTTCAGGACGGCGTGTTCCGCTTGCAGGATGTCGAGCTGTTGCTGCTCGGCGTCGGTCAGGGGAACGGGCGCGGGATAGATGTGTCTATACCCGGCGCTTTGCTGGTATCCGAAGTCATGGGTGACCTCGACCCATTTCCAGCCTTCGGCGCGGACGGGCTTGGCTTTCTTCGCTAGTGCCTCAGTGACGAGCGCATCGAGCAAGGCGGCATCCTCGATGTAGACGCCGTTGTCGTCATCGCTGAACAGATCGCGCTTGAGCTTGCCTCCGGCTTTCTCGTAGTGCTTCAGCGTGACGAATTTCACGCGCTTGTCGGTCGCGGCAATGTCGTTCTCCGTCAGGGCGAGGCGGATGTCGCGGGCGTCGTTATGCCCGGCATCGAAATCCACCAGCACCTTCTCTTGCGCTTGATGGTCATCGGTCACGGTAAAGGCCATGACGCATTCCAGCGTCAGGTCGGCCCGCCGATACGCCTTGATGATCGCAGGGCTGACACGGGCGAGTTTCAGCAGCTTCTGCACATGCGCCTCGCTGCATCCGAAACGGGCGGCGATATCCGCTGCGGGCATTCCGTCGTCGGTCAAAGAGCGGAACGCCTCGAACTGGTCGGCGGGGTGCATGTCTTCCCGCATGACGTTCTCGGCGAGACTGAGTTCCGTTTCGTTGCCGGACTCGGCAATACGGCAGGGCACTGCGAATGCCGCCGGTATGTCACCGGCCTTTGCGAGCTGTTGCAAGGCTTTCAGACGCCTGCCGCCGGCCACGACGGCGAACTTCTTGCCGTCCTTGCGGACGACGAGGTTCTGCTGAAGGCCGTGGGCCTTGATGCTGGCAGCCAGAGCGTTGATGCCGTCCTTGTTCTGCACTTTCCGGACGTTGCCGGTCCAGACGGTCAGCTTGTTGAGCGGTACATTTATAATGTCGGTCATGATGTTTCTCCTTTCTGGAAGAAGGAAAGGCGCTTACGCGCCCTTCCCTTCCGGTGTCTGGGGTTGCACAGCGGTTTTTGCTTTCGGCGGAAATGCCGCGTAGCGTTTGCCGGCGATCAGGAGGGTGTAACCCTTGCCCGCCTTGTGGGCGAAGGCCGCACCAGCGGGTTTGCCGCCTTTTTCGCCCTTGGCCGCGTTCTCGAAGATGTAGAAGTCGGGAATCTGTTTGGTTTTGGTCGTCTGGTTTTCAATGGTCGTTGTCATTTTCGTATCTCCTTCGTTTGCATTACCCTTTCGGGCGATGCCTCCGATCAGCCAGCAGCGGATGCAGCGTCACACAGGAAAATTGGGGGAAACCTTCAGGGGGAACCGAGGCTTCCTGTTGACGCGGGAAGCGTCCGCGTATGGCAGGGGCACAAACATGCACGAAGGGTGGATGCAAATATTTGAAGGAGATGGATTGCTGACAACGCCGAAAAGCGCGGCCCGCAAAACAGGGGAACGCCATCATCGCCGTGAAGAACGCGTGCGGCGAAAGAAGGCTTTTCAAAAACCCGATTGCGGTTGCCAAAGCCCGCGCGGGCGAAACGCCATTCCTGATCGTTGCCAATAACGCTGCGGTATCCGGCACGCATCAACGCAACACCGTGCGGTCACGGAAGGAAGCGCCATTAGCGGTCTTGCTTGAGAAACATGGGAACGAACGCCAGGTGCTGTCGGCACATGAGCGAAAGGAGCGCTTCTGGTCTGCGGACAGGTAGAGGTGTGGGTGCGCCAGTTGCTGTTCGGTGGACGTGCTTACAACGAAGATGGCCCTTCGGCCGGGAAAGGGGCCAAGCCCCGTGAGGCGCTGCCCGCAAGGGGCGCGCCAAGCGAGCCGCTGAACGGCTCGTGAAACTGCAAGCATGTCACTCGTGAGAACGAAACCCGCCGTCTGAGGGGATTCCTAATCGTCGTCGGAAAGAACTTCTGGCCGCGCCTTCTTTTCCTTGCGGGGCGCGGGCTTGGGACGAAGAACATTGATTGCAGCGGCATTGAGAGTGTTTTTGATATGAGCCGCGTAAAATTTCTCGATCATCTCGACGCTGGTGCGGCAGTTTTTTGCAATCTGATAGATGTCCGCGCCTTCCATGAGGCGCATGCAAATATACGTATGACGGAGGCTGTAAGCGGTGCGCCGGTTGCCGTCGCGATCGAGCTTGAGTTTGATCCGGTCGAGAACGCCGTTGAAGAGCTTGATATGGTTTCCGGGAAAGACGTGATCGGTCGGTTGCGGCAATTTGATCTCAGCGGACGGCGGATCGTCGCTCTGCTCGCCCCTGCGACGACGCGCACGCTTGCCTTGAGCGGGCCCTGGCAACGGGCGGGCAAGTAACCGCTCATAAGGCCGCACGGCGCTCGGCATGCTCTTGCAGAAACCGACGCCGCGCTTGCCGCGCACGTCGATTTCGAGAATCCGATCACCGGTCGCTTCGTCTTCGACGATCTTCACGTCACGGTGTTGCAGATTGCGGGCCTCGTCGGGCCGAAGGCCGGTATTCGCCATGAGCAGCACGAAGTCGTGAACCTGCTCGGCGTTCCACCGATAATGTTTGTGGAACGGCTCTTTCGCATAGGCCCGCGTCGCTTCGTAAAGTTGTTTGTATTCTTCCGGGCTGAACCAGGGGCGATGCACAACCTTGCCCTGGGTCTTGTAGGGCGGTGAGAGATCGGGCAGGTGATCAAGCCAGGCGTGACGGATGGCGGTCTTGAGCACCTGCCGCAGCGTCACGATCTCGTCGTGAATGGTGCTGCGCGCCGGTGCCTTGCCCGTCGGCTTGCGCTTGCTTTTTGATTCGGGAGTAAGTTCGAGCTGGGAGGTCATCCGGTGAACCCGGTATTCCTGCACTTTCCCCGCCGTCACCTCGGAAACGCCGAGGGTGCCGAAGAAGGGCAGAAGGTGCAGGCGCATGCGGATGCCATGGCCCTCAACCCAGCGCGGGCTTCGTTGGCCCTCGGTGATGATTTCGTATTCCTTGAGAAACTGGTCGGCTGCTTGCGAGAAGGTCTTTTCCGATTTGAGGATGCCGGCGCGATCCTTGCCGCGAAGCTCAAGGAACCAGTCCTCGGCTATCTGCTTGGCGAGCGTGAAGTCTTCCTGCTTGGTGCTGGAGCGGCGTTGTTTGCCGCCGACGGATGCGGAGCATTGCCAAAATCGGCTGTTGTCCCGCCGGTAAAGTTGAAGCATTCCGCCTAAAAGCTCGTGGCTGGACATCAAGCCTCCACGTTATTTTTGAACCCTTATACCTTAGACTATCAGGTTTTTGCTGATTCGTCAAACTGTGTTAAGAGTGCGTTAGATGATTTTAGGCGATTTTGGGAAAGAAAAAGGCGTTGGGCTTTCGCCTAACGCCTTGAATTTATTATCTTAAGGTGGTTGCGGGGATAGGATTTGAACCTATGACCTTCAGGTTATGAGCCTGACGAGCTACCGGGCTGCTCCACCCCGCGATACCAGGGATCAGATACCAGATGTCAGGTATCAGGTATCAGAGACAACAGAAGAAGGAGTATGGGGACGAAAATATCAGGTTCATTTCTGATTCCTGACATTCGATTCCTGTCATCTGAATTTCGGCAGGCCTGGCGGCGACCTACTCTCCCACGTCTTAGGACGCAGTACCATCGGCGCTGAGGGTTTTCACGGCCGAGTTCGGGATGGGATCGGGTGTCTTGCCCCTCGCCAATACCACCAGGCCAGCGGAAATTCAGATGGAGAATGATATCGAGTGTCTTCAAACGATCCGGGACTTGTCGCTACGGACGACGAGCGATGGATCAAGCTTTCGAGCTATTAGGACCGGTTAGCTGCATGCCTTGCGGCACTTCCACACCCGGCCTATCAACGTGATGGTCTGTCACGGCTCTCAATGAGACCTGGTTTTGAGGGGGGCTTCCCGCTTAGATGCTTTCAGCGGTTATCCCGTCCGCACTTAGCTACCCGGCGATGCCGCTGGCGCGACAACCGGTACACCAGAGGTGCGTCCATCCCGGTCCTCTCGTACTAGGGACAGCTCCTCTCAAGTCTCAAACACCCACGGAAGATAGGGACCGAACTGTCTCACGACGTTCTGAACCCAGCTCACGTACCACTTTAAATGGCGAACAGCCATACCCTTGGGACCTGCTCCAGCCCCAGGATGTGATGAGCCGACATCGAGGTGCCAAACGACGCCGTCGCTATGGACGCTTGGGCGTCATCAGCCTGTTATCCCCGGCGTACCTTTTATCCGTTGAGCGATGGCCCTTCCACATGGAACCACCGGATCACTATGACCGACTTTCGTCTCTGCTCGACCTGTCGGTCTCGCAGTCAGGCAGGCTTGTGCCATTGCACTCAAGGGCTGATTTCCGACCAGCTTGAGCCTACCATCGCGCGCCTCCGTTACTCTTTGGGAGGCGACCGCCCCAGTCAAACTACCCACCATGCAGGGTCCCGCCCCCGGTTTCACGAGGGTCGGTTAGATATCAGGAACAAATAGGGTGGTATTTCACCGGTGACTCCACAAGAGCTGGCGCCCCTGCTTCAAAGTCTCCCGCCTATTCTACACAATCCGCTCCTAATACCACTGCAAAGCTATAGTAAAGGTGCACGGGGTCTTTCCGTCTACCCGCGGGTACTCCGCATCTTCACGGAGAATTCAATTTCGCTGAGTTGGTGTTGGAGACAGTGGGGAAGTCGTTACGCCATTCGTGCAGGTCGGAACTTACCCGACAAGGAATTTCGCTACCTTAGGACCGTTATAGTTACGGCCGCCGTTTACTGGGGCTTCAATTCAGAGCTTGCACCTCTCCTCTTAACCTTCCGGCACCGGGCAGGCGTCAGACCCTATACGTCGTCTTGCGACTTCGCAGAGCCCTGTGTTTTTGGTAAACAGTCGCTACCCCCAATTCTGTGCCACCCGCCTCGGCTTGCGCCGAAACAGGTCTCCCTTATTCCGAAGTTACGGGAGAAATTTGCCGAGTTCCTTCAACACCGTTCTCTCAAGCGCCTTGGTATACTCTACCAGTCCACCTGTGTCGGTTTAGGGTACGGTCTTGTCGCTGGAGCTATTTCCTGGAAGATCTAGGCCACCCGCTCAATCCGATAACAGCGAATAACTTCCGACCTTCGTCACTTCCAGCAGGCGCGGGAATATTAACCCCACTTCCCATCGACTACGGCTTTCGCCCTCACCTTAGGGGCCGGCTCACCCTGCGCGGATTAACCTTGCGCAGGAACCCTTGGACTTACGGCGACAGAGTTTCTCACTCTGTTTATCGCTACTCATGTCAGCATTCTCACTTCCGATACCTCCAGCACACCTCACGATGCACCTTCACTGGCATACGGAACGCTCCGCTACCACGTGTCGAGGACGACATCCGCGGCACATCCGCAGCTTCGGTACATGGCTTTAGCCCCGATACATTTTCGGCGCAGGACAGCTATTAGACCAGTGAGCTATTACGCTTTCTTTAAAGGATGGCTGCTTCTAAGCCAACCTCCTGGTTGTCTTGGCCTTCCCACATCCTTCCCCACTTAGCCAAATTTAGGGACCTTAGCTGGCGGTCTGGGCTGTTTCCCTCTCGGCCATGGACCTTAGCACCCGCGGTCTGTCTGCCGATCTATACTCACCGGTATTCGGAGTTTGGTTAGGTTTGGTAAGGATCGCTCCCCCCTAGCCCATCCAGTGCTCTACCCCCGGCGGTAAACAATCGACGCTCTACCTAAATAGATTTCGCGGAGAACCAGCTATTTCCGAGTTTGATTGGCCTTTCACCCCTAGCCACAGGTCATCCACTACTTTTGCAACAGTAGTTGGTTCGGCCCTCCAGTGCGTGTTACCCCACCTTCAGCCTGCCCATGGCTAGATCACCCGGTTTCGGGTCTAATCCCGGCAACTCAATCGCCCTATTCAGACTCGCTTTCGCTGCGCCTACGCCTATCGGCTTAAGCTTGCTGCAGAGACTAACTCGCTGACCCATTATACAAGAGGTACGCCGTCACCCTTGCGGGCTCCGACTGCTTGTAGGCATTCGGTTTCAGGAACTATTTCACTCCCCTCATTGGGGTGCTTTTCACCTTTCCCTCACGGTACTTGTTCACTATCGGTCACTAAGGAGTACTTAGGCTTGGAGGGTGGTCCCCCCATGTTCAGACAGGATTGCACGTGTCCCGCCTTACTCGAGGACCGATGACTTAGTTTCCCATACGGGGCTATCACCCGCTGCGGCCCGCCTTTCCAGACGGTTCTGGTACTGTCATCGGCCACTGGCCTGGTCCGCGTTCGCTCGCCACTACTAACGGAGTCTCGGTTGATGTCCTTTCCTCCGGCTACTGAGATGTTTCAGTTCCCCGGGTTTGCCTCACAACCCTATGTATTCAGGTTGGGATCCCGCATACGCGGGGGGTTTCCCCATTCGGAAATCCAGGGATCAAAGAGCGCTCGCCTCTCCCCGGGCTTATCGCAGCGTGCCACGTCCTTCATCGCCTCTTAGTGCCAAGGCATCCACCAAATGCCCTTAATTTGCGCTTGATCGCAAAACTCGTCGTCCGCAGGGACAAGCCCCGCAGACTATTTCCGTCTCGCGTGAAGACACTCCGGACGTCGGATGACAGAAGCCAGGTATCGGATGACAAATCGCCCGCATCGCCGGCGCGTCATACGACGTCCGTTCATTCTCCTGAATCAGCGACCGATCCATCCGACTTCAGTCATCTGATACTTCGTCATCTGATCCAGATACTCCCTCTTCACTTGTCAAAGAACCAAGCGCGTGATCGCTCACGCGCAAGCCATGTCTTCGCCCGATCGCATTTGGTGCGGCGCATCACTTGGGATTCGTTCTGAAAAATTGATTTTCGCGGCGAACCCCGAAAGACTGGTGGAGGTGAACGGGATCGAACCGATGACCTCCTGCTTGCAAAGCAGGCGCTCTCCCAACTGAGCTACACCCCCAGATGACAGATGCCAGGTATCAGATGACGGACTTTTCTGATCCCTGATCCTGTCCTCTGGCATCTGACTGGTGGGCCAGGGAGGATTTGAACCTCCGACCTCACGCTTATCAAGCGCGCGCTCTAACCAACTGAGCTACTAGCCCAGATGCCAGATGTCAGGGATCAGATGACAGAGGGAGGTTCCGCCAGATGACGGACCCTCTGATACCTGATCTCTGGCATCTGTCATCTGAAAACGATCGGGGAAGGGATGCGTAGACGGCGGCGCGGTTTTGAGACCGAAGTCTTGAGACCGGCCTGATGGATGATTCGAGAAGATCGGCGTGAGTGCCTTTCGTCCTCGAAATCCAGAAAGGAGGTGATCCAGCCGCAGGTTCCCCTACGGCTACCTTGTTACGACTTCACCCCAGTCGCTGACCTTACCGTGGCCGGCTGCCTCCTTGCGGTTGGCACGCCGTCTTAAGGTAAAACCAACTCCCATGGTGTGACGGGCGGTGTGTACAAGGCCCGGGAACGTATTCACCGCGGCGTGCTGATCCGCGATTACTAGCGATTCCAGCTTCATGCTCTCGAGTTGCAGAGAACAATCCGAACTGAGACGGCTTTTTGAGATTGGCTTAGGGTTGCCCCTTCGCTTCCCTCTGTCACCGCCATTGTAGCACGTGTGTAGCCCAGCCCATAAAGGCCATGAGGACTTGACGTCATCCCCGCCTTCCTCCGGCTTGTCACCGGCAGTTCCTTCAGAGTGCCCAGCATAACCTGATGGCAACTGAAGGTGAGGGTTGCGCTCGTTGCGGGACTTAACCCAACATCTCACGACACGAGCTGACGACAGCCATGCAGCACCTGTGTGGACGCCAGCCGAACTGAAGAGACCGATCTCTCGGTCCCAAACGTCCCATGTCAAGAGCTGGTAAGGTTCTTCGCGTTGCGTCGAATTGAACCACATGCTCCACCGCTTGTGCGGGCCCCCGTCAATTCCTTTGAGTTTTAACCTTGCGGCCGTACTCCCCAGGCGGTGCGCTTATCGCGTTAGCTGCGACACTGAGGAACTAAGTTCCCCAACGTCTAGCGCACATCGTTTACGGCGTGGACTACCAGGGTATCTAATCCTGTTTGCTCCCCACGCTTTCGCGCCTCAGCGTCAGTATCGGTCCAGAGAGCCGCCTTCGCCACTGGTGTTCTTCCCAATATCTACGAATTTCACCTCTACACTGGGAATTCCACTCTCCTCTCCCGAACTCAAGCTCTGCAGTATCAAGCGCAATTCCCAGGTTAAGCCCGGGGCTTTCACGTCTGACTATCAGAGCCGCCTACGCGCCCTTTACGCCCAGTAATTCCGAACAACGCTTGCCCCCTTCGTATTACCGCGGCTGCTGGCACGAAGTTAGCCGGGGCTTCTTCTGCGGGTACCGTCATCATCGTCCCCGCCGAAAGAGCTTTACAACCCTAAGGCCTTCATCACTCACGCGGCATTGCTGGATCAGGCTTGCGCCCATTGTCCAATATTCCCCACTGCTGCCTCCCGTAGGAGTCTGGGCCGTGTCTCAGTCCCAGTGTGGCTGATCATCCTCTCAGACCAGCTACGGATCGTCGCCTTGGTGAGCCGTTACCTCACCAACTAGCTAATCCGACGTGGGCCCCTCCAAGAGCGATAAATCTTTCACCCTCAGGTCGTATGCGGTATTAGCCCGGCTTTCGCCGGGTTATCCCCCACTCCAGGGCAGGTTCCCACGTATTACTCACCCGTGCGCCACTCGTGTATTGCTACACGCGTTCGACTTGCATGTGTTAGGCATGCCGCCAGCGTTCGTTCTGAGCCAGGATCAAACTCTCAAGTTCGCTTCGCTTCTCCGGGTAGAGAAGCAAAACCCTGGCATCGTACGTCTCGCATTGACGTCGGAATTGACTTCCTAATCGATGCGTAAACATACGGCGCCGATAGCGCCGCCGTCCACGCATCCCTTCCAAAGACTCACAATGTCAAAGAGCGCCCCAAGCGCCAGAATTAACCGGTTTTCAGGGAGCCGGGCTTATAGGCCCCACCTAGTACCGGTGTCAACGGCATTTGGCGGGTATTTTGACCCCCTAAAGCGACGGAACAGATGCCGCATCCACCGCGATGGTGGCGGCAAGCATTCGTACCCTCTTCAGGAGGCCGCCCATAGGAACGGCCGGCGCTTGATATAGGCTCGCGAATCGCCTCTGTCCAGCCCGAATTGCGCAAATCAGGCGACCGACGGAAATCGTGATAATGGGCCGCAACGATCGCGCCGATATCGCGCCGACGCCGCCGCAAACTGCGTGGCCCGGCCCATTCATCGCCGCGACGCGGGATGAGCCATCGCCGGGCGCCCGAGGCCGTCCGGCGAAGCTAACTCCTGACGATGTCGGGCCCGCCGACCATGATGCGGTTATAGGCGGGACTGATCACCAGCTCGTTGATGGCAACATGCGGCGGCGCCTCGGCAACGAACCGGATGGCGCGGCCGAGATCCTCGGGCTTAAGCATGCGCGCGACATCCTCGGGCGGCGGCGGCACGGCGCGCTTCGCGATAAGCGGCGTCGCCACCTCGCCGGGGCACAGCGCGCAGGCGCGGATGCCGTTCGGTCCCTCGTCGTCGTTGAGCGCCATGGTCAATTCGACCACCGCGAATTTCGAGGCGTTGTAGGCCGGACCGGTGAGATAGGCGTGATACCGCCCGGCCCAGGACGCGACATTGACGATGCAGCCGTCGCGCTGTTCGCGCATTTTCGGCAGCACCGCCTCGATCGCGTAAAACGTGCCGTTCAAGTTGGTCGCGACGATACGGTCGAAAGCGTCGCCGGTCAGATTCTTCCAGCGGCGGTTCGGCAGATTGACGCCGGCGCTATTGACCAGGATGTGGATGGCGCCGTGCCGCGCGATCAGCGCGTCGCCGGCGCGCGCGACCTCTGCGCGATTGGTGATGTCGAGCGCCAGCGCCTCGGCCTTGTTGCCGCCGGCGTTGATTTTCGCCACCACGCCGCCGAGCTTGGTGTCGTCGCGCCCCGAGACGATGACGGTCGCGCCGGCCTCCGCCAGCGCGAGGGCACCGGCCTCGCCGATGCCGCTGCCGCCACCCGTAATCCAGGCGATTTTTCCCGTGAGCATTTTTTCCTCCCCCACCTAACCCAGCGGCCGCGGCTCGGGCATGGCGCCGCCGCCCGCGGTGGCGCCGGCATCGACCGGCAGAATGACGCCCGTGACCCAGCGCGCCTCGTCCGAGACGAGATAGAGCACGCCGTTGCCGATATCCCAGCCGGTGCCCTCGGTTTGGAGCAGCGAACGACGGCGGCGCGCGTCGCGCACCTCGGGCGTCATTCCCGCGGCATAGACCATCGGCGTATAGACCATGCCGGGTGCGATGCAATTGACGCGGATGCCGTCGCGGCCGTGATGCGCCGCCATCGCGCGCGTCATTTGCACGATGGCGCCCTTCGAGGTCGTGTAGAAAATATTGGGATTGCCGCCGCGCAAGCCCGCGACCGAGGCAAGATTGACGATCGCGCCGCCGCCGGCTTTTTTCATTTCCGGGATGGCGTATTTCGCCATCATCACCATCGACTTGACGTTGATCGCCATGGCGCGGTCCCAGCCGTCCATGTCGATATCGACGGCGTTTCCGCGCGGCCCGTCGATGCCGACATTGTTGACCAGAATGTCGAGCTTGCCCCAGCGCTTTACGGTGTCCGCGACGATGCGTTGGCAGGTCGCCTGGTCGGTGACGTCGGCCTCGACAACGAAGCTCTCGCCGTCGTTGCCGATCATGCGCGCCGTCGCCTCGGCGTTGGCGCGGTTGGCGTCGACGAGCGCGACCTTGGCGCCGTTGCGCGCCATCAGAATCGACGCGGCGCGGCCGTTGCCGATGCCGTCGGCGCGCGACCCGGCGCCGGTGACGATCGCGACCTTGCCCTCGAGGCGTTTCTTTTCGTCGGCCATGTTGCTCTCCCTACTCGCCCCGATCTTACCTGATCCGTGTGCATACGGCATAATGCCCGAACGAGGGCGGGAATGAGCGGCACGCGCAAACTGGCGGCGATCTTGGCGGCGGACGTGGTCGGCTACAGCCGGCTCGCCGGCACCGAGGAAGAACGCACCCTGGCGCGGCTGCGCGCCCTGCGCGGCGACCTGGTCGATCCCGCCATCGCGGCCCACCATGGCCGCGTGGTGAAGCGCACCGGCGACGGCACGCTGGTCGAGTTCCGCAGCGTGGTCGATGCCGTGCGCTGCGCGGTCGAGGTGCAGACCGGCATGGCCGAGCGCAACGCAGGCGTCGCGGTCGACCGGCAAATCCAGTTCCGCATCGGCATTCATCTGGGCGATGTCGTCGAGGAAGACGACGGCGACTTGATGGGCGACGGCGTCAACATCGCGGCGCGGCTCGAAGGCATCGCCGCGCCGGGCGGGATTTGCCTTTCGGCCCTCGCCTACGAATCCGTGCGCGACAAGACCGATGCGGCGTTCACCGATCTCGGCGAGCGCGACCTGAAAAACATCGCGCGGCCGGTACGGGTGTTTGCGATTGCCCCTGCACAAATGAGTCCCTCTCCGCCCTTGGGGGCGGAGAGGTTAGGTGAGGTGGGGGATTCCAGAGCGCCTGTGACCACCTCACCCTCCCGCGCCGTTGGCGCGGGCCCCTCCCTCTCCGCAACGCAGAGGGGAAGATGGGCCGCCGCGCCTCTCGATCGTCGTTCTGCCGTTCGCCAATATCGGCGGCGACCCGGAACAGGATTATTTCGTCGATGGCGTGACGGAATCGCTGACCACGGACTTATCGCGCATTTCGGGTTCGTTCGTGATCGCGCGAAACACCGCTTTCACCTACAAAGGCAAGCCGGTCGATGTGAAGCAGATCGGCCGCGAGCTCGGCGTCCGTTATGTTCTCGAGGGCTCGGTGCAGCGCGGCGGCAACCGGCTGCGCGTGAACGTCCAGCTCATCAACGCGGAATCGGGCGCGCATCTCTGGGCCGAGCGCTTCGACAAGCCGGTCGCCGATCTGTTCGATATGCAGGACGAGATCGTCGCCCGCCTCGCCCGTCAATTGGACACCGCCTTGCTGGCGGCGGAGGCGCGCCGCGCGGAAAAGTCGACCAACCCCGATTCATGGACCTCTACTTCCAAGGCATGGCCCCGCTCTATAGCGCTAACGGAAGGCCTGCGGCGGCGCACGGCTTTTTCGAACGGCTTGGCGCTCGATGCCGCAAATGTCGCGCTGGCGGGCCTGGCGATCGCAAACATGTTGTTCGCCGCCGTTTTGTTGGTCGACGATAGCCCCGCCCGCCTGGCCGCGGGGGAGCAGGCGGCCTTGAACGCGCTGTCGCTGGCGTCGAGCCATGCCAATGCCCATTACGCGCTAGGCAATATCTACCTCATGACCAACCGTTCCACGCAAGCCATCGCCGAGGCGGAACAAGCGCTGGCACTCGATCGGAACATGGCCGCCGCCCACGCGCTGATCGGCTTCGCCAAACTGAACGACGGACGCGCCGAGGAGACCGAGCCCCATATTCTCGAAGCGCTGCGCCTCAGTCCGCGCGACACGGTCGCGTGGCACTGGATGTTCGTTGCCGGCGTCGCCACGACCTATCTCAAACGCGACGAAGAGGCCGTTCGCCGGCTGCGCCGGTCGGTCGAAACGTTCCGGTATATGTCCGACTCGCATTTCTATCTCGCCGCCGCTTTGGCCCATCTTGGCCGGGAAGACGAAGCCCGCGCCGCCGCCAAGGCCGGCCTCGCGATCCAGCCGGAATTCACCATCGCCCGCTTGCGCGCCATGCTGATGCGGGCGCAGGGCGACAACCCGGTCGTCTGGAAGCAAACCGAGCGCGCCTTTGACGGTATGCGCAAAGCCGGCGTACCTGACGGATGACAGATGTCAGGTATTAGACGACAGAAACTTCTGATACCTGATCCCTAGCATCTGTTATCTGAATCACTCCGCCGCTTGCGCGACCTGGCCGGCGATGGAGAGGCCGCCGGCTTCGGTCGTGACATGCACCGTGTCGCCGTCGGCGATCTGCCGGCGAGCACCTGCTCCGCCAGCGGGTTTTGCAGCGTGCGCTGGATTATCCGCTTCAACGGCCGCGCGCCATAGACCGGGTCGTAGCCGGTCTCGGCCAGCCAGTCGCGCGCCTTGGCGTCGATGTCGAGCACGATCTTGCGGTCGTCGAGGAGCTTTTGCAGCCGCGCCAGCTGGATGTCGACGATGCCGCGCATGTCGCCGCGCGACAGGCGCCGGAACAGCAGGATCTCGTCGAGCCGGTTCAGGAACTCCGGCCGGAACGCGGCGCGCACCAACTGCATCACCTGGTCGCGCGCCAGAACCATGTTGCCGTTCTCGGGCAACGCCGCCAGAATCTCGCTGCCGAGATTCGAGGTCAGCACGATCAGCGTGTTCTTGAAATCGACACGGCGGCCTTGCCCGTCCGTCAAGCGTCCATCGTCCAGCACCTGGAGCAGGACGTTGAACACGTCGGGATGCGCCTTTTCGATCTCGTCGAATAGGATGACCTGGTAGGGCCGGCGCCGCACCGCCTCGGTCAAGGCGCCGCCTTCGTCATAGCCGACATAGCCCGGCGGCGCGCCGATGAGCCGCGCGACCGAATGCTTTTCCATGTATTCCGACATGTCGACGCGGATCATCGCGCCGTCGTCGTCGAACAGGAATTCGGCCGAGCGCCTTCGCCAGTTCGGTCTTGCCGACGCCGGTCGGGCCGAGGAACAGGAACGAGCCGATCGGCCGGTTCGGATCCTGCAAGCCGGCGCGGGCGCGGCGGATCGCGTTGGAGACCGCGACCACCGCCTCGTCCTGGCCGATCACGCGCTGCTTGCAGATTGCTCTTCCATCTGCAACAGTTTGGCGCGCTCGCCTTCGAGCATCCGGTCGACCGGCACGCCGGTCCAGCGCGACACCACGGCGGCGATATGGTCCGCGGTCACCGCCTCGTCGATCATGCGTTGGCCTTCGGCGGCCTCGGCCTCCTTCAGTTTCTTTTCGAGGTCGGGAATGACGCCGTAGGTCAGTTCGCCGGCGCGCGTCCAATCGCCCTTGCGCTGCGCCTGCTCCAGCTCGACCTTCGACTGGTCGAGCTTTTCCTTGAGCTTTTGCGCGCCCGCCATCTTTTCCTTTTCCGACTTCCACACCGCGGTGAGGTCGGCGGATTTCTTCTCGAGCTCGGCCAGTTCGGTCTCGAGCTTGGCCAGCCGGTCGCGCGACGCCTGGTCGCTTTCCTTCTTCAGCGCCTCGCGCTCGATCTTGAGCTGGATGATGCGGCGGTCGAGCTCGTCGATTTCCTCCGGCTTCGATTCCGCTTCCATCCGCAGCCGCGCCGCCGCCTCGTCCATCAGGTCGATGGCCTTGTCGGGCAGGAAGCGGTCGGTGATATAGCGGTTCGACAGCGTCGCCGCGGCGACGATCGCGCCGTCGGTGATGCGCACGCCGTGATGAACCTCGTACTTCTCCTTGATGCCGCGCAGGATCGAGATCGTGTCCTCGACCGTCGGCTCGCTGACGAACACCGGCTGGAAGCGCCGCGCCAGCGCCGCGTCTTTTTCGATGTGCTTCTGATATTCGTCGAGCGTGGTGGCGCCGACGCAATGCAATTCGCCGCGCGCCAGGGCCGGTTTCAGCATGTTGGACGCATCCATCGCGCCTTCGGCCTTGCCCGCGCCGACCAGCGTGTGCAGCTCGTCGATGAAGACGATGATCTCGCCCGCCGCCGCGGTGATTTCCTGCAAGCACGGCTTTCAACCGCTCTTCGAATTCGCCGCGGAACTTGGCGCCCGCGATCATGGCGCCGAGATCGAGCGCCAGCAGTTTCTTGTCCTTCAGGCGAATCCGGCACGTCGCCCTTGGCGATGCGCAGCGCCAGGCCTTCGACGATCGCGGTTTTGCCGACGCCGGGCTCGCCGATCAGCACCGGATTGTTCTTGGTGCGGCGCGACAGCACCTGCACGGTGCGGCGGATTTCCTCGTCGCGGCCGATCACCGGGTCGAGCTTGCCTTCGCGCGCCGCCTCGGTCAGGTCGCGCGCGTATTTCTTCAGCGCGTCATAGCCCTCTTCCGCCGAGGCGCTGTCGGCCTTGCGGCCTTTGCGCACCTCCTCGATGGCGCGGTTGAGGTTCTGCGCGTTGACACCCGCTTTCGCCAGCGCCTGCGCCGCGGGACTGCCTTTCGCCAGGGTCAGCGCCAGCAACAGCCGCTCGGCGGTGACGAAGGAATCGCCGGCCTTGGTCGCGATATTCTCGGCCTCGCCGAACAGCCGGTTCATTTCCGGCGACAGATAGACTTGGCCGGAGCCGCCCTCGACGCGCGGCAGCTTGTCGAGCGCCGCGTCGACCGCGATCCGAACCTGATTCGGGTCGCCGCCGGCCGCGCGAATCAGGTTGGCGGCAAGGCCTTCCTTGTCGTCGACTAGAATCTTCGAGGAGATGTTCCGGCGTAAGCTGTTGGTGCCCGCGCCGCTGCGCTAGGTTCTGCGCCGCCTGGACAAAGCCCTTGGAGCGCTCGGTATATTTTTCGAAATCCATGTTTCCCTCTCGACCGACGAGCCGATCCCTGCGAGAGGCGACCGGCCTGCCTTCGCCCATGATATGGGTTTTCAGGCCATTTCAAGCAAGAACCGGGGCAGAGCAAATTTCGGGTGGATGGAATTGGTGCGGCCTTCGAGACGCGGTCTTCGGACCGCTCCTCAGGCTGAGGCAGATGCTCCTGGTGCCATAA
Source organism: uncultured Alphaproteobacteria bacterium (assembly GCA_963851285.1). GTDB lineage: Bacteria > Pseudomonadota > Alphaproteobacteria > ATCC43930 > CGMCC-115725 > JAATGI01. The sequence goes on from CAWKOL010000002.1 coordinate 57,197, forward strand.
AGGAATTTCCTCATGCTGACGGGAGGCACCGAAGGCGCCGTCTGCGAAGCACGCACAACGCCAATGCAACTGGAGGCCGCCCTAAAATACCGGGCCCGCGGCCGTGCTAATCCGTCACGGATCGTGCCGTCGGGCGCCACGCCGACTTGGCCGGCGCAGTGGAGCCACCGGACATCGCCGATGGTCTCGACGGCATGGCTATAGGCGCCGCCGGGCTTGTGGACGGTCGATGGATTGAGCGTCTTCGTCGTGCTTTCCTTTGCAAATGCCGCCGGAAAGCAAAGCGGCCGCGCGGTCAGCCTTGCTGATTTTCCGGGTCGTTATTTTGCTCGTTATTTTGCGGCGGCTGCGGTGCGACGCTCTGCTGCACCGCTTCGCCGTCGTGCGACTGCTGCATCCGGTCACCATCGCCGTCCATGCCGGTCATTTCCGTGTCGGCCGGCGTCATCGGCCGCGGCACCCCCATCGGGTTGCCCTGTCCGTCGGCGTTCATGATGCGGAAATAATGCTCGGCATGCTGATAGTAATTTTCGGCGGCGATGCGGTCGCCGGCGGACGCGGCTTCGCGGGCCAGGGCGACATAGCGTTCGAAACACCTGATAGGCGTTGCCGCAAATCTTGATGTTCGGGCCGCTCGAATCGAAGGTCTGCATCCGATTCGGCAGGCGCGGGCGGTTGCCGTTATTCTGGTGATTCTGCTGACCGCCGCCATTATTGCGGTTGCGCGACCGTTTGTTCTGGCCAGGTCGCATGCCACCTTTGAAATCGCGATACGACATCATCGATATGTTGGCTCTTTCGATGGGTCCCCGCTTCGTTGCCGCCATCAGGCGGATGGAACGATCTCGGTTGGGGACATTGACCGGCGCCCCTTGGGCGCGGAGCCTTCGGCTCCTTTTCATCGACACATACCCTAGTCAGAGTTGCCTGACATTCCAACTATTTTTTGTTTCATCAGGCCTTTATTTCACGATTTACCCACATTTTTCCGCGGTTCGAACACAAGACAGCGCTCAATTCCCGGCAAGATCGCATTGTTTTGCGACCGTTTCGAGACCGACCTGACGCCATGATCTGCGGCGACCGCCGGACCTTGTCCCACCCCGATCTCGCATACCGCAAACCCGCCAGGTCTCAACAACCGCGCCATATCCGGCGCGAGTTCGCGATAGGCTGCAGCCCATCCGGCCCGCCATCGAGCGCCAGTCTCGGATCGTAACCGGACCACTTCCGGCGCCAGGCTGGCAAGCTGTTCGGACGATATATAAGGCGGGTTGACGACAATTACATCCGCCGGCCCGGCTAACCCTGAGCCCCAATTCGCCGCGGCGAAGCGGGCGCGGCCCGGCAAGGCCCAGCGCGGCGGCGTTGCCGCCGCGCGGTCGCGACCGCCCCGGGCGCGCGGTCGACGCCGAGGCCGCGTCGCGTTCGGCAGCTCCGACAGCAGCGCCAGCAGCAAAGCGCCGGTGCCGGTGCCGAAATCGATGAACCGAAAGCGGCGCGGCGCGGTCGGGAATCCGCGCGAGCGCCGCCTCGATCACGGTCTCGCTGTCGGGACGCGGATCGAGCGTGTCGGGCGACAGCAGGAACGGGAGGCTCCAGAATTCGCGCTTGCCCGCGATGCGCGAATAAGGCTCGTGTGCCGCGCGCCGCGCGACCAGCCGCTCGAACCGCGCGGCGGCTTCGTCGCGCGATCGGCGTCATCCGGCGCAAGCAGGGCATTTGCCTCGACGCCAAGCGCCAGGTTCAGCAACAACCGCGCTTCGCGCGTGCGGCGATTGCTCGAATGCCGGCGTGCGGCAAGCCGCGCGGGCGCCCGTCCGTCGAGGACAGGCCCGCACCACGCTCGCGCTCGTAGCACGCTTCCCTCCGTCCGCCTGCAGGGGGAGGGTCAGGGAGCGGCGCGCACAGCCGATGCCGCAGGCCGTCTCATTCCTCGGCCGCGAGCCGCTCGGCCTGATCCTCGGCGATCAGCGGATCGATGATCTCGTCGAGCGCTTCGCCCGTCGATCACCTTGTCGATCTTGTAGAGCGTCAGGTTGATGCGATGGTCGCTGACGCGGCCTTGCGGAAAATTATAGGTGCGGATGCGCTCCGAGCGGTCGCCGGTGCCGACCTGGCTCTTGCGCGAGGCGGCGCGCTCCGCCGCCTTCTGCTGGCGCTCGCGCTCATAGAGCCGCGCGCGCAGCACCTTCATGCCCTTGGCCTTGTTCTTGTGCTGCGATTTCTCGTCCTGCTGCGACACGACGAGGCCGGTCGGGATGATGGGTGATGCGCACCGCGCTGTCGGTGGTGTTGACCGACTGGCCGCCCGGCCCGCTCGAGCGGAACACGTCGATGCGCAGATCCTTCTCGTCGATCTTGATGTCGACCTCCTCGGCCTCGGGCAGCACCGCGACGGTCGCGGCCGAGGTGTGGACGCGGCCCGAGCCTTCGGTCTCGGGCACGCGCTGCACGCGATGGACACCCGATTCGAATTTCAGCCGCTCGAACACGTTGCGCCCGGAGATCGACGCGATCGCCTCCTTGAAGCCGCCGATGCCGGTCTCGGACAGCTCCATGATCTCGAACTTCCAGCCTTTGAGGGCGGCGTAGCGCTGATACATGCGGAACAGCTCGGCCGCGAACAGCGCCGCCTCCTCGCCGCCGGTGCCGGCGCGCACTTCGAGGATGGCGTTGCGCGCGTCGGCCTCGTCCTTGGGCAGCAGCATCACCTTGATGCGCGCCTCGAACTCGGGGATTTGTTTATCGAGCGTCGCGATTTCGCGTCTGCGCCAAATCGCGCATCTCGGCGTCGTCGCCCTTCAGCAGCGCATCGAGCTCGTGACGCTCGGCCTCGGCCTTGCGCAACGCCGCGATGCTTTCGACCATCGGCGTCAGGTCGGAATATTCCTTCGACAATTTGGCGATGTCGCCGCCGGAAAGGCCGGGATCGGCGAGCTGCGCGCTCAGTTCGCCATGGCGCGCGACGAGCTTGTCGAGCCGCTGCGACAGGCCGGGGGTGAGACTCACTTCTCTTCTCCTTCGTCGCCGAGCCGGAACAGATCGGCGCAGCAGATTTTCAAAATCGTCCGCACCCGTGCCTCGGCGGCGAGATCGCGCAGCACTTCCGACGGATCGTGCAGCAGCCGGTTCATCAGTAGCCGCGTCGCCGCCTCGGCATCGCCGCCGGCCTCGGCCAGCGCCGCCGCGCGCAGCCGCTCGACATGGCGGCGCAGCGCCACCACCGCCGGCACCGCGCGTCGCTCGCATGGCGCGGCGCGCGAACGCCGCCAGTTCCTCGGCGACGATGCGCCGCGCCGTCGCGGCCTCCGCTTCGCGGCCGGCGCGGCCGTCGAGCGCCACGCGGTCCAGATCGCCGAGATCGTAGAGAAAGACGCCGTCGATATCGTTCACCGCCGGCTCGACATCGGGCGGATAGCCGGCATCGACGATAAAGATCGGACGCGACGGGCGCCGCTTCAAGGCCGCGGCGACGCGCGCCGCCGTCACCGCCGCGCGGCCGCTCGCCAGCGCCGCGATCACGATGTCGGCCGCGGCGAGCGCGTCGTCCAGCTCGGCGGGATCGCGGCGATTGGCGCCGAACTGGCGGCGGCCGCGCGCGCGCGCGGCTCCGGCCCGCACACGACGAGGCTGCCGACACCGGCGCGGGTGAAATACTCGGCCAAGAGTTCGCCGATCTCGCTCGGCCCCAGCAGAAGCACCGCGCGCGCGCCGAGATCGCCGTGGATCTCGCGCGCGAGATCGAGCGCAGCGGTCGCGATCGAGACCGGCCGCTCGGCGATGCGCGTCTCGCGACGAACGCGGCGCGCGGTGGCATAGGCGGCGGCGAGCGCCGCTTCGAGATCGGCGCCGACGCGGCCGCGGTCCGCCGCGACGCGATGCGCGGCCTTGATCTGGCCGAGGATTTGCGGCTCGCCGATCACCTGGCTGTCGAGGGCGCTCGCGACGTCGAACAGATGGCCGAGCGCGGCATCGCCCTCGTGACGATAGAGCGTGGGCGCCAATGCCGCCTCGCCGACGCCGAGCCGGTCGGCGAGCAACGGCGCGAAGCGCCGCTGATCGCACGCGGCGGCGATCCACTCGATCCGGTCGCATGTCACCAGGAGCACGCCGTCGCCCAGCGCGTCGGCGAGCACATCCTGCGCCGCCTCCACCAACGCGAAGCGTTCGCGCCATTCCGCCGGCGCGGTGCGATGGTTGAATCCCACGATTGCGAGCGACGCGGCCATGCCGCTAACGGAAGGGCGCGAGCCGGTCCTTCAATTGCGCCAGCGGCACCTCGATCTGCTCGCCGGTATCGAGGTCGCGCACCGTGGCCGCGCCACGCGCCAATTCGTCATCGCCCAGGATCACGGCGGCGCGGGCCGCGATCTTGTTGGCGCGCTGCATGCGCCGCTTGAGATTGCCGGTATAGGCTTGATCGATCGTGAAACCGGCGCCACGCAGCTCATGCGCCAATGCCGTCGTCTTCGCCTCGCCCGCCTCGCCGACCGGGATCATCGCGATCGGGCGCGGCGGCGAAGGCGGCTCGGCAATCAACATCGCCAGGCGCTCGACGCCGGCCGCCCAGCCGATCGCCGGCGCGTCCGGCCCACCCATCAATTTCATCAACCCGTCATAGCGCCCGCCGCCCAATACCGTGCCTTGCGCGCCGAGCTGCTCGGTCACGAACTCGAACGCGGTGTGACAGTAATAATCGAGGCCACGCACCAGGCGCGGATTGAGCTGATAACCGATGTCGAGCGCTTCAAGCCCACCGCGCACCTTGGCGAAGAACGCGCGCGCGGCGTCGGTCAGGTATTTGTCGAAGGCCGGCGCGTCGGCATTGATGCGCGATATCGCCCGGGTCCTTCGAATCGAGAATGCGCAGCGGGTTACGCTCCAGGCGACGCTGGCTGTCCTCCGACAGTTGCGCGCGATGCCCGGAAAAATAGTCGACCAGCGCCGCGCGGTACGCTTGCCGCGATTCCGTGTCGCCGAGCGTGTTGAGTTGCAGCACGCAAGCTTGGCCGACGCCGAGCGCCGCCAGAATATCGGCGCCGAGCGCGATGATCTCGACATCGGATTCCGGCGTACCGGCCCCGATCAGCTCGACATCGATCTGATGGAACTGGCGGAAGCGGCCCTTCTGCGGCCGCTCGTAACGGAACATCGGGCCGTGCGCGAAGAATTTGAGCGGCAGGTTTTGCGTCAGGCCGTTGGAGATCACCGCGCGGACAATGCCGGCCGTGTATTCGGGCCGCAGGGTGATCTCTTCGTCGCCGCGATCCTTGAAGGTGTACATTTCCTTCGAGACGATGTCGGTCGCCTCGCCGATCGGGCGCGCGAACACGTCGGTGAACTCGAACATCGGCGTCGCCATTTCCTCGTAGCCGTAGCGCCCGGCGACGGCGCGCGCGGTATCGATAACGGCGCGGTGACGCCGCATCGCTTCGGGCAATATGTCCTGGGTGCCGCGCGCCGGCTGCAAGGCGGGCATGTTTAATAGTTGACCGCCGTGCGGCCTTCGAGACGCGGCCCGCGGCCGCTCCTCAGGCTGAGGACTACTCTTAATGCCATGAAAAATTCTACCTCATGCTGAGGAGCATGCGAAGCATGCGTCTCGAATCACGCACGATGCTCCTGCGGCTTTCTATTATTCCGCGGCGGCGGCCGTCTCTTTTTGTTTCGCGGCTTCGATCTCGGCGGCTTTTTTCTCGACCATCGCGACCAGGTGGTCGACGATGTTCTCGTCCTTGAGGCGATGGTGCGGCACGCCGGCGACATAGACCTGGTGCGTGCCATTGCCGCCGCCCGTGAAGCCGATATCGGTCTCGCGCGCCTCGCCCGGCCCGTTCACGACACAGCCGATGACGCTCAGCGTCATCGGCGTCGAGATATGGGCGAGCCGCTCTTCCAGCGCCTGGACCGTCTTGATGACCTCGTATTGCTGGCGGGCGCAGGACGGGCACGAAATCACCGTGACGCCCCGGCGGCGCAGGTTGAGCGACTTCAGAATCTCGAAGCCGACCTTGACCTCCTCGACCGGATCGGCCGAGAGCGAGACGCGGATCGTGTCGCCGATGCCGGCCCACAGCAGCGAGCCCATGCCGATCGCCGACTTGGTGGTGCCGGTCATCATGCCGCCCGCCTCGGTGACGCCGAGATGCAGCGGGTAGTCGCACGCGTCCGCCAGTTGCTGATAAGCGGCGACGGCGAGGAACACGTCCGACGCCTTCACCGAGATTTTGAATTCGTGGAAATCGTGATCCTGCAGGATTTTGGCGTGATCGAGCGCGCTTTCGAGCATCGCCTCGGGGCACGGCTCGCCGTATTTCTCCAAAAGATCGCGCTCGAGCGAGCCGGCGTTGACGCCGATACGCATCGATAGGCCGTAATCCTTCGCGGCCTTGACCACTTCCTTGACGCGCTCGGACGAGCCGATATTGCCGGGATTGATGCGCAGACACGCGGCGCCGTTCTCGGCCGCCTCGATGGCGCGCTTATAGTGGAAATGGATATCGGCGACGATCGGGACATGGACGCGCGGCACGATGTGTTTCAGCGCCAGCGACGATTCCTGGTCGGGGCACGAAACGCGCACGATGTCGGCGCCGGCCGCCTCGCAGGCGAGGATTTGCGCCACCGTCGCCTCGACATCATGGGTCAGGGTGTTGGTCATGGTCTGGACCGCGATCGGGGCGTCGCCGCCGACCGGCACCTTGCCGACATGGATTTGCCGGCTCTTGCGCCGGACAATGTCGCGATAGGGACGCACACTCATCGCTTTAGCCCTCACTCACTCCATACAACACTTATATAGCGTGGATTGTGCCCGGGCGACAGGCTGCGGCTAATCGCCTTCGGGCAGGTCGCCCGCCGGGGCTTTGGGCGGGTCAACGGGTGCGGTCTTGACGGGCGTCGGCGGCAGTGGTCCCGCCGTCCCCGGCTTTGGCGTTTCGCCCAGCGGGTTAGCCGCCGCAGGCGGTGCGCCGGTCCAGGCCAGGAGCTCGCTCGGATCGAGCACGATGTTCCGCACCAATGAATTGGCTTTGGGTAGCAACACCGTCTTACCGTCCACGGTAATCGTTACCGTCTCGCTGTCGCCGACCCGGGCAACGAGGCCGGGCTTGTCCGGAACGCGATAAACGTCGCCGGCATGCATCAATTTGCCCAGATCCGCGTCGGGCGCGCCGCCTTTGACTTGAATCCAGCAATCGCCGGTGAAATGCAGCACGATCCGCGCCGGGCCATCCACCATACCGAAAATGTGGGCGGGATCGGGCGCCGGCGGGGGCGGCGGGGCTACAGCGGCGACCGCCACTTTCTGCGGCGCGGGACCGCCAGGGGCCGGGGCCGGGATTGCACCGGATGCCGCCGAACCGGAAGCCGGCTTCACCGCGTCGAACGGCGGGCCACCCGGCTCCTTGACCGCGGCCTTGGCCTCGTTGGGCGTCGCGCTCTGGGACTGTAGCGCCCGCGGCACCGCCGCCACGCCATCCGGCTGGCCGCGCTGGGCCGTGCCGGCGTAATACCAAAGCCCGTAGCCGCAGATCGCCAGCACCAAGGCGGTCATCAGAATCCGCCCGCCGGGAATGCTGCGTTCGGCGATCGGCATCGGCAGCGTGAGATCGGGCTGGTGATCGAGCCCTTGCCCTTCCCGCTTGAATCGACGCGCCGCTTCCTCGCCGTCCAAGCCAAGATACTCGGCATAAGCGCGGACGAACCCCACCGCGTAGACGGGTCCGGGCAATTTCTCGTAGGCACCGGTTTCGATCGCTTCGAGATAGGCAACCCGGATGCGCAATGTCGCCGCGACATCGCCGAGGGCGATACGCCGGCCTTCGCGCGTGCGCCGCAACAGCACGCCGATGCGTTGCGCGCGCGGCCCTCCGTCCGCGTCGGACGGCGTTCCAGGTATCGGCGAGTTCACAGTCATGTGGCCTAACTATGTTAACGCCGGGCGTATTCCTCCCTCCGGCGCGAACAGCAAATAATATCGGGCAAAACTGACGGAACGGCAACCGCCGCCTGGACCGGCTTATGCGAGATATTGCCGAAGGGCCGCGCCGTCCCGTCGTGCACCGGGCCGTCAATGCGGCAAGCCGGCGATCAGCTTGTCCATCCGCTCGCGCACATCCTTGACCGCGTCGTTCAGCGCTTTCCAGGCCGCGATCTCTTTGTCCGACGACGCCCAGCCCTTTCGGAACGGGTCGATTTCGTCGCGGGCTTTTTCCTTGGCCCGCAATTCCGCGACCAGCGCCGCCCAGCGCGGATCGATTTTGGCTTCGGCTTTGCGCGCTGGCTTCGCCTTTGCTCGGGCGCTCGCCGCCGCCTTGATTTTCTGAGCGCGCTTAGCGGTGCCTTTGGTCGCCGATTTTCTCGCGGCCGGCCGCGGTGCGGCGGATTTCTTGCGCGACTTCGCGACCGGCTTCCGTTTTGCCCGCGGCATGACGCTAGCCGATCGTCGAGGCGATCTCTTCGATTTCGCGGAGCAAGATCTGAATTTCGGCGCTGGCGTTGGCCAGCGCGCGGCCAAGCTCGCTCTGGGCATCGGCCTTGGCATGGGCCGTGGTCAGATGCTCTTGGATTTTTTTGGTCCGCGCTTCGATGTCGCGGTGCTTGGGATGTTTTTCGGTCATGCGCGTCCGCCTCGCCAATGCGTCAGCGGACAGCATAGCAGACGCCGGCCGCGGGCCTCCAGATGGCGCGCGAGCGCGGCGCTGGGCCAAGCCCCGTTCGCCGCGCCCATGTCGGTCAGTTAGATGCCGCTAGGCGTGGTCTTCGTCGGCGGCTTCGCCACCGTCGCCCATGCTCGCCGTCGGCTCGGCCGGCGCCGGCTCGCTGGTGGGTGGCGTCGTGGCGGGAACGGGGGCCGGCGCGGGCGCCGGACGCGGTGCCGCGGCACGGCGAACCGGGGCCCGCCGTTTGGCGGCCGTCTTTTTCGGCGCCGCGCGTTTCACCGACTTCCGGGCCGGCGCCTTGCGGGCCTTTTTCGCCCGGGCGGCCCGAGCCGCCGCGGCACGACGCGCTGCCGCCGCGCGGCTCGCGCTCGCCTTGCTCTTTGGCTTCAGCTTGACCTTTGCTTTTGCCGGTTTCCGTGCTCTGGATTTCCGTGCTTTCGCCATCTCGCCTGCTCCCCTTGATTCTCGTGGCAATTTCCCGTCGTCGGTCGGCATGCTAGCGTGCCTTCGCCAGCAAGTCCCATGCCATGAACGATACCGCATCGCGGGTGCCCGACGACACAATTTCCGGCATGGCCGTCAGCGCGCCCGCCGCGGAACCGGCGACGCCGATGATGGTCGCAGTATCTCGCCATCAAGGAACGTCATCCGCGATTCGCTTCTGTTCTACCGCATGGGCGATTTCTATGAACTGTTTTTCGACGACGCGGTGAAGGCGGCGGCGGCGCTCGACATTCAACTGACGAAACGCGGCCACCACAACGGCGACGACATCCCGATGTGCGGCGTGCCGGTGCATACCGCCGAGGCCTATCTCGCCCGTCTCATCAAGGCCGGGTTTCGCGTCGCGGTTTGCGAACAGCTCGAAGATCCGGCCGAAGCCAAGAAGCGCGGCCCGAAGGTGGCCCTGAAGCGCGACGTGGTGCGTATCGTGACCCCCGGCACGCTGACCGAGGACGCGCTGCTCGACGCGCGCCGCAACAATTACCTGGCCGCGCTCGCCGAGGCGCGCGGCGAGATGGCGCTTGCCTGGCTCGATCTGTCGACCGGCGCCTTCCGCTTGCAATCGGTGCCGGCGGCGGGATTGGCGGCGGCGCTGGCACGGCTGGCGCCCGGCGAATTGCTGGTGCCGGAACGGCTGGTCGAACGGCCCGACCTGTACGAGCTGTGGAACGACTGGAAGGCGGCATTGACGCCGCTCCCCAGCCCGCGTTTCGACAGCGAGAACGGCCGCAAGCGGCTCGAGGAATTTTACGGCGTGCGCGCGCTCGACGGCTTCGGCGACTTCGCCCGCGCCGAACTCGCGGCCGGCGGCGCGCTCCTCGATTATGTGCGCCTGACCCAGATCGGGCGCCTGCCGCTGTTGCAAGTGCCGCGCCGGCTGGCTGTCGACGCGGTGATGGAGATCGATCCCGCGACGCGACGCAATCTGGAACTGACCGAGATGCTTGTCCGGCGGGCGCCAGGGCAGCCTGCTTGCCATGATCGACCGAACCGTGACCGGCGCCGGCGCGCGGCTCTTGGCGGAGCGGCTTGCGATGCCGCTGACCGATCCCGACGCGATCGGCGCGCGGCTCGACGCGGTCGCCTATCTGCTCGACGACACGCGGCTCGCGCGACCAAATCCGCGACCGGCTGCGCGAGACCGGCGATATCGAACGCGCGCTGGCGCGGCTGTCGCTCGGGCGCGGCGGGCCGCGCGATCTCGCCTGCCTGCGCGACACGCTCGACCAGGCAACCGCGCTCCGGCCGATTTTTCCCTATGGCGCGCCGGCCGAGATCGTCGCGGCATCGCGCGACCTCGGCGAACATCATGTCCTCACCGACCGGCTGACGCGCGCCCTCGCGGCGGAATTGCCGTTCGGCATCCGCGACGGCGGCTTCATCGCCGCCGACTATTCGCCGGAACTCGACCGGCTGCGCCTGACGCGCGACGACAGCCGCCGGCTCGTCGCCGAGCTGCAAGCCACGTACGCCGCCGAGACCGGCGTCGTCGCGATCAAGATCCGGCACAACAACGTGCTCGGCTATTACATCGAAGTGACGGCGGCGAACGCGCCGAAGCTCGGTTCGAGCTTCATCCATCGTCAGACCATGGCGAACGCGATGCGCTTCACCACGGTCGAACTGTCGGACCTCGAGGCCAAGATCGCCAGCGCCGCCGAGCGGGCGATCGCGCTCGAGATGAAACTGTTCGCCGATCTGGTCGGCGAGGTGCTGGCGCGGGCCGAGGAAATCACGCGCGCCGCGACGGCGCTGGCGGCGCTCGACGTCGCGGCGGCCTTGGCGCAATTGGCCGCGGCCGAGCGCTATTGTCGGCCCTGGGTCGATAACTCGATCGATTTCACGGTCAACGGCGGGCGGCATCCGGTGGTCGAGCAAGCGCTGCGGCGCGGCGACGGCGGCGCCTTCGTCGGCAACGATTGCGCACTCGGCACGGGACAGCGTTTATGGCTGCTGACGGGCCCGAACATGGCCGGAAAATCCACGTTCCTGCGCCAAAACGCATTGATTTGTCTGCTGGCGCAGATCGGGTCCTACGTCCCGGCGGAAAGCGCCCGTCTTGGCGTGGTCGACCGCCTGTTCAGCCGCGTCGGCGCCGCCGACGATCTGGCGCGCGGCCGCTCCACCTTCATGGTCGAGATGGTCGAAACCGCCGCCATTCTCAATCAGGCGACAAATCGCGCCCTCGTCATTCTCGACGAAATCGGGCGCGGCACAGCGACGTTCGACGGGCTTTCGATCGCCTGGGCGACGGTCGAGCATCTCCACGACGTCAACAAATGCCGCGCGCTGTTCGCGACGCATTACCATGAACTGACGGCGCTCGACGCGAAGCTGCCCGATCTCGCCTGCTACACGATGCGCGTCAAGGAATGGCAGGGTGACGTCGTGTTCCTGCACGAAGTGGCGCCGGGCGCCGCCGACCGTTCCTACGGCGTCCACGTCGCCAAACTGGCCGGCTTGCCGCACGCGGTGATCGAGCGGGCGGAGGCGGTGCTGGCGATTCTCGAATCGGGCGAACAGTCGGGCGCGCTCGCGCGGCTCGCCGACGACCTGCCGCTGTTCAGCGCGACGCCCCGGAAAAAGACGGGGGCTACCGGCCCGTCGCCGCTGGAACAAGCGCTGTCGGCCGTCGCGCCCGACACGATCAGCCCGCGCGACGCGCTCGAGCTGATCTACAAGCTGAAGAATTTATTGAAATCAGGCGGCGTGTAATTCGCGGTCGCGATCGTTCGCCGGAACCCCCGGCGGCCTGCCATGGCCCGGCCGCGGAATGATGACCGCCGCGACCGGCTGAACGAGCGGCGCCGTCCGCATCGTTATCGGCTCGCCCTCGTACCAATCCTGCAACTTCACCAGGAAATTGCGGCCGTAGCGCAACGCGATAAAAAGCGCGACGAGGCCGATGACGATCTACTCAAGCATAATTTGGACCCGCCAGGACACGCTCGTCGCGACTTCCGGTCCGCCATCGACAACCCAGGAATGGGCGCCGGTGGCGCCGCTTGGGAAGGCCGCCGCCAGGGCCAACCCTGGGACAAGGAAACCGGCCGCGACCGCCATGCCGCCCGCGACGACGACAGCCACCGCCGCCACCCAGCCACCCAACCGACGGCGGCAAGCGACCCGGTCTTGCCGGTACGGGTCCGCGCCATATGTTCCAAACGGTCCACGGTCACGCCTTTGCGCCGCTCCTGGTTAACGCGATATTTACCGTTGTTTTCCATCGACCAGACTTCATACGCCGAAGCCATTAAGGAGTGGTGTAGGGTGCAACGTCCCCACCGCAGGGGGGTTCCGAATGCGGCGCAAAGGCCTAAATTTCGCCCGGAATCCGCCGCCGGTGGCTAAAAGGGCGGCACCCAAGTAAACTCGGACCATGACTCAGATCCTCCGCCAGCGGGAGATCGTCGACCGGCGCGCAATCGCGGTCGAGCTCGAGGCCCTGGCCGGCGCGGGCGAGCCGCCGCGCGCCAAGATCGCGGCGATTCTGAAGAGAGCGCTCGACGACGGCCGCGCCACGGTGAAGGTGCGCTTCGACGTCAGCAACCGCGGCACCGAGGCGGCGCGCGAATTGTGCTTTCTGGTCGATCAGATCGTGCGTGCGCTCCACGATTTCGTCGTGACCGCGGTCTACCCGATCGCCAATCCGACCGAAGGCGAGCGCATGGCGCTGATCGCGGTCGGCGGTTACGGCCGCGGCGAACTGGCGCCCTATTCCGACATCGATCTCCTGTTCCTCCAGCCGTACAAAGCGACCGCGCACACGGAGCAAGTCGTCGAGTACATGCTCTATGTGCTGTGGGATTTGGGATTGAAGGTCGGGCACGCGACGCGCTCGGTCGCCGATTGCATCCATCAGGCCAAGCAGGACATCACGATCCGCACCGCCCTGCTCGAGGCGCGCTATCTCGCCGGCGAGCAGGTGCTGTTCCTCGAGCTTAAGAAGCGCTTCGAAAACGAGATCATCAAAGGCACCGCGACGCAGTTCCTCGAAGCGAAATTGAAGGAGCGCGACGAGCGTCACGCCCGGCTCGGCGATTCACGCTACCTCGTCGAACCCAATGTGAAGGAGGGCAAGGGGGGCTTGCGCGATCTGCACACGCTGTTCTGGATCGCGAAATACATCTATCGCGTCGACGAGGTCGACAAACTGGTCGAGCGGAAAGCGTTGTCGGCGGACGAAGCACGGCGTTTCGACGCGCGCGCAGGATTTTCTCCTGACGGTGCGCTGCCATCTGCATTTCCTCGCCGGCCGCGCCGACGATCGGCTGACGTTCGATCGCCAGCGCGACATCGCCAAGCTCATGGGCTACGCCGATCGCGCCGGCGGCATGGGCGTCGAGCGTTTCATGAAGCATTATTTCTTGGTCGCCAAGGACGTCGGCGATCTGACCCGCATCTTCTGCGCGCTTCTTGAGGACCAGCAGCAAAAGCCGTCGCGCTTTTCCTGGCGGCAACTGGGGCGGCGGCAATCGGCGGCGGCCGCTCGACGGATTCGTGGTCGATCACGACCGGCTCGACGTCGCCTCCGACACGGCGTTTCGCGACGATCCGTTGAATTTCCTGCGCTTGTTCCACGTCGCGCAGGAGCACGATCTCGACATCCATCCGCACGCGCTGCGGCTTATCACCCAATCGATCAAGCTGATCGACGCCAAGCTCCGCGCCGACCCCGAGGCCAACCGTCTGTTCCTGGCGATGCTGACGTCGCGCAAGGACCCGGAGACCACGCTGCGCCGCCTGAACGAGGCGGGCGTGTTCGGCCGCTTCGTGCCGGATTTCGGCCGGGTCGTCGCGCAAATGCAATACGACATGTATCATACGTACACGGTCGACGAGCATTCGCTGATGGCGATCGGCATCTTGAACAAGATCGAGACCGGCGCCTTGAAAGAGGAATTGCCGTTGGCGACGGCGATCATGCCGACCATCGATTCGCGCCGCGTGCTGTACTTGGCGACGCTGCTCCACGACATCGCGAAGGGCCGCGGCGGCGACCATTCGATCCTGGGCGCGGAGATCGCGGAAAAGATGGGACCGCGCGTCGGCTTCACCGCCGAGGAAACCGAGGCGACGGCTTGGCTCGTGCGCTGGCACTTGCTGATGAGCAACACCGCGCAGAAGCTCGATCTCGACGACGATGAAACGATCCGCGGCTTTGTCGCGCAAGTGCAATCGCCGGAACGGCTGAAGCTGCTCCTTGATTCTGACCGTCGCCGATATCCGCGCCGTCGGTCCCAAGATCTGGAACGGATGGAAAGCGGCGCTGCTGCGCAAGCTCTTCACGCTGTCGCTGGAGGTGATATCGGGCGGCGTCGCGGCGGCGGACAGCCGCGCGGCGCGCGTCGCGGCGGCGCAGGCGGCGGCGCGCGACCTGCTCAAGGATTTCACCGACGCCGAGTTCGACGCGTTCAAGGCCAAGACCTATCCCTATTATTGGCAGGCCTTCGACCCGGAGACGCAAGCGCGTCACGCGCGACTCATCCGCGAAGCGGACCGCGAACAGGCGCCGCTCACCGTCAAGACGCGGGTCGATGCCGACGCATGCCGTCACCGAGGTCACCGTCTACACCGAAGATCATCCGGGCCTGTTCTCGCGCCTCGCGGGCGGGCTGGCCCTCGCCAACGCCAACGTCGTCGACGCCAAGATTCTCACCATGTCGGACGGCATGGCGCTCGACACGTTCTTCATCCAGGACCATGAGGGTCACGCCTTCGACCGGCCCGACAAGCTGGCACGCCTTTCCGTCATCTTCATGCACGTGCTGCGCGGCAAGCTGCGGCCGCGCGAGGAATTGGCGGCGCCCGTCGGGATTCCAAGCCGCACCCGCGTCTTCACCGTGCCGCCGCGCGTCTTGTTCGACAATCAGGCCTCGGCCACGCATACCGTGGTCGAGGTCAACGGCCGCGACCGGCCCGGTCTGCTGTACGACGTGACGCGCGCGATGACCGCGCTCAACCTGCAAATCGCGCGCGCCAAGATTTCGACCTACGGCGAGAAGGTGGTTGACGTGTTCTACCTCAAGGACCTGTTCGGCCATAAGGTCACAGAGGAACGGCGCCTCGGCGCTGATTCGCGAACGGCTGCTGACCGCCCTCGCCGCGCCGGTCACGCCGCCGCCAACGATCGAAACCGAGAAAACCCCCCAAACCGAGAAAACCCCGCAGGAAGCGGCCGAATAAGGGGAGACGCCCGCCATGACCGCCATCGCCGCCGCCCCGCTCGAAACCGCCGAAGCTGATCCGCCTCAACTATCTCTGGTATGTCGCCGCCGCGCTCGTGGTCGCGGTCGCGGCGATCGCCTCGAAGAACATCTGGTTTCTCAACTGGGTCCATGTCATGTGCGGCGTGATGTGGACCGGCATCGACCTATTCATGGGCTTCGTCTTGGGGCCGATCCTCAAAATGCTCGACATGTCGATCCGGAAGCAGGTGCTGTTGCGGCTGACGCCGCGCACGCTGTTCCTGATGCCGACGCTCGTCGACCATCACCGGCACCGCCGGCTGGTTCCTCGCCGCCGATCTGGGCTTCACCGATCTGCCGTGGCCGCAGATCGCCTGGGTCTATGGCGCGTTGGCGCTCAACACTGTCATGGGCATTCAGGGGCTGTTTCTACTTGCTGCCGACCAATCTCCGCGTGTGTTTCGAGCTGCAGAAACCGCAATCCCGACGGCGCCAGGATCGGCCAGATGATGGGCAAGTATTTCTACGCCGTGGCGGCCCAAGGCGTGATGCAGGTCGCGATCATCGTCATCATGGCGAAGTTCGTCACCGGCATTTGACGCGCGCCGGGTTGACCTGCTCTTTCAACACCCCCTAGGTAAAGCCCGCCATGGCGTTATTGCCGATCATCACCGCGCCCGATCCGCGCCTCAAACTGAAGGCGAAGGCGGTGCCGCGCGTCGACGACGCCACGCGGCGGCTGATGGACGACATGCTGGAGACCATGTACGCCGCGCCGGGCATCGGCCTCGCGGCGCCGCAGATCGGCGTCGACAAAGCGCGTCATCGTGCTCGATGTCGCGCGCGACGGCGAAAAACCGCAACCGCTGACGATCGCCAACCCCGAGCTGCTGTGGGTCTCGGACGAATTGATGACCGCGAGCGAGGGTTGCCTGTCGCTGCCCGAGCATTACGCCGACGTCGATCGGCCGAGGGCGATTCGGCTGCGCTATATCGATCACGAAAACGAAATCCGCGAGCTCGATGCCGAGGGGCTGCTCGCGACCTGCATCCAGCACGAGATGGATCATCTCGACGGCGTGCTGTTCGTCGATCATCTCTCCGCGGTGAAGCGCGGCATCATCCTCCGCAAACTCGCCAAGGCGAAGCGGCAAAAGACTCCGATTCCGGCGTAAAAGGTTCCGTGCATCCTTCGACTGCTCGCCCGGCTGCGCCGGGCTGCGCGCTCAGGATGAGGAGATTCCGAACTTATCCCCATCGCGAGCGCGGACCGTCGTGCGTCAGCGCGGCGGGAGCAGTCGAGGGACGCACGGACCTTGTTCAGCGTGCGATACAATTTGGCTACTATAGCGCGCGAAAAAAACGGGAGGGCACGCGATGAAGTATCAGCTCTATTATTGGCCCGGGTTGCCCGGACGCGGCGAGTTCGTCCGCCTGGCCCTCGAAGAAGCGGGGGCCGACTATGTCGATGTCGCCCGCGACGAGAAATCCGGCGGCGTCGAGGCTCTGCTCGCTTTCCTCGGCGACGACAAGAACCCGACGCCGCCGTTCGCGCCGCCGTTCCTCAAGGCGGGGAAGCTGGTGATCTCCCAAACCGCGAACATCCTCATGTATCTCGGGCGCAAGCATCGTCTCGCGCCGACGAATGAAGCGGGACGCCTGTTCGCCAACCAGCTCCAGCTCACGGTGACGGATTTCGTCAAGGAAGCCCACGACACGCATCATCCGCTCGCGTCGAGCCTCTATTACGAGGACCAGAAACCCGAGGCGCGACGTTACACCGAGATATTCCTCAAGGAGCGCGTGCCGAAATACATGAGCTATTTCGAACGCGTTCTGTCGCGCGCGAAAGGCAAGAAATATCTCATCGGCGGCAAGCTGACCTACCCCGATCTGTCGATGTTCCAGTTGGTCGAAGGCATGCGCTATGCCTTTCCCGACGCGATGCGCCGCGCCGAGCGGCGCTATCCGCTTGTCGTCGCGCTCCACGACCGCGTCGCCGAGCGGCCGCGCATCAAGAAGTACCGCGCCAGCAACCGCTGCATTTCGTTCAATGAGTCCGGCATCTTCCGCCGCTACCCCGAATTGGACGGATAGACGGAAATTCGGTGGTATCGCCTGACGGATTTACCAAAAAATGCGATGCGTTAATCGATGTATCGTTGATTAAATTTGGCGAAGAACCTTTTGTTGGCGGCATGTACTTGAAGCCGCCCGATCCGCATCGTGTCGCCTCCTCCCTCGCCGGCCGGCTGTGGGCGCGCGTGCGCCTAGGGCAGATCGGCGGCTACCATTTCAGTCGACACTGTCCCGTCGGCCGTTGTATCGCCGATTTCTATTGCGCGGAGACGCGTCTCGTCGTGCAGCTCGAGAGCGCACGGACGACGGATCGGGGCCGCAACGAGCGCGCCGATCAGTTCGAGCTCGATGGTTATCGCGTCGTCCGCGTTTCGGAATACGAGCTGATCGACGATATCGAAACGGCGGTGCAGAAAATCGCCGCTGCGCTGAACGTCGCCCCGAAGTCGGCCGCCGAACTTACGATATCCTGCATTAGTCCAAGGCCGCCGCGGCTCGCGGCTGCGACGCGGCGCCGCCCGGAATCGCGGCGCCCTTGCGCAACAGGAAGATGAACGGCAGGCACGCCAGCGTCATCAGCAGCATCAGCTTGAACACGTCGACATAGGCGACCATCGCCGCCTGGCGCGTGACCTCGCCGTTGATCGCGGCGAGCCCGAACGAGGAGTGCAGATTCCACAGATGCGACGACCCGCGGAAAGCGTCGGCGAACGGCGTGACGTGCGTCGCCAGGTCGGCGTGGCTGACCTGCATCTTCTGCACCAGAAAGCTCTCGGCGAAGGAAATGCCGATGGAACCGGCGACGTTGCGCACCAGGTTGAACACCGCCGTGCCTTCGTTGCGCAGCGAGGGCGCCAGGGTGACGAACCCGATCGCGGTCAGCGGCGGGAAGATGAAGCCCATGCCCCAGCCCTGCACCAGGCTCGAGATGATGATGAGCCGGTTGTCCATCAGCAGCGAATAGCTCGCCATCTGCCATTGCGCCAACGCCATGCAGCCGAAGCCGATGAACAGCATCAGGCGCGAATCGACCTTGCCGGTGAGGCGGCCGACCACGATCATCGCCACCATGGTGGCGGCGCCGCGCGGCATCATCACCCAGCCGGCGCCGAGCGCCGTGTATTGCATCAGCCCCTGCAACAACGGTGGCAGCAGCGCCATGGTCGACATGAGGATGGTGCCGAGAATCGTCATGAAGACGAGGCCCGAGACAAAGTTTCGGTCCTTCAGCAGCGCGGGCTGCAGGAACGGATGCTTCGCCATGGTGACATAGACGCAGAATACCCAGAAGCAGCACCCCGCCACCGCCGCCTCGACCAGGATTTCGGTGGAACTGAACCAGTCCTTGTCCTGCCCGCGGTCGAGCATCAATTGCAGGCTGGCGATGGCGACGCTCAACAGGCCGAAGCCGATGAAGTCGAACGGCCGGTGACGGCCTTGCTCGCCGCCGGGCATGAAGGCTTGCGTGCCGAGAAAGGCGATCACGCCGAACGGCACGTTGATGTAGAACACCCATCGCCAGGAATAATTGTCGGTGATCCAGCCGCCGAGGGTCGGCCCCAGGATCGGCGCCACCATGATGCCGGCGCCCCAGATCGCCATCGCCTGGCCGACTTTTTCGCGCGGATTGATGTCGAGCATGATCGATTGCGACATCGGGATCAGCGCCGCGCCGAACAGACCCTGGATGAAGCGGAACACCACGATCTCCGGCAGGCTGGTCGCCATGCCGCACAAGCGCCGAGGAGAGGGTGAAGCCCGGCGACCGCCATCTGCACCACCGCCTTGCGGCCGAACCGGTCGCCCATCCAGCCCGAGAGCGGCGTCGCGATCGCGGCGGCGACGATATAGGAGGTCAGCACCCAGGCGATCTGGTCCTGGCTCGCCGACAGGCTGCCCTGCATATGCGGCAGCGCCACGTTGGCGATGGTGGTGTCGAGCATCTGCATCGTCGTCGACAGCATCAACGACACGGTCAGCAGACCCTTATTCGGAACCTCGAGGTTCGGTTTGCTGACGGCGGCGGTGGCCATCGGCCCAGATCAGCCCAATCCCAGACATCGATCGAAGGCTGGATCCAGATCGAGCGGCTCGATAGCCGGTATCGACCTCGACGGTGCACGCTCATGCCGGCGCGCAGCGGGCGCTGCGGATCGGGATTGTCGATCACCGACTTGCACCGCCAGGCGCTGCACCACCTTGACCCAGTTGCCGGTCGCGTTCTGCGCCGGCAGCACGGAAAATTCCGAGCCGGTGCCGGGACTCAGGCTTTGCACACGGCCGTTGAAGGTGACGTCGGGATAGGCGTCGACAATCGACCGTCGCCGCTTGGCCGACCTGCATATGGGTGAGGTCGGTTTCCTTGAAATTGGCCTCGACCCAGACATTGGTCGGTGCCGACCAGCGCGAAGGTCGGCATCGCCGGCGTCAGATACGTGCCGACCGGCAGCTTGTTGACGAGCGTCACCGTGCCGTTCTCCGGCGCGCGCACGACGGTGTTGTCGAGATCGATCTCGGCCAGGTCGAGCTGCGCCTGCGCTTGCTCCACCATCGGATGCTGGTCGGTCGGGATGTCGGGATTGCCGCCCAGCCCCGCCAACGCCGCCGCGATCTGCTCTTGCGCGCTCGACACTTGCGACTTGGCGACATCGAAGCGCGTGGCGCGCCTGGTCGAATTGCGCCTGGCTGACGGTGTGTGACGCGAGCAGCGAGCCTGGCGGTTATATTCGCGCTGCGCGTAGTTCAGCGTGTCCTGCGCCGATTGCAGCTCCGATTGGCGCTCGCGATAGGTGGCGCGCATGGTGTCGACCTGGAGCCGCGCCGCTTCCAACGCCGCCTTGGCCCGGTCGCGATTCGCGAGATAGGTCGAATCGTCGATGCGGAACAGCACCTGGCCCTTTTTGACATATTGATTGTCATGGACGTCGACTTCGACGACGCGGCCGGCGATGCTGGGCGCGACATTCAGCACGTCGGCCTGGCCATAGGCGTCGTCGGTCGAGACGTAGCGGCCCGAGGTCAGGTACCACCAGCCGCCGCCGATCACCACCGCGAGCGGCACCACGAACATCAGGATCAGCCGCGGCCAGCGCCGGCGCGTCGCGCGCGGTTTCTTCCGGGATGGCGCCGGGACGCGGCCGGCTCGGCGCCGGACTATGACCCGGGCCAGGACCAGGAGCCGGACGTAGGGTTTCGGAGGAAGAGCTCATGATCCGGTATCCGCCAGTTCGGCCACGCGCGAACCGCGATCGGCGAGATTGCCGCGAATGCGCACCAACAAATCGAACAAACCGTCACGCTCGCGCGGGGTCAGGCCGATGAACGCTTCGTCGAGGAGCGCGTCGGCCATCGCCTCGAATTCGCACCATCTTCGGCCGCGTCCGCTGCGGTGATATAGAGACGATGCATGCGTCTGTCAGCCGCGTCGGGGCGGCGTTCGACCCAGCCCGCTTCTTCCATCCGGTCGATCAAGCCGGCCGACGGTGATCGGCTCGAGATCGAGCGCCTCGGCCAGGGTCGCCTGGTTGACGCCTTCCTGGGCGCGCAACACCGCCAGTACCTGCCATTGCGCCCGGGTCAGGCCGCTGTCTCGGGTCCGCGCGTCGAAACGCTTGCGCATCAGCCGCGCGATGTCGTGCAGCAGAAAGCCGAAGCGCCGCTCATAAGGGTTTTGTTCCATGCCCGTTGTTATAATAAGCATGCTTATCATCAGCTTGGCTATTTTAGCGGCGCTGCTATGCGGGAAGCGAAGAGAGCACCGCAATGGTGGATGCGGCCGGATGAGTTGGGTGGACAGCACGTCGCTCGGGAAAGCGCGCGGTCTAGACAGGACCCGATAGCCCCGCCGCGCAAGCAGCATCGCCGACGCCGTACCGGCGCAACGTATCGACCATGATCGCGTCATAGTCAGCCATCGCGCGTTGCTCGCACGACGTCGACGCGACTAGCGCGCGACTCCGGCACGGCGTTAGAATTACAGGATGGCGGCGTTTCCGAAAAAATCGCTCGATGAATGGCGCAAGCTCGCCGAGAAGGAACTAGGCGGCGCGCCGCTCGACAAGCTGACCTGGGCGACGCCCGAAGGTATCGCGGTGAAGCCGCTCTATACCGCCGCCGATCTCGAGCATCTCGAAACGTTGGGCGGCATGCCCGGCTTTCCGCCGTTCCTGCGCGGTCCGCGGGCCACCATGTACGCCAACCGGCCCTGGACCATCCGGCAATATGCCGGCTTCTCGACCGCCGAGGAGTCGAACAAGTTCTATCGCGATGGCCTGAAAAACGGGCAGATGGGCCTCTCCGGTGGCGTTCGATCTCGCCACCCATCGCGGCTACGACAGCGACCACCCGCGCGTCGTCGGCGATGTCGGCAAGGCCGGTGTCGCGATCGACAGTGTCGAGGACATGAAGATCCTGTTCGACGGCATCCCGCTCGACAAGATGAGCGTGTCGATGACGATGAACGGCGCGGTGCTGCCGGTGCTGGCCGGGTTCATCGTCGCCGCCGAGGAACAAGGCGTCGGCCAGGACAAATTGTCCGGCACGATCCAGAACGACATCCTCAAAGAATTCATGGTGCGGAACACCTACATCTATCCGCCCGGGCCTTCGATGCGGATCGTCGCCGACATCATCGAATACACCGCGAAGCACATGCCGAAATTCAATTCGGTCTCGATCTCCGGCTATCACATCCAAGAGGCGGGGGCGACCTGCGTGCAGGAGCTGGCCTTCACACTCGCTGACGGTTTGGAGTATGTCCGCGCCGCGCTGGGCAAGGGCTTGAAGATCGACGAGTTCGCGCCGCGCCTCTCGTTCTTTTTCTGTCTCGGCATGAATTTTTTCATGGAGATCGCGAAGCTGCGCGCCGCGCGCTATCTTTGGGCGACGCTGATGCGCGATAAATTCGGCGCTACCTCGCCCAACTCGCTCGCGTTGCGCACGCATTGCCAGACCTCGGGCGTGTCGCTGACCGAGCAGGACCCGCACAACAACATCGTCCGCACTACCATCGAGGCGCTGGCGGGCGTGCTCGGCGGCACGCAATCGCTCCACACCAATTCGTTCGACGAGGCGCTGGCCCTGCCCTCGCCGTTCGCGGCGCGGATCGCGCGCAATACCCAGTTGCTGCTCGCCGAAGAAGCCGGCGTCACCCATGTGGTCGATCCGCTCGGCGGCAGCTATTACGTCGAGGCGCTGACGCACGCGGTCGCGCACGCCGCGCTCGACCTGATCGACGGAAGTCGAAGCGATGGGCGGCATGACCAAGGCGGTCGAATTGGGCATGCCGAAGCTCAGGATCGAAGACTCGGCGGCGCGGCGCCAGGCGCGCATCGATCGCGGCGAGGACGCGATCATCGGCGTCAACAAATACCGCGCCGAGCGAAGGCGACGCCGAGCCGGTCGATATTCTGTCGATCGACAACGGCAGCGTGCGCGAGCAGCAATTGGTCCGGCTCGCGCGCGTGCGCGCGGCCCGCGACCAAGCCAAGGTCGACGCGGCGCTTAAGGCGCTGCGCGACGGCGCCGCCGGGCGACGCCAACCTGCTGGCGTTGTCGATCGAGGCAAGCCGCGCCCGCGCGACCGTCGGCGAAATCTCGGCCGCGCTGGAGCAGGTGTTCGCGCGGCATCGCGCCACGATACGCTCGGTCTCCGGCGTCTACGGCGCCCAGCACGAAGGCGACGCCGCGTTCCGGCGCACGGTGAGCCGAGGTCGAGGCCTTCGCGCGCGACGAGGGCCGGCGGCCGCGTCTCCTGGTCGCCAAACTCGGCCAGGACGGACATGATCGCGGCGCCAAGGTGATCGCGACCGCGTTCGCCGATCTGGGCTTCGACGTCGATATCGGGCCGCTGTTCCAGACGCCCGAGGAAGCGGCCCGCCAGGCGATCGAAAACGACGTGCATGTGGTCGGGGTTTCGAGCCAGGCCGCCGGGCATCGCACGCTGGTTCCCGCGCTGATCGACGCCCTGCGGAGAGCGCGGCCGCGACGACATTTTGGTGGTATGCGGCGGCGTCATCCCGCCGCAAGATTACGATTTCCTGCGCCAGGCCGGGGTAGCGGCGATTTTTGGGCCGGGCACCAATATCCCGGTCGCCGCCAACGAGATCTTGCATCTGATCGAAAAGCGCCTCGCGGCGTGACGGCTGCCGCGGCTCTGCCAGCGATTTCATTTAGTTCCATCTTTTCCTTCACAAAATCCGCGAATTGCCCTTAGCGTGCCTTGTAAAGGCATTTTGTGACTGCCACCGCATGCCGTGCGGCCAACGCACGAAGGGGTCAGGAATGAAGCGGATACTTTTTGCCAGCCTTGCGATTATCGGCCTCGCCGTTACGGCCCAGGCTCAAATCCTGGGCCCGACCGTGGACTGGACCGGCCCCTATATCGGGTTGCAAGGCGGCTACGGGTCCGGCGAATCGACCGGCGGTTTGCGCGTCGGGGGCTTCGCGATTCCGTATGAAATCCACCCCGATGGCGTCATCGGCGGCGCTCATCTCGGCTACGATTGGCAATCCGGACACTTGGTTCTCGGCATCGTCGGCGACGCCGAAGGGGCCGATATTTTCGGCACCGATACCACCACGCCCGCGCAATTCAGCACTAAAATCCTGAACGAATTCGACGCCTCGATTCGCGGCAAGGTCGGCTTTGCGTTCAATCGGTTCCTGTTCTACGGAACGGGCGGCGTCGCGTTCGCGTCGGTCAAGACGAGCTATTCGTGCCCGACCTGTCTACATGCGCCACAACCCTACGACCAGATTAGCGACATGCGCGCGGGCTGGACCGCCGGCGCCGGTATCGGCTACGCGATCGACCCGCGTTGGTCCAGCGCCATCGAGTATCGCTTTGCCGATTTCCGCAATGCGAGCTTCGCCGACGCGCTTACCACGGCCTCGGACAGCGGCAATCACCTCGAGTATAATTCTGTCAGGGTTTCGGTCAGCTATCACTTCTGGCCGCACCACCCGTCGGCGCCGGAGCCTCTGCCGGTCGTTCCGGCCATGGCGCCGGTTCCCATCCCGCCCGCGCCGCCGCCGCCGCCCCATGCCTATATCGTCTTCTTCGATTTCGACCGTTATGACCTGACCCCGGAGGGTCGCCTCGTGGTCGAGGAAGCGGCCAAATCGTTCCGCGAGAGCGGCTATGCGCGGATTGAGCTCAACGGCTACACCGATCTGGCCGGGACGCAGGAATACAACATGAAGCTCTCGCAACGCCGCGCGACGACGGTCGCCGAGTATCTGGCGCATCTTGGCGTGCCGCGGCCGGCCATGAGCGTGATGTGGCACGGCAAGGAACATCCGCGTGTGCCGACGGCGGATGGCGTGCGCGCTCCGCAAAACCGTCGCGTCGAGATCGTGATGCCGTGAGCTGCCGGCGGCAAGGTTGCCGGACAGACCGGCTCGGATCTGGTGGGACGGCCCTGAGGTTGGTATCTGGGGTGGACTATCGCCGTCTTCGATATGCCCTGTTTCTGATGATAGCCCGCAATGGCATCGACACGGCGATGGACGTGAAGTGGTTCGGCAAGGAGCATCCGCGGGTTCCGACCGCGGACGGCGTGCGCGAGCCGCAGAACCGCCGCGTCGAAATCATGATGCCCTAAGCATCGCGGCGTCGCTTATCGAAAGGGCCGCTCTTCCGAGCGGCCCTTTTCTTTGCTTCAATGCCGGCTGCGTCAGAGGGGGAGAAGCCGGTGCCCGACAACGAACCTAAACATCATCTCGCCGAGCGGATCGTCGAGCGGCTACTGTTTTCGAGTCGATGGCTCTTGGTGCCGTTATATTTCGGCCTCGGCGTGTTGCTGATCGCGTTCTCCGTCCATCTGGTGCGCGAGCTGATCGCGGTCGCCCTCACCGCCTTGTCGGGCCGCGATGTCGACCTGATCGTGTCGACGCTGACTCTGCTCGACTTGACGTTGGTGGCCGGTCTCGTCGTGATGGTGATGCTCAGCGGCTACGAGAATTTCGTCTCGAAACTGAGCATCGCCGAAGCCGAGCAAAGTGTCGCCTGGCTCGGCAAGCTCGATGCCGGGTCGCTCAAGACCAAGGTCATGGTGTCGATCGTAACCATCTCGGCGGTCGAACTCCTCAAAGTGTTTATGGATATCGGCGACTACGCCGACGACAAAGTACTGTGGATGGTGGTCCTGCACCTGACCTTCGTGGTATCGGCGGTGGCGCTTGCGGCGCTGGACCGGCTTAGCGCGCACGCGTAAGCCCGTCGGGCTAGGCAGTGGCTAACGGACGGGTAGGTAGTTAGTCTCAATCAGGGCCTCAAATTCGTCCGACGATTTACAGCGCACACGGTCACCGTTTGGTAGCGTTACGTCGCACTCGACTGGCACGACTTCATAGTATTTTTTGTCGGCTTCTGTATGCCACAAGTAAGTACCGAATGTTTGCCCCTCGAAGGCATCGAAGACGAACTTATTCTGCCATACGGTTGGCGGGCCGCGATCATTGGCATCATGTCAGCGTGGACCTGACCGCGTGGCAGATTGGCTCGACCTCAATTGCCGGCCATCTCAGGATGTGGGCGCGCCGAGTGCCGAGCATGCCAACCGCAAAATCTCGATTACGTGGCACGGCTATAAACGGCTCATCGAAATTTGCGACCGCGACCGTCAGACGGCGACGCAATCAAATCCCGTCGCATGACACTTTCCGAACGGAAGTCGGAACGTCGCGATTAGCGCGGCTTTGTATATCGCCTTGCGGAGCCCCACGCGTAAGTCCATCGGCCTAGCGATAAGCGCCGCAATGGCTTATCTAACGTAATCGCCAAGGCTGCCCGAGGCCAATACTTTGCTGGGCGGACGCCGTGTGGTTCCTTTCGGGGTCAACGCCAAGTCAACATCAACGGGTCGTTTCCGCTGGGCCATTAAAACACTCGCTGCAAAAGTTGAAACCAATGCTCAACGAGATTGACCACCCCCGCAAGATCGTCACGCAGTAACGGCAATTGGGTCACGGCAGAAGCGCCTATGACCCCTCCCACGGCTTGTTGCGCGGCCCATCTGATCAAATATCCGGCCCCGGCTCTTTGGTCCGCACCAACTCGTCGAGATGCACCTGTCGCATTACGCGGGTATCAGCGACGAGACAGTGCGAGCGTATTTGCATAGCGATGGCCTAGCTAGAGCTTCGCCGCCAACTTGCCGAAGACTGGGGCGAGTATTGCACGCCGTTCCGGTGACGATGGTTGATTTGTTGGCATCGGTCAAAAACCCAGCTTGCCTCACCTTGGCTTAACGGCAGATTACTAGACGCCCGCAACAAGGGACCATTGGCAAAAACGGCGAATTGGCGCATGCGGTAATCGGACTTTTCCTTCGGGAGGCATTCCTTATGCCCTCAAGGCCCATCGCTGCGGTTTGTACCAGCCTGGCATTGATAGTGCTCAGCGGCTGTAGCGGCGGAATGCAGCGCGCACAAGAAGCCGCAGCCGCCCAAAAATCGATGATTGGGATGTCGAAAGAACAGTTGCTGGCATGCATGGGGTCGCCAGCCAATTCCGCGCAGGTCGGGGAAACCGAAGTATGGACTTATAATTCTGGGAACGGGGACACTGACACGCTTTGGATCGGTCAGTACATGCCGAGCGTGCCGCAGCCCGTCATCGGCGGCTTTGCTGGAGGCCAGCCCGTGATAGGTGGTTTTGCCGCTGGTCAACCGGTGATCGGCGGTTTCGTTGCGTCTAGCCCATCAATAAGCAGCGTGTACACAATTTCAACACCGCGTTATTGCAAAGTCGATATCGTGATGCGGGACGAGCGAGTATCGCGGATCAACTATCGTGGCCACACTGGCGGCATACTGACGAAGGGCGAGCAGTGCGCATTCGCGATTAACAGTTGCGCCCGCCAATTGGCTGCAAGAGCACCTCGGGACGGGAGACAAACGTCGTCACCCCGACGAGCCGCATTCGGTGTCGTCTTCGATGATGTGAATGGAGACTGATCGAATTTATCTGTGGCTATTGTTCGGCCCGGTGAAGTTGCTGCCCGCGCCGGGATTCGGGCGCATGATGTGATCGTGAGTTTTGATGGCAGCGCCGTGGACACGCCCCACGATCTCCAAAGGGCGGTCAGCGCCACAAAGGCCGGCGAGACAAAACAGATTTAGATATTGCGTGACGGCCAACCGATGACGGTTGATGCGAATTTCTAAATTGGAGAATCCGACAATGCCGGGACGAGGGACTAAGGTAAAGAAAGCGAAGAAAAAATCATCAAAGAAGAAAAAGAAGTAACCACAGTATAAAGCCGGCAAACGGGGCAGCGCGCGACGCCCCAAACCTAAACCGCGACTTGGCGCCCGTCATACCGGTCCTGGTTCCTTTGCCCGCAGCAGAAGGATGGCCCCAATTTCGCCGTTCAATATCGTTTGCCAAGGCCGAGATAGTCCAGCGGCGCAAGCACCACTACGCGTTGGCCTTCGGCCACTGCGATCTTGCCTTCGCAAGATCGGCGAAGTGCAAGAGGTACACGTTGTTCGTTGCAGCAAGGCGACGCGCGGCAATGGTGTAAGATTGGTTTGACACGACCGCCGCGATGTCCGCCATTTCGTTTGCGCGCCCGGCGGCGATTTCCTGGATGGCTTTGTTGCCGATTGGTCGACTGTGCATCTTGCATTGAAGCACGAGCCGGATACCGCCCTTGGTCGCCACAACGTCAACGCCCTGGTCGCGGCTCTTTTGCGTGGCGCGAGCATCCCAACCCGCGCGATTTAGTTCGGCGGCACAGAACGCTTCAAATTCCGTGCCTGAAAAATTCTCCGAAAATCCCGGTACCACGATGGCCGCGCTCGTTATCATTTCTGCAACTCGATCATCGATCATTACTTCAATGGTTGCTCGCGAACCCTCCAGGCAATCGAACTCGCTTTGCGAGAGCGTCGGCACGATTTGGTCGCGAATAAAGGTGACCTTCTCTTTCTCCCAAGCTACCGTTTGAAGCGTGCCGTATTCGTTGCGAACGACAAGCTGAGACCTCTTGCGGACCAACACCTCAATGTGTCGCTCGATACATTCACCGGCCTTGTGGAGCAACGCAGCGTTCGTCCTGCCAGCGGCGCGACTTTGTTCGGCGGCGCGCACATGCCGATAGATGATCGGGACAAGTACAAGCGCGCATGCCCCAATGAACAAGACGAGGAGCGCTTTGCCAATACCGCCGGACGGCACGGCAGAGATCAATTTGATTGCCAGCAGCAGTCCGCCAAGGACTAACAAACCTTGAATGAAGATCGGGTTCTGACGCGACATACTTCTCCTCTTCGACGGCCCGGCGGCAGCCAACGAGAATAAGGAGGGTGATTTCTTCCGGCGAGGCATTGTGATGCGGGGCGCTGTTGCCACGCCGACGGTAGACTAGGTTGGTTAGGTTTTCGTTTACCGCACCGCACTGATTTCCGGTAACCGTCACGCTTCGATGTATTCGATCTTCGTCCACACTTGGCCGTAGCGCCCGCCGTGGCCGCAGTCGAGGCGTGTTGTCTCAGCGATTATTGCATCGCTACAACCATAGCCGCGATTAGAGACGCGGAAATAATCAACGCGAATATAAAGAAGCGGCGCATTTGCATCATGGGCGAGGCTAAGCGCCGACTGTTAGCAGAGTATTACGATGCCGATTTCGTCGGGCGTAGCGTGTGCGGCAAGTGCGGCGCGCGCTACGCCGAAGATTTACGATCCGTGTTGCGCCGATCATCACGAGCGGCGTTCGGTAGCGGCGACGCAATAGCGTCTTAACGATAGATGGTGAACATGGTTGGCAGTCGTGGCATTCTTCCAACATGGACGACCTTACAAACCTAGAGTTTGCTTCCCTCGCTAAGATCGGCAAGGAACTGCTCAGAAAGACTGTAATCCCGCCCGGACATCTGAAGAAGCTTTTGGCACTTGGTTACGTCTTCCAAAAGACCCTCGAACCCTATCTGACAGAGGCAGGGAAAAGACGCCTTCAGCGGGGGTTTTAAGACGAAAGAAGAATGACCGCGCAAACGCCAGTCGCACCGTAGGGGCAACTAATCGTGGTGGAGCACAGATGCCTCAAAGAGAAAGGCGCACCAGCGTCCAAGCCCGACTAGGATTGAAGTCATGATGTTTCTACTCGCCGTCGCGGTCGCGGTGCTTGCCGTCGCGGTCGTGGTGCTGTGGTGGGATCACCTGACCCTGGCGCGAAACCACAACACCCTCGTAACCGATCTTGTCAGACTGAGGGGCAAGCACAACCAATTAGCGGGTATAGTCGCGGCGGCGGGATGGTCTCGCAAATAGAGGCGACGCTTCAAATCGGGGAACGATCACCGACAGTACAGTGTAGCGCGACTGTCGCTTCACCTCCTCTTAACCCGCGTCGGGGTAGAGGAATGATCGTGCGCAAATTCGTTCTCGTCATTCTCAAAATCCTGGTCGGCCTCTATTTTCTGTGCGGGCTATCGCGCATCGCGATAGGTGCCCTGTTCATCCATGCCAGTGATCCACATCCCATCATGAAAACAACCATCCTCGTCGTTGGCGGCGTCGCGATATTGTTTGGGGTTCCAAGGATCGCCGCCCTGTTCGGACAATACTTGGTATCGAAATTGAATAGGACAGTGACACGGTGGACCTGGTTCATGGCAATCGGCGAAGCCGCAGAATTGGTCAAAGAAAATATGCAGCACGGCGACATCAACCCGGAAAAGATCACAAAGGCCATCAGCCGCGCCAATTTCTATGGCAACCGATACCGTGAAGCATGCGGATTAGGACCGTTGCCGGATGGCCCGGGCCTCAACATGTTCGACCCGTCGAAAGAAGCCGTGGATCGTCCGCTAAATTAAAGCGGCGTCTCCCGCCCGCGCGAACAGTCGAGAGACGCCGTGACCTGTCACATGCCGACTAGGCGGGAAGCTTCGTCAAGGGTGACGAGTCACCAGCGGTGCTCGCGACGCGGGCAGTATGCCGCCGGGGTTCAGGAGAAAATGTAGGAGCCGAGCGGTGCCCAAAAGCGTCTCATTGCTCACTATAGCAGCGACCCCGGAGTGCACGACCTGCCAAGGGTCCTTCGCATACCGGGGACACGACACCAGAAAAATCCTGCCGTGCCGCATGACATGAAGTTGATCGAGCGGCGGTGTGGTCCTGCTCGCACATTCGCCGAGATCATGGCCGCCATCCCCGAGCTTCCCCCCGCCGAAGCGGGAGAGAAAAAGAAGCATGGTCCCAAGATCAGTGACGATGCCAAAGTCGCCGACTAACGATGCCGGAATCGACATGCGTCTACGCCGCAAATATGCCCGGCGTATCTTCGACGAAATTCTGGAGGAATTCGCGACGAGCGACGTCAAAGCTGGTTGGCGACATAACATCATAAATACATCGGCATTCACAATTTTCGGGATGGTCGATGACGAAGAGTTAGTGACCAGTTGGTTTGAACTAGAGTTTTTTCCATTGTGCGACCAACCGGAGTATGACGCCGCAAAGGTCAAAGCAAAGGTTCAAGCCGCGTACACGGAGTGCAAAACCAAAAAGGTCATTGGCACTTTCTCACCGCATTTAGACTTCGATGACATGTTCAGAAAATTAAAGCTCGATCTCGGCATTGATCCAGGCAACGGCGCTGAGACGCCTTGGCCCGAGCCTGAGCAAGTGGTAGCTGAGGACGAGCGAGAGGAAACATTCGAGCTAGCGGAAGATATTTTCCCGCCGGAGATTGACGCGACCCTCCGCATGGAAGGTGAGCGAAAAGGTTGCGGGGCAAGTGCGTTCGTAGTGCCAATGCTCACCGCGATGGCCTACATGGGTCCGCCGAGTTGGTACAACGTCACTGAAGCGGAAGACTACGAACAAATGCATGTCCTCTCTTCCATCCTGGAGGGGCAAGGCGCAATTAGCTTACATGACCGGACACGGACACGCCGGTTGGGAGGAAGCGAAGCCCGCGCTGGCCGAAACGTGTTCCCCTTGTGCTGTCAGAGACGAGTTCCATCGTCTCGCCGCCTTTGGCCGTGAACCAAGCACGGTCATCGGCAATATCGGCATTCGTGGTCGCGATCTTCGATGCCAATATTCTCGGGTCTTGCTGCGGGCCATCCTTGGGCAGCAGCGTGATGCTCCGACATTGGTCGCGGGTCATGACCGCATCTCGTTGTCGTGCGCGAATTTCAGCAGCGCGCTCTCACTGGTGAGAATGCGTCGACCGAATCGCGTGTGACGGGGGGCTTTGCCAAGCACCCGCCAGCGGGCGAGGGTGCGGACAGAGGTCAACAGACGTGCGGCGACTTCCGCATCGTCCAAATAGGTTTCGTCTTTGATAGTGGTCGCCATGTTGGCGGACCTCCAGATTGGAGTGGGTCCACCTTGACGGCTACCAGGGTCGTCTGTGCCTGTGTTTCCGGGCGGGTACTTCCGGTCGGTAGGTCCGGGGCATCTATCCGCTTCGTCCCACTGTTACGGCGTCACTTAAGCCGAAGCCGCTTTCCCCTGGCGCCACACGAGCGCTCGCTCTGTGCCCCGGATGATCGGCTTCGGATCGGGAAAACAATCCGGCGCAACCGCATCATCTCGTCGTCCACTCGTAGGTGATACCTACTCAGCAGTCTGTCAACTGTCGACCTCCACGGGCATTAGCTCATTGCCAACAATCTGCCCGACCAGCGCAGCCAGTCGCTCCAGTGCGTCGCGTTTCTCGTCAGCGTAGGCGTGCCGATTATAGGTCGAGACGATGCCAGGCTGCACATGGCCTAGAACGCGTTCGGCGACGCTGTCGAGCACGCCAGCGCGAGCCATGAGGCTGCGGGCTGTCCTGCGTAGATCGTGCGGTGTCCAATGGGGGAGCGGGGCGAGTTTGTCGAGTTTCGCTTTCGCTGGATCAAAACCGACGTAGGGCGAAGTAGCGACCTGGGACGGAAACACGTAGCGGCTATCGTTGCGGCGGGTTTGAGCTTCGATCACGGCGAGTGCGGCCTTCGATAGCGGCACCACATGCTCGCGCTTCGTCTTATAACGGCTGGCCGGAACGATCCAGGTGTCGCCCTCAATTTCCGCCCAAGCCATGCCTGCCACCTCATTTCGGCGCTGGCCGGTGAGCAGTAGCAACTTGGCGATAGCGCCGAATTTCTCCAGCGCGTCTAGATGCGGCCAAATTGCTCGGATTTCATCGTCACTTAGTATACGGCTCCGTGCTTGTTGCGCCGTATTGATCCGGCCCATGCCACGCGCGAAGGGTGGCACAAAGCCATCGTCACGTAGCGCGTACCAATTTAGCGCGGCGCGGACGTGAGCGAGACAAAGATGCGCCGCAGATGCGCCATTCTCCCGTTCGACGGTGTCGAGCATCTTGGTTATGTGGCTGCGCTTCAATTCACCGATGGCCATGCTACCGATAATCGGCACGGCCAGCCGTTGCAGGTCGCTTTTGTATTGGTCAAATGAGCGCAGCGCCTTGGTGCGAGGGTCGACTAGATACGCATTGAACACATCGGCCACTGTGACAGGGGCAGCGGCCTTAGAAGGGCGGCGTTCCTCAATCGGGTCTTCGCCTGCGTCAATTTGTTGCCGAAGCTCACGGGCGCGATGCACCGCCTTGACCGCGTTCCAATCAGGATAGCGACCGATGGTGATGCGGTGCTGACGCCCTTTGTGCCGGTAATCGAGAATGAACGATTTGACGCCTGCTGCCGTCGTCCTGACGCCGAACCCACGCGGGACAGTAGTATTTTCAATCACGGCGCCGGGGAAAAAGACTATCTTGTTCCCTGTAGCAGATGGCGTCAGAGCCTCGATTGCTGCCTTGTTGAGTTTCTTCGGTGAGATGATAGCGTCCATGTCAACATCCGTTTCCAAGTCAACGCCCGTGTCAACAAAGCCAATGGGTAATCACTGGCATTCTATATGTTATCGGTGTCAACAGATGTCAATGAATTTCCCTTGTTTCCTACGGCTCTCCAAGCTCAATGAGCCAATCCAATAGGCGGTTCAATAACTTGGCAAACCCCGTCAAAATCTATCTAACGTAGCTACATGCCGATTCTGTTTCTCATCGTTTTCATCGACCTTCTCGGTTTTGGCCTGGTGATCCCGTTGCTGCCGTTCTACGGGCTGCATTTCGGGGCCGGCACGACCGCGGTCACGTGGTTGCTGGGCATTTACTCGTTCGCCCAGTTGTTTTCGTCACCGTTGCTGGGGCGTTTGAGCGACCGCTTCGGCCGCAAGCCGATTCTGCTCGTTGGCCTCGCCTTTTCGGCCTTGTCGTACGTTTGGCTCGCGCGCGCGGATCAATTATGGATGTTGTTCGCGGCGCGCTTTTTCGCCGGCGCCGGTGCCGGCACGATCGGCGCGGTGTTCGCCTATGTCGCCGATACCACCACGCCCGATAAGCGCGCCAAGGGCATGGGCATTATCGGCGCCGCGTTCGGCCTCGGCTTCACGCTGGGGCCGGCGCTGGGCGGGTTGGTCAGCGGCCACAACCCCAGCATGACGCAACTCGGCATTCCCGCGTACATCGCCGCCGGCCTGTCCACCCTCGCCTTTTTCCTGACCATTTTCTTGCTGCGGGAGAGCCTGCCCGAGGGAGCACGCCATGCGCCGGCCGGGCCGAGTCGTCTCGAATTCGCGCGCCGCATCGTCAGTCATCGGCCGGTGCTGTTCCGCCTGATCGCGATCGGTTTCATCGTCACCGCCGCCTTCGCCGCGCTCGAAAGCACTTTCGCGCTGTGGTCGCACGACACCTTCGACTGGGGGCCCCGTCAAATCGGCCTGATGTTCTTCTATGTCGGCGCGGTGTTGACCGTGATCCAAGGCGGGTTGATCCATCCGTTGACCAAGCGCTTCGGCGAGACGCGGCTCCTCATCACCTCGGCGATCCTGCTGTTTCTCGGCATGCTCGGCGTGCCGTTCCTGACCAGCGTGCCGCCCCTCTTCGTCATCAACCTCTGTTTCGCGGGCGGCATGGCGCTGTTCGGCCCGTCCTCCAACAGCCTGATCTCGCGCGAGGCGGGCGCCGATGAGCGCGGCGGCGTTCTCGGCGTCTCGCAATCGACGCAAAGCCTGGCCCGCGTCATCGGACCGCTGGTCGCGGGGCCGCTGTTCACCGAATTCGGCCGCAACGCGCCTTATTGGGCCGGCGCGGGCGCGATGGCCCTTGCGGCGCTCTTGGCCTACGGCCTCTTGCGGTACCAGGCGGCCGGCGCGGGAGCTTCGTCGTGAAGGGCGCGCGGCACGGCGTCGCCGATAACGGCGGCACGCGCGAAGTCGGCTTCGCGCAGGAGCTGGGCGCGGTCCGCAGTCTGTTTCCCTATCTTTGGCCGCGCGACCGGCGCGACCTGAAAATCCGCGTCTTCGTCTCGATGGCGCTGCTGATCGCGGGCAAGGCGATCGCGGTCACCGTGCCGATGATCTACAAGCTCGCGGTCGACCGGCTGACGCCGCACCACGCGATCGTCGCGATCGCCGCCGTGCCGGTGATGCTGATCGTCGCCTACGGCGTCGCGCGGGTGATGGCACAGGCGTTCGGCGAATTGCGCGAAGGCGTGTTCGCCAAAGTCGAGCAACATGCAGTGCGCGAGGTCGCGCTCAAGACCTTCCGCCACCTTCACGCGCTGTCGCTGCGCTATCACCTCGAGCGCCAGACCGGCGGCCTGTCGCGCGCCATCGAGCGCGGCATCCGCGGCACCGAGTTTTTGCTGTCGTACCTGTTGTTCGCGCTGTTTCCGACCCTGATCGAGATCGCCATGGTCGCCACGATTCTGTGGCGCCTCTACTCCGCGAGCTTCGCCGCGGTGACGCTGGGCGTGATCGCCATCTACATCGTCTTCACGTTCCTGGTCACCGATTGGCGCATCAAGTTCCGGCGCGAAATGAACGCGCGCGACACCGAGGCCAACACCAAGGCGGTCGATTCGCTGCTCAACTTCGAGACCGTCAAGTATTTCGCCAACGAAGAGCATGAGGCGCGGCGCTTCGACAAGGCGCTGGCGGCCTACGAGACCGCCGCGGTCAGGAGCCAGACCACGTTGTCGGCGATGAATGTCGGCCAGGGCATCATCATCGCCACCGGCCTGGTCGGCGTCATGATCCTGGCGGCGCAGGGCATCGTCGCCGGTCGCATGACCGTGGGCGATTTCGTCCTGGTCAATGCCTATCTGGTGCAGCTTTACGCGCCGTTGAACCAGCTCGGCATGGTCTACCGCAACATCAAGCAATCGCTGACCGATCTCGAGGCGATGTTCCGCTTGCTCCATGTCCGGCCGGACATCGTCGACAAGGAGGATGCGGCGACGCTCGCCATCGCCCGCGGCGAGATCGTGTTCGACCGCGTTTCCTTCGCCTACGACCAGCGCCGCGAGATTCTGCACGACGTCTCGTTCCGCGTGGCGCCGGGCCAGACCGTCGCCATCGTCGGGCCGAGCGGCGCCGGCAAATCCACCATCTCGCGCCTGCTGTTCCGCTTCTACGATGTCGATGACGGGGCGATCCGCATCGACGGCCATGATCTGCGCGACGTGACGCAGGACAGTCTGCGCCGCGCCATCGGCGTGGTGCCGCAGGACACGGTGCTGTTCAACGATTCGATCCGTTACAATATCGGCTACGGCCGGCCCGGCGCAGTCGCCCGAGGAGATCGCCGACGCCGCGCGCCGCGCCCGGCTCGATCAGTTCATCGCGCGCCTGCCCGACGGCGACATGAGTCCGGTCGGCGAGCGCGGCCTCAAACTGTCCGGCGGCGAGAAACAACGCGTCGCCATCGCGCGCGTCATCCTCAAGAACCCGCGCATTCTGGTGTTCGACGAGGCGACCTCGGCGCTCGACACCAAGACCGAGCGCGAAATCCAAACCAGCCTCGACGAAGTCGCGGGCGGGCGCTCGACGCTGATGATCGCGCACCGCCTCTCGACCGTGGTCGGCGCCCATGAAATCTTGGTGCTGGACCAAGGCCGCATCGTCGAGCGCGGCGATCATCCGACGTTGCTCGCGAAGGGCGGCGTCTACGCCCAGATGTGGCAGCGGCAGCAGGAAGCCGGCGAGGACGCCGAACTGGTGACGCCGGCGGAGTAGCGTTATCGAGGTCGCTTCCGCGTCACCGTGCGGTAGTCGTCGTGCTCGCCGACATGGAAAAGGCGATTAATCGTTCGCCCCTGCCTACCATCTTCAATTCAAGACG
This sequence comes from uncultured Alphaproteobacteria bacterium, assembly GCA_963851285.1. Classification (GTDB taxonomy): domain Bacteria; phylum Pseudomonadota; class Alphaproteobacteria; order ATCC43930; family CGMCC-115725; genus JAATGI01. The sequence continues at coordinate 93,785 of CAWKOL010000002.1, forward strand.
CCGTCGACGAGGCCGTCCGACACTTCGTCAATCGCTCTCGGTACGACGCCGCGAATGACGGCAAGATGACAACTCGCCTCGGCTCCATTCACTTGCGCAAAGAGCGCAAATGCGCAACGGCGTCTTTTCCCGAAGCGAATATCGGTCCTTCCCCCTCGCGCACGTTAATTAGGCTCGCACGCTTAATTTCGAGCCTCAGCCTCGAATCACGATAAGCCTCAAGCTCCGTGAGCAGCATGTTCTCTATTTGCGAAACTTCATTGTCCCAGGCTAAATAAAATTGACGCGCCGAACCGCGCGCCTTTTTTGCCCTTAACCCGGGTTTCACGAATCATTTCGAGGATGGGCAAGACCTTTTTTGCCCGCCGGTGTTCGAGCTCCAACAACGTCGGAATAACATGGTTCAAATCGTCGATGGTGGTGTCTGTGTCATCCAACGCCTTGCAAAGATGATCGAGTGTTTTCGTCGTTTCTGTCAAATAGTGAGCCAGTCCCTGCCGTTTTGTTTCCCGCATTTCCAGTAGTGCGAGACCTCGGTCGAGCAAACCGTTTAATGACTTGCTCCCGGGATTGCGCGGCGGCGCGAAATTCAATTCGGGCGCAATCGGAAGACGCTCTAGGGAGGCCGCAGCGGACGCGTTCATGGTGAGAGAATGGTGGCGCTGGCCCGACGAGTCAACGTGGGTAGCTAGCTACTCCCGCACCTCGCCGCCCAAAAATTCCTTCATGCGCGCGAAGAAGCCTTCGCTTGCGGGGCTGGTCCGGCTTTTGTCGCCTTCCTTTTCGAAGTCGCGCAGCAATTCCTGTTGCTTCTTGGTGAGGTGCTGCGGCGTCTCGACCACCATCTCGATCACCATGTCGCCGCGCGTCGGCGAGCGCAGCACGGTCATACCCTTGCCGCGCAACCGCACCTGGTTGCCCGACTGCGTGCCCGCCGGCACGTTGAGCCGCGCGGTGGTGCCGTCGAGCGTCGGCACGTCGAGCGCGCCGCCCAGGGCCGCGATGGTCATCGGGATCGGCACCTTGCAATTGATGTTGGCACCGTCGCGAATGAAGAACCGGTGCGGCTTGACGCCGAGAAAGATGTAGAGGTCGCCCGCGGCGCCGCCGCGCACCCCGGCCTCGCCCTCGCCGGCAAGGCGGATGCGCGTGCCGTCCTCGACCCCGGCCGGGATCGAGACGGACAGCGTCTTTTCCTTCCGCACACGGCCTTGGCCGCTGCACGCACGGCACGGATTGTCGATCACGCGGCCGGCGCCGTGGCAATTGGGGCAGGCGCGTTCGATGGTGAAGAAGCCTTGCTGCGCCCGCACCCGTCCGTTGCCGTGGCAGGTCGGACACGTCACCGGCTTCGAGCCCGGCGCCGCGCCGCCGCCGTGACAGGTTTCGCAGGCCGTGAGGGTCGGGACGCGGATCGTGGTCTGGCGGCCCTTGAAGGCATCGTCGAGCGTGATTTCGAGATTGTAGCGGACGTCGTCGCCGCGCGGGCTCGCCGCCTCGCGGCGCCCGCCGCGGGCGCCCATGAAGTCGCCGAACATCTCGTCGAAAATGTCGGCGAAGCCCTGGGCGAAGCCGAAATCGCCGGGATTGCCACCGGGGCCGCGCCCGCCTTCGAACGCGGCGTGGCCGAACCGGTCGTAGGCGGCGCGCTTCTGCTCGTCCTTCAGGACGTCATAGGCTTCGCTGACGTTCTTGAATTTCTGCTCGGCGGATTGGTCGCCCGGGTTGCGGTCCGGGTGATGCTGCATGGCGAGTTTGCGGTAGGCTTTTTTGATCTCGTCGGCGGAGGCGTTTTTCGCCACGCCGAGCAATTCGTAATAATCGCGTTTCGCCATTTAACGACTACGGCCCCCGTGACAGCGCCGCCGGGCTTCCCCGGCGGCGCTTTTTAGGATGAACGGGATTCGCAACGGCATAAAGCAGGATCAGCCGCCGGAGCCGCGCTTTTTCTGCTCGTCCACTTCCTCGAAATCCGCGTCGACGACCTTGTCGTCGGACGGTCCGGCCGCGCCGGCGCCGGGTTGCGGCCCGTCTTGGGCGCCCGGCTGCGGACCGGCGCCCGCGGCCTGCGCCTTGTACATCGCCTCGCCCATCTTCATCGCCGCCTGGGCCAGCATTTCGGTGCGGGAGCGGATGGCGTTGACGTCGTCGCCCGAAGTCACGGACTTCAGCTCCGAGATCGCGGTCTCGATCGCCTGCTTATCGCCGGCCGGCACCTTATCGCCCGCCTCGGTCAAGCTTTTCTCGGTCGAGTGAATCAGGGCATCGGCGTGGTTCTTCGCTTCGACCAATTCCTTTTTCTTCTTGTCTTCCTCGGCGTGGCTTTCGGCGTCCTTCACCATCTTGTCGATGTCGGCGTCGCTCAAGCCGCCGGAGGCCTGGATGCGGATTTGCTGTTCCTTGCCGGTGGCCTTGTCCTTGGCCGAGACCGACACGATGCCGTTGGCGTCGATATCGAACGTGACCTCGACTTGCGGAATGCCGCGCGGCGCCGGTGGGATGCCGACCAGGTCGAACTGACCCAGCAACTTGTTGTCGGCCGCCATTTCGCGTTCGCCTTGGAACACGCGGATCGTCACCGCGGTCTGATTGTCCTCGGCCGTCGAGAAGATTTGGCTCTTCTTGGTCGGGATCGTGGTGTTGCGGTCGATGAGACGCGTGAACACGCCGCCCAACGTCTCGATGCCGAGCGACAGCGGCGTCACGTCGAGCAGCAGCACGTCCTTCACTTCGCCCTTCAGCACGCCCGCCTGAATCGCGGCGCCGACGGCGACCACTTCGTCGGGGTTGACCGAGCGGTTCGGCTCCTTGCCGAAGAATTGCTTCACCGTCTCGATAACCTTGGGCATGCGGGTCATGCCGCCGACCAGGATCACTTCGCCGATCTCGGACGCCTTCAGGCCCGCGTCCTTGAGCGCGGCGCGGCACGGTTCGATGGTGCGCTGGATCAGCTCGTCGACCAAGGCTTCGAGCTTGGCGCGGGTCAGCTTGACCGCGAGATGTTTCGGTCCCGACGCGTCCGCGGTGATGAACGGCAGATTCACTTCCGTCTGCATCGACGACGAAAGTTCGATCTTGGCCTTTTCCGCCGCCTCTTTGAGGCGTTGCAGGGCCAGCTTGTCCTTGCGCAGGTCGATGCCCTGCTCTTTTTTGAACTCGTCGGCGAGATAGTCGATGATGCGGCTGTCGAAATCCTCGCCGCCCAGGAACGTGTCGCCGTTGGTCGATTTAACCTCGAACACGCCGTCGCCGATTTCGAGGACGGAAACGTCGAACGTACCGCCGCCGAGGTCATAGACCGCGATGGTGCCGGTACCCTTTCTCTCGAGCCCGTAGGCGAGCGCCGCGGCGGTCGGCTCGTTGATGATGCGCAGCACGTCGAGGCCGGCGATCTTGCCGGCGTCCTTGGTCGCCTGCCGCTGGCTGTCGTTGAAATAGGCCGGAACCGTGATGACCGCTTCGGTCACCGGCTCGCCGAGATAGGCCTCGGCGGTCTCTTTCATCTTTTGCAGGATGAAGGCGCTGATCTGCGACGGCGCGTATTTCTTGCCGCGGCTCTCCACCCAGGCGTCGCCATTGTCGCCCGCGATGACCTTGAAGGGAACGAGGTCCATTTCCTTCTTGACCATCGGGTCGTTCATGCGCCGGCCCATCAGACGCTTGATGCCGTAGAACGTGTTGAGCGGGTTAGTGACCGCCTGGCGCTTGGCCGACTGTCCGACCAGCCGCTCTTCGGATTCCGTGAAAGCGACCATCGAGGGGGTCGTCCGCCCGCCCTCGCTGTTTTCGATGACCTTGGCGCTCTTGCCGTCCATCACGGCGACGCAGCTATTCGTCGTGCCGAGGTCGATACCGATGACTTTTGCCATGTCCACCCTCTTGTCAGCAGGCTCGCCAGCCCAATCAGCGGCGCCGTACGAAGCCCCAATGTGAAAATTTTGCCCGGCGATCCGCCGTGCCAAGCTTATATATGGCGGTGGGGTAGGTGTCGCAAGGGCAGGAGACCCCGTTTTGGCTATTCAAATGGCGGATTTGCCCGGTTTTTCCGATATCGAAGCGGCCGCGGCCCGGCTCCAGAGCCGGGCGGTCCACACCCCTCTTTTGGAGATACCGCGCGTCAACGACCGGCTCGGCTATCGCCTGCTGGTCAAGGCCGAGTGCCTGCAACGAACCGGCTCGTTCAAGTTCCGCGGCGCCTTCAACCGGCTCTCGGCCTTAAGCGAGGCCGAGCGCGAACGTGGGGTGGTGGCGTTCTCCTCCGGCAACCATGCCCAGGGCGTCGCTTGCGCGGCGCAGTTGCTCGGCATCGCCGCCGTCATCGTCATGCCGGCCGACGCGCCGCACATCAAGATCGCGAACACGCGGAGCTACGGCGCCGAGGTCGTGCTGTACGACCGCCACACGGAAAGCCGCGAGGGCATCGCCGACCGGCTTGTCGCCGAGCGGGGCGCCACGCTGGTACGGCCGTTCGACGATCCGCTGATCATCGCTGGGCAAGGCACGGCCGCGATGGAAGCGATCGAGGACGCGGCGGCGCAAGGTTTCGCCTTCGACGCGCTGGCAGCGCCGGCGTAGGGCGGCGGGTTGATCGCGGGCTGCGCGCTCGCCTGCGAAGGCCTCAGCCCCAAGACCCGGGTCTACACCGCCGAACCGGCGGGGCTCGACGATCATGCCCGCTCGCTCCAGGCCGGACACCGTGTCGGCCATGACGCCGACGCCGAAAGCATCTGCGACGCCCTCCAGGCGATCATGCCCGGCGAAGTCACGTTCGCGGTCAACCGCACGCGGCTCGCCGGCGGCCTCACCGTCACCGACGACGAGGCCAAGGACGCGATGCGCGTCGCCTTCGCCGAGTTCAAGTTGGTGCTGGAGCCATCGGGCGCGGTGGCGCTCGCCGCCGCGCTCCTCGGCCGTATCCCCGGTCCAAACCGCGCCGTTTGCGTCATCGCCTCCGGCGGCAATGTCGACGCGGAGTTCTATGCCGAAGCGTTGCACGCCCGCCAATAATCTTCCTCCCCCTTGAAGGGGGAGGAAGCGAGAAGCCAAAGGCTTCGAGCAGGAGGGGGTGATTTCTCTACCCGCATGGGCATCACCCCCACCCGAAATGCCTCGCCGAGGCGCGGCATTTCTTCCCTCCCCCATCGAGGGGGAGGGAAAATTCCTAGCGCTGCTCGATCAAATCGACGCGGTTGGGATAGAACGCGACATGGTCCTTGATCTGGGCCACCGCCTCGTACGGCGTCTTATAGACCCACACGGCGTTTTCGGTTTTCGCGCCGCCGGCCGGGATGCTGTAATAGCTGCAATCGCCCTTGTAAGGGCAGTAGGTCGAGTGACTGGTCGCGACCAGCAGCGACGCGTCCACGTCCTTCATCGGGATGTATTGCACCGGCGGATAGGTCGCCTCGCGCAGCGTCAGCGCGGCGGCGCTGTCCGCCACCACCTTGCCGGCGACTGTGACGACGACGCGGCCTTTGGTCGGCTCGATGGCGATGGGATGGTCGGGTCCGGGAATCTTCACGGGCTTGGCGGTATCGGTCATGGCGGGTCTCCGCTGTGGGTGCCCCGAATCTGACAATTCCGTGCCCGCCAGGCAATGCGCTTTCGGCGTGGAGCACGCATGCGCCGATGGCGGCTTGCCGCTAGAGTAACGCAAATCGTCGGGAGGCTCCCATGCTGAAGCATTTCCACGTTCTCTATGTCGGCCAGATCGAGCTCGACCATGTCGGGCGCGACGGCACCCCGGCCAACGAGCGGCGCTATACCGACGAGCGGCTGCGCGAAGCGTTCTTCACCGCGCGCGACGTGGCGCGCCTCATGGAGGAGCTGGGCTTCGACGTGCTGTGGACCGCCGAGCATCATTTCCAGCGTGAGGGGTACGAGGTCTTCCCCAACCTGGTCCAGCTCGGCCTGTGGCTCGCGACGCAGACCAAGCGGCTCAAATTCGGCTGCGCCTTCAACGTGCTGCCGATGTGGCACCCGCTGCGCCTCGCCGAGGATTACGCCATGGCGGACATCGTCACCGACGGCCGCGTCATCATGGGCGTCGGACGCGGCTATCACACCCGCGAGGTCGAGACGTTCGGCGCGCCGTTGCTCGACGCGCAGAAGAACCGCGACTATTTCGAGGAACAGCTTCAACTCCTGCTCGCCGCGTTCAACGAGCAATCGTTCCATTACAAGGGAAAATTCTTCGAGTGCCCGCCGCCGGTCGACTATCGCGGCTACACGCTCAACGACATCACGCTGGTGCCGCGGCCGCTGCACCGCCCGGTCGAGATCTGGATGCCGATCGCCAGCGGCAAGACCATCGACATGATGGCGCGCTACGGCCTGAAGGCGATGGTGACGCTGAACGGCGCAGAAAATTCTCGACGACATGGCGCGCGCCTTCCATGACGCCTGCCGCAGACATGGCCGCGACGTGGCGCTCGGCCAGGACATGATCTGGGGCGCCGGCGTCTATCTCGACGACAGCCGCGAGGCGGCGATGCGCAAGCTCGAGCCGGCGCATGACGAGCGCTTCAAATGGTTCGCGCCGTTCGGCTTCGTCCGCTATGCCGACGAGCACGGTCGGCAATGGGGCACGCCCGGCGCGCCGACGCGTATGCCGACGCTGAAGGACGGCGTCGACCAGAAAGCCTGGTTCTGCGGGACGCCGGCCGAGGTGATCGACGGCATCAAATCGGTCGCGTCGAACTATCCGGGCCTCGAGCATTTCATGCTGCATTGGCCCGAAGGCATGCCGCCCGCCGAATTCAAGGATCAGCTCCGCCGCTTCGCCAGCGACGTGATGCCGGCGCTGAAACGGGACTAGGGATGCGCATCATATTTTCCCTCTCCGCCCATTGGGGGGATAGGGAGGGGCCCATCGCGAAGCGAAGGGAGGGTGAGGTTGGCTTGCTCGGTGATTCCCCCACCTCACCCTGCCCTCTCCGCCCCCAGGGGCGGAGAGGGATAATTGAGGTTCGCAGATCATTACGCCGGCGATTTTTCCCGTAACCACGCCGTTAGCGGCTCCCACACGGCGGTGCGCGCGCCGTGGCCGACCACCATGCCGATATGGCCCAAGGGCGGATCGATCCGGGTGACATCGATCAGGTGATCCGCGAGCGCCGCGGCGGTCAAGCGGCGGCACGATCTTGTCCTGGCGCGGCACCAGTACCAGGCTCGGCGCCTCCACTTCTTCCGGCAGGACCGGCCGGCCGGCGACGCGCCATTTGCCCTGCCCCGGCGTGTTGTCGCCGTACCAGCGGCCCGAGCGAATCCGCGGCCACGCCGATCGCCAGCGGCACGCCGTCATTGAGCCAATCCTCGAGCGCCACAAAGCGGCGCTCGGCGTCGCTGCCGGCGGCGAGCTTGGTGAGGTTGGTGAATTTGCGCGCCGCGGTCAGCGGGTCGTTGGCGAGGAAAAATAGTCTGCAGCACGTCGACCGGCACTTCGCCCAGTGCCTGCGAAGCTCTCGACCAGCGGCCCGGCGAGTTGGCCGAGGAGCCGCGCCTGCTCCGCGCGCTCGGCGTGGAAATCCCACGGCGTCGCCAGCAGCGCCAAGGCGGAGACCAGATCGGGGCGGCGCTGCGCCAGCGCCACCGCGAGAAGGCCGCCCATGCAATAGCCCAGCACCGCGAGCTTCCGCCCCGTTCGTTCGGCCGCCGCCTCGGCCGCCGCGTTCGAGCCGGCCCGCGATATAGTCGTCGAGGCCGAAGCCGCGCTCGGCATCGCCCGGCTTGCCCCAATCGACCAGCATCGGCCCCACGCCGGCGCCCGACAAATGGCGCAACAGGCTCATCTCCGGCAGCAAGTCGAGCACATAGGCCTTGTTGATCAGCGACGGCACCACCAGCAGCGGCGTCCCGTCCACCGGCCCGTAATCGACGAGGCGCGTCGCGCCGTCGCGCCACAACACCGGCGGCTCCTCGGCCGGGCGGCGGTAGGGATGATGGCGATAGCGCTCGATGCCTCGCAGCATGGCGTCGCTGCGCGCCACGATCTCGCGCGTCGAGGGCGCGGGCGAACGCGTCAGGCGCGACGTTTCTTAGGCTTGCTTGCAGTTCGGCCGCGGCCGGCGCGAGTTCCGGCCTCCAGGCGAGCGAGCCGTTCCTCGACATGGCGGAGGCGAGAAGCGAGCTCGTCCACACCGCGCCCGCCGCCGTCAGATGCAGCGGCAGCGGCCGTGGACCGACCCGCGGCGCGGGTCTTGCCGCCGCCACTAGCGAGCCCCGGCCAGAACGGCAGGCCCGGCGGCAGCGCCGCCAGAAAGCGGCCGATGCTTTCCGCCAATTCCGGGTCGGCGGCCAGCGCGCTGTCATCTGTTCCTGCCATAGATCCATGAACCTCTTGGCGAGCGCGGCGAGATCGGGGCGCTCCGGGTCGCGCTCGGGCTTCATGGCGGTGCATCATAGACCGAGGCCTTGGCACGAAAAAAGCCGTCGCCGCCCGCTTTCGCATTGCGGTATAACCATGCTGCGCAGCAATTTGCCGATATTGCGCAACAAGGGGAGGCCTGACCGCATGAGCGACGTAGCGTCCGCCGCCAAATCCGCCGAAAGAAGGCGGAAGCGCCGATCACGATCAAGAAATACGCCAACCGGCGGCTCTACAACACCGCGACCAGTTCCTACGTGACGCTCGACGACTTGGCCAAGATGGTGAAGGCCGGCAGCGAGTTCGTGGTGCACGACGCCAAGACCGGCGAGGACCTGACCCGCGCCGTGCTGACCCAGATCATCGTCGAGGAAGAACAGAAGGGGCAGAATTTGCTGCCGATCAGTTTCCTGCGCCAGCTCATCAGCCTTTATGGCGACTCGCATGCAATTCATGGTGCCGCGCTATCTCGAACAGGCGATGTCGAGCTTCACCATGAACCAGGAGCAGATGCGCAAGAGCCTCCAGGACACGTTCGGCGGCCTGTTCCCGTTCGGCTCGCTCGAGGAAATGGGAAAGCAGAACCTGGCGCTTGTTCGAAAAGACCATGAAGATGTTCTCGCCCTTCCCCGGCGGCACCATGCCCGGCATGCCGGAGCGCCCGGCATCGTCCGCGCCGCCGTCCCCGCGCCGGCCCGCACCGCCGCCGAGGACAACACCATCAAGGACCTGACGACCCGTCTCGACCAGCTCCAGAAAAAGCTCGAGGAAATGAACAAGGGCGAGAAGCAGGACTGAAACGCGCGGCGTACAAGGCATCGCCCGGCATGCGCTCCGATTTGTCTTTACCGGGTGGACATCGTAGCATTGCTAATCGGTAATATTAGCCCGAGGTGGCCACGGCAAGGGGGGCCGCACTGGACACGATCCAGGAAACTGAGCGGCGTTTTCAGCTGATCTTGATCAAGCCGTCGCATTATGGCGACGACGGCTATGTCATTCGCTGGTGGCGGTCGCTGATCCCATCCAATTCGCTTGCGGCGATATACGGCATCGCCGCCGATTGCGCCGAGCGTCGCGTGCTGGGGCCCAACATCGCCGTCGACATCGAAGCACTCGACGAGACCAGCACCCACATCGACGTCGCGGCCCTGCTGGCGCGGCTGAAGCGTCACGGCAATTTCGGCCTGGTCTGCCTGGTGGGCGTCCAGTCGAACCAGTATCCGCGCGCCCTCGACATCGCCCGACCGTTCCGGACCGCGGGGGTTCCGGTCGCGATCGGCGGCTTCCACGTCTCGGGTTGCCTCGCGATGCTGGACGGGCACGCGGTCGGGCTCGACGAATGCCGCGCGCTCGGCGTCATCATGGTCGCGGGCGAGGCGGAGGATGGCCGGTTCGACGGCCTGCTGCGCGACGTGGCCGCCGGAACACCCGAGCCGCTTTACAATTTCCTCGACGATCTGCCTGGCCTCGAAGGCGCGCCGGCGCCGTTTTTGCCGCGTCAGTACGTGACGCGCACGTTGGGGTTCAGCACCAGCTTCGACGCGGGGCGCGGCTGCCCCTATCAATGTTCCTTCTGCACCATCATCAACGTGCAAGGGCGCAAGTCGCGCTATCGGTCGCCGGACGATGTCGAGGCGCTGGTGCGGATGAATTGGGCGCAAGGCGTCAGCAAATTCTTCATCACCGACGACAATTTCGCCCGCAACCGGGAATGGGAGGCGATCTTCGACCGATTGATCGTGTTGAAGGAGCGCGACGGCATTCCGCTCGGGCTGCTGATTCAGGTCGACACGTTGTGCCACAAGATTCCGCGCTTCGTCGAAAAGGCGAAGCGGGCCGGTGTGACGCGCGTTTTCATCGGCCTCGAAAACGTCAACCCCGACAATCTCGCCGCCGCCAAGAAGCGCCAGAACAAAATCACCGAGTATCGCGCGATGCTGCTCGCCTGGAAGGCGCAGGGCATCTTGACGCTGGCGGGCTACATCCTCGGCTTCCCCGGCGACACCCCGGAAAGCATCCGGCGAGACATCGCGATCATCCAGCGCGAACTGCCGGTCGACATCCTCGAATTCTTCTGTCTGACGCCGCTGCCGGGATCGGAGGACCATCAGAAATTATGGCGGGCCGGCGAGGCGCTCGACCCGGACCTCAACAACTACGATCTCGAGCATGTCTGCGCCGGCCATGCGAAAATGACCCGCGCCGAGTTCGCCGGCATCTATCGCGAAGCCTGGACGCTCTACTACTCCAGGGACCATTGCCGGACGCTGTTCCGCCGCGCGGTCGCCACCGGCTTGCCGATGAAAAGCCTGCTGACGCTGCTACTCACCTTCAGCACGACGGTCGCGGTCGAGAATGTGCATCCGCTGCAAGGCGGGGTGCTGCGCCTCAAACACCCGACCGAACGGCGGCCTGGCTTGGCGCGCGCGAACCCATTCTGTTCTGGCCGGGCTTTGTCTGGTCGACGTTGGCGAAGCACGCCTCATTGATCGCCACCGGCGTGACGTTGACGCGGATGCGCCGCCGCATCCAGTTCGCGCCCAACGCCAAGAATTATCGCGACCTTGCCTTGACGCCGGTGACCGACGACGAGGACGCGAATTTCGATCTCCTGACCAAGACCACCGGCGCACGCGATGCCGTCGCCCATATCCGCAAGGTCGCCGCGGCAGGCCGTGCCACGGCTTCGGCCCCGTAGCGCGACGCTCTTACGGTAGGGGCTTGGCCCGCGCTGTTCCTCCGTCGTGTTGCGCAGAGAGAGTTTAAGTTTGCCGCGACGGGCGTTGTCGTTCACCCGTCATGAGCCCGCGCAGCACGGTCTCGCATAACCGGTCGACCCACGTTTCGTCGCATGGGCCCATGCCCGCCAGGAAGCGGGAATAAAATGGGCCGTAGAGCGCGTCCAGCGCCGCCTCGATATCGATATCCGCGCGCAATTCGCCTTGCTCGATGCCACGGCGCAACATCGCCGCGCCCAATTCGCGGCGAGGCACGACGACACGGTCGTGATAGAGTTTCCGCATCGCCGGATCGGTCAGGCCGGCGGCGACGAGCTCCATCAAAATGGCGCCATCGCGGCCGCTCACGGCTTTCCCCTGCAAGCGCAGGTGCGTCTTCAAATCTTGAATGGCGGAAGCGCTGTGGGGAAATGGTGTCTCCGCGTTGAACACCGGCAAAAAACTTTCGATCGCCAACACGCCCTTCGACGGCCACCAGCGATAAATCGTTGTCTTGGCGGCGCCCGCCCGTTCCGCGACGCCTTCGATCGTAAAGCCGCGGTACCCCTCGGCGGCGAGCGTCTCGTACGCCGCCTTCAGGATGGCCTTGCGCGTCGCTTCGTCGCGTTTGCGGCCCGGACCGCACAACGGACGGCGTCGGCCAAGACCGAATCGCCGCCCATGTGTTGCTGCGTTTTGAGAGACATTGCCCGATTTGTCCCGTTGTGTTGATCGTTCGATAATGCCCTGTGTCAGTACGCCGCGCCATATCGATACGCTCCGTCTCTATATCGGCGTCCGGCGCCAAATGTGACATGCAAAAAACGAATACGAGACGTAGCGTAGCGATATCTCCTCATTTCGCATCTGCGAACACACATCTCGGTCTGGTCTTTCGGCGCCCATTTTGGAAGTTGCGTCGGACCACGAAGGTAAGGAGATACATGATGCGTTTACATCGATTTCTAACGGCGGCCGCGCTGGCGGTCGGTCAGCGCTCCGCTCGTCGCCGTGACGCCGGCCCTGGCGTTCGGCACATGGAACGCCCCGGGTTACAGCGTCCAAGTGCAGTTGCCACCAATGACGTCGCCCTGGCCCCAGGTCGCGCAGGTCCCGCTTTTCGGCGGCCCGCGCTATGTCGCCGAGCAGCCGCAGGTCGCAACCGCGCCACAAACCGCGGAATTGCCGGGAGACATTGTCGACCATGCGCCGACATTCGTCGCGCCGGGCGTTGACCAGAACGCGGCCGGACAGACCGAACGGTCGCAATGACGCCGGACGCGACCGCGCCGAAACGGCCGATCCGCGGCCTGTTCAGAAACGACCACTAGCCTCTGCGGCAGCGCCTTCGGGCGCTGCTGCTTTTTTTCGCCTAGGCAGAATGCGTTGGCTATGACCGCTAATTGTGGTACGGATCCATCACCGTTTCTTGGCGACAAGGGGAAGCAGACCGGGCCCAAAAAAAATTGCAAAACGAACCCAATTATTGGCTGTTTTCTTGCGGAAAACGGCCGAAATAACGCGAAGCCAAGACGAACCCAATTCGAAGCCAATTTTCGATCGAAACGAAGCCGATCGGCCGCTGAAACGAAGCGATATTGAGGGACACCGCAATCATCCCATGGTCGAAAACGGCAAATTCTATAGCTCGTTCGAATAACGGGTTGCGTGGGGCGGAGGCGTCCTTATCGTGCGCCGCCGACGAGATGAGGGGAGCGGGAATGGCGAAGCAACGCGCGGCCACGTTCGAGGGGCCGGGACCGGACGCGGTCTGGTTCGAGAACCTGAAACACGGCAAGTTCCGCATCCAGCACTGCAACCTTGCGGCAAGGCGTTCTTCTATCCGCGCCCGCTCTGCGTCCATTGCGGCTCGGCCGATTGGGCCTGGATCGACGCGTCCGGCAAAGGCACGGTCTATTCGACCTCCGTCGTGCGCCAGCGGCCCGAGGACGGACCCGACTACAACATCGCCCTGATCGACCTCGCCGAAGGGCCGCGCATGATGTCGCGCGTCACCGACCTTCCGGCGCCCGAGGTCAAGATCGGCATGGCGGTCGAGGCCTATATCGCGCCGCTCGACAAGGAGCCGCTGGTTCTGTTCCGTCCGGCGGGGAGGGCATAAATCATGGCGCATCCTCTGCGCGGCGCGGTCGCGGTGGTCGGCATCGGCCTGACGCCGTTCGGCGAATTGCCCGGCCGCTCCCATCTCGAAATCATGGGCGAGGCGATCCACAACGCGCTCGCCGATGCCGGCCTCAACAAGGACCAGGTCGACGGCATGTTCGGATCGAACTTCAACGATCCGCTGGGCGGCGATTCTCTATCCCGAATATTTCGGCCTCAAGAACATCAAGGTGATCGAATTCGACCAATATCGGCGGGTCGTCCTTCAACAACGCGATGCAGGACGGCGGCGGCGGCGCTGCATCTTGGCCTTTGCGACGTCGCACTGATCGCCTACGGCTCCAACGCCCGCACCAACACCGCGCGGCGCGGCGGCGGCGGGTTCGGCCGCTCGTTCGACGCGCCCTATCGCCCGCGCCAGCCGATCAATTCCTACGCCCTCGCCGCGGCGCGCCACATGCACCAATACGGCACCACGAAGGAGCAACTCGCGCAGGTCGCGGTCTCGGCGCGGCAATGGGCGCAGAAGAATCCCCGCGCCTTCATGCGCGAGCCGCTGACGGTCGCGGACGTGCTGAAGTCGCGCATGGTGGTCGATCCGTTCGGCGTGCGCGATTGCTGCCTCGTCACCGACGGCGGCGCCGCGATGGTGGTGGTGCGCGCCGACCGCGCCAAGGATTTCCCGCAGCAAGCCGGTCTATCTCCTCGGCGTCGGCGCCGGCGACGACGCACAACGATATTTCGCAAATGCCCGACCTCACCGTAACGGCGGTGGCACAGGCGGCGCCGCGCGCCTATGCCATGGCCGGCATCACGACCAAGGATGTCGACGTCATCGAGGTCTATGACGCCTTCACCATCAACACCATTCTATTCCTCGAGGATTTCGGCTTCTGCAAAAAGGGCGAAGGCGGGCCGTTCGTCGCCGCCGGCAACATCGCGCCCGGCGGCGCGCATCCGCTCAACACCAACGGCGGCGGCTTGAGCTGCGTCCATCCCGGCATGTACGGCATGTTCCTGATGGTCGAGGCGGTCGAGCAATTGCGCGGCGCCGCCGGCGAGCGCCAGGTCACGGACGCCGAGATCGCGCTCTGCAACGGCAATGGCGGCTATCTCTCGAGCCAGGTCACGCTGGTTTTCGGCACCGAAGCGACGCTTTAAGCCAAAACGCGTCACAAACCGCGGTAAAGTTAGCGGGTTGTTAACGCCGCCTTGAAATAACTCGTCGACCGATTGAGCCGCCGTTTTGGCGGGGCGAGGCGATATGAACGGCTATCTGCGGCGCGATTTCTTCCAGGTCGACGGCTATACTAGCTTTTTCGACGCGCAATTGTTTGAGGGTTTGCTGCGAAACGCAGTCGGACGCCGGCATCTCGGGTTCGATGGCGGAGATCGGCGTCCATCACGGCCGTTCGTTCTTCATCCTCGCCAAGGCGCGGCATCAAAGCGAACGGGCGTTGGCGGTCGACGTGTTCGAGGACGACGCGCTCTACCAGGACCCGCATGGCTTCGGCCGCGGCGTCCGCTTCAAGCAGAATTGCCACCGGCTCGGCGTCGCGCTTGCCGACAACGAAATTTATACCGGCCTGTCCTCCACGCTCGACGCCGCCGAGATCAAGCGCCGCGTCGGCCCGGTGCGGTTCTTCAGCGTCGATGGCGGCCATCGCTATGACGACGTCTCGCACGACTCCGCCTGGCCGCGGCCGCGATCGCGTCCGCGCGGCATCATCGTCGCCGACGATTTCATGAATCCGCAATGGCCCGAGGTGACGCTCGCCGTCACCCATTGGCTGCGCGAACGCGGGCAACCCGATGGCGCCGTTCCTGTGTACGCCGTCCAAGCTCTATTTATGCCGCCGAAGTGAGAAATCGTTCTATCAGGAAGGCGCCAAGCGCTTATTCGCCATGATCGGCGGCACCGTTCGGGAAGCTGAACTGTTCGAGGACGATTATCTTTTCGCGCGGGCGAGCGCGCGCGGCAAATTAGGGCGATGATCAGAGAACAAATCGCGCGGCTGTCCCTTCATCCGGCGTCGCCGCCACCGCCGCCCGCCGCCTTACCCGAAGCCGAAACACCGCTGTCGAAAGCCGCCTGATCCCGATACTTTCCGGGGCCGCGGGGTCTATTTGTCGCGCGGTGCCGCCAATGCTTCGATGGCGTGAGCGAGTTTGATGTCGCGCTGACTTAAGCCCTCAACGTCGTGGCTCGACAGAATGATCTCGACGCGGTTATAGACGTTGAACCATTCGGGATGGTGATCCATCTTTTCGGCGGCCAGGGCGACCCGGTTCATGAAGCCCCAGGCCTCGCTGAAATCGCCGAAATGGAAGGTCTTTCGGATGGCGTCGCGATCCTCGACCTCGGCCCAGCCCTGCAATTCCTTGATCGCGGCATGACGCGCCGCACCCACCAGACGTTCCGACATGTCGCCTCCTCGTCGGTTGTGGCGTGAATAGGATGTGACCTTTATGCCGCGCCAGATCAAGCCGGACATGAAACCGCCCACCCTCGCCGAGCTTGAAGCATTGGCGCGCGAGACGCTCGCGACAATTCCACCACGGCTCGCGCGCCACGTCCGGGACGTGGTGATCCGGGTCGAGGATTTCCCCGACGAGGCCACCGAAAAGGAGATGGGGCTCGAGGATTCCTTCGAATTGCTCGGCCTCTATCGGGGCACGCCGCTCGGCGCCAAGAGCCTGACCTATCCGCAGCCCGCGATCGACATGATCTACCTCTACCGCCGACCCATCCTCGACTTTTGGTGCGAGACCGGCGAGCCGCTCGACGCGGTGGTCCGTCACGTCCTGATCCATGAGATCGGCCATCATTTCGGCTTCAGCGACGAGGATATGGAGCGGCTGGAGCGCGGCGCCTAGGCCGCGGTGCCGCGCGGACCGAAGATCGCGGTACCGAGCCGGACCTCGGTCGAGCCGAAGCGGATCGCGGTTTCATAATCGGCGCTCATCCCCATGCTGAGCTGTGTCAGGCCGTGGCGCCGCGCGATGTCGCGCAGCAGGGCGAAATGCGGCGCCGGGTCTTCGTGCTCCGGCGGGATGCACATCAGTCCGACCACCGGGAGGCGCAGCTCGTCCGGCATTTGTCGATGAAGGCGTCGGCCGCGCCGGGCAGAATGCCCGATTTCTGCGGCTCTTCGCCGGTGTTGACCTCGATGAACAGCTCCGGCCGCCGGTTCTGACGCGCCATCTCCCGCGCCAAGGCCTCGGCGAGGCGCAGCCGGTCGAGCGTCTCGATCGCGTCGAACAGCGCCACCGCTTCCGCCGCCTTGTTGCTTTGCAGCGGACCGATCAGATGCATCCGCAAATCGGGATGGCCCGGAGCGTAAATCGGGGTACTTGCCGGCCGCCTCCTGGACCCGGTTCTCGCCGAACAGGCGCTGACCCGCTGCCAAGGCCGCCGCCACCGATTCCGCCGGATGGGTCTTCGACACCGCCATGAATGCCACCTGGCGGGATCGCGCCCCGCTGCTCGCGCCAAATCGGCGATGCGGCCCCGCAGATCGCCCGAGCCGTTCGGCAATCGTTTCCGGGCCGCTCATGGCCGAGCCTGGACAGATGGGCCGATTTCGGGATATTTCAGCATGTTGCGAGGTCCGATGGTGGCGGCAAATTCTAGTCCCGCGCCATGTTCGATGGGGAGTGGTTTATGGCACGAAAAGCGATTGGGTTTGGCGGCGGTCAGCCGTCACCACGCTGCTCTTGCCGGGTGCGGCAGCAATTTCTTCGGCGATCCGGTCGATAACAGCCAGACCGACACCGACGCCGTCGCGCCGCGCCAATGACCCTTATCACACCAACCCGCTGTATAATCCCAACGTACCGGCGGCACAGGCCTACATCAACAAGCAGGACGAACGGTAACGACAACAGCTTCAGCGTGCTCACCTCGCTGTTCGGCGACAATAGCAAGGGCGCCAAGGGCGGCGGCGGCGGCGGCATTGCCGGCGTCGCGGTCAATTCCTATCTGTGGCACGCCTCGCTCGACACGATGTCGTTCATGCCGATCGCCTCGGCCGACCCGTTCGGCGGCACCATCATCACCGATTGGTACAGTCCCCGCGGCACGCCGAACGAGCGTTTCAAGGTCAATATCTTCATTCTCAATCGCGAGCTGCGCGCCGACGGCGTGCGCGTTACGGTGTTCCGTCAGGTCAAGGACGCGGGCGGGCAATGGACCGACGCGCCGGTCGATCCCAAGACCAACCGCGACCTCGAGAATTCGATCCTGACGCGCGCCCGGCAGCTCCGTCTCTCAGACCGCGTCCAACTCAATAGGCGCCGATGCCCTATTCCGCGCAGGAGACCGAGGCGAAATGGCAGTCGGTCTGGCGGGAACGCGCGACGTTCGCGGCCGTGACCGACCTCGAAGCGCCCAAAATACTACGTGCTGGAGATGTTTCCCTATCCGTCGGGGAGGCTCCATGTCGGCCATGTCCGCAACTACACGATGGGCGACGTCGTCGCGCGCTATAAGCGCGCGCAGGGCTTCAATGTGCTGCATCCGATGGGCTGGGACGCTTTCGGCCTGCCGGCGGAGAACGCCGCCATGGCCGGCGGCGTGCCACCCGAAGGAATGGACCTACGACAACATCGCGGCGATGCGCGCGCCAGCTCAGCGCATGGGCATCGGCTACGATTGGGGCGCGAGATCGCGACCTGCCATCCGGACTATTACCGGCACGAGCAGAAGATGTTTCTCGATTTCCTCAAGGCCGGGCTCGCCTATCGCAAGGAGAGCTGGGTCAATTGGGATCCGGAGGAACACTCGGTCCTCGCCAACGAGCAGGTGATCGACGGGCGCGGCTGGCGCTCCGGCGCGCTGGTGGAAAAGCGGCTGCTGTCGCAATGGTTCCTGCGCATCACCCGCTATTCCGACGAGTTGCTCGACGCGCTCAAGGGGCTGGACCGCTGGCCCGAGCGCGTGCGGCTCATGCAGGAGAATTGGATCGGCCGGTCGGAAGGCGCGCGCGTGTTCTTCGCGCTCGAAGGCGACTGGACCGAAACGGTGATGCCATCGGCCAATCCGTTGCCAGACAATCCGACGGGCGCGATTCCCTTCGTCATGACCCCGACCGTGGTTCCGGCGGAACGCGTCATCGACTGGTTCGACCCCGGCAAGCCGCGCGCCGAGAAGCTGGAAGTGTTCACGACGCGCCCGGACACGCTTTTTGGCGCCAGTTTCTGCGCGATTTCGCCCAACCATCCGCTGGCGGCGGCAATTGGCGGCGCGCGATCCGGCATTGGCCGCGTTCATCGCCGAATGCAATCGCATCGGCACCAGCGAGGCCGCGATCGAGACGGCGGAGAAGATGGGCTACGACACCGGCCTGCGTGCGGTGCATCCGCTCGACCCGAACGTGGCGACTGCCGGTCTATGTCGCGAATTTCGTGCTGATGGAATATGGCACCGGCGCGATTTTCGGCTGCCCGGCGCACGATCAGCGCGATCTCGACTTCGCGCGCAAATACCGGCTGCCGGTGAAGGCCGTGGTGCGCCCCGAGGATGCCGACGATGGCTTCGATGTCGGCGACGAAGCCTTCACCGATTACGACGGCGTGCTGTTCAATTCGCGGTTTCCTCGACGGGCTGCCGGTGCCCGAGGCGAAGACGAAGATGATCGCGCGCGCTTGAATCGAACTCGGCGCCGGCGAAGGCACGATCCAATATCGGCTGCGCGATTGGGGCGTGTCGCGCCAGCGTTATTGGGGCGCTCCGATCCCGCTCATCCATTGCGCCAAATGCGGCATCGTGCCGGTGCCGGAGAAGGACTTGCCGGTGCGATTGCCGGACGACGTCACGTTCGACCGTCCGGCAATCCGCTCGACCATCACCCGACCTGGAAGCACGTCGCCTGTCCCGAATGCGGCGGCGCGGCGCGGCGCGAAACCGATACGCTCGACACGTTCGTCGATTCGTCCTGGTATTTCGCGCGCTTCTGCTCGGCCGCGCGCCGCGAACGCGTTCGAGCGCCGCGACGTCGATTACTGGCTGCCGGTCGATCAATATATCGGCGGCATCGAGCACGCGATTCTGCATCTGCTCTATTCGCGCTTTTTCATCCGCGCGTTGCGCGATTGCGGCTATTTGGATCTGCCGAGCCGTTCGCCGGCTTGTTCACGCAAGGCATGGTCTGCCACGAGACCTATCGGGACCGGGCCGGCAACTGGCTGTTCCCCGAAGAGGTGACCCGCGGGCCGGACGGCGCGGTGCCGGACGGAATCGCCGTCGGCCGCAGCGAAAAGATGTCGAAGTCGAAGAAGAACGTGGTCGGCCTCGAAGCCATCACCGAGCGCTACGGCGCCGATACCGCGCGGCTCTATCTCTTGTCGGACAGCCCGCCCGAGCGCGATCTCGAATGGACCGACGCCGGCATCGAAGGCATTTGGCGTTACGTCAACCGGCTGTGGCGGCTGGCCGCCAACGGCGCGCTGCCGCCGCGTGGCACGGCGCCGTCGGGCGATTATCCGACGCGGCGTGCGATCCATCGCGCCATTGCCGCGGTGACGGACGATTTCGACAAGTTCCGTTTCAATCGTGCGGTCGCGCGGATCCGCGAATTGACCAATCTTCTCGAGGACGAGGGCGCCTCGTTGCCGCCGGCGGTGCTGCGCGAGGGCATCGAGACGGTGGTGCGTCTCATCAATCCGATGATGCCGCATCTCGCCGAGGAATTATGGCACCTGATCGGGCACCAGCACGCTGCTTGCCGACGAACCCTGGCCCAAGGCGGAGGCCGCGTTGCTGGTGGACGAGTTCGTCACGGTGGCGGTGCAGGTCAACGGCAAGCTGCGCGCGACCGTGGAATTGCCGCGCGACGCCGACCGCGACGCCGCCTCGAAGGCGGCGCTGGCGCAAGAAGGCGTCGCCCGGGCCGTGGCCGGCAAACCCGTGCGCAAGGTCATCGTCGTGCCGAACCGCATCGTCAATTTGGTGGTATAACGGCGCATGCGCCGCGCCCTGATCGGCATCGTCGCCATTGTTGCACCGCTCGTCGCCGGTTGCGGCTTCGCGCCGCTATACGGCGATCACGCGCGCGTCATGGAAGCCGATTTGGCGACCGTCAAAATCCTGCCGATCCCCGAACATATCGGCCAATTGCTGCAATGGCAGCTCGAGAAGGAATTCAATCCCGACGGTGTCGAGGTGCCGCCGCGCTATGCGCTGCATGTCGGACTGGCGATTCAGCCGATTTTCTCGCCGTCGAGCCCAACAACGTGGCACCGCGCGGTTCGATCTCGGCGGCCGCCGACATGGCGCTGACCACGCTCGACGACAAGACCGTGCTCTATCGCGGCAAGATTCAATCGATCGCCGACTACAATATCGAGCGCCGACCCTTACGCGGCCGAAATCGGCAAGAGCAGCGCCGAGAAACGCGTCGTCGAGGATATCGGCGACCAAATTGTGGCTGCGCCTCTCCTCCTATTTCCACAGTAAATCCGCCGCCCAGTGAGCAAGCTCGCGACCGGCCCGGATCGACGCTTTTCTCGAAGGCGCCGGATCGCGGCGACGCGGGCCGCGTTGATCTACGGCCCCGATGGCGGCCGCGTGCGGGAGCGCGCCGACATGTTGGCGCGCGCGATCTGCGAGGATCCGAAGGACGCGTTCCGCGTCGCCGACTTGGCGCCGGCGTCGCTGGGCGACGACCCCGACCTGCTCGCGGCCGAGGTCGGCCAGATGACCATGTTCGGCGGCCGGCGTCTCGTCCGCGTGCGCGAGGCCGGCGATTCGCTCGGCACGCTGTTCCAGCGTTTCTTCAAGGCCAAGGTGCCGGGCGACGGCTTCGTCCTGGTCGAGGCCGGCGATCTTGCGTCACGCTCGTCGCTGCGGCGGGCGTTCGAAGCCGCGACCGATGCCGTCGCCATCGCCTGCTACGCCGATACGCGCGCGCGATCTTCAGGCGCTGGTGCGCGAGGTCATGGGCGCGCATCGCATCCGCATCGACGACGACGCGACGGCTTATCTCGTCGATCATCTCGGCGGCGACCGCGGCATGAGCCGCGGCGAATTGGAGAAGCTCGCGCTCTATGCCGGCGACGGCGGCGCCGTGACGCTCGACGACGCGGCGCTATCGGTCGGCGACAGCGCCGCGATGGAAATGGACGACGCGCTGTTGGCCGCGACCGACGGCGACACCGCGATGCTGGAGCGCGCGCTGGATCGGCTGTTTGCCGAAGGCGAAAACCCGGTCACGGTATTGCGCGCGGCGCAGCGTCATGTCACGCGGCTTCATCAGGCCGCGCTGCGCGTCGACGAAGGCGCCACCGAAGAGGACGCGCTGCGCAGCTTGCGGCCGCGCGCCGTTCTTCAAGGTCGCGGACCGGATGAGAGCTGCAGCTGCGCTATTGGCCCGCGCGCCGGGCGCGCGCCGCGCTTGAGCCTGCTGCTCGACGCCGAGATCAATGCGAAGCGGACCGGCCCGCCGCCCGAAGCGATCTGCCGCGACGCGCTGTTGCGGATCGCGCGCCGCGTCGCGGAGGCGCGGCGCTAGCCTTCGTACCGTATCGCGACGACCTCGATGGTTTCGGTACCGGCGGGCGTGCGCAATTCGATCGCGTCGCCGGCTTGTGCCTTCAGCAAGGCGCGGGCGATCGGCGAGATCCAACTGACGCGGCCCTTATCAGTGTCGGCCTCGTCGATGCCGACGATGGTGATCGTCCGCTCCTGACCGCGGCCGTCCTCGTACGTCACGGTGGCGCCGAAGAACACGCGGCCGCGATCCTTTTGCTGGCCGGATCGACGATCTCGGCGATTTCGAGTCGCTTGGTCAAAAAGCGAATGCGGCTATCGATCTCGCGTAGACGCTTCTTGCCGTAGATGTAATCGCCGTTCTCGGAACGGTCGCCATTGCCCGCGGCCCAGGACACGGTCTCCACGACGCGAGGCCGCTCGACCCGCGTGAGTTCGCGCAGTTCCGCCTGCAACGCGTCGAAGCCCGCGCGCGTGATGTAGTTACGCGTCCCGGCCGGCGGCGGTGCCGGCTCGCCCGGCCGTTCGTCGTCGCCGTCGCTCTCTTTGGTGAATGCCTTGCTCATCGGACCTGTCGGACAAAATTTAGCGCGTCTTTCCCTCGATTGACACCGTTGCGCGGGCCAGCGCAGATTCGCCGTGTTAAGGCGGGCACAAACAAAATCTGGAGGGAACCATGAGGCTCAAGCTTTTCACGGCACTGGCCGGAAGCATGGCGCTTGCCGCCATGACCGCGCATGCCGAAATCAAGACCGGGTTCGTCGACTACAAGCAAGGCGACGCAACGCTCCGTGGCTTTCTGGCCTACGACACCAGCGTTACCGGCAAGCGGCCGGGCATTTTGATCATGCATCAATATTTCGGCCTGACGCCGTTCGAGCAGGGCGTGGCGAAAAAGCTGGCCGCCATGGGTTACGTCGCCTTTGCCGCCGACATCTACGGCGTGAAAGTCCATCCCAAGTCGCCGCAGGAAGCTGGGGAGGCGACCGAACCATTCGTTCACGATCGGGCGCTGTGGCGCGCGCGCGGCGAGGCGGCGCTGGCGGTGCTAGCGGCCAACCCGAACGTCGATACCAGCCGGATCGGGCTGATCGGCTATTGTTTCGGCGGCGGCAGCGCGCTTGAACTCGACCGCGCCGGTGGGCCGGTCCTGGCGACAGTGGTGTTTCACGGCATTCTCGCCACGCCGAACCCGGCGGACGCCAAGAACATCAAGGGGCATATCCTGGCGCTGCAAGGGGGCGACGATCCGATCGTGCCGCAAAAGGACGTCGAGGCGTTCGAGTCCGAGATGCGCAACGCCCACGTCGATTGGGAGATGGTGCAGTACAGCAACGCCCGCCACGCCTATACGTTGGAAATGGTCGGCGACCATCCCGGCAGCCCGGTCGCCTACAACGCCGAGGCCGATCATCGCTCGTGGATCGCGATGACCGACTTCTTCAACGAGTATCTGAAACACTGATAGCTGACGGCACTGGCGCTCCCCCGAGCTCGGGGGAGCGCCCGGGTCAGGCCTCGGTTCCTCGCACAAAGCAGTAGATAAACACCCGCGCCGGATCGGGCGGGCCGTAACCTTGTCGGTAGCACGCGACCACCGAGCCGGTGGGATTGGGTTCGTGCGTCAGGATCTTGTCGGGCGGGACGTCCACCCACAGCTCTTTGACGCGGATTTGATAGCCGTCCTTGGTGGTACGCCACTGATCGACGGCTAGGATCTTGCAATCGGATTCGGAACAACATCCGATGCTGGTGCCCGGCTGCTTCAGGCTTTCGAACCAGCCATGGAGTCTCTGGATCGAAGTTCGCGGGCGGACGGGCGCCCGCCATGGCGCCCACGATCACCGTCAAGCCGAAAGCGATCAGCGACACCCAGTGTCTGCTCATGCGCCGACTCCTACCCCTTGCCACAACGGAACGCCGGAGGTTCCGCTTGGTTCCAGCGGGTCGGGAGGACGACTACGGCTTGGGGTCGCGCGCCGGCATCAGCAGCCGTTCGACCCGGCCGCCCTCGACAAGATGCTTCTGTAGAATTTCGTCGATGTCGGCGGTGCTGTCGGCGCGGTACCAGACACCTTCGGGTAGATCACGATCGACGGGCCCAGCTCGCAGCGGTCGAGGCATAGCGCCTGGTTGATCCGCATGCCCTTGAGGCCGAGCTCCTTCGCCCGCGCCTTCATATAGTCGCGGAGCTTCTCGCTGCCCTTGGCGGCGCAGCAGCCGCGCGGGTGCCCGTCGGGGCGCCGGTTGACGCAGCAGAACACATGGCTGGCGGAAGAACAGCGGCGGATCGGTCGGTTTGCGTTCGGCCATGCGCGTTAATAGGGGCACGCCGCGCCGGTTTGCAACCGCAATATGCCTGTAATAGCTTGCGCGGAAACTAAAGGGAGGAACGGCATGCCGCAGGTCTGGGAAAAATCCTATCCGCCTGGCGTGAGCTGGGGCGAGCCGCTGCCCGCGCCGGCGCCGCTCGAGAACGCGCTCATCGATTCGGCGCGCGACTATCCCGACACCGTCGCCATCGATTTCTACGACCGCCTCATCGCCTATCGCGAGCTGCACGGCCTGGCGGCGCGCGCGGCCAAGGGCTTTCAGGCGCTGGGCGTCGGGCCCGGCGTGCAAGTGGCGCTGCATCTCCCCAACAGCGCCGCATTTCATCGTCTGTTTCTACGGCGTGCTGATGGCGGGCGGGCGCGTGGTGCCGTTCAGCCCCTTGGCGGCGCCGCGCGAGCTTGCCTATCTCCTCAAGGATTCGGAGGCGCAGGTCGTCGTGACGCTTGGGCCTGCCGACGCTCTATCCGCAGGTCGCGGCGCTCAAGGGCAAGGAAAAATTGCGCGCCGTCGTGGTCTGCGCGCTCGACGATTTCATGCCGGCGCCGGTGGTGCGCGCGGTCGCGGGGCCGCCGGCGGAACGTATTCCCGGCCCCGGCGTCGAGATCGATTACGCCGCGCTCGTCGACAATGACGGGCGTTATCGGCGCCATCCGCGCGGCGCCGCTCGCCGACGAGATCGCGTGCCTGGTCTATACCGGCGGCACGACCGGCGAGCCCAAGGGCGCGATGCTGACTCACGCCAATTTCCGCGCGGTGGTCGACATCCGCAACCGCTGGCTCGGCAGGACCAGGCGCTAAAGGCCACGAAAAGACGTTGATGGTGCTGCCGCTGTTCCATATTTTCGGTCTCGGCATCGTCATGCAGGTGGCGATCGCGCTCGCCACCACCATCGTGCTGCATCTGCGCTTCGACGCCGAGCGCGCGCTCGCCGACATCGCGCAGAAGAAGATCACCGTGTTCCCCGCGGTGCCGACCATGTTGACCGCGATCGTGAACCATCCGCGCATCAAGGAGTTCGATCTTTCCTCGCTGAAGCAATGCGGCTCCGGCGGCGCGCCGCTGCCGATGGAAGTGCTGACGCGCTTCAAGGAACTGACCGGCATCACGCCCGGCGAGGGCTACGGCCTGACCGAGACCGCGCCGGTCGCGACGTTCCAGCGCCCCGACGAGGACCCGCGCCTCGGCTCGGTCGGTATGCCGGCGCCGCTGACCAGCGTCGATATCGTCGATCTCGACACCGGCCTCACGCCCATGCCGCTGGGCGAGCGCGGCGAGATCTGCATCACCGGGCCGACCGTGATGAAGGGCTATTGGCACAAGCCCGAGGCCACCGCGGAGGCGTTCCGCGGCGGCCGCTTCCACACCGGCGATATCGGCTACATGGACAAGGACGGCTACGTCACGATCGTCGACCGCAAGAAGGACCTGATCATCTCCGGCGGCTTCAACGTCTTTCCGCGCAATGTCGAGGAAGCGATCTACGAGCATCCGTCGGTCGCCGAGGTGACGGTGATCGGCGTGCCCGACGCCTATCGCGGCCAATCGGCGAAGGCGTTCATCGCCTTGAAGCCCGGCGCCGCGCCCTTCACGCTTCGACGAGCTCAAGACATTTCTCGCCGAGCGGCTCGCCAAATACGAAGCTGCCGGCGGAGATCGAGTTCCGCGCCGAGCCTGCCCAAGACCGCGGTCGGCAAATTGTCGAAGAAAGAACTGGTCGCCGAGGAATTGGCGAAGCGCGAGAAGACGGCGGCCGGCTAGAGTGTGATTCATCTGGCTTGAATCGATAGGGGATTCCCTGTGGCGTCGAATTCTGATTCAAGATGTTGGCTGTGGCGGAGGTCAGCATGGGATGGCGAGAGCGGATTCGGATGATCTGAGGGAGCGGGTCGCGGCGTCGGTGTCGGGCGGTCGCTCGTGCCGTGCGACGGCGGTGTTGTTTAGGGTGAGCGTCGCGAGCGTGGTGAAGTGGTCGCGGCGGTTTCGGGCGACAGGCAGCGCGGCGGCGAAGCCGATGGGTCGGCGGCAGTCGCGGTCGCTGGCGGCGGAGCGAGATTGGCTGCTGGCGCGACTTGCAGCGGTTCCGGATTTGACGTTGCGGGCCGTGGTGGTGGAGTTGAGCGATCGCGGGGTGGTGACGAGCTACGGCTCGGTGTGGCGCATCGTGCACGATGCGGGCGTCAGCTTCAAAAAAAACCCTGTTCGCCACCGAGCAAGATCGGCCGGACGTGGCGCGAAGGCGGGCACGCTGGAAGACACACCAAGGCAAGCTTGATCCGGCCCGCCTGGTCTTCATCGACGAGACCTGGGCCAAGACCAACATGACACGCCTGCGGGGCTGGGCGCCACGCGGGCGCAAGCTCTTGGCCAAGGCGCCGCAGGGCCGCTGGCGAACCCTGACCTTCATCGCCGCGTTACGCCGCGACCGGATCGACGCGCCCTTCGTCCTCGATGGCCCCATCAACGGCAGAAGCTTCCTGGCCTATGTCGAACAGCTTCTCGTGCCGACGCTCGTCCCCGGCGACATCGTCATCATGGATAATCTCGGCAGCCACAAAGGACAGGCCGTGCGGCGCGCCATCCGGGCATCCGGCGCCAGGCTCTTCTTCCTGCCGCCCTACTCGCCCGACCTCAATCAATCCCATCGAACAGGTCTTCGCAAAGCTCAAGACCCTACTGCGAAAAGCCAACGTGCGAACCGTCGCGACAACATGCAGACGTATCGGAACCCTGCTCGACGCCTTTCCACCTCACAAATGCGCCAACTACCTCAGAAACTCCGGATACGCTTCAATCTAGATGGATCAGACTTTAGTTGCTCGGCGCCGCGTCTTTCGCCGCTTTCTCGGCCTTGTCGAGCGTCGCCAGCGCCTCGGCGACGCTTTTATGTTCCTCGCCGTCGGCGGGCAGCAGCGCCAGCAGCTTTCGCCAATAGTCGCGCGCCATGCCGACCTTGCGCTGCTGCACCGCTTCGAGGCCGAGATACCAGAGCGCGCGCAAGTCCTTCGGCTCCTCCTTGAGCGCCGCCACGAACGCGTCGCGCGCCTGCGGCGTCACCAGGCCGCCGTCCGCCATGATCTGCATCTCGCCATAAGCGGTGGCGATATCGGGCCGCTTCGGCGCGAGCAGCATCGCTTGCCGCATCGCCTCCGCGCTCTTCTCCCAATGCTGGCGCATCGCCTCGGTGCGGCCGAGCAGGATCCAGCCTTCGAGATTGTCGGGATTGGCCTTGAGCTTCGCCTCGAGATCGGCGACCGCCTTGTTGAGGTCGGTCGGCATTTGGTGGCGCGGCGACGGCGCGCTCCGCGGCGCGATCGGCGTAGGGCAGATCGGGCACGCCGGGATTGCCGAGCATCGCGTAAAGACCGGCACGCGATAAGCAACGCGGCGAGCCCGAGCAACGCCGGCCAGGATCGGGCGCGGCTTCACCGCGGCGCCCGGATCGGGCCGGTCGGTCGCGAGCAAGCCGCCGCTCGATTTCGCGCCGCGCCGCGTCTTCTTCGCCGGCATCGATCACGCCGCGCTCGCGGTCGCGCGTCAGCTCGGCCAATTGGTCGCGATAGACCGCGCGGGCGAACAGCGTCCGGCCGCACTGTCCGGCGCCGCGCTTCCCCGCGCCAGCGGCACGAACACGAAGCTCAGAACCACCAGCGCCAGCAGCGCCAACAGGAGAAGCGACAGAATCGCCATGTCAGTTCGGTTCGCGCAGCAGTGCGTCGAGCCGCTGTTTCTCTTGCGGTGACAGCGGCGCGCGGCTCGGCGCGCGCGCGATTGCGCTGGCGCACGAACACGAGCGCGCCGGCGGCACCGATCGAGCAGCACCGCCGCCGGGCCGAACCACAGGAAATAGGTCGCCGGCTCGACGGGCGGCTTCAACAGCACGAAATCGCCGTAGCGCTTGACGATGAAATCGATCGCCTGCCGGTCCGTGTCGCCGGCGGCGAGGCGCTGGCGCAACAGCACGCGCAGATCGTGCGCTAGATCGGCGTTGGATTCGTCGATCGATTCGTTCTGGCAAACGAGGCAGCGCAGCTCCTGGGAAATCGCCCGCGCGCGCGCTTCGAGCGCGGCGTCCTTGAGCATTTCGCGCGGCTCGACGGCGAAGGCGGAAACAGTGAACAGAGCAAAAAAAAGGAAAAAGATCGCCGTAACAACCCCGTGCGTCCCTCGACTGCTCGCCGCGCGCCGGCGTCGCGCGGCTGTGCGCTCGGGATGAGGAAGTTTGCGCGATAGCATTAAAGTCCCATCCCCATCCCGAGCGCGCAGGGCCGCGTCAGCGGCACGAGCAGTCGAGGGACGCACGGCGACAATCCCACATCGCCTAAGGCTGTACCAACAGGGCGCGGACCACCGGCAGGATTTCGCGCGCCACGCTCTCCGCCGTCAGCGGCCCGACATGACGCAGACGGATGATGCCGCGCTTGTCAACGACATAGGTCTCGGGTACGCCGTAGACGCCGAAATCGATGCCGGTGCGGCCGGTTTCGTCGAGGCCGATCGCGACATAGGGATTGCCGTATTCGTTGAGGAATCCGACCGCGTCGTCGGGCTTGTCCTTATAGGCGATGCCGACCACCGGCACGTTCGCCGACGGCCCGAGCCCCATCAGGACCGGATGCTCGACCCGGCATGGCACGCACCACGAGGCGAAGAAATTCACCACCACGACGCGGCCGAGCATGTCGCGGTTGGAGAAGCCGAGCTTGACCGGCGGCCCGGCGTAATCAGGCGGCGCCGGCGGCCCGGGCAGGTCGAAGCTCGGTACCGGCTTGCCGACCATCGCCGACGGCAGGACCGACGGATCGTAGCCGCCGCGCATCGCGACGAAGAAATACGCGACCACCGCGAAGAACAGCACGATCGGGATGATGAACAGGACTCGGCGCATCGCTTATTCCCCCGGTTCGACCGCGGCGCCCGCCAGGCACGCGGCGTCGCGCCACGCCGATGCGGAAGCGCCGGTCCGACAGACTCAGCACCCCGCCGAGGGCCATGAACACGGCGCCGATCCAAATCCATGGCACGAGCGGCTTCCAATAGGCGCGGATCGTGGCGCCGCCCTTGCCGTCATTGTCGCCGAGCGCAAGGTAGAGATCGGCGAGGAACGTGGTGCGGATCGCGGTTTCGCCGCGCGTCATTTGTTCGAGCGGATAGGTGCGCTTCTCGGGATGCATCACCGCGATGGTGCGGCCGCCGGCGCTTACCGAGATATCGGCGCGCTCGGCGCGATAGCTCGGCGTGTCGCTCTGCCCGATCCGGTCGAGATGCAGCGTGTAGCCGGCAATCGAAAGATTATCGCCGGGATTCATCACCACGATCCGTTCCATTTGCCAGGCGGACGCCGCGATGCCGGTGACGGTGATGGCCAGGCCCAAATGCGCGAGTGTCATGCCGTGCGTCGCGCGCGGTAGGTGGATCGCGCGCCGCCAGTTAAGCTTGGTGCGCTCGACCCATTCCGTGATCGCGCCGAGCCCGACCCAGGCGGCGAGCATCAGCCCGCCGACCGCCAGAATCGGCCCGCCCTGCGTGACATAGAGTGCGATCGCGCCGACCAGCACCGATAAGCCGAAGGCGATCCACAGACGTTGCAGCGCACCGCGAAGATCGCCGCGCTTCCAGGCGAGGAACGGCCCGACCGCGACCGCCAGCAGCAACGGCACCATCAGCGGTACGAAGGTCCGGTTGAAGAACGGATAGCCGACCGACAGTTTCGGTCCGCCGACCGCGTCAAGGAACAGCGGGTAGAGCGTGCCGAGAAACACCGTGGCGGCGCCGGTCGCGAGCAAGCAGATTGTTCAGCACCAGCGCGCCTTCGCGCGACACCGGCGCGAACAGCCCGCCGCCTTGCAGCGCCGGCGCGCGCACGGCGTAGAGAAGGAGCGAGCCGCCGATCGCGATCGCGAGCAAGACGAGAATGAACACACCGCGCTTCGGATCGAGCGCGAAAGCGTGGACGGAGGTGAGCACGCCGGAGCGCACCAGGAAGGTTCCGACCAGCGACAGCGAAAAGGCGAGGATCGCGAGCAGCACGGTCCAGGTTTTGAGCGCGTCGCGTTTCTCGACCACGATGGCGGAATGGAGGAGCGCGGTGCCGACCAGCCACGGCATGAAGGACGCATTCTCCACCGGGTCCCAGAACCACCAGCCGCCCCAGCCCAACGTGTAATAGGCCCACCAACTGCCCATTGCGATGCCGACGGTCAGGGCGCACCACGCCGCCAAGGTCCACGGCCGTACCCACCGCGCCCAGGCGGCATCGACCCGGCCCTCGATCAACGCCGCGACCGCGAACGAGAACGCGACGGAGAAACCGACATAGCCGAGATAGAGCATCGGCGGATGAAACGCCAAGCCGGGGTCCTGCAGGATCGGATTGAGGCCGTTGCCGTCGAGCGGCGGATTGGCGAGGCGCTGAAACGGATCGGAGGTGAACAGGATGAACAGGAAGAATCCCGCGCCGATCATGG
The DNA here is from genome assembly GCA_963851285.1 of uncultured Alphaproteobacteria bacterium. Classification (GTDB taxonomy): domain Bacteria; phylum Pseudomonadota; class Alphaproteobacteria; order ATCC43930; family CGMCC-115725; genus JAATGI01. The sequence continues at coordinate 124,281 of CAWKOL010000002.1, forward strand.
CCTGTACCGCCAGAACCCGCGCCTTCAAGGCCGGCGGCAGATTATCGCCGAACCACGCGACCGCGGCGCCGAACAGCGTCAGGATCAGCACCCACAGCATCATCGAGCCTTCGTGGTTGCCCCACAGGCCGGTAATTTTGTAGAGCAGCGGCTTGGCCGACGAGCTGTTCTCCGCGACGTTGAGCACCGAGAAATCCGACGTCACGTACGCGTTCATGAGCGTCGCAAAGGCGAGCGCCACCAGCGCGAACTGCGCCAGCGCCGTCATGTCCGCGAGCGCCATCATGCCGGCATGACGCCGATGAGCGCCCCACAACGGCACCGTCGCCTGAATCAGTGCCAGCGGCAGCGCCAGCATCAGCGCGAAATGTCCGAGTTCGACGATCATAGCCGAGCCACCCGGCGCCCCCACCCTAACCCTCCCCCGCCTGCGGGGGAGGGAAGGCAACGCGAAGCGTTGGCGGGTGGGGGCCGATGCCGGTGCAATATCAAACTCATCGTGGCTTCGCCGTCGCGGCGCTTTCCTGCCAGCGGCCGGCGCGTTTTAGCGCGTCGACCACTTCCGGTGGCATGTAGCGCTCGTCATGCTTGGCGAGAACGGTCGACGCCATGATCGTGCCGTTCGGTTCGCGCACGCCCTCGACCACCACGCCCTGCCCTTCCCGGAACAGATCGGGCAGCGCGCCGGTATAGATCACGGCGACTTGGTTGCGTTTGTCGGTGACGTCGAACGTCACGCTCTTGCCGTCCGCCGCCTTGTGCACGCTATGATCGGCGACCAGCCCGCCGATGCGCAAGCGCCGGCCGTCGGGCACATTTTTGGTGACGAGATCGGTCGGGCTGTAGAAAAATACGAGATTGTCGCTCAGCACACTCAGCACGATGGCGGCGGCCCCCGCCAGCAGCACCATTCCGGCCAACACGAAGACGAGGCGGCGGCGCTTGCGGGTCACGGCACGTCCTCGCGTTCGAGCCGCGCCAGTTCACGCTGGCGGTGGCGATAGCTGGCGATGCTTTGGATCGCCAACGCCGCCATGACCGCGACCGCGACCGCGAAAGCGGGCCAGACGAACATTGCATAGCCGCCCATCGCCAAGAAATGCTCGATGCCGGCCATTACACCGCGAGACGCAACGCGCGGATCTTGGCGGCGATGAGACGGCTGCGCATGCGCACCAGCAACAGCGTGACGAAAAACAGCGTAAAGCCCAGCGCCATCACGCCCAAGGGCCACAGCATCGACGCGGCGATCGTCGGGCCGCCGAGCCGGAAAATGCTTTCCGGTTGATGCAACGTGCTCCACCAATCGACCGAGAATTTGATGATCGGCAGATTGACCACGCCGACCAGCGCCAGTACCGCGCCGGCCTTGGCGCCGCGCGTCGGATCGTCGAACGCGTGGATCAGCGCGATGTAACCGAGATAAAGGAAAAACAACACCAGGACCGAGGTTAGGCGCGCGTCCCAGACCCACCAGGCGCCCCACATCGGCTCGCCCCACAGCGAGCCGGAGACGAGGCAGATGAGGGTGAAGCCGGCGCCGAGCGGCGCCGCTTCCTGCGCCGCGATGTCCGCCAACGGATGCCGCCAGATCAGCGCCACCGCGCTCGCGCCGGCCACCACAACATAGACCAGGCTCGCCATGTAGGCGGCGGGGACATGGACATACATGATCCGCACGGCCTCACCCTGCTGGTAGTCGGACGGCGCCACGAACAGCGCCAGGATCAATCCCGCCGCCAGCAACAGCGCGGTCGCGCCGGCGCACCACGGCAGGACCGCGGCGCTGCCGCGCATGAAACGGGCGGGATTGGCGAACCGGAGCATGGGCGGGTTTTAGCCCATCCGGCCCTGCTACTCCACGGCCTGGCGCAGGGCCGCCGCTGCGGCGACCGGCGCCAACGGGATCGCCGCCAGCAGCAACGCCAACAGCAACAGCAGCTGCGGCCGCGCGCTAACGCCGATTATTTGGGCTTCGACCGCGCCGACGCCGAAGATCAGGACCGGGATATAGAGCGGCAGCACCAGCAGCGACAAAAGGACGCCCCCGCGCCGCGCGCCCAGGGTCAAGCGCCGCGCCGATTGCGCCGATCAGGCTCAGAACTGGGGTGCCGAGCGCCATCCCCGCGACCAGCATCGGATAACCGGCGCGGTCGAGATGAAGCAGAAGCGCGAGGAGCGGCGCCACGATCGTCAGCGGCAGGCCGGTGGTGAGCCAATGCGCCAGCGCCTTCGCCAGCACCTGGAATTCGAGCGGCAGCGGCATCAGGGCCAGCGCCTCGAGCGAGCCGTCTTCGTAATCGGCGAGAAACAGCCGCTCGAGCGACAAGAGCGCCGCCAGCAGCGCCGTCACCCAGACGATGCCGGCGGCGATGCGGGTCAGTATTTCCGGCTCGGGGCCGACCCCGAACGGGAACAGGATCACCGCCAGGAAAAAGAACGCGACCACGATGGCGGCGTCGCCGCCCTGACGCAACGCCAGGCGCAGATCACGCCGCACCAGCAGCACAAAAGCGCTCACGCCGCGAGCGCGCGGCCGCGCGGCGTGTAGTCGTCGAGCGCCAAGGTTGCCGCATTCTCGATCGCGAGCGGCCCGTGGCTGGCGATCGCCGCCCTGCCGCCGCCCGCGAGGTGCGACGCGATGGCGTGCAGCAAATCCGCCGCCGCCGCGGTGTCGAGGCTGGTGGTCGGCTCGTCCAGCAGCCAGAGCTCGGCCGGGCTGGCGATCAGTCGCGCCAGCGCCAGCCGCTTGCGCTCGCCCGCCGAGAGAAAACGGCACGGCAGCGGCCGCAAGGCGGCCGAGGCGGAAATGATCGAGCGCGGCCGGCGACGCGATCCGAATTGTCACGCATTCCGGCCCAGAAAGTCAGCGTTTCCGACACGTTTAAGGCCGGTTTGATCCCATCCAAATGCCCGATAAAGTGCAGCCGCGCGCGGTGCGCGGCCGGGTCGTCGGCGATATTCGCCCCCTCCCACGACAATTGGCCCCTTTCCGGCCGGCTCAGCCCCGCCATCAGCCGCAGCAGGCTCGATTTGCCGCTGCCGTTGGGGCCGCGCAGGATCAGCGCCTGGCCCGGCGCCAGGGTGAAGACAGGCCGGTGAACACCAGCCGCTCGCCGCGGCGGCAGGCGAGATTCGTCGCCGCAAACAAGGACTTTATCGGGTCTGGCCATGGCGGCGCGATCATAGCCGGGATCGCCGACGCCAAAAAGGTAACGGCCCCGGTTGGGGGAAACCGGGGCCGCTGAGACGAGCGGTCGGGGGGATGGACCGCTACGGAGGTAAGAGACGATGAGATCGTCCCTTGCACGGAAATATGAAAACCGAATCCGACCGGCGTTTGCTCAAATCATGGCGAAATAATGGTATTTTGGTCCGGCTGTATGCAGCCGCATATGGGGTGCGGCGCGGTGCGACATGGCGCCTCTGGCACCCTCTATGCTAAGGAAAACGCACGTTATCGCGCCTCGTCGCGCTGTCGGAAGGGAGCCACGTTCCCGTGTCAGTCATCGGCCAAGATTCCCTCAAAACCCGCAAAACCCTCGCCGTCGACGGCAAGAATTTCGATTATTTCAGCCTGCCCGAGGCAGCCGACAGGGCCGGCTTGGGCGATTTGTCGCGTCTGCCCTATTCGATGAAAGTGTTGCTCGAAAATCTGGTCCGGCTGGAGAACGGCCGCACCGTTTCCGTCGACGACATCAAGGCGGTCGCGGCTTGGCTCAAGGACCGGAAATCCGACCGCGAAATCGCGTTCCGCCCGGCACGCGTGCTGATGCAGGACTTCACCGGCGTGCCGGCGGTGGTCGACCTCGCGGCAATGCGCCAGGCGATGGTCAAGCTCGGCGGCGACCCCAAGCGCATCAACCCCCTGTCGCCCGTCGATCTCGTCATCGATCATTCGGTCATGGTCGATGTGTTCGGCAGCGACAATGCCTTCCGCCGCAACGTCGCCTACGAGTTCGCGCGCAACCATGAGCGCTACGCTTTCCTCAAATGGGGCCAGGCGGCGTTCGACAATTTCCGCGTCGTGCCGCCCGGCACCGGCATCTGCCATCAGGTCAATCTCGAATATCTGGCGCAGGTAGTGTGGCGCACCGATGAAGGCGGCAGCACCATCGTCTATCCCGACACGCTGGTCGGGACGGACAGCCACACCACGATGGTGAACGGCCTTGCCGTGCTGGGCTGGGGCGTCGGCGGCATCGAGGCCGAGGCGGCAATGCTGGGCCAGCCGATCTCGATGTTGCTGCCGGAGATCGTCGGCTTCCGCCTCGACGGCAAGCTGGCCGAGGGCGCCACCGCGACCGATCTGGTGCTCATCGTCACGCAGATGCTGCGGAAGAAAGGCGTGGTCGGCAAATTCGTCGAGTTCTTCGGCCCGGGCCTCGCCGCGCTCAGCCTGCCCGACCGCGCCACCATCGCCAACATGGCGCCCGAGTACGGCGCGACCTGCGGCTTTTTCCCGATCGACGCCGAGACGATCAATTATCTGAAATTCAGCGGCCGCGACGCGTTGCAGGTCAAGCTGGTCGAGGCCTATGCCCGGACGCAAGGCTTGTGGCACGACGCGACTATGCCCGATCCGGTGTTCACCGACACGCTGACGCTCGACCTGAAAGACGTCGAGCCGGCGATGGCGGGCCCGCGCCGCCCGCAGGACCGGGTGGCGTTGGGCGGCATCGCCAAAGGTTTTGCCGCCGAGGCGCCGAAACTCGCGGCCAATCGCGACAACGCGAAAACCGGCGGCCCGGTCCCGGTGCCGGGCGCGAATTACACGCTCAAGGACGGCGATGTCGTGATCGCGGCGATCACGAGCTGCACCAACACGTCCAATCCCAGCGTCATGCTGGCCGCCGGTCTTGTGGCACGTAACGCCCTGAGGCATGGACTCAAGGTTAAGCCGTGGGTCAAGACCTCGCTGGCGCCGGGCAGCCAGGTGGTAACGGAATATTTCGATGCGTCGGGTCTGCACAAAGATTTGGATGCGCTGGGCTTCAATCTGGTCGGCTATGGCTGCACCACCTGCATCGGCAATTCCGGCCCGTTGCCCGAACCGGTCGCGGAAACCATCGACAAGGAAGATCTCGTCGTGGCCGCGGTGCTGTCGGGCAACCGCAACTTCGAGGGCCGCGTCCATCCGCAAGTGCGCGCCAATTATCTCGCGTCACCGCCGCTCGTCGTGGCGTACGCCCTGGCCGGTTCGGTCAAGACCGATTTGACCAAGGAGCCGCTGGGCGAGGGCACCGACGGCAAACCGGTCTATCTGCGCGATATCTGGCCGTCGCGTCAGGAGATCGACGACACGCTCGCCAAGAGCCTAACGCCCGCCATGTTCCGCAAGCGCTACGGCGACGTCTTCAAAGGCCCGGCCGAATGGCAAAAGGTCGAGGTCCGCGGCGGCACCACCTTCGCGTGGGACACGGGCTCCACCTACATCGCGGATCCGCCCTATTTCACCGACATGCCGAAAGAGCCCCCGGTGCTGACCGACATTGTCGAGGCGCGCGAACTGGCGGTGCTCGGCGACAGCGTCACGACCGACCACATTTCGCCCGCCGGCAACATCGAGGCCGACAGTCCGGCCGGCACGTATCTTGTTGAACATCAGGTGCGGCCGCTTGGAGTTCAATTCCTACGGCTCGCGACGCGGCAACCACAATGTGATGATGCGCGGCACCTTCGCCAATATCCGCATCCGCAACGAAATGGTGCCCGGAATCGAAGGCGGCATGACCAAGCACCAGCCTGACGGCAAGGTGATGCCGATCTACAACGCGGCGATGCTCTATCAAGCCGAAGGCGTGCCGTTGGTCATCATCGCCGGCAAGGATTACGGCATGGGTTCGTCGCGCGACTGGGCGGCGAAAGGCACGCGCCTTCTGGGCGTGCGCGCCGTGATCGCCGAGAGCATCGAACGCATCCATCGTTCCAACTTGATCGGCATGGGCGTGCTGCCGCTCGAATTCACCCGCGGCATGACGCGCCAGACGCTGAAGCTCGACGGCACCGAGAAGTTCGACATCCTCAACATCGCATCGGGCCTGAAGCCCCGCATCGAGTTGCCGTGCCAGATCCACCGCGCCAACGGCACGACGGAAACCATCCAGGTTCTGTGCCGCATCGACACACTGGACGAGCTCGAATATTTCCGCCACGGCGGCATTCTGCAATACGTGCTGCGTCACATGATGAAGGCGGCCTAGCCAGCCGGTCATGGCCTCCACCCGCCAACGCTTCGCGTTGTCTTCCCTCGCCCGCCTGCGGGGGAGGATTAGGGCGGGAGCCTTACTGTTGATGCTCGCGTCAGTACCGGCCTTTGCCGATACAACTCCGGCGCCGACCCTGCTGCATCTCGACCAGACCGCCCAGCGCACCGTGCCGCGCGACCGGCTGACCGTGGATTTGCGGGCCGAAGCAACCGGCGCCAATCCCAGCCAGGCACAGGCCGAGGTCAATCGCCGCATGACGGCGGCGCTGGCAAAAGTGAAGGCGGTCACCGCGGTGAAAGCGGCAAGCGGCAATTATCAGACCTATCAAGTGACGCCGACCGGTCCCGACGGCAAGCCGAGACCGCCGCAATGGCGCGCCGTGCAGGACCTCGATCTCACCAGCCGCAACTTCGCTGCGGCGCTCGACCTCACGGGCCGATTGCAGGCTGACGGACTCGCAATCGGCGATATGCATTTCGATATCGCGCCGGATACCCTGCGTGCCCAGCAGAAGGCGTTGACCGACGAAGCGCTGAACGAATTGACCGCACGGGCCGGCCAGATTGCCGCGACGCTACGTCTCAAAGTGGCGAGGATCGAAAACCTTCGCGTCGGCAACGTGTCGCAACCGGGCGGTGGGCCGCGGCCGATGATGATGGGCCGCGCCGCCGATGCTGCCGCAATGCCGCCCGCCGTCGAGGCCGGCGATGCCATGATTTCGGTCGCCGTCAGCGCCGACATCGCGCTCGCGCCGCAATAGTTGGCAATCAACGTTCACCGCCTTGTGACGCCTTGTGACTGGCGCCGCCACGCGACGCCGGGCAACATGGCTCCATGGCAAGAGGGTTTTGGCTTGCGGCGGCGCTGGCTGCTTGGGTGCTTCCAGCGGGTGCCGCCGAGATGACGGCAGTGGCGCCGCCGGTAGTTGTCGAGCTCTTCACCAGCCAGGGCTGCAGCTCGTGTCCACCGGCCGACGCCTATCTCGGCGAATTGGCCAAGAAACCGGGCGTGCTCGCGCTCGGCTTCCACATCGATTACTGGAACTATATCGGGTGGACCGATCCGTATTCGCTGCCGCTGGCGGCGGCGCGACAGCGGGACTACGGCCAGCGGCTCGGCCTGCATTACGTCTACACGCCGCAAATGGTGATCGACGGTAACGGCGAAGGTGTCGGCTCGGAGCCGGCGAAAATCGCGCCCTTGGTCCGCGAGGCGCGTCAGCGGCAGCGTCTCGGCCCGGTCTTATCGCTGGAGAAGCGCGGCGGCGGATTTCATATCCATGTCGGCGCCGGCACCACGACGGCAGCGGCGACGATATGGCTGGTCGGCATCGATCGCGAACACCAAACCAAGGTCCTGCGCGGCGAGAATGAAGGCGAGACCGCGCGCGATTACCAGGTGGTGCGCAGCTTCAAATCCGTCGGCCAATGGCACGGCCAAGCGCTCGATCTCGATCTGCCGGGGAACGCCGCCGTCGGAGACGAGACGGCGGCGCTGCTGCAACTCGACGGCGCCGGGCCGATTCTGACGGCCGCGATCCTGCCCGGCCCATCGAGTTAGCTACCAATAAAGTTGGTGAGTGCCTTTGCGATGGTGCTCGACACAACGTCGACCCCCAATGCCAAGTCCGCCTTTGGCGGCTCGTCCGAGTAGTCCCGAGTACCAATGTCCTGTCTTACCTTCAAAGGCCGGAGCACCAATCGTTGCGTTGTCCTCGGCAACCGCAGACTCCAATTTTTTGATTTCACTCGTCGGAAGCCCCGCACCAAGTAAGACACGCGAAAGTTCAGCTAAATCCCCCTTCGGCACTTCCAGCCGAACTGACTGCACGTTGTGGCTCCCCAATAATATGGTCGTGGTTCGGCCCAAAAATCGCATTGGCAAATAAGCCCTTAGTATCGATCGACAAAACCTTTTCCTTCACGCTTGCGTCGGTAGCGACGTCGCCAATACTTGCTCGAAGCTCCAAGAGAAAATCTAGCAATCGCGATCGGACTTGGGCCAAAACACCCTTCACATCGGTGAGACCGATTTCGCACCAAGCCTGTTGGATGTGGATACCTTTTGCGAGTCCTTTGCCTAGTCGACCATTGGCCTCCATTGGAAGCGGCCGGCGGAGTTCGCCCGTTCCCTTCTTGCTAAACTCTTCCAGGATCGCGAGTGATTGAGTCATTTTTGCTTTTTGAAGCCGCTCACGATCCTCGTCGGGTAGATGTCCGATGGGAATCGGATGGCCTGAAATCTGCCACGCTGGGCTGACCCTATTCGCGAGCACCTGCGAAGGCAGAATTCGATACGGAGGGACCTCTGATTCGTCCGGTATCCGTTGAGTTCACGGTTCACCCATTCTGCGAGGTCTTTCTTGCCGATGTCATAGAGCAAGACTTGGTCTTCAACAAAATGCCGTTGAGGTTCGACTGCTCGTCGCTAAGCAGATCAATAATCTTATCTAGCAGCATTTAAGTCCCTGCAGGGTCGTCGCGCTCAGCTAGCCCAGCCCCTTCTCCAACGCCGCCGACATCCGCGTCGCGAACGCGGCCGGGTCGGGTAGCGATTCGCCTTCGAGCAATCGCGCCTGGTCGAACAACAGCCAAGCCATGTCCTCAAGATCGTCGGCGGCGCCGTCCTTCCCCGCCAGCACGGCGAGCCGCGCGATGAGTTTGTGCTTCGGGTTGACCTCGAGGATGCGCTTGGTGTCGCCGACGACGCGATTGTGTTGGCGCAATAGCCGCTCCATGTGGAGGTCCATGTCCTCCTTGTCGGCGACGAGGCAGACCGCGCTTTCGGTCAGCCGCTCCGACGCGCGGACGTCGCGCACCGCGTCGCCGAGCGCCAGCTTCAAGAGCGCGATCAGGCTGGACACGTCGCTTTTCGGCTCGTCCTTTTTTTCCTCGTCGGATTTCCGGTCGAGGGAGTCGATCTTGTCGAGCTCCGGCGCGCCGCGCGTCACCGAGTGGAATTCGTGCTTCTGGTAATCGCCGAGCGATGGGAGCCAGAACTCATCGACCGGATCGGTGAGCAGCATGACTTCGACGCCCTTGGCGCGGAATCCTTCGAGTTGCGGCGATTTCCGCAATATGTCGATCTTGTCACCGGTAATAAAATAGATCGCGTCCTGGCCCGGCCTCATGCGCACGACGTAATCCTCGAGCGAGGTCAGACCGTCGGCCACGGTGGAGCGGAACCGCACCAGCGGCAACAGCGCCTCGCGGTTCTCGTAATCCTCGTAAATGCCCTCCTTCAGCACAGCGCCGAGCGCCGCCCAGAATTGGGCGTAGAGCCCTGGCTCGTCCTTGGCCTTTTTCGCCAGCTCGGAAATCACGCGCTTGGTGAGCTGGCTTTTCATCCGCGCGAGCATCGGATTGTTTTGAAGCATCTCGCGACTGATGTTCAGCGGCAGGTCTTCCGAATCGACCACGCCCTTCAAGAACCGCAGATAGGGCGGCAGCAGACCCGGCGCCTCGTCGGTGATGTAGACGCGGCGGACATAGAGCTTGACCTTGGCCTTGCGCTCGACATCGAACAGATCGAACGGTTTGGTCGACGGCACGAACAAAAGGTACGTGTATTCGAGCGTGCCTTCGGCCTTGCCGTAAATCGTCAGCCACGGGTCGTCGAATTGATGCGCGGTGTCCTGATAGAATTTCTTGTATTGCTCCGGCGTGATCTCGCTTCGGGGCCGCATCCATAGCGCCGAGGCGGCGTTGACCGTGGTCGTTTTGTCGCCGTTGACGAGCCGAATCGGCAACGCGATATGGTCGGAATAGGTTTTGACGACTTGCTGGATGCGATATTCCTCGAGGAAATCCTTTTCGTCGTCGTCGAGATAAAGGGTGATGGTGGTGCCGCGCCCCGCGCGCTCCCCCGGTTCGACGGTGAATTCGCCCTTCCCGTCCGAAGACCAGCGCCAGGCCTCGCTCTCGCCCGCCTTCTTCGACACGACTTCGACGCGCTTCGCCACCATGAAGGCCGAATAGAAGCCGACGCCGAATTGGCCGATCAACGCCATGTCCTTTTTCGAATCGCCGGACAGGCTTTTGACGAAATTGGCGGTGCCGGATTGCGCGATGGTGCCGAGATTCTCGATCAACTCGTCATGCGACATGCCGATGCCGTTGTCGGAAACGGTCAGCGTGTTCGCCGTCTTGTCGGGGGTGAGGGTGACGGCAAGCTCGGGATCGTCGGCGATGAGCTCGGGCTTGGTGATGGCCTGATAGCGCAGCCGGTCGCACGCGTCGGACGCGTTCGAGATCAGCTCGCGCAGGAAAATTTCTTTTTGGCTGTAAAGCGAGTGCGCGACGATGTCCAACAGGCGGCTGACTTCCGCCTGGAATGTGCGTGTTTCCTGTGCCATGAACCCCAATGCCCCGATGCGTTACGTGACGTGACGGACCGGCGAAGATATGGGGCACAGCGGCGGTTCGGTTCAAGACCCCGCGGATAGCGGTCGGTCCCGGCGTGGAATTTTTTCCGCGCCAGATGACCTTGTTTTGCGTAAATCGGCTTCGTTTCCAGGCCGAATTGGCTTTGAATTGGGTTCGTTTTGACTTCGTTTTCCGGCACCTTTCGTTGATTTTATTCACGAAATTGGCTTCGTTTTGCAAAATTTTGTCATTCTCCTATTGCACCCCGGCCCGGCGGTGGCGCTGATGATCCTCAATAACGCATAACGCGTTTGCCGTCAAGTCGTTTTCCGCCGGTGGTCCCCGCGGTATAGTCGCTGGCGAATTGCGCGACCGTCGCGCCGCCACCCCTGCGAGGAACTCGACATGAAACTCAGCGCGCGGAACATCATCAAGGGCAAGATCGCCAAGATCACCAAGGGCGCCACCACCTCGCATGTCGTGCTGCAAGAGGCGGGCGGCGCCACCATCACCGCCTCGATCACCAATGAAGCCGTCGCGGAACTCAAGCTCAAGCGCGGCCAACAGGCCTATGCTGTCGTCAAGGCCTCGGACGTGATGATCGGGGTGGATTGACCCGGAGCGTCCCTCGACTGCTCGCGCCGCTATTGCGGCGCTCCGCGCTCGGGATGAGGTTACGCTTTTTCCCATTCTGGCCGGCGCTCATGCCAAAGCGGCCGTAAGCCAAGTGCGAAATTCGCGGCGACGCTTGTCGTCGAACAATTCGACGACGGCGACCGCGGCCATTTCGGCTACCGTTACCCCCGCGAGCGCCCGCCGCCAGGCGGCCTCCGCCGCGAGAAACGCGCGCGCGATCGCGCACGCTTTGCGACACGCCGACGGCCCGGCCGGACAAGGGCCGCGCTGGCGGATTTCGGTGCAGCGAAAGGCGGGCTGCGCGCCGTCGATGGCCAGCACGATATCGAGCAACGAGATTTTGGCGGGCGCACGCCCGAGCCGATAGCCGCCCTTCACGCCGCGGTCGGCCTTCACGATGCCGGCGCGCGACAATGCTTGGAGGTGCTTCGCGAGATAAGCCGGCGGCAGATCGTGAAATTCGGCGAGCTTGGCGCCGGGCACGCCGCGCCCCGCGGGCACAGCCGCCAGCACGCCACAGAGATGAACCGCCCACTCGACCCCGTCGCCGATTCGCATTGCCGACAATATATGTCCGTATTAAAATGGATGCAAATTGTCCGCAATTGGAGGTCGCATGCGCCCGGTCGAGATTATCGTGATCGGCGGCGGGATCGCCGGGCTGATCGCTGCCGCATTCGCGGCGAAGGAAGGGGCCGGCGTGCTTCTCCTCGAGGCGACGCCCTCGTTCGGCGGGCGGGCGCGGACGCGGATCGTCGCGGGATACCACTTCAATCAGGGCGCGCACGCGCTTTATCGTGGCGGATTCCTCGATGTCGCCCTGCATGACCTCGGGGTCGCCGTGACCGGCAGCGTGCCGGATCTCGCCGCCGGATTTTTCGTCCACGACAACACGCTGCATCAGGCCCCGTTCAGCGCGGCCGGCCTCGCCGCGACCACGCTGCTGTCCAGCGCGGAAAAGAGCGCGATGGCCTCGCTGTTCCGGCGCGTGATCGACCGATCGACCGACACGCCGCCCGGGATGTCGTTGCAGGGTGCGCTGGCGGCCTTGTCGCGATCACCGCGAATCCGCGCAGTGCTCGCGGCGATGGTGCGGTTGACCAGCCTGATCCACGCGCCGACGTCGGCCGACGGAGCGGCACTGCTCGATCAGCTTCAGGGCGGCCTGACGCGCAACGCGCTCTATCTCGACGGCGGCTGGGGCACGCTGGTCGAGGGTTTGCGCGCCGCCACCGCCGAGCGCGACGCCGGCCTTTGCGCCGGCGGCCGGGTCGTGTCCGTCGAACGCGGCCCGCCGTGGCGCGTGACGCTCGCGGACGGCGCCACATCGGTCGCGCGCGCGGTCGTTCTGGCGGTAAATCCGGCGCAGGCGATCGCGCTATATCCCAACCTCAAGAACCTGCCCGGCACGGTCGATGCGGTGCCGTCGACCGTCGCGTGTCTCGATCTCGGCCTCGCGAGGCTGCCGCGGCCCGACAACCTGTTTGCGCTCAGCGTCGACCGGCCGCTCTATTTCTCGGTCCATAGCGCGGCGGCACGCCTCGCGCCGGACGGCGCCGCGCTCGTCCACGCCGTCCGTTATCTCGAGCCGGGCGAAAACCCCGGCCGCGATCGGCTGCTCGCCGACCTTGAGGCGTTTTTGGACCTGGCGCAGCCGGGATGGCGAAGCGAGGAGCGCGCGCGGCAATTCCTGCCGGCGATGCCGGCAATCTCCGCCATCCCGCTGGCGACGGCGGGCGGCATGAAGGGGCGACCGGACGTCGCGGTTCCGAATCACGACGGGCTTTTCATTGCCGGCGACTGGGTCGGTCCGGCTGGTCTGCTGGCCGACGCCGCCGCGATCAGCGGCCGCTCCGCCGGCGAGGCTGCCGCGGCGTTTGCGCGGCGTTAAGCCATTCGCCGATCTGGCCGTTCCGCGTCGCGCTCGCGGTTGATGGCGGCGGGCCGTGTGCTACGGTCCAATTCATGATCCCACCGGATCCCGACAATCGACCGGAACAATCGGCCGCCCCGGAACCACCGACCGCTGGGGCCGCGCCCGCCAGCGACGGACCGGGGCAACCGGCGGCGCCCGCGGACACGCCGGGCCACGGCGCGGCGCCGACCGCACCGGCCGACGACCCGCAACACCGCAGACGCAGACGGCGTCGCCGCCATCGTCGGCCCCACCCCGACGCGGCGACGGCAACGCCCGGTGACGGTTCCGCGGCCTCGACGACGATCCCTATTCAAGAAGCGGGGGCGGAAGCAAATTCCGCGACAACGACGGAACAACCGACGCCTGCTCAACCGCCGGACGCCAATGCACCGCGCAAACGGCGCCGCCGGCGCCGTCGTCCGCGTCCCGAAAGCGCTGGTGTCGCGCCGATGGCGGGCGACGCGGTCCAGGCGGCTGCAACCCAACCGAACGAACCGCGACCGGGCCAAGCGCCGCGTCACGAGGGACCGCGTCATCGCACATCGCGCAACGAGCGGTTCGGACACGACGACGGCGGCAAGCAATCGCGCGATCGCCCACCGAGCGAGAATCGAGGCGCCCGCGCCGGGGGACGGCGCGACGACCGCGACCCGCGCCGGCCGAAAGGCCCGCGTCGCGAGCGGGATCGGGACGGGCCGCGCCGGAAACCCGAGCCGAAGCTCTATCAACTCGAGGCGATCGTCGATCGAGGCTTCGAGGATGTGCCGGATGCCGCGACGGAGGGGGCGACGAGGCGTGTCGACTGGACGATTCTGAAACGCACCACCGGCGACCGGAACTCGGCGCGGACGGTTTCGGCGATTTACGTGGTGCGGCGCGACGGCGTCGATACCGAGTTTCCGCAGCTGAGTTTGGCGCGCGCGGCCGTCAACAAGACCATCCACCATCCAGAAAAGCTGACCCTGTCGAGATCGGACCATGCCGCTGCAAAAGGCGGAAAAAAATAGCGACGCGTCTATTCGGGGATGCCTCGGCCCAGCCGGAACATGACGAAAGGGCGAAATATATCGAGACCTTGCCTTTCGCTGGAATCGTGCTGAACTAACGGGCGTGTCCTCGGTTCCGCGCGTGACGGCCGTTCTCGGCCCGACCAATACCGGCAAGACCCATCTCGCCATCGAGCGCATGCTCGGTCATCAGACCGGGATGATCGGCTTTCCGCTGCGGCTTCTGGCGCGCGAAAATTACGACCGGGTCGCCAAGATCAAGGGCGCGCGCCGCGTGGCCCTCATTACTGGCGAAGAGAAAATCCTTCCGCCCAACCCCGCCTATTTCGTCTGCACCGTCGAATCGATGCCGCTCGACCGCGCGGTCGAGTTCCTGGCGATCGACGAAATTCAGCTCTGCGGCGTCCCGGAGCGCGGCCATGTCTTCACCGACCGGCTGCTGCACGCGCGCGGCACCGCGGAGACCATGTTTCTCGGCGCCGACACCATCAAGCCGTTATTGAAGCGCCTGGTGCCGGAGGCGCAGCTCGTGTCGCGGCCCCGCTTCTCCACCCTCGCCTATGCCGGCGAGAAAAAGCTCCAGCGCCTGCCGCCGCGCAGCGCCGTGGTGGCGTTCGCCGTCGCCGAGGTGTTCGAGCTGGCGGAGGCGATCCGTCGCCGGCGCGGCGGCACCGCGGTGGTGATGGGCGCGCTCAGTCCCCGCGCGCGCAACGCGCAGGTCGGCATGTTCCAGGCCGGCGAGGTCGATTACATGGTGGCGACCGACGCGATCGGCATGGGCCTCAACATGGACCTCGATCATGTCGCCTTCGCCAAGACGGTGAAGTTCGACGGCCGCGCGCCGCGGCGCCTGTCGGCGCCGGAGATCGCGCAGATCGCCGGCCGCGCCGGGCGCCATATGAGCGACGGCACGTTCGGCGTCACGGCGGACGAGCCGCCGTTGGCGCCGGAGCTGGTCGAGGCGATCGAGGAGCATCGCTTCGACCCGCTGACGCGGCTCTACTGGCGCAACGCCAAACTCGATTTCGCGTCGCCGGCGGCGCTTCTAAAAAGTCTCGACGCGCGGCCGCGCCTGCCCGGGCTGATCGCGACCCGCGACGCCGACGACCAAGGGGCGCTCGCCGCGCTGGCGCGCGACGCGGAGATCGCGGCGTTGGCGCCGACCCGCGACGCGGTGCGGCTCTTGTGGGAGGTGTGCCAAATCCCCGACTTCCGCAAGGTGATGTCCGAGCAGCATGCGCGCCTGTTGGGTCAGATTTTCCGCCATCTGCGCGGCCGCACCGGGCGCTTGCCGGTCGATTGGGTCGCGGGGCAGGTCAGCCGCCTCGACCGGGCCGATGGCGACATCGACACGCTGATGAACCGCATCGCCCATATTCGCACCTGGACCTATATCAGCCACCGGCCGGACTGGTTGGCGGACGCGGCGCATTGGCAAGAACGGGCGCGCGCCATCGAAGACAAGCTCTCGGACGCGCTGCACGACCGGCTGACGCAGCGTTTCGTCGACCGCCATTCCGGCATCCTGGCGCGCCGACGCAGCGACAACGCAGACCTGCTTGCCTCGATTGACGGCGCGGGCCAGGTCGCTGTCGAGGGCGAGCCGATCGGCCGGCTCGACGGCTTCCGCTTCACACCCGACGGCGACGTGCCGAAGCCGCTACTCGCCGCGGCGCGGGGCGCGTCGCGCGGCGAGATCGCGGCGCGGGTACGGCGGCTCGGCACGGCGCCAGATGCGGATTTCCGTCTTAGTTCGGACGGGACGATCCAGTGGCGCGAGCAGGCGATCGCGCATCTCGGCGCCGGCGATGACATGCTGAGCCCGCGTGTCGAGCTGGTGCATGCCGAGCATCTCGAAGGGGCCGCGCGCGAGACCGTGCGCCGCCGCCTGGCCGATTTCGTTCGCGCGGCGTTGCACCACGCGTTGACGCCGCTATTCCTCGGCGCCGACGTCGCGGACTGGTCGGGCCAGGCGCGCGCGATCTTGTTCCGTCTCGCCGAAGGCCTTGGCGTGGTGCCGAGCGCCGCCGTCGCCGAGGCCGCCGCGTCGCTACCGCCCGACGAGCGCAAGACGATGACGCGGCTCGGCCTGCAATTCGGCGCGTTGCATCTCTATGTCCCGGCGCTTTTGAAGCCCAAGGCACAGGCGCTGCGCGCGCTGCTCTGGTCGGTGGCGCATGGCGCGAGCCTGCCGGTGCTGCCCAACGGCACCGCCGCGCCGCGCGACCCGGCCGTGTCGGCGGAATTTTACGCGGCGCTCGGCTTTGTCCTGTTGGGCGAGCGGGTGTTGCGGGTCGATCGCGTCGAGACGCTGGCGGCCACCGTGCGGCGGCTGGGGCGGCACGGTTCGTTCGCGGCGACGGTGGAATTGGCGAAGCTCGCCGGCGCGCGGCCCGAGGAGTTACCGGCGATGCTGCCCGCGCTCGGCTATCGCGCGGTCGCCGACGCAACCGGCGCCGTCACGTTCCACGCGCGGCCGGGCCAGCTCGCCAAGCGCCATCGTCCGGCGGCCCGGCGGCCGCGGCGCGTCGAGGTCGCCGCCGACAATCCCTTCGCCAAGCTCAAGGAACTCAATCTGCGCCGATGAGCGAGGGGAAGCGGCTCGATAAGTGGCTGTGGCAAGCGCGCTTCGCCAAGACGCGCTCGCTGGCGGCGCGGCTGATCGAGGACGGCGTGGTGTTGCTCGACGGCCGCGAAGTGAAGCCGGCGCATGTGGCCCGCATCGGCGACCGCGTGTCGCTGCGGTTCGGCGGCGCCGATCAAATCGTCGAAATTAGGGCGCTGGGCGAGCGCCGCGGCCCCGCGGCCGAAGCGCGGCTTCTTTACGAGGAAGTGGCGACGACGCCGGTCAGGACCGACTGGGTTTCGTTGCTCGAGGATTAGCTCGCTTCTTCGACTATTTCTTATTCGTCATCGCCGGGCTTGACCCGGCGATCCAGGGCAAGCGACGGGCCCGTCGGATGGCTTTAGACCCCCGGATCAAGTCCGGGGGTGACGAAAAATGGTAAACGCTTTCACATATCGAACGCTTTTTAGTGCATGGCGCTTATTCCGCGCCCGTGTCGGCGATGTTTTCGTGCGCCGGCGGCGGCGCGGCGCCTTCGTCGCTATGGGCCGTCACGGTCGCGAGTTCCGGCGGCAACGTGCCGTCGGCGCGACGCATGCCGCAAACTTTGTAGCGGCCGGCATCGATATGGATGTGGTTGAAATGCGCGCTGTTGGCGTCGGGGGTCAGCACGACACCGAACTTGCCGCACGCGTCGCGCGCGAACTCGTGGAGGAACGCCGCCTTACGGCCGCCCTCGTGCCAGTCGGTCTCGACCGAGACATAGCGCCCATCCGACAGGAAAAACCCGGCGACGTCGATGGCGAGGCCGCGCGCATGCTCGCTCATATGCTTGCCGCCGCCGACCATCCGGCGGCAGGAATAAGTGCCGAGCTGGCGCATCGACACCATCGACGCGCCGAGGCGGCGCTTCGCCAACGGCTCCGCGGTACGAGCGAGGAAATTGTCGAAGCGCGCGGCAAAGCCGCAGGCCAGCAGGCCCGCCGGCTTCCAACTCATCGCCGCGTCGGTGACACGGACCGGGTTGTCGATGGTGCAGGCGGAACTCGCGGCATGGATCGGCGATGGCGTGAACGCGACATGGGCCGAATTCGAGCTGGTCGAGGCACGCCTCGCCGGCGCGTTCCTTGCCGCCGAACAGGCCGCAGCCGGCCAGGGCGAACGCAACCGTCAACAATAGTGCCGCCGATCCCCCACGACCCAGCATGTCGGTCGGTTTCAGCCGATTCGCGGGGTGGGTCAAGGCCGCGCCGACAGTTGCGCCGCCGCCAATCCGCGCTAAGCTTCGTCAGCAAGAACAAACGGGGGAAAATCATGGGTTGGGAACATGCGGCGGAATGGGTGGGGCGGATTTTGCTGGCGCTCTACATGGCGGTCGGCGTCTGGAACAATACGACCGGGTTCAACGACACGATCGGGCTGATGACCAACAAGATCGGCCTGCCGATGCCGCGCGTGCTCTTGCCGATCGTGATCGTGCTGGAAGCCGCGGGGACCATCTGCCTGTTCATCCCGTCGGCGGCGATGTATGCGGCGCTGCTGCTCGCGCTGTGGTGCGCGACCGCGCCCAGCCTCGCGCATACCTGGTGGCAAATGCCGGCCGGCGCGATGCCCGTGGGCGAAATGCGGTTCCTGCACAAAAATCTCTGGTTCGGCAATTTCGCGATCGCCGGGGGGTACCTTCTGCTCGCGTTCACCCCTATGTAAGAGACGATGCCGGCGCCGCAGATCACCTTCCGCAACATACCGGTCTCGGACGCGGTCGAGGCCAAGATCCGCGAGCGCGCCGAGGCGCTGGACAAATTCTTTCCCAACATCGTCGCTTGCCATGTCGTGGTCGAATCGACCGCGCGGGCGCATCAAAAGGGCAAGCTCTATTATCTGCGCATCGACTTGACCGTACCGGGCAAGACCATCGTGTCGAAACGCCATCCCGACGCGCATCACGCCCACGAGGACATCTATGTCGCGGTGCGCGACGCGTTCGACGAGGCGCGCCGTCAGCTTGAGGATTATTCCCATCGCCTGAAAGGCATGGTGAAAAAGCACCGCGAGTCGGAATCCGATATCGGCGGCTGAAACGCGCGGCACGGTGCGGTATAGTGACGGCTGGGAGACAAGGCCTTATCGGGGATATCGGATAGTGTCCATTTTTCCGGCGGACGGTCGTGTCCGCGCTGGTGTTCGGTGTCGGTGGCATGATGACGCGGGGCGCGCGGGCCCAAACGCTCAAAGCCGACAGGGTGTTGGTCTATAAGAGCCGCCGCGTCCTTGAACTGACGAGCGGCGGCAAGACGTTCGAGACTTTCCAGGTCATGCTGGGCCAACATCCGGTCGGGCCGAAAATGACCGCGCATGACGGCCGCACGCCCGAAGGCTTCTATATGATCGACGGCCGCAACAGCCATTCGCCCTATCATCTGTCGCTGCACCTCAACTATCCCAACGAGGTCGACCGCATCGAATTGTCGGAGCAAGGCGTCAAGGCCGGCGGCGACATTTGCATCCACGGCATGCCGGCGCGGTTCGGCCACACCGATCCGATCGGGTATTTCACCGATTGGACCGACGGCTGCGTCTCGGTCGGCAACCGGGCGATCGAGAAAATCTGGGACGCGGTCGATATCGGCACGCCGGTGGAGATCAGGGCCTAGCGCGCCGACGTCGAGGTCCCCTTGATGTAACGGACCGAACCCGTCATTAACGGGGTTCGCGTGAGCGCGGTGGGAGGGGTGATGATATTCGAGCAAGTCGCGACCGGCGGGTGCCAGTCTTATCTGGTCGGCTGTTCCGACACGCGCATCGCCGCGCTGATCGATCCGGAAATCCGCCAGATCGATCACTATCTGGCGCTGGCGTCGCAGGACGGCGTGCGCATCCACTACGTCATCGATACGCACACGCACGCCGATCATTTTTCGGCGGCCAAGGAGCTGGCGTCGCAATTGAACGTGCCGGTGGTGATGCACCAAGAGAGCCCGGCGCCGTTCGCCGGCTTTCGCGTCGATGACGGCGACATGCTCGCGGTCGGGCGGCTGCGTCTGCACGCCATTCACACGCCCGGACATACGCGGGATTCGATGTGCCTGATCGTGGAGGACCGCGTCTTCACCGGCGACACGCTGTTGATCGGCGCCACCGGCCGCACCGACCTTCCGACCGGCGACCCCGACCAGTTGTACGACAGCCTGTTCGGCAAGCTGCTCACGCTCGATGCGGCGCTGAAAATCTATCCCGCCCACGACTACAAGGGCCGCTCCCACACCACGATCGGCGACGAGATCGCCAATAATCCGCGGCTGCAAAAACGCCAGCGCACGGAATTCATCGACATGATGCAGCACCTGAACCTGAGCGCGCCGGACCATATCACCGAGGCGCTGCGCACCAATATGTCGGGCGGCAAGACGGTGACGCAGCTTCTGTCCGAAGCCGCCGCGACCGTGCCGTTCATGTCGCTCGCCGAACTCAACGCGCGGCTGACGGCGCGCCGCAACGACCTGGCGGTCCTCGACGTTCGCGAGAAGGGCGCCTATGACACCGGCCACATTCCGAGCGCGAAGCACATTCCGCGCGGCCAATTGGAACTGCGCGTCAACGAGGAGCTGCCGGACCCGACCTTGCGCATCGTGGTGACGTGCGAATTCGGCAAGATATCGACGCTCGCAGCGGCAACCTTGCGGCAGCTCGGGTTCATGCGAACGGTGGCGCTCGACGGCGGCGTCAAGGCGTGGCGCGAGGCCGGCTTTCCGATCGAGTCGGGCGCCAACGCGAGCTGACCGGCGATCAGGGCGTAGCCGCTTTATCCGAATCCGACGGTGGCGTCTCGCCGAGCCACAGGTGCGACCCGTCGCAATAGGGCGGCGTCGCCGTTTGTTTGCACTGGCACAGCAGCTCCATCCCGGTCTTGGCGACACGCCACGGCAACGGAACCAGACGCGTCGCGCCATGGCTGCCGTCGCAGAACGGCTGATTGCCCGAATGACCGCAGGCGCACCAGTAGTAGGTCTCGCCGGCGACGACATGCACCGGGATCGGCGCCGCCGCGGCGACCGCGGCCTTATCGGCGGACGAAGGCACCGTCGAGCCTTTGACCGCGGTCGAAAGCCGCGCCGCCGCCCCCGGCGTCATGGCCCGCACCGCGTAGAGCGTCACGCGATCCGTGGCCCCGCGCGGACGCAGCCGGACGTAATCCTCGATTTCCACATGATCGCGCACGACCTGATGGAGCGGCTCCGAAATCAGAAGCCGCGTTCCCGCCTCCTTGTTGGCGGTTTCGATGCGGCTTGCGATATTGACGACATCGCCGATGGCGGTGAGGCGCTGGCGGGTGCCCCAGCCGAGCGAGCCGAGAACGCCTTCGCCGTAATGGATGCCGATGCGGATATCGAATTCGATGCCGTAGGTTTCGGCGAATTGCTGCTTCAGCCGATCGGCCGCGCGCAGCATGTCGAGCCCCGCCTTGACGCTGAGCAAGGCAAAATCGGGCTCGTTCTCCACGCCGAACAACGCCATCAGCCCATCGCCGATGAAATTATCGATGTAGCCGCGATTCTCGTCGACGATCGCGCCCATCGCGGAGAAATATTTGTTGAGCAGGAACAACACGTCGTACGGTGACAGCTTTTCCGAAATGCCGGTAAAGCCAGCGATGTCGGAAAACAGCACGGCGAGCGGCTTCTGCTCGCCGACGCGCGACTGCGAGCCTTTGCCCAGCAGGCTCGCGATATTGAGATCGTCGTCGTCGAGCACCAGCCGACGGAGCGTCACGGGGCCGTCGATGCGGGTTTGGCAGGCGAGGCGAAGATTGTCCGGCAGATGGAGGCGCGTCACCAATTGTTGCTCGCGGTCGCTGCGCGGCGCGCAATGCTCCATGCCGTCGACGACCCAAACGCGGCAGGTCGAGCATTGCGCATTGCCGCCGCACGCGGACGCGATCGGAACGCCGGCATTCTGTACCGCCGCCAAGACGGTCTGACCGGGCGCGATCTCGATCTGGAGATTGTCGGGAATAAGCCGGAGACGCGCCACGAGATTACGACCCGCCGCCGGTGATGAGGTCGCCGAAGCGCACCCAGCTCTTGCCGTCCCAGCGTTGCATCTGCATTTGCTTCATCGGGTGATAGTCGGTCGGGCTGGTATTGAGCACGATACCCGGCAACAGCGACGGCAGTTTCAGATCATGGATGTTCGCCGCCTGGCGCATGATGTTGGCGCGCGACAAATCGTTGCCGCATTGCTTCAGCACTTGCATCAGCGTCAGCACCATGCCCCATGAATTCTCGTAGTTGAAATCGTTGGTGCTGGCGCTCGGAATGTATTTCCGCACGATCGAGCGGTAGAGCTCGGTGCCGGGATCGCGCGCCCAGGCGGGATCGCCGGGATCCTTGCTGTAGGTCGAGGACAGCATGCCGATCGCCTTTTCTGGCCCGGCCGGTTTCATGGTCGAATCGACCGCGATCGAGACATTGTCCATGAAGAACATCGGATGCCAGCCGATGTCGTAGACCTTGCGGATGGTCTGGGCGGCGAATTTCGGCGTCCCGGCGAAGATCAGGACGTTGGCGCCCGACGCCTGCAATTCGAGCACCTGGCTGTCCACCGTCGGATCGGACACTTCGTAGGTCGCGGTGACGACGCGCTTGTCGAAATCGGCGCCAAGCGCGTCCTTGACGCCCGTGACATAGTCGCCGCCGAAATCGTCGTGCTGATAGAGCATCGCGATCTTGGCATCGGGCTTATTTTTCAGAATGTATTTGGCGTAGATCTGCGCCTCGGTGCGGAACGTCGCCTGCCAGCTCATCGTCCACGGATAGTGTTGGTAATCGCCCCATTTATCGGCGCCGCTCGCCAGGAACAGTTGCGGCACCTTGTGATCGTTGAGATATTTCCGCACCGCCGTGTTGGTCGCCGTGCCGATCGAGCCGAAGATCAGCGCGACGCGGTCCTCCTCGACCATCTTGCGCACATTCTCGAGCGACTTCGCCGGGTTGTAGCCGTCGTCCATCGAGATCAGGCGGATCTTGCGGCCGTTCACGCCGCCATACGTGTCGTTGTACCAATGGATGAAGGCGAGATGGCCCTTCCCCAAAATGCCGAAGGCGGACACCACGCCCGAATAGGGCATGTTCTGCCCGATGAGGATTTCGGTCGCGGTCACGCCCGACGCGTCGTCGGCCCGCGCCGCCCACGGCACCGAGGCGGCCACAATCAACAAAACAAGCCAGCGGCCGATCATGCGATCCTCCCGTTAATCTTTGGCGCAGCCTAGCCGATCCCGCGCGGCACGGAAATCGGCGCCGTCGCATAGCTTACTAGATATTGCGGTTTGGAGACGATTATCCTCGCTATTTCTAGTGACTAGGGCCTGTTTTTGCGATATCGTCACAGGGTCGAATGGGTTCGCTTCAGGCTCTCTCGCACTCCTCCCTAAGGTCCCGGTTGCATCGGACCGAGCCAACCGCCGCACCCGCGCTTTCGACCTCCCAACATATCGTCAGACATAAAGGAACGGGGCATGGCCAGACGCCGTCACGCCACTGCGCGCGCCGACGATTCCGTGTTCGAACCCTTTTTCGCGCCGGGGCACGAACCGGGGCGCGGTAAACATCCGTTCCTCGCGGTCGCCGAGCCGCCGCGCGAGCGTTCCTATCTGGCGAAAATCCGGCCGCAGAGCGACGGCCAAAAAGAATTGATGGCGGCGCTCGAACGCCACGCGCTGACGATCGCGCTCGGCCCCGCCGGCAGCGGCAAGACCTATCTCGCGATCGCCGCCGCGGTCGAGGCGCTGACTGCCGGGCGGGTCGGCCGCATCGTGCTGACGCGCCCCGCGGTCGAGGCCGGCGAGAATCTGGGCTTCCTCCCCGGCGAGATGGAGGACAAGCTGGCGCCCTACCTCCGCCCGCTTTACGACGCGCTCAACGAACGCATCGGCGGCAAACGGGTGAAGCAGCTCATCACCGAGGGCGCCATCGAGATCGCGCCCGTGGCCTTCATGCGCGGCCGCACCCTCAACAACGCCTTCATCGTCATCGACGAGGCGCAGAACTGCACCTACGGCCAGATTAAGATGCTGCTGACGCGTCTCGGCTGGCATTCAACCATGGTGGTGACGGGCGACCCCGATCAGACCGATTTGCTCGAAGGCCTGTCGGGCCTGCGCGACATCGCGCAGCGGCTCGAAGCGATTTCCGACATCGCCGTGATCCGCCTCTCCGACAAGGACATCGTCCGCCACCCGCTGGTCGCGGGCATGCTCACGGTGCTGTAAGCGCTCCGGCCTTCGAGACGAGGTGCTCCCGCACCGCTCCTCAGGCTGAGGTGCCTTGTACAATTTATGCTCATGCTGAGCATGCGAAGCGTGCGTCTCGGAGCACGCGCGATGCCGCTTATTCTTTCGCTTTGCGCGCGTGTTGGATCGCGCGCCAGACGCGCTCCGGCGTCGCCGGCATGTCGACATGGGTGACGCCGAATTCCGCGAGCGCGTCGCAGATGGCGTTGATGACCACCGCCAAGGCCGGGGTGGTGCCGCCTTCGCCGCCCGGGCGAATGCCGAGCGGATGGCTGGTCGCCGGCACCTCGCTTAGTTCGGTGACGAAGCTCGGCAGATCGTCGGCCCGCGGCAGCGCGTAATCCATCAACGAACCGGCCAGCATCTGGCCCGTCTCGCGGTCGTAATAGGCGTGTTCCAGCAGCGCCTGGCCGACGCCCATGGCGATGCCGCCATGCGTCTGGCCATGCAAGATCAGCGGGTTGATCGCCTTGCCGACATCGTCGACGGCGGCATAGCGCACCAGCGCGACGGCGCCGGTGTCGATATCGACCTCGACTTCGCAGACATGCGCGCCGAACGGGAAGGCACCGCCGCGCACCACCTGGTCCGACACCGCGCCGAGCGGGCCGCGCAACTCCTCCGGTAGATCGTCGCGCTCGATGGCCGCCTTCGCGGCGTCGAACAGGCCGATGCGGCGATCGGTACCAGTCACCGTGATTCGCCCATCGGCATAGTCGAGATCGGCGACCGCTACCTCGAGCACATGGGCCGCGATCTCCTTCGCCTTGGCGATGATTTCGAACGCTGCTTGCTGGATCACAATCGAGGCGATGCGCATCGAACGGCCGGAATGCGAGCCGCCGCCGGCCTTCACGAACGCGGTGTCGTGCGCGCGATACCGCACCGCGCCGATCGGCAATCCGAGCCAAGCGGCGACAAGCTGCGGAAACGCGGTTTCGTGCCCCTGTCCGCTCGCCATCGTGCCGAGAATCAATTCGACGTGCCCGTCGGGCGACACCGCGATCTCGGCACGCTCGCGCGGCATGCCGCTGGCGACTTCGAGATAGGAGGCAACGCCAAAGCCGCGCCGCTTGCCGCGCCGCCGCGCCACGTCGCGACGCGCCGGAAACCCCGCCCAATCGCCGATGCGGAGCGCGGTTTCGAGCACCGCCGGATAATCGCCGCTGTCGTAGGTGATGCCGAGATTGTTGGGATGCGGGAAGGCGTCGGGCGGCACCAGATTGCGCCGGCGCAATTCGACCGGATCGAAGCCATGCTCGCGCGCCGCGATATCGACGATACGCTCGACGGCGTAGATCGCCTCGGGGCGGCCGGCGCTGCGGAACGGAATCGTCGGCGGCGTGTTGGTCATCGCCGCGCGCGCCCAAACGTACGCGACGGGAATGCGATATACGCTGGTCATGAGCTGCACGCCCTTGTTCAGCGCGACGAAGGACGCGGTGTACGCGCCGACATTGCTGAGATTGGACGAACGCACCGCCAGAAAATTGCCGTTCCTGTCCAGCGCCAGCTCGATCTCGACCCAAAGGTCGCGCGCCTGATAGTCCGTGATGAAGGATTCCTGCCGCTCCGCGGTGTGGCGCACCGGACGGCCGAGGAGCCGCGCCGCCCAGGCGATCAGCGCGAATTCCGGATTGAGCGCGTTGCGCGTGCCGAAGCTGCCGCCGACATCGTGCGCGACCACCCGAACCGTCGCGGGATCGACGGCGAGCACCGCAGCCAGATCTTCCTTGATGCGCACCACGCCGAGACCGCCAGCGGCATAAAGCGTGGTAAGCCCCGACCCGGAATCGTAGTCGCCGATCGCGGCGCGCGGCTCCAAATGCACGCCGGTGACGCGCTGTACCCACGCCGCGAGGCGGCTGACATGCGCCGCTTCGGCAAAGGCGGCGTCGGTCGCGGCGCGGTCGCCGACATCGGCATCGATGCAGAGATTGCCGGGATGTTCGTCCCAGACGGACGGCGCGCCGTCGCGCACGGCATCGAGCGCGTGGGCGACGGCGGGCAACGCCTCGTATTCGGCCTCGACCAACTCGGCGGCGTCCTTCGCCGCGGCGACGCTTTCGCCGACCACCATCGCCACGATCTCGCCGACGGTACGCACCTTGTCCGTGACCATCGGGAAATGCGGCACCTTCACGCGCTTGAAGCCCGACCGGTCGATCAACGCGATATCGGCGCCGCCACCCTCGCCGCCCGGCGCGTGCGGAATCGCCTTCAGCCCCGCCGCCAGCGCGTCGGCGCCCGTGAGCACCAGGAATACACCCGGCGCCGCTTTCGCCGCCGCGACATCGACGCGACGAACGCGCGCGTGCGCATGCGGCGAGCGCACGAACACCGCATGGGCGAGGCGGTCGAACTTGATATCGTCGGCGTACCGGCCGTTGCCGGTGAGCAGCCGAAAATCCTCGCGCCGTGCGACCGGCTGGCCGAGCGTCACACGCTCATGGTCTTGTTCCATCGAGGCGCACGATAAGGGTCCGGGCGAGCGGGCGCTATCGGTCTCGTCAGGCCAGCGGCTCCGTCGCGACGGCAAGCCACTGGGCGGTGGCGGAATCGACCAGGGGCGTCAGCGTATCGCGCACCCGCGCGTGATAGGCGTCGAGCCAGTTGATTTCCTCGTCGTTCATCAGCGCCGGCTCGATGGCGTTGCGGTCGATCGGCGCGAGGGTCAGGGTCTCGAAGCCGTAGAGCGGACGCTCGGCGGCCTCGTGCTCCACCGCCACCACGGCCACCAGGTTCTCGATGCGAATGCCGTAGGCGCCGGCTCGGTAATAGCCCGGCTCGTCCGACACGATCATGCCCGGCAGCAGCGGCTGTGCGCTGGCGACCTTGGAAATACGCTGCGGTCCTTCATGCACCGAGAGATAGGAGCCGACGCCGTGCCCGGTGCCATGATCGTAATCGAGGCCCGCCTGCCACAGCGCGTGCCGCGCCAGCGCGTCGAGTTGCGAGCCGGTCGTGCCCTTGGGGAACCGGCACGCCGCGAGCGCGATATGGCCCTTGAGCACGCGGGTGAAACGGTCGCGCATTTCCGCCGACGGTTCGCCGATCGCGACGGTGCGCGTCACGTCCGTGGTGCCGTCGAGATATTGCGCGCCCGAATCGACCAGATAAAACGAGCCCGGCTCCAACGTTTTTTCGGACGACGGCGCGGCGCGGTAATGCACGATCGCGCCGTTCGAGCCGGCGCCCGAAATCGTCGGGAACGACAGTCCGCGGAAATGATCGCCGTCGCGGCGGAATTCCTCGAGCCGGTCGCTGACCGCGATCTCGCGCAAGCCGCCCTTCGGCGCGTTCGCGGCAAGCCAGGCGAGGAACCGCGTCAGCGCCGCGCCGTCGCGGCGGTGCGCGGCGCGGGCGCCGTCGAGCTCGGCCTCGTTTTTGCACGCCTTCGCCAGGACGCAGGGATCGGCCGCGCGGTGGATTTTGGCGCCGCCGGCCGCGAGCCGGTCGAACACCCAGGCCGACGCCGAGCCGGGATCGGCCTGGACGCGCTTGCCGCCGAGACTTTCGA
Organism: uncultured Alphaproteobacteria bacterium; assembly: GCA_963851285.1. Classification (GTDB taxonomy): domain Bacteria; phylum Pseudomonadota; class Alphaproteobacteria; order ATCC43930; family CGMCC-115725; genus JAATGI01. Next base: position 151,792 of record CAWKOL010000002.1, read on the forward strand.
GCGCTGGGCCGAACGCGTCGGGCGGCGACACGGTGACGCTGTTGCCGAGAAACGCCGCCGTGCCGTCCGCCAATTTTTTCGCGTCGATGAACAGCTCGACCGACGCATCGGCGCGCAGGATCGCGAACGACAAGGGCAGCGGCGTGTAGGGCACGTCGCCGCCGCGGATATTGAGCAGCCAGGCGATCGAATCGGGCGCGGTCAGCGCCGCCGCGTCGACCTTGTCCTCGGTCAGCCGCGCCGCGATCTGCCGCCGCTTGTCGTCGCTCGCACGGCCGGCGAAGCGCAGCTCGTGCGGCACGACCGGCGCCATCGGCGGCGCGGGCCGGTCCCGCCACACCGCGTCGAGCGGATTGCTGTCGAGCGGCTGCATCTTGCCGCCCGCCTTCATGGCGGCGGCGCCGTAGCGTTCGATCTCCGGTACGGTGTGAAGGCGCGGATCGTAGGCCAGGATCTGATCCGGTTTCAGATTCTTGGCGATCCAATCGGTCGCCGGCGCCTCGGTGACGTGGCGCTGCTCGTAGAGCGCGGCATCGACCTCGTTCTTGGCCTGCAACGTGTAGCGGCCGTCGACGAAGATCGCGGCGGCCGTGGGCAGCACCGCCGCCAGTCCGGCCGAGCCGGTGAAGCCGGTCAGCCAAGCCAACCGCTCGGCATTGGACGGGACATATTCGCCCTGATGCTCGTCGGCCCGCGGCACGAGGAAGCCATGGACGCCGCGCTGCGCCAGTGCCCCGCGCAGCGCCGACAGGCGATCGGCGGCGACGGTCACGACCGGTCAGCCCTTGTCGATCTTGAGGACGACGAAATGCAGATCGCCGCCGTGGTCGACCAGCAACAGAACCGATTTATGGCCTTGCTTCTTGGCCTCGTCGATCTTGGCGGTGACCTGTGCCGGGGTTTTCACTTCCTGCTGCGTCACCTCGACAATGACGTCGCCGGGGCGAATCCCTTTGTCGGCGGCGGAACTGTCGTGCGCGACGTCGGTCACGACCACGCCCGACGTCGCTTCCGCGATCGAGAAATGCGACCGCAAGTCGGGCGTGATATTGGCGACGGTGAGCCCCAGGATCTTGGTGCCGGCCGGCGGCGGCGCGGGCGGCGCCTCCTTGGTGGCGGTCGCGACCTGCGCGTTCTCCTTGAGCTCGCCGACCTTGACGTCGAGCGTCAGCAATTTCTTCCCGCGCCAGATGCCGACCTTCGCCACCTTGTCGATCGGCGTCTCGGCGACGATGCGCGGCAGATGGTGCATGTCGAGGACGTCGCGCCCGTCGAAGGTCAGCACGATGTCGCCGGGCTTGATGCCGGCGGCCTTGGCGGGCCCGCCGTCCTGCACCGCCGCGACCAGCGCGCCCCGCGGCTTGCCGGTCAGACCGAGCGTGTCCGCGATCTCCTCGTTCACCGACTGGATATTGACTCCGAGCCAGCCGCGCCGCGCGTGGTGATAGGTCTCGAGCTGATCGATGATCGGCTTCGCGAGGTCGGACGGAATCGCGAAACCGATGCCGATCGACCCGCCGGTCGGCGAATAGATCGCGGTGTTGATGCCGATGACCTCGCCCGCCATGTTGAACATCGGGCCGCCGGAATTGCCGCGGTTGATGGCGGCGTCGGTCTGAAGGAAATCGTCATAAGGACCGGCGTTGATCTCGCGCGCCCGCGCCGAAAGAATGCCGGCGGTGACGCTGCCGCCGAGGCCGAACGGATTGCCGATGGCCAGCACCCAATCGCCGACGCGGGTCCTGTCGCTGTCGCCGAATTTCAGCGCCGGCAGCGGCTTCGTCGGCTTGATGCGCAACACCGCGAGATCGGTCTTGGTGTCCTTGCCGATGAGCTCCGCCTTGTAATCGGTGCCGTCCTGGAACGTGACGGTGATCGAATCGGCGTCGGCGATGACGTGATTGTTGGTCACGACGATGCCGGACGGATCGATGACAAAGCCGGAGCCGAGCGAAATGGCGTGACGCGGCATCGGCTTGCCCTGTTTGTCGAAAAATTCCTTGAGGAAATCCTCGAACGGCGAGCCTTGGTCGCCGTGCGGAATTTTCGTCAGGATCGGCGTGAGGCGCGGGCGTCGGCGTCGGCTTGTCGCCCTTCGCCAGTTTTTCCGGCTTGATGGTTTGCGCCGTCGAGATGTTGACCACCGACGGCAACAGTTTTGCGGCAAGATCGGCGAAACCGTCGGGCGCCGGCTTGGCGGCCGCGAGACCGGGCACCGTCAACAGCCATCAAGGCAAACAAAACCGGACGAAGACAGACGAAAGCACCGCCACGCACCACGTGAAACTCCATCGCTCGAAAGAGGATCGCGATATTACGAGGAACCCCGGAGCAAGCCAAGGCTCACCCCCGAATGAGCCAAACCGCCGCGACGCCGATCGCCGCCGCCAGCAAGCCGGTCGCGCGTAGCGCCGCCGGCGGCACGGCCGCCACTTGCGAAACCATCCGTTTCATGCCCGCCGGGAACAACGAATAGAGGATGCCTTCGATCACGAGCACCGTGGCGACCGCCGTGGCGAAATCGCGCATGGGTTACTTAGCCGCCGGCGCGGCCGGCGTCGCATTGTTGAAATATTTGAAGAATTCGCTTTGCGGCGACAGCACGAATGTGGTGTTCGAACCCTCGAGCGACTGACGATAGGCCTCGAGCGAACGGTAGAAGGCGAAGAAGTTCGGGTCCTGCTCGTATGCTTGCGCGTAGATCTTGGTCGAATCGGCGTCGCCGTCGCCGCGCAGGATCTGGCCTTGTTTTTGCGCCGTCGCCAGAATCTCGATGCGTTGTTTGTCCGCTTCGGCGCGGATTTCCTGCGCCTGCTGCGCGCCTTGCGCGCGGTATTGCGCGGCCTCGCGCTGACGCTCGGCAATCATGCGGTCGTAGATCGCCTTGGAGTTTTCCTCGGGCAGGTCGGCGCGGCGGATGCGCACGTCGACGACGTCGATGCCGAAGCCCTTGGCCTGCGACGCCACCTCGTCGCGGATCTGGTGCATGATCTTGGCGCGGCTCGCCGAAACCACCGCCTGCAGATCGACGCCGCCGATAACGCGGCGCAGCGAATCGCTGATGATCGAATTGAGCCGCGTGCGCGCCACCAATTCCGATCCCATGGTTTGATAGAACAACAGCGGATTGACGATCTTGAAGCGCGCATATGCGTCGACGACGAGGCGCTTTTGGTCGGCGGCGATGACTTCCTCGGCCGCCGGCTCATAATCCAACAGCCGCTTGTCGTAATAGACCGTGCTTTGCCACGGCTCCTTGAAGCCGAGACCGGCGTGCTCGACCAACCGCACCGGCTGGCCGAACGACAGGACCAGGGCCTGCTCGGTCTGATCGACGATGAACGGCACCGTGAACAGCAGGATGATCGCGACGATCACCACCACGGCAGCGACGAATAGGAGAAAGCGGCGGCGCAGGTCGCTCATGGCTTGGCGCTCCCGGTCGCGGGCGCGGGCCCCGGCGGTTTCAGCGCCGGCAGCGGCAGATAGGGCAGTACGCCGGCGCCTGCCGCGCCTTTGTCGAGGATCACCTTATTGGCGTTTTTCAGCACGGATTGCAGGGTCTCGAGGTAGAGCCGCGTCGTGGTGATGTCTTTCGCGGCCTGATAGGCCTTATAGACGGAGGTGAAGCGGCTCGCCTCGCCCTGCGCCGCCAACACGACCTGCTGGCGATAGGCTTCCGCCTCCTGCTCGATGCGCGAGGCGTCGCCATGGGCGCGCGGCACCACGTCGTTGCGATACGCCTGCGCCTTGTTGACCAGCGTGTTGAGGTCGATCTTGGCGCTCTGCACGTCGCGGAAGGCGTCGATCACCTGCGCCGGCGGATCGACTTTCTGGAGTTGCAGGTCGGTGATCTCGATGCCCGCGTCGTAGGAATCGAGAATTTGCTGCGTCAGCCTTTGCGTATCGTTCTTGATCTTGCCGCGGCCCTCGGCGAAAGCGTCCGCGATGTTGGTGTGGCCGATGATTTCGCGCATCGCGCTCTCGGCGGCGGCCTTCACCACTTGTTCGGAATTGCGGATGTTGAACAGATATTTGGTCGCGTCGTTGATCACCCAGAACACGGTGAAATTGATGTCGACGATGTTCTCGTCGCCCGTCAGCATCAGCGATTCCTGCGGCACTTCGCCGTTTTCACCGGCTTGCAAGTCGCTTGCCGTGTTGAGGCGGAACCCGATCTCGATCGGGTTGACGCGGGTCACCTTGGGCAACAGCACGCTCTCGATCGGGTCCGGCAAATGATAATTGAGGCCCGGCTCGGTGATCCGGTTGAGCGCGCCGAAACGCAGCACCACGCCCTGTTCGTCGGGCTCGACGCGGTAAAAGCCGCTCGCCAGCCAGATTACCACGACCGCGGCGACCGCGAGCAGCAGCCACCGGCCGCGCCCCCACTGTCCCGGAAGCAAGCCGCGAAACCGGTCCTGGCCGCGGCGAATGAGATCGTCGAATTGCGGTGGGCGCGGCCGGCCACGGCCGCCCCATGGGCTTTGTCCGCCCGGCCCGCCCCACGGTCCACCGCCGCCGCCTTGGCCGCCGCCGCCTTGATTGTTCCAGGACAAATCCGCTTCCTTCCGGGGAGGCCCGGCGCCGCTTTACGAACCGCGGCGCTGTCTCTATATCGAACCTCACGCTCCGGCGCCGATAAATTCAGCCGACGCCCGGCTTGTCAAGGTAGCGAGGCTTTCACTTCATCATGAGCGACGTCACCCCGGAACGGATTCTCGCGGCGCTGCGCCAGGTAAAGGACCCGGAGCGCAACGGCGACATCGTCAGCCTGGGCATGGTGTCGGGCCTGCAAATCCGCGAGGGCCATGTCGGCTTCGCCATCGAGGTCGAGCCGGAACGCGGCCCGCGCCTCGAGCCGCTGCGCAAGGCCGCGGAGAAGGCGGTCGCCGATCTCGACGGCGTGCTGTCGGCATCGGTGGTGCTGACCGCCGAGAAGCGCGCGGCCCGGCCGCAACCGCAAGCCGGCGCAGCCGGCGCATCGTCACGCACCGCAAAAACCGCTGTTGCCCGAGGTGCGCTCCATTGTCGCGGTGGCGTCGGGGAAAGGCGGCGTCGGCAAATCCACGGTCGCGGTCAACCTCGCGCTGGCGCTCGCCGCGAACGGACTCAAGGTCGGGCTGCTCGACGCCGATATTTACGGCCCGTCGCAGCCGCGATTGCTCGGCCTCAAGGGCCGACCGCAGACCAAGGACGGCAAGGTGCTGGAGCCGATGGAGGCGTTCGGCATCAAGGCGATGTCGATCGGGTTCCTGGTCAACGAAGACCAGGCCATGATCTGGCGCGGGCCGATGGTGATGAGCGCGCTGCAACAGATGCTGCGCGACGTGAATTGGGGCGCGCTCGACGTGCTCGTAGTCGATATGCCGCCCGGCACCGGCGACGCGCAGCTCACCATGGCCCAGCAAGTGCCGCTCGCCGGCGCGATCATCGTTTCGACGCCGCAGGACCTGGCGCTGCTCGACGCACGCAAGGGCATCGCCATGTTCCGCAAAGTCGAGGTGCCGATCTTGGGCATCGTCGAGAATATGAGCTATTTCCTGTGCCCGCATTGCGGCGAGCGCACCGAGATTTTCGCCCATGGCGGCGCGCGTCGCGAGGCGGAGAAGTTGGGCGTGCCATTCCTCGGCGAAGTGCCGCTCGACCTCGCGATCCGCGAAACCTCCGACGGCGGCGACGCCGATCGTCGCGTCGGAACCCGACAGCGAGAACGCGTTGATCTTCCGCCGCATGGCCGCGACCATCGCCGGCCAGCTCGGCGCCGAACCGCCCGCGCCGCCGCGCATCGTGGTGGAGTAGGCAGCCGCTAGGACGGCTGGACCAGCTCCTCCATCGGCACACCCAGAATCGCGCCGATCCGCCGCAAGGCCGCGGCGCTGCCCGGTTTCACGCCGCCTTCGATTTCCGCGAGATAGGAGACGCCGATTTCCGCCGCGCCGGCGAGCGTGCGCTGATTGAGGCCGCGCCGCTCGCGCCAGATCCGCACCGGGCTTTCGCCCGCCCGGATCCGTTTGGCCTCGGCGGACGTCAGGCGCCGGCGCCCGAGCTTCCGCGCGGGCTTTTCTTCCGCCGCCGCGACCAGCGCCGCGAAATCGCGGCGGTGGATGGTCACGGTGTAGGCGGTTCGCGCGAGAATTTTGATTTTTTTCATGCGGTACTCACTTTGTCACTCAGACCGCGACCGCGCCGCAGTGGGCTTAGCAACCGAAAAGGCCATACGTCCCTCGACTGCTCGCGCCGCTACCGCGGCGCTCCGCGCTCGGGATGAGGAAAATGCTGATGCCATTCAACATCCCATCCTCATCCTGAGCACGCAGCCCGAACGGCATTCGGGCGAGTAGTCGAAGGATGCACGCTGTCAGTGCAGCGCGGACTATTGTTGCGCCGGGGTTTCGCGCGGCGTCGAGGGCGCTTCCATGCCCCATTGCACCGCGCGCACGATTTCGGGCGAGACCTTGCGCGTGCCCCAATCGGCATCCATGAGGTCGCCGTCGGTCCAGTGCTCGACGATGTGGCCCCAGGGATCGGCCCAGTAGTCGAAAATCTGGCTGCCGAGGAAGTGGCGGCCGACGCCCCATTCGTGCTGGCGGGCCTTGGCGCGGAGATGCTCGCTGCCGCGCATCAGATCGTCGAAATCCGCCACCTCGAACGCGGCGTGGCCGAAACGCACCGCGCCTTGCACCAACCCGACCGTGTGATGATCGACCGGCATGGCGCCGCGATCGCAGCGCATGAAGGCGCCGCGCGGATTCTCCTCCGGCCATTGATCCGACGGGATGAAGCCCAACCGCGCGCGCCACCAGTCGGCGGCGCGGGCGAAATCGCTGACGCCGAGCACGAGATGGCCGAGCCGCTTCACCCGCGACGGGCCTTGTCCGACGCGTTTCGGACTGTTCTGCCGCGGATAGAAGAAACTGTCGTTGGTCGGGAATTCGCGCGTCACCGCGATGGCCGCGGCCGGCTCGCGCCCCGCCACGATTTCGAGCGGGTGGCCGTCGGGATCGGCGAGCGCCACCATCTTGCCGCCGCCCGGTCCGTCCAGCGATTCGACGTCGCGGCCCTCGGCCGTGGCGAGTTTCTCGAGGTCGGCGACCGAGCCGGCGCGGAACGCGATGCCGACGAAGCGCGGCTCGCCCTTTTGCGTGACGTGGGCATAAGGCTCCGGGCCGGTGGCGCGCATATAGAGCGCGTTTTCGGTGCGTCCCGCGCGCACCAAGCCGAACTCGGTCAGGAATGTCTCCATCGCGTCGAGATCGGGCGCGCTGAACCGCACATAGGCGACGTCTTCGACTTTGATCGTGCTCATCGCTTCCTCCGCGAATCACTTATCCGTGAAGCCTATCAGCCGACGGCATCCTTGACCACCGCCGCCGGCGGGCGGCACGGTGCGCGCGCCAACCAAGGGGGAACGGCATGGCCGACATCATCCTGCATCATTACCCGCTGTCGCCCTACGCGGAAAAAGTGCGCACCGCGCTCGGGATCAAGCACGCATCGTGGCGTAGCGTCATCATCCCGGTGATCATGCCCAAGCCCGATTTAATGCCGCTGACCGGCGGCTACCGCAAGACGCCCGTAATGCAAATCGGCGCCGACGTTTATTGCGACACGCAACTCATCCTGCGCGAATTGGAGCGGCGGATTCCCGAGCCCAGCCTCTACCCCGGCGGCAATCGCGGCTTGGCCGACGGCATCGCGTGGTGGGCGGAGCGCAGCCTGTTCAACATCGCGGTCGGCGTTGCCTTCGCCAAGACCGGCGACCAGTTGCCGCCCGGTTTCGCCGAGGACCGCGCCAAATTCTCCGGCCGGGAGGTCAACGTCGAACGCATCCGCGCCGCCGAACCGCGTCTCCTCGCCGACTATTTCGCGCAGCTTCGGTGGCTGGAAGAAAATCTGTCCGGCGGCCGCGCGTTCTTGTTGGCGGACCGGCCATCGGCCGCCGATTGTGCGCTCTACCACATGGTCTGGTTCACGATCCGGCCACGGCCGGACCTGTTCGCCGCGTTTCCTGGCATCGTCGCTTGGGCCGGGCGCATGAGAGCAGTCGGCCATGGCACACCCACGGAGACCGATTCGAAAGAGGCGCTCGCCATCGCCAAGGCGGCGACGCCGGCGCCGCTGAAAACGGTTCACGACGGCATCGGTCCCGCGCTCGGCGCCAAGGTTACGGTGGCGGCGGACGATTCGGGGCGCGATCCCGTCGCGGGCGAGTTGATGTCGCTGGCGCCGGACAAAATCGTGATCCGCCGCACCGATCCTGCGGTCGGCGATATTCATCAGCATTTCCCGCGTGTCGGGTTCGTTCTCGCCGCCGCTTAGGGCGTCAACGTCGAGACCGAATTGATTTTTTTCCTCCCCCTTCAAGGGGGAGGAAGCGAGCGCAGCGAACAGGTGGGAGCGATGCCGAAGCCGGTGGCAATATCACCCCACCCGCTCGACGTCTTCGACGTCTCGCCGCCCTCCCCCATCGAGGGGGAGGGCTGTGGCCGATTATCAGCGCAACTACCAGCGCGCGGGCAATTCCTTCAGGCCGCGCAGCACGAAGCTCGGCCGCCACGCCGGTTCGTCCACCGTGTCGAGCGTGAGGCCGGGAAGGCGGCGCAGCAGCGTCGACAGCGCGATCTCGCCTTCGATCCGCGCCAACTGCGCGCCGAGGCAGTGATGGATGCCGCCGCCGAACGAGAGCGGATTGATTCGCTGCCGCGCGATATCGAGCCGGTCAGGCTGGTCGAACGCGGCCGGATCGCGGTTGGCGGCGCCGAGCACACACAGGATCGAATCGTTCTTCTTGATCGCGGCGCCGTCCATCTCCATGTCCTCGGCGGCGACACGATAGGTGACCTGCACCGACGAATCGTAGCGCAGGAACTCCTCGATGGCGTTTGGCATCAGCGCCGGATTGTCGCGCAGCGCCTGGAGCTGGTCGGGATGGCGGTAGAGCGCCAACAGGCCGTTGCCGATGAGATTGACGGTGGTTTCGTGGCCGGCCACGAACAATAGGAGAATGTTGGCGATCAGCTCGTCCTCGGTGAGCTGACTGCCGTTTTCCTCCGCCTGGATCAATTGCGTCGTCAGATCGTCGCCCGGCTCGCGCCGGCGCAGCTCGAACAGCGCCGTGAAATAGTCGCGCAGCGCCGCCTGGTCGGCATTGGCCTTGTCCATTTCGGCACGCGACATCGGAATCGGCTCGACGGCGCGGCCGGTCATCCGCGCCCCCGTGATGAAGCGCTCGATATGGTCGTCGGGGATGCCGAGCATGGTGCAGATCACCGTCACCGGCAGACGAAAGGCGAGATCGGCGATCACGTCCATATGGCCTTGCGCCGCGACCTGGTCGATGGCCGCGTCGACCACCGCCTGGATGTGGGGCCGCATCTCTTCGATGCGACGCGCGGTGAACGCCTTGACGACGAGGGCACGAAGCCGGGTGTGGTCCGGCGGGTCTTGCGTGAGCATGGCGCGGCGCACGATGCGCAACACCGGCTCGGTCTCCGCGGCGTCGCCGTAATTGCGCCGGGCGCGGCCGATGAAATCCTTGACGAAGCGCCGGTCACGCATGATCGCGTTGACGTCCTTGTACCGCGTCACGATGCGATAGCCGAAGGGCGACGCCCAGAACGGGTCGAATTCGCGGATGCGGCGATAGACCGGATAGGGATCACGGATAAATTCCGGCGACAAGGGATTGAACATCGGCGGCGCGGCAGCGGTCGCGGTTGCGCTCATGAGCGGTCCTCGGTCGTTATTCCGCCCCCGAGTCTTTCACGATTCGCGTGCCGTCACCAATGGGCCGGCAGTTCCTTCAACCCGCGCAGCACGAAGGTCGGCCGCCATCGCGGCTCCTCGATATCGTCGAGGGTCAACCCCGGCAGGCGGCGCAGCAAGGTCGCGATCGCGATCTCGCCCTCGAGCCGCGCCAGTTGCGCGCCGAGGCAGTGATGAATGCCGCCGCCGAACGACAAAGGCTCGATCTTGGCGCGGGTGATATCGAGCCGGTCGGGCTCAGGATAGACCGCCGGATCGCGATTGCCGGCACCCAAGAGACACAGCACACTTTCGCCGGCCTCGATCTCGACGCCGCCGACCGTGACGTCTTGCATCGCCACTCGGCCGGTGAGCTGCACCGACGAATTGTAGCGCAGCATTTCCTCAACCGCGTTGGCGGTGCGCTCCGGTTGCGCGCGCAGCAAGCGCAACTGATCTGGGTTGCGAAAGAGCGCCAAGAGACCATTGCCGATGAGATTGACCGTGGTCTCGTGCCCGGCGCCGAACAGCAGGTTGATGTTGGCGACCAACTCCTCCTCGGTGAGTTTCTGGCCCTGCTCCTCGGCGTGGACGAGCTGCGAGGTCAGATCGTCGCCCGGATTGGCGCGGCGCAGCCCGAACAGGCGATGGAAATAATCCATTGCCCCCGCGATGCGCTCGTTGGCGCCGTCGAGCTCGGCGCGGCTCATCGGTACCGGTTCGAGGATGCGGCCGCCACCGGCGTCGCGGGCGTTGTTGACAAAGCTGTCGCGGTCCGCGTCCGGAATGCCGAGCATTTCGCAAATCACCATGACCGGCAGGCGAAAAGCGAAATCGTCGATCAGTTCCATGTGGCCGTCTGGCTCGATTGCGTCGAGTGCCGCGTCGACGATGGCTTGGATGCGCGGCCGCATCTCCTCGACCCGGCGCGCAGTGAACGCCTTCACCACCAATCCGCGCAGCCGCGTGTGGTCCGGCGGGTCCTGGTTCAGCATCCACAGGCTCATGGCGTGGAACGCCGGCTCGTCCAACGCGCCGTCGCCATAGCGGTTCTTCATCCGCGCCTCATAGCTCTTGCCGAAGCGGCGATCGCGCAGAATGGCGGCGATGTCGGCGTGGCGGCTGGCAAGCCGATAGCCGAACGGCGACATCCACAGTGGATCGACGCCGCGCAGTTGGCGATAGAAGGGGTACGGGTCGCGAATGAAGTCCGGCGACAGCGGATTGAAGATCGGCGGCGGCGCGGTCGCGGTATCGCCCATGTCAGGCCGCCTTGGCCGGCGCGCGTTGCGCCAGCAGTTTCTTCGCCTCGTCCGCCAGCACCGTGCCGGCGAAATAATCCGGGTTCATCGACAGATGCATCATCGCCGGATTGGCGAAGGTGAAGTCGCGGAAATTGCCGCGGTCAATCATGCCGGCACCGACCAGGCCCCACGCCTCCGACAGGATGGTGCAGGCATCATGCACGTCCCAATGGCCGATGTCGGAGCCGAGCACCGGCTTTAGCGGCAGGCCCAGCGGGTTGAGGTCGCGGTTGAAAGCGAGCGGGATCATCCGGTCGTCGGCCTCGCAGCCGAAATAGAACGGATCGACGAACAGCGCTTTCAGGTCGGACAATTCGGCGCAGTTCGCAAGCGGCGAATTCGTCGAAATGCGGCGGGCGCGGCACGTCGGAGCGGCCGGTCGGCGTCGCCGCGATGCGCGCGCGCGTCAGATGGGCATCGCCGAATTCGCCGAACAGCTCCTCCAACAGCGGCACGTCGAGTTTTTCGGGATCGAGATTTTCGAGAAGCGCGTCGACATTGCGCTTTTCCCAATGCTCGACCAGATCGTTGAGCAGGTTTAGCGCCCAGGCGACGCCGCCCTCGAGAAACCAAAGGTCAGGTTCGGGAAGCGCCGTGTCACGCCGGCGAAAATTAGCGAGCGGCAAAAGAAATTGGCGCCCTCGGCGAAATCGCCCAAGATGATTGAACACGTAGTTCGTCGGCGAGGCGCGCATGCCGAGACCGCGCGACGAGGTGTGGCACACAGGCGTGACCTTGAGCTCGAGGCACTTCTTCCAGAACGGATCGAAATCGTAGGGCGAATCCATCACGATCGACCGCGTCGATTGCGTCGGGTGGCGGAACGGATCGCCGCCGTCGGCGGGCCGCGGCGCGCCGCGGATTTCGGTACCGATCATCACCGCCTTGAAGCCCAGCTCCTTGACCGCAAATTCCAACTCCTCGATCGCCTCTTGCGGCGTGTACGTCGGAATCACCGCGACGGACCGCAGCCGGTCGCCAACATCCTTGAACATGTCGGCATACATCATGTTGAGGGCGCGGCACGACGCGCGGCGGATCTCGGCGTCGTGGATATAGACCTGGCCGAGGCCGAGCGACGTGTAGCAATGCGCGAAGTCGAAGCCGAGCTCGTCGAGGCGCGAGCGCATGTAGCGCGGCAGCATGGCTAGCGCGCGGTCGGACGTGTGGGCGCCCGACGGCATGCCCCACCAGAAACCCTTGACCGTCGAGCCGTGCGGCCCGCCGGCGGGAAGGGCGCGCTTTGCCCGTGCCGTCAATTCCGGTCCCGCCACCTGGAGCAGGAAATCGTCGAGCGCGAACTGGCATTCGGCGATGTGGCCGTCGCCGTCGATGACGGGATGGTCGAGCTTGGCGCGCACCTCGGCGCCGACGATCGGTTCGAATTGGCCCATCCGTGCCTCCCCTTTTTCTCGGGACCAGTGTAGCGCCGGAACGCGTCGCCTGAAATAAGCCCGCTATGGCGCTTTCATTTCTTGGTGCCTTGGTGTCTTGGTGGTTAATCTGCCGCCAAGACCAATCGGGAGGCAGCGATGTTGTTGAGCCGCGACCGGATTCTCACCACTCATGTCGGCAGCCTGCCGCGCAACGAGACCTTGTCGGAAATGCTGGTGGCGCGCGAGGCCGGCGACAAAATCGACCAGGCCAAATTCGACGCCGAACTCGACAAGGCCGTGCGCCATGTCGTGGCGAAGCAGAAAGAGGCCGGCATCGACATCGGCAATGACGGCGAGCAGCAGCGCGTCGGCTTCCAGACCTATATCCCGTCGCGCATGTCAGGCTTCGCCGGCAAATCGAAGCGGCGACGCGGCCGCGACTATGAGGAGTTCCCCGAATTGCTGGCGTCGCTCGGGCGCCGCTTTCCGCGCCCCTCAAGGACCCAGAACGCGCCGGAGGCGCGGAGCGAAATCCATTACACCGGCGACGCCGCGCTCAAGACCGAGATCGCGCGGTTCCAGCGCGCTGTCAGCGAGCTCGATGCCTTCCCCGAATCCTTCATGACGGCGCCGTCGCCGGGCATTTGCGCCTCGACCATGATGAACGCGCATTACGACAGCCACGAAGCCTATCTCATGGCGCTGGCCCGCGAGCTGGCGCACGAATATCGCGCCATCGTCGACGCCGGACTCGTCTTGCAAATCGACGCGCCCGACCTGGCGATGGATCGCGCCATGTTCCATCGCGATCTCTCCGACGCGCAGTTCGTAAGGGCGTGCGAGTTGCAGGTCGCGGCCATCAACAAGGGCATCGAGGGCTTGCCCGCCGACCGCGTGCGGCTTCATGTCTGCTGGGGCAATTGGGATGGGCCGCATATCCACGACGTGCCGCTCGACCAGATTCTCCCGGCGCTCTATCAGTGCAAGGCGGCGGCACTGTCGGTCGAGTTCTCGAATCCGCGCCACCAGCACGAATACGAGGCGCTGAAGAAGCACAAATTGCCGGCGCACATGGCATTGATCCCCGGCGTCATCGACAGCACCAACAATTTCGTCGAGCATCCGCGCGTGGTGGCGCGGCGGATCGAGGAAGCGGTCGCGGTCGTCGGCGACCGCGAGCGCGTCATCGCCGGCGCCGATTGCGGCTTCGGCACTTTCACCGGCCGCGAATGGGTGGTGGCGCCGGTGGTGTGGCTCAAGCTCAAATCGATCCGCGACGGCGCCGACCTGGCGTCGCGCGCGCTGTGGGGCAAAAGCGCCGCCTGATCGTTAGTCGATCCGGATCGGCGCCAGCGGCCCGTCACGGTGCAGCCGCGACAGGTTCCCCGAGAGGTCGTGGTAGGTCAGGGCGCCTTCCGCGAAATAGTGGCAGACGAGTGCCTTCCGCGACAGTTTGAGGTCTTCGCGCGGCGCGCCGCCGTGAACGAGATTGGCGTGCCAGAACGGCACGCCGCCTTTTTTCGGCGTGAAGATTTTTCGCTCCACCCCGTAGGCCTCGAGATAGCGGCGGACCGCCGGCTCGTAGCGCTCGCTGTAGATCCGGTAGCCCTCTTTCTTGAACTCAACCGGCCCGAGACCGACGTCTTTGCTGAACAGATAGGGCAGGAGGCGGTGGCTCTTCGGATAATATTCGAGCGGCCCGCTGTTCGGCTCGATGTCCTCGAACGGCACCCACGCGGCGGCCAGGAAACCGAGCGGATAGGTGGTCATGTGGATCGCGTCGGAATGCGGCGCCTGGCTCGAGCCTTTGTGACCCATGATGGTCTGGAACGGCACCGTGCGGCGTCTGAAGAACAAATCCGCCAGCCGCAGCAGCGCGGGATGATGCTGCAAGGCGGGATTTCGGGCACACCCATATGCGGGTCGAGCGCGCGGCCTGGATTGAGGTGGGCATCGCTCTGGCCATCCGGCGGCGGCGTTACCGTGCCGGCGCGGATCGCATTCTCGTAAGCCGCCCATGTGCGGTCGAGGGTGTCGCCGTCGATCAGCCCCGGCGCGACATAGTAACCGTCGACGATCCACTCCAGCCAATAGTGCCGGTCGTTCGGACCGCCGCAAAAGGCGGCGTCTTGCTGCGCGCCATAATAGTGCCGCGTGTGGAGCCTCACGGGAATGCCGCGGAAATCGCGCGCGATCACTTCGCCCGAAAAGGGGACGTGGCGCAAATCGTTGGGCGGCATCGCCGTAGCGTCAAAATAATGCGTCCAAAGAAAGACGCAGTCCGTCCGTCTCGCCATCGTCTCCAGAAGATGAACCGGGTCGCTCATATGGTAAAGCACGCCGCAAGCGACGATGATGTCGTATCGTTCTTCCGTCGCCTCCAGCCAGCGTACGAAATTGCCGAGAAGGAAATGCGCGTAGTCGAGACGGAGCAAATCTTTCGCGATCAGACAGCGCAGAAAGCTCAGCTTGTTTGCCTCGATCGCGAGCACGGACGCGCCCGCGCGGTCGAGCATGTAGGTGTGGGCCGCTTCGAGTGGACCGAGTTCGAGGACGCGCGCTTGCCGTCGACGCTGCCGAATTGTTCGAGGAACCAGCCGATTCGCGTATCGTTGTAGAGCGCCGCCGGACCCGCCGTGGCGTTGGCATCCGGCGGCAGCGCGTGATTCCACCCGGGAATCAGATCGACCGCGTTCTGTGGATCCGGCATCGCGTCGAGATAGCCGCCGATCTCGGCGCTCTCCGAGCCCGGTTCGGCAATTCTTTTGACCAAGGCGTACCAACGGGCCGCCAACCGTTTCGACAGCATGCCGTGTTCAGTGCCTACTTTTGTTCCGCTGGGATCATCGCCGCGGGGCCGATGCCGACGATTTCGATGACCGCCTCGGAATCCTTGGCGCCGTCATAATGGATTTCGTGCGCGTAGTGGGTGACGAACGCGCCGGGAGGCATCGGCACGGTATTGTCGGGATCGAATTTCGTCCCCGTGCCGACCCACCAGGTGCCGGACAGCACGGTGATATAGCGATTGTTAGCGTGGTAGTGCGGATGGCTCATCGCGTGCGGCGGCCAGTGAATCATCTGCACATATAACTCGCCCGGCTTCGAACCGTCGCCGACCAAATTGGCGATTTTGAGGCCGGGAATGGCCGAGACCTCATGCCACGGGGTCTGCGCCGGCAGGTCGTAGACCACCGCCTTGGGGTTTAGCCGTACCGGCGCGTCGGCGGCGCCGAGCATCAGCAGCAGCGCCGCCGCAAGCGCTACCCGATACGTCATGCGTTGTCCTTGGCCAGCGCATCGCGCATCCGCGCGTTCCAATTCTCGACCTTGGTAAAGGTCGGATCACCGCGGCAGATTTCCTCAGTCCAGCGCACGATCTCGTCGTCCGACATGGCGAGGTCGAGCTTGTCGGCGTGCGGTTGCGAGGTATGGAACGGCGTGTCGAGATAGATCTCGACGCCGTTGCCTTCGGGATCGTCGAAATAGATCGACCAGGCGTTGCCGTGGCTGACCGGGCGGATGGCGCCGATGCCGTAGCCAGTGACGCGCTTATTCATCTCCCGCAGTTCGGCAAGGCTGCCGACCTTGAACGACAACTGGTTTACCGTGCTCGCCTTCGCCCGTTCGGCGCGGCCCGTCGCCAGGATGAGCTGGTGATGGATGGTCGGATTCGCCGACATGAAGACGAAATCGTTGTCGAAGGTGAAGCCGTGGCCGCGATCGGTCTCGATCAGGCCCAGCACATTGACGTAGAAGTCGCGCATCTTGGCGAGGTCGTCGACATAGATGCCGGCATGGGTCAGTTGCGGACGGATCATCGGCATGGCCGTTACCCCAGCGGGCCCTGGAACGTCTGGTCGGCGTAGGTATCGGAGAGCGGCGGCAGCGTCTCGGGCCAATCGGCGGCGACTTTGCGGCGCAGCGCGGCCGGGCGGGGCTTTCCGTCCCAACCGATCTGCTCCATGTAGCAATAAAGCTGCAAACAATGCCCGTCCGGGTCGATCAATGCGCGGCATAATCGATGCCGGGGTAAAGCTCCGGCGGGATCGCGTCGGTGAAACGCACGCCTTGTTCCTTCAGATAGCGCACCGCGTCGCGGAGCTGCTGATAGGAGCCGACCTCCAACCCCATGCTCATATTGGTCGTGTGCGAGCTGAGGCCCAGCGTGTCGCGCAGCGCGCGCGGCGCCAGCACCAGCGCGTGATGCTCGGTGCCGTTGCGCAAATAAGCCACGCGCTGGCCGCGATAACTCACTTCTTCGGTCTTGATGAAGCCGAGCGACTCCGTGAAGAAGGCCTCCGACGCGCCGACATCCTTGCAGAACAACGCGATCGGTCCGATCCGCGTGACCTTGAACGGGCGCGGCAGCATCACGCCGCCGACATTGTATTTGGCCTCGCCGGTATCGGCGACGCGCTGGCCGGAGAAAATATCGACGCCGCGCGCGACCGCGTCGGCGACCTCCTGCTGCTCCGGAATTTGCGGCAGGGCCGGCTTTTCGTCGAAGCGCCGGTCATACATGGCGCGCGGCTTGGAGCGGCCATCCCAACCGATCTGTTCCATGCCGTAATAGAGCTCGATCGTGTGGCCGTCCGGGTCGCGGAAATAGCAATGCCAGTTGCTGCCCGGCATGTCGCGGCCGGTGCGGCGCATCTCGACGTTGCGGCGAGCGCAGATAGTCATCGGCGCGCACCACTTCCTCGAGCGTGCCGACCTGCCAGGTGATCTGGTTCAAGGTGACGTCGCCGGCGGGCCCGGCATCGCCCAGGAACGCGCCCATGGTCTTGTCGGCGAGCAGGAAGGCGTGATGATCCGTGCCGTAGGTCAGGAAGAAGATGCGCGTCTCCTTCATCTTCTTCGCCGTCTCCTTCATGAAATCGAAGGCGCCGATATCGATTTCGTCGGTGAGGCGGAAGCCGAATAGCCGCGAATAGAAATCCACGCTGGCGTCGAGATTGGCGACGTTATAGCCGAAATGGCCGAGACGCCGGATCTTGAACGGCCGCGGATAGGTCACGCCGCCGACATTGTAGCCGCCCGAGGGTGCATTCATTGCGGTTTCCTCCTGGGGCGATATTAGCGCCGTTTGGAGGCCGAGCGAAACAGCGCGATGCCGCCCCTTACTCCGCCGGCTCGAGTTCGCGGGCCGGGGTTGCGGCAGGCGGCGCGGGCGCGTCGAGCGCCGCCAGCAGCGCCGGCCATCGCGGCGTCGAATTTGTCGAGCGCCGCGAGCTTCACCGGGCCGAAGCCGCGCACCGTGTCCGGCGCCGACGCCACCGCGACGGCGGCGGCGCGGTTCTCGGCGTTGAGCTTGGCCAGCATCTGGTCGATGCCATGCTCGTACGTGCGGATCAGCGCCCGCTCGCGCTGCCGCTCCTTCGACCAGCGGAACGGATCGAGCGGTGTGCCGCGCAGCCATTTCAGCGCCGCGAGCAACCGGAACACGCGCCATAGATAGGCGCCGAACTTCATTTTACGCGGCCGACCCAGATTCTTGTCGAACTTCGCGAGGAGCGGCGGCGCCAGATGGAACGTGACGTCGGGCGAGCCGTCGAACGTCTCCGTCATCTGTTTCTTGAAGTCGGGATGGAGGAACAGGCGCGCGACTTCGTACTCGTCCTTGTAGGCAAGCACCTTAGCGTAATTGACCGCGACCGCGCGGGTCAGCGTGTCGTCGCCCTTCGCCCGCACCTTGTCGACCAGCTTGCGGTAGCGCGACGCCAGGCCGCGGCCTTGATAGGCGGTGAGATGCGCCGCGCGATGCGCGATCACTTCGTCGAGCGACATTTCCGCGAGCACGCGCGGATGCCGCTCGACATCCAAGCAGCGCGGCGATCTTGTCGGGATAGGCGGCGGCATGACGGCCCCACTCGAACGCGGCGAGATTGAACGGCACCGCGACACCGTTGAGCTCGATCGCGCGACGCAACGCCGCCGCCGAGATCGGCAGCAGGCCGCGTTGATAGGCGTAGCCGATCATCATCAGGTTCGACGCGATCTCGTCACCCAGCGCTTTCACCGCGAGCCGGTGGAAATCGAACGTCATGACGCCGCGGGTCGAGGCCTCGATCTCGCCGAGCGAATCCTTCTGCCGAAAATTGAAGTCGCGGTCGAAGATGAAATTCGCCACCGGCGTGTTGTGCGCATCGACGATGGCGAGGCTGCGCTGCGGCGACACCAGGGTCAGCGCCTCGCGCGACGAGCCGACGACGCGGTCAGCCGCGAGCAGCAGGTCGGCATGGCCCAAGGGAATGTGCGGCGCCGCGATATTCTCGGCGCGCTGCCCCAAGCGGATATGCGAAATGACGGCGCCGCCTTTCTGCGCGAGGCCCGACACGTCCTGCACCAGACGAGCCGACGCCGTCGAGCGACGCCGCCATGCCGATGACGCGGCCGACCGTGAGCACGCCGGTGCCGCCGACGCCCGCGACCGCGACATTGTAGGCGGCGATGCCGGCGGGCAGCGCCGGCAAGCTCGGCTCCGGCAGGGTCGCGCGTCGGCAGCGCCATCCCGCTGCCCTTGCGCAGGCCTGCGCCCTTCACCGTGACGAAGGACGGGCAGAAACCCTTGAGGCACGACAGGTCGACGTTGCACGCATTCTGGTCGATGGCGCGCTTGCGCCCCATCTCGGTCTCGAGCGGCTCGATCGCGATGCAGTTCGATTGCACCGAGCAATCGCCGCAGCCTTCGCACACCGCGCTGTTGATGAGCGCGCGCTCGGTCGGCATCGGCCGCTGGCCGCGCACGCGCTTGCGGCGCAGTTCGGTGGCGCAGGTCTGGTCGTAGACCATCGCCGAGCAGCCCGGGACCTCGCGCAATACTTCCTGCACGCGGTCGATGGCGTCGCGCTCCTTGAGGATCGTGCCCGGCGCAAAGTCGCGATTGCTTGTACATCTCCGGATGCGCCGACAGCACGTAGATCTCGCTTCACGCCCTCGGCGCGCACCTGATGCGTCAGTTGCGGCACGGTCAGCGTGGCCGTCGATCATCTGGCCGCCGGTCATCGCCACCGCGTCGTTGAACAGAATCTTGTAGGTGACGTTGGCGCCCGAGGCGACCGCCTGGCGGACCGCCAGCGACGCCGCTAGTGGAAATAGGTGCCGTCGCCGAGATTGACGAAAATGTGCTTCTCGTCGGTGAAGGGCGCGACGCCGAGCCAGTTGGCGCCTTCGCCGCCCATCTGGGTGAAGGTCTCGGTGTTGCGGTCCATCCAGGTCGCCATGAAGTGGCAGCCGATGCCCGCCGAGGCGCGGCTTCCCGCCGGCACGCGGGTCGCGGTGTTGTGCGGGCAGCCGGGACAGAAATGCGGCGTGCGCAACGATGGCGGCAGGTATTTGTCGAGCAGCTTGCGGCGGCGGTGCCAGATTTCGATCGCCTCGACCAAGTGCTTGCGTGTGTCGTGCGGCAGGTCGAGCTTCAAGAGGCGCGACACCAGGATTTCGGCGATGCCCTCGGCCGGCATCTCGGCGTCGAGCGGGAACACCGGATGGTCGTTCTCGTCGAACTTGCCGACGATGCGCGGCCGCGTGTCGGAGGGCACGTTGAACAGCGCCTGCTTGATCTGGTTCTCGACCATCTCGCGGCGCTCTTCGACGATGAGGATTTCCGTCAGCCCCTTGGCGAACTCGCGGACGCCATGCGGCTCCAACGGCCACGGCATGCCGATCTTGTAGAGGCGCAGGCCGATCGTCTCCGCCATCGCCTGGTCGATGCCGAGCCAGGACAGCGCCTCGCGCGTCTCCTCGATAGCATTTGCCCGAGGCGACGATGCCGTATTGCGCCTTGGCCGAATCGATCACCACGCGGTCGATCTTGTTGACGCGCGCGAAGGCCAGCGCGGCATAGGCCTTGTAGTTCTGCAGCCGATGGTCCTGGGTCCAGCGGTCGTCGGGCCAGCGGTAGTTGAGCCCGTCGGGCGGAATCGCGAACTGTTCCTGGGTCGGGATCACGATATCGACGCGCTCGTTGGCGAGGTCGACGGTCGCGGTGCTCTCGACCGTGTCGGCGATGGTCTTCATCGCCACCCAGCAGCCCGAATAGCGCGACATGGCGATGCCCAACAGGCCGAAGCGCACGAATTCGTGGACCGAGGACGGATAGAGCACGGGAATCGTCGCCGCGGCGAAGGTGTGCTCCGACTGGTGCGGGATGGTGGAGGATTTGGCGCCGTGATCGTCGCCGACGATGCACAGCACGCCGCCATTGGCGGCGCTGCCCATGGCGTTGCCGTGCTTGAAGGCGTCGCCGGTGCGGTCGGCGCCCGGCCCCTTGCCGTACCAGATGCCGAACACGCCGTCATAGCGCACGCCGGGCGACAGGCCGGCCTCCTGCGTGCCTTGGAGCGCGGTCGCCGCCAGCTCCTCGTTCACCGCCGGGCGGAACACGATATCGTGCTCGGCGAGATCGCGCCTTGGCCTTGCCGAGGGTGAGGTCGTAGCCGCCCAAGGGCGAGCCGCGATAGCCGGTGACGAGGCCCGCCGTGTGCAGGCCCGCTTCGCGGTCGCGCGCCACCTGCACCAGCGGCAGGCGCACCAGCGCCTGGATGCCGTTGAGGAAAACCGTGCCGTCGGTCTTGGTGTAGACGTCGTCGAGCGCGACCTTCGCCGCCTCGTCCGACAACGGCTTCATCCCGGCCGGCGGCGCCAGCGGCATTTCCGCCTGCGTCCCCGCTGGCCCGTCGATGGCCGTACTGCTATTCCCATTTTCGTCACCCCCGGACTTGATCCGGGGGTCCATCGGATGGATGGCCGGGTCACCCCCGGACTGCGATCCGGGGGCCGCCATGACGGTCGAGGACGTGGTGGCATCCGCGCCCTTGTTGAAGGGCAGCGGCGGGCTCAGGGGCGAGACATCTTCCGGCATGGTTTCCATCCCGCCATCCTTCGTGGGATGCGTCAATGCATCAGAATGGCTTCCCCATTATGTGGGGACATTGAACCGAAAGGGAAATACAAGAAGTTTCAAGGAATTTTCGACTGCAAATAATGTAGCATCGTGACGGGCTTGTACTTCGCTCTCTACACTCGAGGGGGTGTCCATGCCATGGAATGACCATCTAGATCCAAATTCGGTCGCCTACGCAATTGCGGCAGATGAAGCGCGATTTATACGCGTCGTTGCGGGCCCGGGAACCGGGAAATCCTTTGCTCTCAAGCGACGAGCGGCCCGTCTCTTGGAGGCCGAAAACGATCCTGACCGAATTCTGCCGGTTACTTTCACAAAGGTGGCAGCCGAGGACCTACATCGCGAATTGGCTGGCATGAACACCGTCGGGAGAAGGGAAAGACTTACACTCGCTTGGAGTGCAAATTTTAAGCCGCCAAAACGTTCTAGCGGCGACCGGTAGAGTTGCAAGGCCGCTCAACCGTTTTGAAATGGAACCACTTCTATATTGACTTAGGCGTTCGATTTGGAAACAAGCGGCAACGGGAAAAAAAAGAATCAGAGCATATGAAGCCGCTTGGGCACGTCTCCAGCAAGAACAGCCAGGATTCGCGCAAACTGCTGAAGATCGGGCGTTTGAACGTGTCTTAGCTCAGTGGCTGCGCTTTCATCGCGGCATGTTGATTGGCGAGATAATCCCAGAGCTCTACAAATATTTGCGAAACAACCCTGCCGCTCCCGAACGAACGCTATATGACCACGTCTTGGTCGACGAATACCAAGATTTGAATAAGGCAGATCAAAGTGTTGTCGATTTGCTGGCGGGAGAAAGCGCCCTGTGCATCGTCGGGGATGATGATCAATCGCTCTATAGTTTTAAGCACGCTCATCCCGCCGGAATCAGAACCTTCATAGCTACTCATCCAGGTGCCACCGACCACCAGCTCCTAGAATGCCATCGTTGCCCAACCGGTGTCGTCTCGATCGCCAATTCTCTAATTGGCCACAACGCTGATCGTGACCCACGGCAGTTGACTGCACTCCCCACAAAAGGTGCGGGCGAAATTCGGATCGTGCAATTTCCCAATATTGCTCGCGAAGCGGCGGCGATAGCCAGTTTTATCGATAATGAAATCAACCGACGTGGCAGACACGCCGGGGAGATACTAGTTTTGGCCCAACGTCGCGTAATTGGCACGCCTATTCATGAAGCACTTCGGGCGCGCGGCATTCCATCAAAATCCTACTACCAGGAAACGGAACTCGACAGCGAGGCGGCACAGGAACGGTTATCTATTCTCAAGTTGCTCGTGAATCACGACGATAGAATCGCGCTCCGATGGTTGCTTGGACAAGGGAGTAACGATTTTCGAGCCGGAGCCTACAGCCGGCTTTGAGATTATTGTGAGCAAAACCCTGACTCCCCCTGGTAAGCACTAGCTAAATTGGATAGGGGTGAAATCGCGTTGCCATATACAGGGCAGCTTGTGATGCGCTTTCGCGCGATTTAAAATGAATTGAGATTTCTGCAAGAGCACACCAGCGTGTCAGATTTTGTAGAACGATGGCTGCGTGACGAATTCAATACCGTCGGAGAACTCCGCCTGCTAGTAGCGGGGCTTGTCGGCAATGCAAATTCACCAGATCAATTGCTCTCACAGGTGGTTGGCCTATCGGCAGATCGACATTTCCGGCGGGCCGACGCGCGGATAGCCGCGGAGATCCTCGTACCATTGCTCGGCCAAGCCGTGATCGCCGCCGCAGGCGGTGGCGTCGTAACCCGGATCGCCGGGTTTCGGCGCGCCGTGGAGGAAGGTGCGGTCGTAAAGCGCCTGCTGCTCGGCCTTGACCCGCGCGATGTCCTCGGGCGTCGGCGCGCACGCGCCGAGCGCCACGGCCAAACCGAGCGATAGGGACATGGCGGCGATTACTCTCATGCAACGAACGCTACCGCGCCCGCGCGGCAACGCCATTAAAAACGGTTTGAATTATTTCCTCCGACCGGCAGTCCCCTCTCCGCGTTCGGGGAGAGGGGATGGTGAGACTTTATCGTCACCCCCCGGTCCCCGGATCAAGTCCGGGGATGATCCGGGGGGCCATCGCCGACGATACGCGCCTACACCTCCTCAAGCGCGCGTTCGACCACCTCCGGCGCGCGCTCGATGACGCGGAACAGGATACGGGTGGCGCGGTCGGGACGGCGCCGCCCCTGTTCCCGTTCCTGCAAGGCGCGGGCGTCGAAGCCGAATCGGTCGGCGAATTTGCGCTGGTTCAGGCCGAATTTGCGGCGGATGGCGCGAACGTCGATCGTCGCCGGCACCCGCACGACATGCTCGACGCCCCGGCTCTTGTCGCCTCGGGCAAAGGCAATGCCATCCTCGATCCCGGCCATGATTTTGTCGAACGCTTTTTTGCTCATCACCTTCTCCATATTCGCGGGCAAAGGCTTTCGCGATCTGGCGTAGCGGTTGTGTAGCGCGTCGCTCAAATCGTTCCGGTGGTTGCGTCAGATGCGGTTATCCGCGTGTAACTGCCGGGGCCGTCGGACCCAGTTCGCCAATGAACCGACTCATATGAACGTCGACGACGCCATAGCGTCGGCGGGCGGGCCTAATGTTCGACTGCATGGCGTCGGCCAACGACAATTCACGGCTGCCTGTCAGGAGGAGAGTTCCAGGTCTGTTGGATGCTGGATCGGACTTTACCCTTGTTACACCAACAAAGAATAGGCGGCGTTGCTCCTCCAGCATCGTCTGTTGCTCAGCCGCAGGCAGGTCGTTCTCAGGTTGCGCCGGAAGAAGCCCATCAATGCATCCAGCAATGACGACAACGGGTGAACTAAGTCCTTTGCTCTTATGCAAACTCACAATTCTAACTTCCGTAACGTCTGGCGGGATTTCCGGCTGCGTGACCTCCTCGATCACTTCACCGTCCCACGCCTACGGCATGGGCCCCACCCTCTCTCCAAAGCGGAGAGGGATTTAGTCGCCGACGACGTAAAGCGCGAGCTCGCGGCGGTGGGGCGCGCGGCGGTGCTCGAACAGGTACACGCCTTGCCAGGTGCCGAGCGCGAGCGCGCCGCCCGCGACCGGAATCGACAGCGAGGTCTGGGTCAGCGCGGTGCGGATATGGCTCGGCATATCGTCGGGGCCCTCGGCGGTGTGGGTGTAGCGCCGATCGTTCTCGGGCGCGGCGCGCTCGAACCACGCTTCGAGGTCGGCGCGGACGTCGGGATCGGCGTTTTCCTGGATCAACAAAGACGCCGACGTATGTCGGCAAAATATCGTGACGAGACCGGTTTTGATCCCGGTTCCGGCCAGAAAAGACACGATTTCGGCCGTGACCTCGACGAGGCCCCGGCCTTTGGTCGGCACCGTGACGGTGCGGGTAGCTTGGCGCATGGCTCGTCCCCTTGTAACAGGCGGGCCCCAGAATGCGCGATTCCCGCTTGACTCATTGTTCCTGTTATGTTCCTGTTCATTCGAACGGCGGCGACTCGGCTCAAGAACATTCGGTGCGGTTCGAGCGGTTGGGGCCAGACCCCTGCCCTGCGATAGCCAGGCATCGCGCAATCTGAGCCGGTCGCGCCGTCTTCGCGCCCATCCCTTGCCCGCGCATCGCCCCCCCTGCCGCCGTTGCGCTTGACGCATCGTGGGCACGCCTTGTCTAGTGGCGCAAAGTCGCGTCGCGGCGGCAAGCGACGCAAGCTGGGGAGGGCGCGGCATGTATCAAGGCGTATCGGTCATCGACGTGCACGGCCATCTGTCGACGCCGCCGCATTTCCGCGCCCATGCCATGAACCTGGTGGCGCTGCGCACGCCCGGCGAATCGGCGCTCGCGATTCCCGGAGGCGGCGATGAAGCAGGCGCTCGACCGGCATCTGCGGATGATGGACGAGCGCAATCATCGACGTGCAGCTGATCTCGCCGCGGCCGGTGGCGATGCTGCATTGGGAGCGGCCGTTCCTGGTCGAGGCGTGGAGCCGCACCACCAACGACACCATCGCCGGCCAGTGCAAGCTCTATCCCAACCGCTTCGCCGGCGTGGCGCAGTTGCCGCAGTCGCCGGAGCTCAACATCAAGGCCTGCGTCGCCGAGCTGGAGCGCGCGGTGCGCGAGCTGGGGTTCGTCGGCGCGATCCTCAACCCCGATCCCGGCGCCAACCGCCAGGCGCCGGGCGTCGACGATCCGGCCTGGTTCCCGCTCTACGAGGCGGCCGAAGCGCTGAACGCGACGCTGGTCATCCATCCCTCGATCACCCGCGATCCGCGCATCGAGCGCATTCCGCATTCCTACCAGTACAACAACATGACCGAGGAGACGCTGGCGACGCTGCTCTATGAGCACAGCGACGTGTTCAAGCGCTTCCCCAAGCTGCGCGTCGTGGTGTGCCATTGCGGCGGCTGTCTGCGGCGTCTTCTGGAGATCGGCGACGTCGCTCGACGCCAGTCGGACCCGAAATCGCCGCGTAATCGGCGCCTCGGGCGAGCAAGGCGGCGGCCAGGTCGGCACCGCAGATCGCGACGCAGGCCGCCGTAACCGGCGCCGAGCGGCACGATTGGCGCGACAATCTGTTCTTCGACACCTGCGCCTACGATCCGTGGTTCCTCGGCGCCGCGATCCGCCAGTACGGACCGCGCCGCATGGTGTTCGGCACCGAGGCGCCCGGCTCCGGCACCGCGATCCTCAATCCGCAGACCGGCAAGCCGTCGGACGATGTGCTCGCGATCATCGACCGGTTCGATTTCCTGACCGACGCCGACAAGAAGATCGATGGTTCACGACAATCCGCTGCGCGTCTTTCCGTTGCTGAAGGGGAAGGCCGGGCTGGCTTGAGGACAAGGCGATGCTGAGCAAGAGCGACAACGACCTCTTGACCCAGACCGGGACCGGCACGCCGGGCGGCAAGATGATGCGCGCCTATTGGCAGCCGGTGGCGCTGGCGCGCGAGCTCGAAGCCGACGTGCCGCTGGCGGTGCGGGTCATGGGCGAGGATCTGGTGCTGTTCCGCGACCCGAAGGGCGCGCCGCAGCTCATCGGCCGTTATTGCCCGCATCGCCTGGTCGATCTCTCCTACGGCCGCGTCGAGGATGGCGGGCTTGCGCTGCATCTATCACGGCTGGCTGTTGTCGGGCGATGGGCGCTGCCTCGACCAGCCGGGCGAGCGCACGCCGTTCAAGGACCGCATCCGCCATCCCGCCTATCCGTGCTTCGAGGCGGCGGGGCTGATCTTCGCCTATCTCGGGGCCGGGCGAGCCGCCGCGCCAGCCGCAATTACGAATTTTTCGACCTCGACCCAGCGCATGTCTGGAGCGGCAAGCTGCATCACGAGTGCAACTGGCTGCAGGGCCACGAGGGCAATGTCGATCCGCAGCATCTCTCCTATCTGCATCGCTACATGTCGCAGGCGGAGGCGCTCGACCCGCGCGGCAACGCGCTGTTCGTGGCCGACGTGGCGCCGAGCATCGAGCCCGAGGAGACCGCCTACGGCATGCGCATCAGGACGGTGCGCGGCGCGCCCGGCGGCGGCAAGTATGTCCGCATCACCAATCACATGATGCCGAATTGCGGCTCGTTCGGCGGCATGCCGATGTTCGATCCCGCCAACGGGCCGCCGCCGCACGAGAATTCGGGCTATCAGCTTCATTGGCACGTGCCGATCGACGACGGCAGCGCATTGGAAATACACGGTGCTATTCAACCGCGAGCGGGCGCTCGATATGGCGTGGGTCACCGACAGATTGTTCGGCGAGCAGAAGACGTTCTATTCGCGCCGCACCCGCGCCAATCATCATCTGCAGGACCGCGACGAGATGCGCCGCGTCAGCTTCGCCGGCGTCGGCCGCAATTTCTTCGACCACGACAAGCTCGCGACCGAGGTGCAAGGGCCGGGCCCGATCATCGACCGCAGCCAGGAGCATCTCGGCACCACCGACCGGCCGGTGATGCTGATGCGGCGGCTGTTGTTGGAAGCGGTGCGCGACGTCGCGGCGGGGCGCGATCCGCTATTCGTCGAGCGCGACGGCGCTGCGAACGCGCTCGCCGAGATGCGGGTCGAGGTCATGGTGGAACCGCCACCGCCGGCGAAGGCGCCGGAACTGGCGCCGGCTAAGTGACGTCAGCGTCGAGAATCGCGATCGCCTTGCGCAACAGCGCGTGAAACTGCCGCCGTTCCTCCGTCGACAATCGCTCGAGAAGCCGCATCTGGGCGCGGCGCGCGTCGGGCAGGATTTTGGCGATGATGGCACGGCCGCGCGGCGTGATGGTGATGGCACGCGCGGCGCGACGACCCGAACCGTTGGGCGGCATCACGATCCAGCCACGCGCCGCGATGCTGCGCAGCGTCAGACTGATCTGCGCCTTGTCCATGGTGGAAAGCTGCGCGACTGCACTGAAGCTCGTCGGCGAATCCCGCGCCACGATATTGGTCACACGCCATTCCGGCATGCTCATGTCCCAGCGGTCGAGATATTGTTTGGTTAGTTTCCGCCGGGCAAGGCTGGCGACACGCTCCAGGAGGAAGGTTGGAAAATCCTGCACCGCCAAATTCTCGCCGTGCCGGCCCGGCGCGCGCCAGGGCTGGGTTCTCGGCGCCGGCGAGGTTCGTGGGGTTCGGGGCATGTGCTCCCTGTAGCCGATTTGAGTTGACAACACAACTTTCGGCTCGGATGCTCGCCGAAACGGGAGGGTGAGGGAGGCATCGATGGACGGGAACGGTTACCGGCTGATCTCCTGCGACGATCATCTCGATTTCGGCTATTTGCCGCGCGACGTGTGGACCAAGCGCCTGCCGGCGAAATACGCCGAACGCGCGCCGCATATCGAGGAGCGCGACGGTCGCGGCCATTGGATCAGCGACGGCAAGATGTGGGGCGGCTGGCACGGCATCAAGCCGCCGGCGTCGAACGCCCCGCCGCCTTATCTGACCGCGCTCAATCGCGGCGGCCATTGGGACGCGAGCGAGATGCGGCCGGGCAATTTGCAGCTCCGGCTCGAGGACATGGACCGCGACGGCGTCTATATTCAATCGCTGTTCGGGCCGATCACGTCGATCCTCGCCGACGACGCCGATTTCCGCGACGCCTGCCACAGCGCCTACAACGATTGGCTCGCCGAGTTCATTGCGGACTCGCCGGCGCCGGAGCGCTTCCTCGGCGTGCCGATGCTGCCGTGGGGACCGGAATCGGCGACCAAGGAATTGCGGCGCCTCGCCAAGGCGGGCCGTTTCAAGCAGGCCAACCTCCAGCTCAACGGCGCCGAGCCGCGCATCTCCGATCCGGCCTGGGAGCAATTCTGGAACGCGCTCGAAGAGACCGGGATGATCCTGTCGTTCCACGTCGCGGCGTTCGCCGGCAAGCCGCCGCGCCCCGATCCCGCGATGGGCACCTATGCCGGCACCTTTTCCATCACCAAGAATTTCGTCGGCGCGTTTCTCGATCCGTTCGTCGATCTGTTCGCCTGGGGCATTCTCGAACGCCATCCCAAAATTCGCATCGTGCTCGCGGAATGCGGCACCGGCTGGCTGCCCTGGGTGGTCGAGGAGCTCGACTACCGCCATTGGCGGCTTTGGGAGTCGAAGGATTATTGGGCCGAGAAAGGCGGCATCCCGTTGAAGGATAAGCCGTCAGACGTGTTCAAGCGGCAAATCTATCCGACCTTCCAGGAAGATCACGCCGCGATGGCGCTGGTGAATTTCTACGGCGCCGACAATCTGATGTGGGGCTCGGACTATCCGCATCCCGACAGCGTCTGGCCCGACAGCAAGGGCGCGATCGAGCGGCAAATGTCGAAACTCCCGCCCGAACTCAGGAAGAAGATCACGCACGACAACGCCGCGAAACTTTACGGGTTGGATGTTTGACGATGCGCAATTGGTTGATCGCAGTGGCGCTGTTCGCGAGCATCGCCCTCCCCGCCTCCGCCGCTGAGATCGCGCACTTCACGGCGGCGATCACCGCCGAGCCCGACACGCTCGACATCACGTCGACCAAGGACCCCGGCGGCTCCTACGTCGTGCTCCAGAACATTTACGAGCAGCTCTGGCGGATGGACGCCGAACAACAAGCCGGTAAAAATCGGTCGCGGATTGGACCATTTCGCCCGACTGGCACACCATCACGTTCAAGATCAAGCCCGGCATTAAGTTCCAGTCGGGCGACGAGCTGACCGCCGACGATGTGATCTTCAGCTTCAACCGCATCGCCGCGCATTCGCCGATGTACCGGCGCGACACCAAGCTCGTCGACAAGGTCGAGGCGCTTGACCGCGACACCGTGCGCTTCATCTTCAACACGCCGTATTTCGGCTTTTTCAATTCGGCCATCGTGAACCTCGTGTCGAAAGCCTATTTCGAGCGTAAGGGCGAAGCCTACGCCGTGGCGCATCCGAACGGCATCGGCCCCTATAAGTTCGTCGACTACGTGCCGGCGCAATATGTCGATCTCACCGCGTCGGACAATTATTACGGCAAGCAGCCGGAGGTTCGATCGGCGCGTCTGTACATCGTCAAGGACGAGCAGACGCGGGTCGAGAAACTGCGCGCGGGCGAAGTCGATCATGATCATGGACACCCCCTACCCCGCGATTCCCGAACTGAAAAGGGACGGGCTATCGCATCGTCGGCGCCGAGTCCTGGCCGGTTTGCACGTTCCAGTTCCAGCTCAACAACCCGGATTCACCATGGCATGACCGCCGCGTGCGGTTAGCGATCGCGCACGCCATCGACGGCGACGCCATCGTGAAGGGACTGTTGCAAGGCATTCCGAAACGCTATCCGGAACTGGCGAAGGGCGAGTTCGGTTACGACCCCGACCTCAAGAATTATACCTACGACCCGGCGCTGTCGCGGAAGCTTCTGGCCGAGGCCGGTTTTCCCCACGGCTTCACCATGCCGCTTTATTACTGGGCCGGGACGTTCTACGGCATCCGCGAGACAGCAGAGGCGGTGACACTTTACCTGAAGAACGTCGGCATCAACGCGACACCCGAAGCGCTCGACCCGACCAAGGTGATGGCGATGCTGCGCACGAGCGCCACCGACACGCATCAGGTCTATGCCGGCGTGATGGCGGTGCCGCTGACCAACACCGGGATGGACCCGACCGAGTCGGTCGGGCTGATGTATCTCTCGTCGGGCCCGGTGAGCAATTACAAGAACCCCGAACTCGACGCGACCATCATCAAGATGCTGCACGAGCCGGACAACGTGAAACGCGCGGCGCTGGTACGGCAAGTGCAGCACATCGTCCACGACGATGTCGCCAATATCCCGCTGTGGGATTCGGTTTCCGAATACGCGATGAAGGCGAAATTCGACTTCACGCCGATCCAACACCGCAACGCCGTGTTGATGCTCGATCAGGTGTCGCTGGCGAAATGAATCAAGCAGACCTGGAGCGGATTGGCGACCGCTATCGTGCGGCCTATGTCGCGCACGAACCGGGATTAGCGCCGATCTTGCCCAAGGTGCGCTTCACCGAAAACAACGCCGAAATGGCGTTTCCCGACGCGAGCTGGGACACGGTGAGCGAGGAGATCGGGCCGGCGCTGACCTGCTCCGATCCGGCCACCGGCAATGTCGGCATCATGACCGCGATCGCGATGCGCAAGACGCCCGGGTTTCTCGCGATCCGCCTCAAGGTCGATGGCGGCACGATCGTCGAGATCGAACATATCCTCTCGACCAAGCGCAACTTGTCCGGCCCACCCACGCCGTTCGGGGACGTCCGCCAATTCACCCACAATACCGATCTAGCCAAATCGTTGGTGCCAGCCGAGCGCGATTTGCGCGCCGACATGGTCCGGTTGTCGGACGGCTATTTCGCGACACTTGAAAACAACACCGGCGAAATCCGCGGCACTCGATTCGCGCCGGGCTGCACGCGGTTCGAGAACGGCATGATGTTCGACGAGGTCGAAGCTCGCTTCCGTCTCGGCCAATACCGCTACAACGCGCGCGTTCGCGACCACGACTATTTCCTTGTCGACGAGGCGCGCGGCCTCGTTATGAGCCGCGCCTTCATCGACCATAAGGGCGTGCTCGACCGCTACACCTTGACCGACGGCACCGAGCGGCAATCGGTCTATCGCGAGCCGCAAAGCTGGAGCGTCATCGAACTGTTCAAGATAAAACGCGGCATGATCGCCGCGATCGAGGCAACCTTCATCGCCGTGCCCTATTATCTGCGCTCGCCCTGGACGAAGCGCTGACGCGCTCCTAAATAACGCGCGGGGATATCCACCGCGGGGTCAATACACCGATGCCGACATTGTTCGATCCGATCACCATCGGCGATCTTCGTTTGCCGAATCGCATCCTGATGGCGCCGCTGACGCGCACCCGGTCGAGCGGCGACGGCCGCCTGCCGAACGACGTGATGCGCGACTATTACGTCCAGCGCGCCTCGGCCGGACTGATCATGACGGAGGCGACCTCGGTCACGCCAGAGGGCGTCGGCTATCCGCGCACGCCGGGCATCTGGTCCGACGAGCAGGTCGCGGGCTGGCGCCTCGTCACCCAAGGCGTGCACAAGGCCGGCGGACTGATCCTGTTGCAACTCTGGCATGTCGGGCGGATTTCCGATCCCGTCTATCACGACGGCGCGCCGCCGGTGTCGGCGAGCGCGGTGCAGCCCAAGGGCCATGTCAGCCTGATCCGGCCGGAGCGCCCTTACGTCACGCCGCGCGCGCTCGAGACGAGTGAAATTCCGGGTGTAATTGAAGGCTATCGCCATGGCGCCGCCAACGCAAAGCGCGCCGGGTTCGACGGCGTCGAAATCCACGGTGCCAATGGCTATCTCCTCGACCAGTTCCTTCAGGACAAGACCAACCAGCGCACCGACCGTTATGGCGGGCCGATCGAGAACCGCGCGCGGCTGATGCTCGAAGTCACGGACGCGGTGGTATCGCTGTGGGGGCCGGGCCGCGTCGGCATGCATTTGGCGCCGCGCGCGGACGCGCACGACATGGGCGACAGCGACCTGCCGGCAACGTTCGGCTATGTCGCGCGCGAACTTGGCAAACGCGGCATCGCCTTCATCTGCGCGCGGGAGAAGGTGGCGGAGCCACGCCTCGGCCCGCAATTGAAGAAGGCGTTCGGCGGTGTCTATGTCGCCAACGAAGGGTTCGACGAGGCGAGCGGCGAAGCGGCGCTGGTCGCGGGCGAGGCCGAGGCCGTCGCCTACGGCAAGCTGTTCCTCGCCAATCCGGATCTGCCGCGACGCTTCAAGTTGAAGGCGCCGCTCAACCCGTGGAACCCCGCAACCTTCTATGCCGAAGGCCCGGCCGGTTACACGGATTACCCGAGCCTCGCCGAAGCGGCGGAGTAAATCAGCTCTTCGGTTTCAGCTCGACGCCGGTCTTGGTTTCGAGCGCGCGGACCAGTTCGCTGAGGCTGGCGTCGGCTGGTTGGTGCGATTGAATGTCAGCCCAAAGGCGGTGCGCTTCGGCGGAGAGCGGCAAGTCGAGTTCGGCATCGGCCATGATGCGGCGGGCGATGTTCATATCCTTCATCATCAGCGCCAGCTTGAACGCGTCGTCATAGCGGCCGTTGAAAATACGTTGTCGGAACTGGGTGCGGCTGATCCACGAGCCGGCGGTCGCGGCGTCGATCACGTCGTTCATCGCCACCGGATCGAGGCCGCTCTTGGTGCCCGCGATCAGCCCCTCGGTCGTCGCCATCAGCGTCACCGCCGAGATGAAATTGTTGATCGCCTTCATGACATGGCCGGAGCCGACCGGGCCGAGATGGAAATATTGCTTGCCCAACACTTCGAACAGCGGCTTCACCCTCGCCACGTCCTTCGTGTCGCCGCCGACCATGAATACCAGTTCCGCCGCCTTGGCCCCTGGCTCCGCGCCCGACACCGGCGCATCGATCATGGCGATGCCCGCCGCCGCGAGCCCTGCCGCGGTCTCACGCGTGTCCCACGGCGCGGCCGACGACGTATCGAGCACAAGGCCGCCGGCGCGCAAGCCATGCCGCAAGCCATCGTCGCCCAGCACGACCTCGCCGACTTCGCGGCCCGACGGCAACATAGTGATGACGATGTCCGACGCGGCGCCGACCTCCTTCGGCGAGCCCGCGACCGCGACGTTGTTGTAGGGCGCGGCAACGCGGCGCGATGCGTCGGGATTGAGATCGAACAAGGTGAGGCGATACCCCGCCTTGGCGAGGTGCCCCGCCATCGGCGTGCCCATCACGCCGAGGCCGATGAAACCGAGACGCTCCTCCGGCATCAGAGCGGCGACAGCGGCGCCATGCCGAAATGGACCCGCGACAGGTTCGGCGCCGTGCGCATGTACCGCATGGTGCCATGGGTGCGCAGCACCGCGAGATCGCGGAAATGACGCGCGATCTTGGAGTCCCGGCGACCGCTCGAAGTGCCGGCCGAGGTAAACAGCAGGTCAGTCGCTTCCCAGGCAAGTTTCACGCAATGCTGCTCGACCAGGATCATGGCGCGGTCGGCCTCGTCGCTGAACGGCACGCCATCCTCAACCCAGGCGCGGCAATGCGCGGTGTAGTCGCGCGCGACCTGAAGCATGGCGTTCTCGGCCGTGTCGATCCAGGCACGGGCGAGGCCGTAATATTCCTGGTATTCGTGCAGATCGACGCGAGTCGTGCCGGTACCGCCGCCGAACCGCTGCGGCTTCGCGAGGATTTCCTCGAACAAATCGAGCGCGCCGCGCGCGATGCCGATGGCAACAGCAGTCGCCTCGCCGATGAGGAACGCCGATTTGCGACCGTGATAGATCGGGTTGCGTAAGAGGCGGTTCTTCATGTCGCGCTCCGGCGGCGCCTGCCAGATCGTCCAATCGACGACGCGATGCGCGGGCAACAAGACATTGTCGGCGATGGCGCGCTTCGAGCCGGTGCCCTGCATGCCGATCATCCGCCAATTGTCGAGGATGGAAAATTCCTCGCGCTTCAATAGCACATGCATGTGGATGGGATGACCGTCCGCCCCCATCCGCATCGCGCCCCCGAGCAGATGCGTGGCCGTGTCGCAGCCCGAGGCATAGTCCCACGCGCCCTTACAGCGCCAGCCGCCTTCGACCTGGGTCATCATCGCCGGCGTGCCGACCGCGGGGCAGCGGAACTCGCCGTCGTCGCCGTAGGCGTCGAACTGCGCTTCGTCGCCGAACACCGACAGGATCAGCGGATGACCTGCCGTCAACGCCAGGACCCAGCCGCTCGACGGGCAACCGCGCGAAATCTCCATCATCACCTTGACGAAGGTGACCATGTCGAACTCGTAGCCGCCGAACTGCTGCGGCTGGATAATCCGGTAGAAGCCGGCCTTGATGAATTCGTCGTTGGTTTCGGCGAGGATCGAGCCGTGGGCCTCGGTCTTGTCCTGGCGTTCGCGCAGGACCGGCCGCATCGCCGTCGCGCGACGCAGCATTTCCGCCGGCGTCAGGTCCGGCTCGGGCGGCGTTATCGTTGCCGCGTCCTTTCGTGCCGCCATCCGCACAGCCATCGGAACCTCCCAATTATCATATCAATTGCGCGCGATCATAGCGGCGCGGGCGGTTTGTCGCCACGAAAAGCCATGCGATTTTCGCGCGGCGAAATTGCGCCGAATGAAATGCTTTTGAGGTGTCTCCGCTTGCGGGCGTCCCGGCCGGCCCCATAATAGGCGCGGGGGTTATTGGGGGTTGGCGCCGGACGGGCCGACCCGGTTCGGCTTCCAACCCGCGTGGATGGAGGAAGCCATGAACGTTCGCAGCATCCTGGAACATAAGGGCCGCGCCGTCGCGACCATTCGTCCCGAAGCCGGCGTCGAGGAAGCGGTGGCGCTGCTTCGTCACCGCAGCATCGGCGCCTTGGTCGTCAGCCGCGACAAGACCATCATCGAGGGCATCATCTCCGAGCGCGATATCATCCGGGCGCTCGGCGAATGGGGCTCCGATATCGGCGGCATGCGCGTCGCGACGCTGATGAGCCGCGATGTCGTGACCTGCACCGAAGCCGACAGCGTGGTCGACCTCGCGCGGTTGATGACCGAGCGGCGCATCCGCCATTTGCCGGTGATCGAACGTGGCGCCCTCGTCGGCATCGTCAGCATCGGCGACGTGGTGAAAAGCCGCATCGCCGAGGTCGAGTCGGAAGTCGAGGCGGTGAAGGAAATGATCGCGCACGCCTGACCTTCCCCCTCGACAGCGCGCAAATCCGCCGTGAAAATGGCGGTATGGAAAACGCGCTGATCGCGGTTGTCGTGGCGGCGGTCGTCGCCGCGGCGGGATTGGGCTTCGTCGCCTTGCGGATGCGCCTCGAGGCCGCCAAATGGCGCCTCCAGTTCGAAGCGGCCCAGCGCCTGGGCGAGGATGCCGAGCGGATGCGGCGCGACAATATCGAGGCGGTGCGCGAAGCGGCGAAATCGGCCTCGCTCGAAGCGGCGCAGAGCGTGTCGTCAAAGCTGCTCGAGGATCACAAGCGCGAAACCGATGCCGCGAAAAAAGCCTCGATCGAGCAAACCCAGGACACCAGCGACAAGCTCACCAGGCACTTCAAGGATCTGGGCGATATCGTCGTGGCGCTCCACGCGCAGTTGAAGGAAAAAGGCGAGATTGTCGATACGCTGAAACGGGTCCTCGAAAATCCAGGCAGCGCCGGCGCGATGAACGAGATTGTGCTCGACAACACACTTAAATCCTTCGGACTCCAAAGCCCCCGCGACTACGTGCTCCAATATCCCGCCGCGGACGAGGAGACGGGGCGTCGGCTGCGGCCGGACGCGGTTGTGTTTCTGCCCGGCGACAATGCGCTCGTGATCGACTGCAAGGCGTCGAAGTTCCTCTTGGAGATCGCGCAGGCCGACGGCACGCCGGACGAAGACGAGGCCTATGCCAATTTCGGCCGCACTATGAACCAACATCTGAGGGCGCTGTGCGACAAGGATTACCGCTCCGCCGTGTTGGCGGAGCGGCGCCGTGCGGGCCTCGACGGAGCGCCGCCGCAAATCTACATGATGATGTTCCTGCCGAACGAAGCGGCGAAGGAAAAGCTGATGCGGGCCGACCCCGCCTTTCGCGACCGGGCCAAGGCGGCGGACATCATCGTCGGTAGCGTCGACGAGCTGCACTCGATCCTTCTGGTGGTATCGACGCAAATCACGTTGGCCCGGCAGGTCGAAAATCACGAAAAAATCGTCGACCGCACGCGTCTTTTGCTCGAAGGGATTTCGGTTTCACTGGGCAAGGTGGCCGATGTCGGCAAGAACTTGAAGCGCGCCGCCGAAAGCTTCGACGATTTCGGACGCTCGGTGAACCGGTCGCTCTTGCCCCGCGCCCGCAATCTGGTGGCGCTCGGCATGCAGCCCAACAAGCCGGTGCCCGACAATCTGCCGAGCTTCGCCGTCCATACCGACGAAACGCTGATCGAGGGCGAGGGCGAGGAATTGCCGTTGCCGGCGTCGCCGCCGCGGTTGGTGCAATGACGCAAGTGATGGATTAGTTGCGCCGATGTGTCGGCGCCATGTCGGGAATGTCGTCCTATGTCGTTGTTGCCATATCGCCCCACATCGGGCATAGTTTCGCCATGAAAATTTTCGACACCATGATTTGTCTTAAGCGCTGGCACCAAGCGTCGCCGGCGCGCGGCTTTTATGGAGTCGAACCCGAGGTGTAGAGCGGGATGGACCCCGAGACGAAGCCGCCAGCGACCAGCGAGGCGGCTTTTTTATTGCCGCCTCCCGAAGCGCGACACGGCGGGAGGGCGAGATGTGGAAAGATTGGCTGGAACGGACTCTGACCCGCAACAAGGCGCCGGTGATGCTGGCGTCCGAGATCGTGTGCGCCGAGCCGGCAAACAATAATGTCTTCGGCCCATGGCTGCCGGCAGCGGCGGCGGTCGCGCGCGGCGAGCCCGAGAACGAGCGGGAGCCGGCGGAGGCTCAGTAACCGCCGAGCGAGCGGTGCGGCAGGAACAAGGTAATGACGAAGGCGATCGCCGACACCGTGACGACCGCGATGAAGGTTTGATGCAAACCGCCGTCGAGCGCGTGTCGCAGCAACGCGAATTGTTGTGGATCGACGCGTCCTTCGGCGTGGCTTTGCAGCACCTCGCGCATGCTGTCGAGCGTGAGGTTCGTCATGCCGGAGCCAGCCAACTCGCGCTGCAGGCTGTTGTTCAGCACGCCGCCCAGAATCGCGACGCCGAGCGTGCTGCCCAAGAGACGCGAGAAGATGTTGGACGCGGTCGCGCTGCCGCGTTTGCTCCAATCGACGCTCGACTGAATCATCACCGTCGAGGTGGTGGTCAGCATGCCCATGCCGTACCCGAACAGAAACGAGCCAAGCCCGGGAAAGAACGGGTTCCAATCGGCGCGCAGCAACCAAAACACGATGCCGCCCGCGAGGCAGCAGGCGCCGCCGACTTGCGCCGCGCCCCGGCCGCCGACCAGCCGTGCCACCTGCGCCGAACATGCCCGACGCCACCGACCAGGCGATCGACAAGGCCGTCACCGAAAACCCGGCGACGATCGCGGAAGCGCCCATGACGCCCTGAACATAGGTCGGGATCAGCGCGCCGACGCCGATAATGCCCATGCCCGCGATCATGGTCGCGGCGTTGCAGATCGCGACCAGGCGTTGACGCCACAGGCTCAAAGATAGGATCGGTTCGGGCGCGCGATTTTCCTGCCATAAGAAAAGCACGAGGCAGATCAGAAAGGCGGCCGCGAGGGCGTAAATCGCCGCCGAGTTCCAGGGCCATTGATGGCCGCCCTGAATCACGATCAGCAGCAGCGCCGTGATCGACACGGTGAAGTAGCCGGCGCCGGCCAGATCGAGCTTGTGGTCGCGATGCTGCACATGCTCGTGGTAATAGGTCAGGAGGCCGATCACCGTCAGCACGCCGAACGGCACGTTGATCCAGAAGATCCACCGCCAGGACAGGGTCTGGACGATGATGCCGCCGACCAGCGGACCAATCAGCGCCGCGAAACCCCATACCGACGATAGATAACCCTGCACCCTCATCCGTTCTTCTTGGGTGTAGATGTCGCCGGCGATGGTGGTGGCGATCGGCAGGATCGCGCCCGCGCCGAACCCCTGAATCAGGCGAAGCACAATGAGTTGCGGCATCGACGTGGCGAAGCCGCAGGCGATGGAGCCGGCCAGGAACAGCGAGATGCCGAACACCAGCAGCGGGCGGCGGCCATAGAGATCGGCGAACTTGCCGTAGAGTATGGTCGTGATCGCCTGCGGCAGGAGATAGGCGGCGAACACCCAGCTATAGAGCGGGAACCCGCCCAGCGCGCCGACGATGCGCGGCATGGCGGTGGAGACGACGGTCGCTTCCACCGCCGCCATGAAGAGCGACAGGGCCAGGCACGCGAATACATAGGGCCGGCGCGGATCGGCGGCGGGTTTGGGTTCGGCGCGCTCGCTTGGCGGCGCGGCCGGTTTGACAATGTCGTCCATCGGGGGGAGCCTAGATCAGGCGCGTAATTGACCAGAAGCCGCGCCAGGGCGCTACCCCTTCCGTAGGGGTGCTGGTCTGCACGACTAGTGACTTGAAATCTCCGATGTTATTTTCCTAACAGTCAGCAGTCGGTATGTCCGCACCACATGCGAGCACGAACAACGAAGCGCCCTCGAAACCTCGATCAGGTCATGCGCGCTTTCCCCTGCCACCAGTAGCGCCTCTCTCGCGTAATCGCGATGCGTCCGCTTCATTCTTGCGATCACCCTTCTTGAACGCGGCGGGCCTTCAAATCCTCTTCAACCGATCGGTCTTTAAGGTGATTGTCGCACCCTCCGTGCCCCGCGCGATGCGCGTGAGCACGTGATTAGGGGCCAACAGATACGTAAACACCACCGTCCGCGTCATGCCCGCAATGACGGCGTGCCAGACGAGGACACCATCCTTGTTGAGCGTCGCTGGTGACGGCTCGATTTTTTGATCGGACTGCGTGGCCGTGTAGGCGGTGTACTTGCCGCCTTGGTTTGAATAGGCGACGACGAGATATTCGCCGCCATTCGCGAACCGACCGCAGTAGCGGTGCATTTTCGGCCCGCCGTTTTGGACCGAGGCGTCCATGTGGCTGAGAATGCTGTTGCACGGTGCCGGGACATTCTTGGCGAAGCCCGCCACGGATACAGCTACACCGAGTGCCGCGATCAAGACTCCATTACGAAATGCGCCGAGCATGCTCGGAGCCTCCTATTTTCCCGGTCCAAGAACCTCAGGGCATATCATCTTGCGCGTCCCGTCTGCCAGCGGCCTAGCGCATCAAGATCGCCAGAGCCGCGATAATCATGAGGCCAACGAAAGTGGTTCCCATCGATACCGGCACAAAGGAAAGCTCGGTGGAAACTTGTGACCTGTAATGGGCTGTCATTTCCGTTCCCTGCTTGACACGGCCGGTCATAGCATGGGAACAATAGGGCTGGCGAACGCCGCCGCCCCTACATTGAGAGATAGTCTTTGCCCGAGGCTTGGCCAGAAATGGTCTTCGGCGAAGGCGAAATCGACCAGGTCACCGCGTCGAGGATGATTTGGTGCAGCACGAGCGTCAGCCCGTCGCTGGTGGCGTTGGCGGCGGAATTGAAGGTGACGTTGCGGCTCGGCAGATAGATCAAACCTTGCAACAGATCGCTCGTCGAGGTGCCGTCGATCGCAAAGCTCGAATTGGACAGGCCGTTCGGCTCGAACATGAGAACGTTGGCGTAGGTGCCGGAAGTCGGTGCCGCCAGATTGGCCTCCACCCCGGAATTGAACTGAATGTAGGAGGAACTGTCGGCGTAATAAAAGGTCACGCCCGTGCCCGTCGCGGTCCAGCCGCTGTTGATATTCCAATGCGTGCCCTTGAGCGAATAGACCCCGGCGCCGAAGGACAGCGTGCCGGTGCTGTTGAAGTTCACCGTGGCGTCATAGAAGACATAGTTGCCGGCGTTGAAGGTGACCGTGCCGCCGCCGTTGAAATTGATGCTGCCGCAATAGGTGCCGGGCGACAGCGTCACGGCGCCCGAATAATTCTGGTTGCTGTATTGGCAGACCGTGCTGATGGACGGCGCGGTGATGGTGTTGGCGAACGGATCGGCCGCGGTGGTGCAATCGTTCGTCAGATTATTCACGGTGACGCCGCCATTCACCGTCGAGCCGCCGGCGACGCAGAGCTTGGCGATGTTCGCCAAGGCCGAATTGATCATCGCGGCGGACGACGAATCCGACGCGACGTCGATTTCGCAATTGAGCGCGGTGAGCGAGACGCCGCTATTGACCAGAAAAGTCTGCGAGCTCGACGGATCGAGAATGAGGATACATACCTTGGTCGTCGGATTGACCGCGGTGGCCGAGGCCGACACGTTCAGCGACTGATTGATCAGGCGCAGCAGCGTGGTCGCGACGGTCGCGGTCGCGGAAACGGTGACCGTGTAGCCCGGACTGCTCCCGGTCGAGACCAGCGACGTGCTGACGGAATGCGTGACCGAACCGACATGGCCCGGAAGCAACGCCGCGTTGGCGGTGATGTAATTCGACGCGACGGTTGAGGCATTGCTGGCCTGCGACGACGAGGTGTAGGCGGCGACGCCGGAGAGGGCCGCCGAGTCAACCGTCGCCTGCAACTGCGTTTTGAATTGTTCGAGACGCGAATAGTCGATCGCGGCACCGGCCACTGTGACCATTGCGGGCAACAGCAGCGCGAAGGTCAGGCCGATATTGCCCTGGCATTCCTTGGCGATGCGTCCGATGATGATGGAGACCGAGCGGCGCACGAGCGATACACCCTTTTGGCGAAATGGCTCGTGCACTATTTCAGCCAACGGTTAATGGGTGATAACCAATAGCGACAATGCTCGCTATCGTCCGAACACAAGATGGTGAACGTGCCAATGCTTCGCCTCGCCGCGCGGCGTGACGCCGTCGGTTTCCTCGACGTCGTGCATCTCGACCTGAAGGCCGGCAAGCAGCCGGTCCAGCGCCGCCGGGTCGTGGACCACGACGTGACGGCGGCCGGCCCAGCTATCGCGTTCGCCCAGAAGTTGACCCGCGAACCGCCCGCCCGGCTTCAGCGAACCGACAATTTTCCGCCACAGCGGCTCGAACGCGCCCGCCTCGGTGAAAAATAGGGCGAAGCTGGCATTGACTAGATCGGCGGCAGGCCAGGATGCGTCTTCGAACCGCGCGACCTCGGTCTCAAGCGACTCTTCGGCGGCAAATCGGCGCGCGCGGTCAAGCCCGCGATGGCCGTGGGTTCGCTGTCGATGGCCTGGACCGACCAGCCCCGGCGCAATAATTCGATGGTGTCGCGTCCCTCGCCGCAGCCGAGATCGACGGCAAAGCCCGGCGCGGCAAACCGATCGAGCGCGAACAACAGGGTCGGGCGCGGCGGCCGCCCTTCGGTGTTGCGGTAATAGGCGGCCCAACCCGAGGCATCGGACATGACCTATCCTATCACGGGCCTTGTCGCCTCCGCGGCGCGGCGATAGCGTGGCGGCCAAACAATGGGGAGAGCGCCATGGACGGTCGCGTTGTGTCGCAAGCGGGCGAAACCACCACCGGCATTCTGAATTACGTCACGCGGGATTCGCTGGTCAACCGCCGCTTCGTCTTTCCGGGCGGCGAGGTCAATACCGGCCGCTTCGAGCCGCATCGCGCCACGATCCGCAACGCGCGGCTGGCATCGCCGCTTCCGACGCTCGATTCGCACGGCTTCCAGCTTTTTCCGCACCAGAGCGCGATAAAGGATTTCCACGATCGCGCCGAAATCGACGCCGTCTATCCGCAGGAGGTCGTCGACGCGGTCAAGGCGCTGACCGGCGCCGATCTGGTCGTGCCGTTGGGCTATCTGCTGCGCACCTCCGAGGGCAACGAGTCGAACAAGCTTCAGCCGCCCGCCGCCGACGTCCATGTCGACATGTCCCAGGAATGGGCGCCACGGAACGCGAAAATCGTGTGGGAGCAGCACGGCAAGGCCGGCCAGACCTTTCGGCGCTTCGTCTGTTCGAGCTTTTGGCGCACGTTCTCGGCGCCGCCGCAAGATTGGCCGCTGGCGCTGTGCGACGGCAACAGCATCTCCCAGGACGACGGCGCGCGGAACCGGCTGATCTTCGCCGAGGCGCGGCCCGCGGCAGCGCAGATGACGGGCCCGATCCCGGACGAGGACGCGCTGCCGGCGGCGACCATCTTCCATTACAGCGCGGACCAGCGCTGGTTCTATTTCCCGGACATGAACCGCGACGAAATCGTGCTGCTCAAGTTCCACGATTCCGATCACAACCGGGCCTGGTTCACCGCCCATACCGCGTTCCATGACGCGAACCGCGCCGGCGCCGTAACCCGCGAGAGCATCGAGTTCCGCACGTTCGCGTTTTGGCTATAGCCAGTCGGCTATAGCGCTTGAAAGCCGGCAGGCCGCTGTTACATTGCCGGCATGATTTCCCGCCGTCGCGCCCTGGCCCTGATGGGCGGCGCCGTCGCCACGCTCGCCGCCCGCCCGACCGTCGCCCAAACCCGCACCGTCACCGACGCGGCCGGGCGCAAGGTCGAGGTTCCGGCCAAGATCGAACGCGTGTTCGCCGCGGGCACGCCCGCCGCGATCACGCTCTATACGCTAGCGCCCGACAAGCTCGCCGGCTGGCCCGATCCGATCCGCGGCGACGGTCTCTCTTATCTGCCGCCGAAATACGCGGCCCTGTCCGTGACGGGGCGTCTCACCGGCCGCGCCAATACCGCCAACGTCGAATCGGTGCTGAAGGCAAAGCCGGACCTGGTGCTCGATATCGGGACGATCGCGCCGATCTACGCCTCGCTCGCGGACCGCGTCCAACAGCAGACCGGAATTCCCTACATCCTGCTCGACGGCGCCCTGACCAAGACGCCGGCCCTCTATCGCGAGCTCGGCGACATTCTCGACATGCCCCACGAAGCCGAGCCACTCGCGGCCTATGCGGCCGACATGCTGACGCAGGTGAAGGAGCGCGTCGCCTACGTGCCGAAGGCCGACCGCGCCCGCGTCTATTACGCGCGCGGACCGTTGGGGCTGGAGACCGGCCTCGCCGGCTCGATCAACGCCGAGATGCTGGACGTGGTCGGGGCGAGGAACGTGGCCGTCACCGACGAAAAGCGTAATATCGCCACCGTGTCGCCCGAACAGATCTTAACCTGGAACCCTGAAGACGTCGTGACCATCGACCGGCGCTTTTACAAGGCGGTGTGGGGCAACCCGATCTGGGAAGACGTCGACGCGGTGAAATACAAGCGCGTGTTCCTGGCGCCGGACAAGCCGTTCGGCTGGTTCAATTCGCCGCCCGCGACCAACCGGCTGATCGGCCTCAAATGGCTGTGCAACAAGCTCTATAACGGCTTGTTCACCGGCGACTTCGCGGCGGAAACGCACGATTTCTATCAGCGCTTCTACCATATCGACCTGACGCAGGCGCAACTGACGGCGCTGTTGGAGCCCGCGGCGTGAAGCATCGTCTGGCGGTCGATATCGGCCTGCCGTTGGGGCTGTTGGTGCTGCTGTGCGTCGTGTCGTTTGCCGTCGGCCAGTTTCCGGTCTCGCCGCACGATCTCTTTGCCGTGCTGTGGGCGAAGATCTCGGGCACCGCCAGCGGCGTGGCGCCCGCGGTCGACGCCGTGGTGTGGCGCATCCGCCTGCCGCGCATCGCCGCCGCGGTCCTGGTGGGCGCGGCGTTGGCGGGCGCCGGCTCGACCTATCAGGGCTTGTTCCGCAATCCGCTGGTCTCGCCCGACATTCTGGGCGTCGCGGCCGGCGCCGGGCTCGGCGCGGTGCTCGGGATTTTCCTGTCGCTCTCGATTCTCGTGGTCGAGCTGTTGGCGTTCGCCGGCGGGCTCGGCGCGGTCGCGATCGTCTATCTCATCGGCACGGCGATGAAGGGCCGCGACCCGATCCTGGTGCTGGTGCTGGCCGGCGTGGCGATGGGCACGCTCCTCGGCGCGGCCATCGCCTTGGTCAAGGTGTTCGCCGATCCCTACAACCAACTTCCCGCCATCACCTTCTGGCTCTTGGGCAGCCTGACCGCCGTGACATTGCCCGACCTCGACGCGGCGGTGCCGGCGATCCTCATCGGCCTGGTGCCGCTCTATCTGCTGCGCTGGCGCATGAACGTGATGACGCTGGGCGAGGAAGAAGCGCGGTCGCTCGGGGTCAATACCTCGTTCCTGCGCTTCATGTTCATCGCGGGCGCGACGTTGATCACGTCGGCGGCGGTGTCGATCTCCGGCATCATCGGCTGGATCGGCCTGATCATTCCGCATGTCGCGCGCCTCGTCGCCGGGCCGGAATTTTCGCGCCTCTTGCCGGTGTCGATGCTGTTCGGCGCGGCGTATCTGCTGCTGGTCGACACGCTGGCGCGCACCTTGGCGACGGTCGAGATTCCGATCGGCGTTCTGACCGCGTTCATCGGCGCGCCGTTTTTCCTTTGGCTCCTGGCGTCGTCGCGGCGCGGCTGGCAATGACCATTCTCGAAGCGGCGAAGCTCGATATCGGCTACCGCAAGACCAAGATCGGCCGCGACATCGATCTCGACATCCGCGAAGGCGAGGTGCTGTGCCTGCTCGGCCCCAATGGCGGCGGCAAGACCACGTTGATGAAGACGCTCTTGAGCTTGCTGCCGGCGCTCGGCGGTTCGATCAAACTACAAGGCCGCGATATCACCCGCTATTCGCGCGCCGAGCTGGCGAAGATCGTCGGTTACGTGCCGCAGGCCGGC
Source organism: uncultured Alphaproteobacteria bacterium (assembly GCA_963851285.1). Lineage (GTDB taxonomy): Bacteria > Pseudomonadota > Alphaproteobacteria > ATCC43930 > CGMCC-115725 > JAATGI01. Next base: position 196,790 of record CAWKOL010000002.1, read on the forward strand.
ACCAATTTCTTCCCGTTCAACGTCATCGACGTGGTGCTGATGGGCCGCGTCGCGCATATCGGCCTGTTCGCCTCGCCCGGAAAGAAGGACGTCGTCGCCGCCGAAGCGGCGCTGGCGTTGCTCGGCATGGGGCATCTGCGCGACCGCATCTATACCGAGATCAGCGGCGGCGAACGGCAACTCGTGCTGATCGCGCGGGCGCTGGCACAGGAGCCGCGGCTTCTGGTCATGGACGAACCGACCGCGAGCCTCGATTTCGGCAACCAGCTCCGCGTCCTCGACCAGATCACGGCGCTGGCGAAGCGCGGCATGGCGGTGGTGCTGTCGACCCACGATCCCGACCATGTGTTCTTGTGCGGCGACCGCGCCGCGTTGTTGCGCGACGGCCGTCTGGTGGCGCTCGGCCCGCCGGTCGAGGTCGTCACCGAACAAGCGCTGGCCGCGCTTTACGGCGTCGAGGTCGAGGTCGTCGAACTTCCCGACCATCAGACCCACACCGCCGTCCCGGCGCGAAACCGCAAGCGGTTCGCGGGGTAGAAACCTGACGGTCTCATAAGCCGTGGGGGACGGCCACCGCCGTCCCCCACGTACTTAATCTCGATTTCGACCCATCGCGCCGCCAGCAGCGCCGCGCGGCCGTTTGCGGTTGCTTAATTGATGCTGATGCCGATACCCGGTAAAGCGATGCCGATGCCGGGACCGTAAATCACCGGCGGCGGATAATAGTATGGCGCGCCATAGACCACGGGCGGGGCGCCGTAATAGCCGCCGTTCCAGCCGCTATAGCCACCGCCATAGCCGCCACGATGGCCGCCGCCGTGGTAGGCAGAGTGCCCGCCGCGGCCGCCGTGGTGCTCTTCCGCGCTAGCCGACGCTACAAACGTCCCCAGCACGAGAAAGGCGGAGATTGCGAGCCCTGCCGCGAGCGTCGCCGGCAGGTGGCGTTTCGTTTTGGTATCGATCGTGTAGGTCATGACAGACCTCCTCTGATAAGCAGGGTGTCGCGATCGCGGAACGCGATCGTTCCGCCGTGCTAGCTATGCGCCCGCGCGGCTTCGCGATCCTGGAACACCTGATCCGCGACTTTCTTCTGCGCATCGGGCATCGAATCGTAGAGCGTTTGGAACGACGCGGTCAGATTCTTCAACCCGTCGACGTGGGCCTGGGCGAATTTCTGGTAGGTGTTCAAATCGTCCACCGCCGTCATGCTCTGTGGCGTCTGGGCGGATTTCTCCGCAACCAGCTTTTGCATGGCGGCGGCGTTGTCACGCATCGCCTGTGCGACGCCGTTCCATTTCGATTCCTCGTCGGACGTGATTTTCAACGCGGTGTGAAGACTGTCGATGCGTTGATCGAGTGTCTCTTCCTTCGTCGCCGTCGTATCGGCGGCGGCTTGAGTCTTATCGGCCTGGACCAACTGGATCGGCGCGCGAATCACGCTGTCGGCGCGCGCCGAAACGATCGGACTGACGAGGAACGTCGCGCCCAACAGGGCGGCGATCGCGACCGAAAGCGTGAGCGGCGCGGCTTTGGTCGTCGGATGGATGGAACGGGGCATGATATTGGGCGGCCCTTTCTGGGCTGACTGCGCTAATAGACATATTGTCTCTGAGAAATAAAAAATGGTTATCCGATTCTAATTTTTCAAGTAGCCAAAAATATTTATTTGATGATTATTATTCCAATTAAATAAAAGTTCGCGTTTTATTGGGTTTTCGTTGCGTCCCCGAGCCGCTCCGCGGGACTGGGCGGCGGCGCGGTCGACGTCGTGGAACTGCCTGGCCATCCGACCCCATACGGCCGGTCCGGCCCGGAACCGCAAGCCATTTCCCGCCGGCTGACGCCCAGCGCCCAGTGAAAAGCGGCGTTCGGAAAATTTCCCCGATATGAGCGGTAAATCGACCGGCGTGTTACCGGCGTACCGCCCTGACTTTAACGGGTCGCCTCTAATACAAACCAAGAACGAAATCGGTAAATCGGCAGAAGACAGCGCTTTTCTTGGATAACGGCTAATCGCCTTGGACGCGGCGGGCGGCGAGGGTGTGGAGCCGCCACGCCATCTTGCTAGCGACGCGATGCGCGACGGTTCGGGCCTGGCCGTCGCCGTTGCCGATCTGCCGGATCTCGCCCAGCATGATGGTGTCGACCACCGCCGTAACGGGGCCATGATGGAGCAACTGCTCCGTTCTTTTGTTGGGTCTTGCGCCTCGATTAACCATGTTTCGAGTCAACATACCCGGGCATGCGCTGTCATGGCAAACATGGTTAACAGCGGCCGGCGTTAACCATCTTTCTGGGGGTAAAGGAAATTCCCCCTCTCCGCCCTTGGGGGCGGTGAGGGCAGGGTGAGGTGGGGGAATGCCGAACGAGCCCACCTCACCCTCCCATCGCTTCGCGATGGGTCCCTCCCTCTGCCCCCAATGGGCGGAGCGGGGTGTAAGAGGCGAACCCGCAATTGACACGTCCCCGTCGTCCGCCTAGGTTCCCGGCCGCTTCTCACGAAGCTTGGTTACCGATTACCCCCGAGGGGGACGGCCGGTCCGCGAGTGTCGCGCACCGGCCCGTCACGCATTGAGGTTGTGCGGCAGGGCATGTTCGAGAATCTAAGCCAGCGTCTCGGCGATACGTTCGACCGGCTGAAGAAGCGCGGGGCGCTGTCCGAGGAGGATGTCGGCGCCGCGCTGCGCGAAATCCGCATCGCGCTGCTCGAAGCCGACGTCGCCCTGCCCGTCGTCAAGCAATTCATCGACGGCGTGCGGCCGAAGGCGATCGGCGAGGACGTGCTGCGCTCGGTCACGCCGGCGCAGATGGTGGTGAAGATCGTCCACGACCATCTGATCGAGACGCTGGGCCAGGGCGAGCCGCTCGAACCTCAACGCGGTGCCGCCGGTGCCGATCCTGATGCTGGGCCTGCAAGGCTCGGGCAAGACCACGACCGCGGCCAAGCTCGCGCGGCTCTTGAAGGAGCGCGAGCGCAAGAAGGTGCTGCTCGCCTCGCTCGACGTGCATCGCCCGGCCGCGCAGGAACAGCTCGCGATGCTGGCGAAGCAGATCGGCGTCCCGTCGTTGCCGGTGGTCGCGGGCGAACAGCCGGTCGCGATCGCCAAGCGCGCGATGGATGTGGCGCGGCGCGAGGCCTACGACGTGGTGATCCTCGACACCGCGGGCCGCCTCCATATCGACGAAGCGCTGATGTTCGAGGTCGCGGCGGTGCAGCGACGCAGTGAAGCCGGCCGACAGCCTCCTGGTCGCGGACGCCATGACCGGCCAGGACGCCGTCACCCTGGCCAAGAGTTTTGCCGAGCGCGTCGGCATTACCGGCATCGTGCTGACCCGCGTCGACGGCGACGCGCGCGGCGGCGCGGCCTTGTCGATGCGCGCCGTCACCGGCAAGCCGATCAAGTTCCTCGGCACCGGCGAAAAGCTCGACGCGATCGAACCGTTCCGGCCGGAGCGCATCGCCGGCCGCATCCTCGACATGGGCGACGTGATCTCCCTGGTCGAGAAGGCCGCCGAGACCATCGAGCAGGAAGACGCCGAGAAGCTCGCCAAGAAAATGGCGAAGGGCCAGTTCGATCTCGACGATCTCGCGGCGCAGCTCCGCCAGGTGCGCAAGATGGGCGGCATGGGCGGCATCATGGGCATGCTGCCCGGCGTGCAGAAGATCAAGAAGTCAGCTCAACGAGGCCAATCTCGACGAGAGCCTGATCAAGCGTCAGGAAGCGATCATCGGCTCGATGACCAAGAAGGAACGGCGCGATCCGAAGCTGCTGAACGCGTCGCGGCGGCGGCGCATCGCGGCGGGGTCGGGCACCACGGTGCCGGAGATCAACCGCCTCCTGAAACAGTATCAGGACATGGCGACGATGATGAAAAAGATGAACAAGCTCGGCCAGAAGGGCTGATGCGCCACGGCATCGGCGCGCTGCTGCCCGGCGGCGGATTCGGACGATGAGGATGTCCAATTCCGCGCCGGCCATTTTTTTACCTCCCCCTCGATGGGGGAGGTCGCGAGCAGCCACTGGCTGCGAGCGGGTGGGGATGATCCCTCCGCCCATATCGGCATCACGCCCACCCGAAATGCCGCGCCATCGACCGGCATTTCACGCTAACTAGTCGAACGCGAGCGGCGTCGAAACAGGAGACTCATGGCACTCAAGATTCGCATGGCCCGGGCCGGCGCCAAGAAACGGCCGTTCTATCAGATCGTGGTGGCGGACAGCCGCAGCCCGCGCGACGGCCGCTTCATCGAGAAGCTCGGCACCTACAATCCGATGCTGGCGAAGGACCATCCGGAGCGGGTGAAGCTCACGCACCGAGCGCGTGCAGCATTGGCTCGGCGTCGGTGCCTTGCCGAGCGAGCGCGTCGCGCGCTTCCTCGGCGATGCCGGCTTGCGCGGCAAGCCCGCGATCCGCGAGACGCCGAAACGATCGGCGCCGCGCAAGAAAGCGCAGGAGCGCGCCGCGGCGGCGACCAGCACGGCGCCGGCCGCGCGCCGCGGCGCCGGCAGCACCGGCAGGAGCGGCGGGTGAAGCAGCTTCGGCTTGATCCGATGGCGCGGCCCGACCGCGTGTTGATGGGCGCCATCATCGGCGCCCACGGCGTGCGGGGACAGGTGCGCGTCAAGAGCTTCGCGGCGGCGCCGAAGGACATCGCGTCCTACGGCCCGCTCGAGGATGCGCGCGGCCGTGCCTACAAACTGATGCTGAAGGGCGGCGCCGACGACGTGCTGATCGCGGCGATCGACGGGCGTGACCGACCGCGACCAGGCGGAGACGACTCAAAGGCACGGAACTGTTCGTGCCGCGCGACGCCCTGCCCGCGCCCGAGACGGCGAGTTCTATCACGCCGATCTGGTCGGCCTCGAAGTCCGGCTCAGCGACGGCACGGTGTTCGGCACGGTGCGCGCGGTGCACGATTTCGGCGCCGGCGACAGTCTTGAAATCGCGCGCCCGGATGGCGACGTCATGGTGCCCTTCACGATGGCCGCCGTGCCGGTGGTCGATATCGCCGGCGGCTTCATCGTGCTCGACCCGCCGGTGGGCTTGCTGGACAAATGACATGAGCGCCTGGACCGCCGACCGTGCTGACCCTGTTCCCGGAAATGTTTCCGGGACCACTGGCGCATTCGCTCGCCGGCAAGGCGCGCGCGGCGGGCTTGTGGGCGCTCGACACGGTCGATATCCGCGATTTCGCCGAGGACAAGCATCGCACCGTCGACGACACGCCGTTCGGCGGCGGGCCCGGCATGGTGATGCGGCCCGACGTGGTCGACCGCGCCATCGCCGGCGACGAATTTCGCCGGGCCGCTGCTCTATCTCTCGCCGCGCGGCCAGCCGGCTCGACCAGGCCCGCGTCAAGGACCTGGCGGCGGGGCCGGGGATCGGCTTGCTGTGCGGCCGCTTCGAGGGCATCGATCAGCGCGTCATCGAGCGCGCGCCAAATCGAGGAGATGTCAGCTCGGCGATTTCGTGCTCTCGGGCGGCGAGCCGGCGGCCGATCGCGCTGATCGACGCGTGCGTGCGCCTGCTGCCCGGCGTCGCCGGCGACGCGGCCTCGCTCGACGAGGAGAGTTTCGCCGCGGGCCTCTTGGAATATCCGCATTACACCCGACCGCAGACCTGGCAGGGCCGCGCCGTGCCGCCGGTGCTGCTGTCGGGCCATCACGACGAAATTCGCCGCTGGCGCTTGGCCGAGGCGGAACGCGCGACGCGCGAGCGACGCGCCGATCTATGGACGCAATATCTCGCCCGGAACGAGCGGCGCGAGCAAAAAATCGGAGAAGTGTCATGAACCGCATGGAAACCATCGACCGCGACGCGGCGAAGAAACTCACCGAGGCGCGCGCCGTGCCGGACTTCGCGCCCGGCGACACGGTCAAGGTCAGCGTCAAGGTGGTCGAGGGCGAACGCGAACGCATTCAAGCCTTCGAAGGCGTCTGCATCGCGCGCAAGAGCGCCGGGCGTCAATTCGAGCTTCACGCTTCGGAAGATTTCCTATGGCGAGGGCGTCGAGCGCATTTTCCCGCTCTACAGCCCGCGCATCACCGCGATCGAAGTGATGCGCCACGGCGCCGTGCGCCGCGCCAAGCTCTATTATCTGCGCGGCCTCACCGGCAAGAAGGCGCGCATCCAAGAGCGGGCGCGCGAGTTCGGCCTCGTGGCGGAGGAAGGCGCCGCCGCCGCCGGCCAACGCCGCGAAGGAATGAGCGCAGTTTTCCCGTCGTCCCCGCGAAAGCGGGGACCCAGGGTCCGATACATCGCTTGCCCTGGATTCTGCTTGCGCGGGAATGACGAGAAATCAGCTTTGACATCGGAACTGGAAATGCCCACGCCACGCACATTGTTCGACAAGATCTGGGACAATCATCTCGTCGAGATGCAGCCGGACGGCACCGGCCTGCTCTATATCGACCGCCATCTCGTCCATGAAGTGACCAGCCCGCAGGCCTTCGAGGGGCTGCGCGCCGCCGGCCGCAAGGTGCATCGCCCCGACGCCACCATCACCGTGCCGGATCACAACGTGCCGACCTCGAACCGCGCCGGCGGCATCAAGGACGAGGAAAGCCGCATCCAGGTCGAGCTGTTGGAGCGCAACGCCAAGGAATTCGGCCTCACCTATTTCGGCATGAACGATATCCGCCAGGGCATCGTGCATATCATCGGGCCGGAACAGGGCCTGACCCAGCCCGGCATGACCATCGTGTGCGGCGACAGCCACACCGCGACCCACGGCGCGGTCGGCGCGCTCGCCTTCGGCATCGGCACGTCGGAAGTCGAGCACGTGCTGGCGACGCAGACGCTGATCCAGCGCCGGCCGAAGAATATGAAGGTCGAGGTCAACGGCACGCTCGGAATCGGCGTCACGCCGAAGGACGTGATCCTCGCCATCATCGGCAAGATCGGCATCGCCGGCGGCACCGGCCATGTCATCGAATATGCCGGCGACGTGTTCCGCAGCATGTCGATGGAAGGCCGCATGACGGTGTGCAACATGTCGATCGAAGGCGGCGCGCGCGCCGGCCTGGTCGCGCCCGACGACATCACGTTCGACTATCTGAAGGGCCGGCCCTATGCGCCCGAAAGCCGGCGCGTGGGAACAGGCGCTCGCGTTCTGGAAGACGCTGCCCTCCGATCCGGGCGCGCATTACGACAAGATCGTGACGCTCGACGCGGCGACGATCGTCGCCGCTCGTCACCTGGGGCACCAAGCCCGAGCATGTCGTGCCGATCACCGGCGCGATCCCCAATCCCGACGACGAGCCGGACGAGGAGCGCCGCAACGGCATGAAGCGCGCGCTCGAATACATGGCGCTGAAGCCGGGGACGAAGATGACCGACATCGCGGTCGATCATGTCTTCATCGGCTCCTGCACCAACGGCCGCATCGAGGATTTCCGCGCCGCCGCCGCGAGTGGCGAAGGGCCGCAAGGTGGCGGCCGGCGTGCGCGCCATGGCGGTGCCGGGCTCGGGCCTGGTCAAGCATCAGGCCGAGGAAGAAGGACTCGACAAGATCCTGCTCGAGGCCGGCTTCGAATGGCGCGAGCCGGGCTGCTCGATGTGCCTCGCGATGAACGAGGACAAGCTGAAACCGGGCGAACGCTGCGCCTCGACCTCGAACCGCAATTTCGAGGGCCGGCAAGGGTCCGGGCGGCCGCACGCATCTGGTGTCGCCGGCGATGGCGGTCGCGGCCGCGATCGCGGGCAGGCTCGCCGACGTGCGGCAGATGGGATGAGGAGCGATGCGATTGCTTAACGCGCGAGCAATGCGACGTGCGGATGGCCCGCCTCCGCGGGCCATGACGACGAGGAGGATTGTGAGTTGGAGACCGCATGGATAAATTCACCACCGTCACCAGCGTCGCGGCGCCGCTGCCGACCATCAATGTCGACACCGACATGATCATCCCGGCGCGGTTCCTCAAAACCATCCAGCGCAAGGGCCTCGGCAAGAACCTGTTCGACGCGCAGCGCTATCGCCCCGACGGCAGCGAGAACCCGACTTCATCCTCAACAAGCCGGCCTATCGCCAGTGCGCAGATCCTGGTGGCGGGACCGAATTTCGGCTGCGGCTCGTCGCGCGAGCACGCGCCGTGGGCGCTCCTGGATTTCGGCATCCGCTGTCGTCGTCGCGCCGAGCTTCGCCGATATTTTTTACGCCAACTGTTTCAAGAACGGCATCCTGCTGATCACTCTGCCGCAAGAGATGTGCGACCAGCTGATGGACGACGCGAAGAAGGGCGCCAACGCGCGCCTCACCGTCGACCTCGAGGCGCAGACCATCACGCGGCCCGACGGCAGCGATCGTGAAATTCGAGATCGACACGTTCCGCAAGCAGGCGCTGCTCGACGGGCTCGACGAGATCGGCCTGACCGAGCAGAAGAGCGAGATCCATCGGCGCGTTCGAGGATCAGAACCGCGCGGCACGCAACCCTGGCTGTGGGCGAACGCACAATGAGCACGCCGAACAAGAAACTCCTGATCCTGCCGGGCGACGGCATCGGCCCCGAAGTGATGCGCCAGGTCCATCGCGTCATCGAATGGTTCGACAAGAAGCGCCTCGCGCGCTTCGACACCAGCGAAGGTCTGGTCGGCGGCTGCGCCTACGACGCCGAGGGCGCGCCGATCTCCGACGAGACCATGGCGCACGCCCAGGCGGCCGATGCGGTGCTGTTCGGCGCGGTCGGCGGGCCGAAATGGGAAGAGCTGCCGTTCGCGGTGCGGCCCGAGCGCGGCCTGTTGCGCTTGCGCAAGGAGATGGGCCTCTTCGCCAATCTCCGGCCCGCGATGGTGTTCGACCCGCTGGTCGGCGCCTCGACGCTTGAAGCCCGAGGTGATCAGCGGCCTCGACATCATGATCCTGCGCGAGCTGACGGGCGGCGTTTATTTCGGCGAGCCGCGCGGCATCGAGACGCTGCCGAACGGCGAGCGCCGCGGCGTCAATACGCAGGTCTATACCACCTCCGAAATCGTGCGCGTCGGCCGCGTCGCCTTCGAGCTGGCGCGCAAGCGGCACGACAAAGTGTGCTCGGTCGAGAAGGCCAACGTCATGGAATCGGGCGAGCTGTGGCGCGAGGAAATGCAGAAGCTGCACGATGCCGAATACAAGGACGTCGCGCTGTCGCACATGTACGCCGACAATTGCGCGATGCAGCTCGTGCGCAATCCGAAACAGTTCGACGTCATCGTCACCGACAATCTGTTCGGCGACATTCTCTCCGACTGCGCCGCGATGCTGACCGGCTCGCTCGGCATGCTGCCCTCGGCGTCGCTGGGCGCGGCGGACGCGACCGGCCGGCGCAAGGCGCTCTACGAGCCGGTGCACGGCTCGGCGCCCGACATCGCCGGCAAGGACATGGCCAATCCGCTCGCCTGCGTCCTCTCCTTCGCCATGATGCTGCGCTATTCCTTCGACATGACCGAACAGGCGGACATGGTCGACCAGGCGGTGAAGAACGCGCTCGCGCGCGGCGTGCGCACCACCGACATCATGCAGCCGGGCACCGCGCGGGTTTCGACCACGGTGATGGGCGACACGCTGCTGCGGGAGTTGGACAAGCTGGCTTGAGTGGTACGCCAGGATTAGGCTAATCCGTCGTCCCCGCGGAAGCAGGGACCCAGGGCCACACGCACGCCGCTTTCACTGGATTCCCGCTTCCGCGGGAATGACGAAAGAGATGGGAGGAAGCAATCATGATCGTCGTCACCGGCGGCAACGGCGGATTGGGCGTCAAATCGTCCGCGCGCTGCAAGAGCGGATCGGCAACGGCTTCACCGTCACGGTGCGCGACACCGCGAAGGCGGCCGACCTCGCGGCGCAAGGCGTCACGGTCAAGGCCGGCGATTTCGACAAGGCCGACGAGGTCGCGCGCGCCATCGACGGCGCCGACACGATCCTGTTGATGGCGACGCTCGGCAGCACCGAGCAGCGCCTGAAGCAGTACAAGAACGTGATCGACGCGGCGAAGCGCCAAGGCACCAAGCGCATCGCGTTTGTCGGCTACATCGCCGACCAGCCGCAATCGCCGTTCCCGTCGACGCCGTCGATCCTGCAAACCCTCGCCTATCTCAAGGAACAGGGCTTCGCGCCGATCAATCTGCGGAACGGCAATTACGCCGAGGCCGGGCTGATGACGGCAACCCGCGCGCTGGCATCGGGCAAGATCGTGTCGCCGGCCGGCCAGGGCAAAATCTCCTACGTGACGCGCCGCGACCTCGCCCGCGCCACCGCCCGCATCCTCACCGAGACCGGCAACGAGGGCAAAAGCTTCGCGCTCACCGGCCCCAGGGCCTACGGCCATGAGGAACTGGCCGCGATGCTGTCGGAGGCGACCGGCAAGAAAATCGTCTACGAGGATATTTCGCCCGAGAGCTATAAGGCGCAGCTCGAGGCCGCCAACACGCCGCCGGGCCTGGTCGCGTTCATGACCGGCGCCGCCGCGACGGTGAAGGGCGGGTTTCTGTCGGAAGTGTCGTTCACCATCGGCGACATTACCGGCATCCCCGCCGAGGACGGCCTCACCTTCATCAAGCGCGAAGCGCAGAAGACGCTGAAGGCCTGACGCCGATGCTGGTCTTGACGGGCGGCAACGGGCGGCTCGGCCGCATGGTGTCCGGCCTGGTGCGCGACAAGATCGGCCCCACCTTCGCCGTGACCGCGCGCGATGCGACGAAGGCCGCCGATCTCGCCGCCGCCGGCATTTCGGTACGCCAGGGCGATTATTCCGATGCCGCGGCGATGGAGCGCGCCTTCGCCGGTGCCTCGACGGTTCTGCTGATCTCGGGCGATACGCCCAATGAGATCCGCATCGTCCAGCACCGCAACGTCATCGAGGCGGCGAAGCGGGCCGGCGCCCGGCACATCGTTTATACCAGCTTCCTGGCCTGCCAGCCGGACTCGCCCTTCCCTTACGCCAAGGTCCATCGCGAGACCGAGGCGCTACTGCGCGACAGCGGCCTTGCCGTCACCATCATGCGCGACAGTTATTTCTCCGAGACCATCATGATGGTGGTCGAGCGCGCGCTGAACACCGGAATCGTGTGTCATGCGGCGGGCGCGGGCCGCGCCGCTTGGTGCGGCCGCCGCGATTCGGCGCGGGCGCTTGCCGCGGTGCTGACCAGCGGCGGGCACGAGGGCAAGACCTATTCCCTGACCGGTCCCGCGACCTACACCTTCGCCGATGTCGCCGCGGTGTTGTCCGAGGTGAGCGAGAAGAATTATCCCTACCAGTCGGTTTCGCCCGCCGAGTACGCCGAACATCTGCGGACCACCAAGCCCGACGTGCCCAGCAGCGTCGAGAACTGGGTCGGCTCCGCCGCCGCGATCAAACGCGGCGATTTCGATCTGCTGACCAAGGACATCGCGACTTTGACCGGCACGCCGCCCGAAGACGCGATGGCGTTCCTGCGCCGGGAAGTGAAAGCGCTGCCGCGCTAACCGTCGCGCGCGCTTGTTGTTTTTCGTCTTGCCCCGGCTTGGCCCAGAACTACGCCCGCGCCGGCAGCCGTGCCAAATCAGGCGCGAGACGGCCGCTGGCCCAACGTCCGAGCATGTAAAAGTCGGCCATGAACGACCAGACCGGGTGCTCGAACGTCTTCGGGTTGTTGTGCTCGAAAACATAGTGCGAGGCGAAAGCGAAGCCATAGCCGCAAAGCGGCGCGGCCACCAGCCACGGCCAGGACAGCGTCGCCAGGAAGACCAAGACGCAAGCCACGCCCAGGCTGGTGCCGAAGTAATGCGTGGCGCGGGTGCGCGGATCGCGATGCGCCCCGAGATAGTCGGGCCAGAATTCGATGAAACTGGTGGGTTGGGCCATGGCTTTCTCCAGCATCACGCCGACTCATGTGTCCGCTTCAATTTCTCTCGCACCGCCTGCGCGAGATAGCCTGACCGGGTGGTGCCTTCACGACTTGCCGCGGTATCCAAGCGATCGATCAGCGCCTTGTCCATGGTGATATTGATACGGGCGCTTTTGCCAGGAACCTCGACCGTCAGGAAGGCGTCGATCCGATTAACCATATCGGCTTCGGGCATCCATTCCGGCAGGCGTGCATTCACGCGCGATGGCGTCGGCAACGTCTCACCCTCGGCGACCAAGCCCTCCACGTGCAAGGCGAGCGCCTCGACCGCATTCTCCATCGCCGCCTGCGCCGAATTGCCCTGACTGACGCACCCGGGAAAATCGGGAAAGATGACATCCCATCCATCGTCGGGCCCGTCGCCGCGATTTTGGTAGGCTATCGCACGGTAAAATCGAAGACCCATTCACCTACTCCTGAATTTCAATCCGGCCTGGCGTTCGATCGACGCTAAGGTTCCCGGCTTGAAATCCTTGGCGCCATGCATCGGTACCGTGACCAAACCCGGCTTGGCCGAATGCCGCAATTGCACGTGAGAACCCTTGGTTCGCGCTTCAATCCAGCCATCGGACTTCAGCGCCCGAAGGACTTCTCGCGCGCTCATGTGTATATAATGCGCATTAAATCTGTTTTTGCAAGTAAGTGCGCATTCAAGGCGTACCGCTTGCGGCCCTTGTCAATCCACGGCGTTAACGCGTAAACCAAGCGACTTTTGCGCCGCAGCATGGCGCGTTGGAGCAGCACTATGGCTTATCGGGTCGCGGTGGTCGGGGCCACCGGCAATGTCGGACGCGAGATGCTGAGCATCCTCGCCGAGCGCGAATTCCCCGTGTCGCGGCTGCACGCCGTCGCGTCGTCGCGGTCGATCGGCACCGAAGTGTCGTTCGGCGACGAGCACACGGTGAAGGTCGAAAGCCTCGAAAATTTCGATTTCAAGGGCGTCGATATCGTCCTGTCCTCGCCGGGCGCCAAGGTCTCGGCCGAGTTCGCGCCGCGCGCCGCCAAGGCCGGCGCCGTCGTCATCGACAACACGTCGTTCTGGCGCATGGACAAGGACGTGCCGCTGGTGGTGCCGGAGGTCAACGCGCACGCCATCGCGCACATGAAGAAGGGCATCATCGCCAACCCCAATTGCTCCACCATCCAGATGGTGGTGGCGCTGAAGCCGCTGCACGACGTCGCCAAGATCAAGCGCGTCGTGGTCGCGACCTATCAATCCGTGTCGGGCGCGGGGCGCGACGCCATGGACGAGCTGTTCAATCAGACGCGCGCCGTCTTCGTCAACGATCCGATCGTCAAGGAACGCTTCACCAAGCAGATCGCCTTCAACGTCATTCCCCATATCGACGTCTTCATGGACGACGGTTTCACCAAGGAGGAATGGAAGATGGCGGCCGAGACACGCAAGATTCTCGACGGCGACATCGCGGTGATCGCGACCTGCGTGCGCGTGCCGGTGTTCATCGGCCACGCCGAGGCGGTCAATGTCGAGTTCGAAAATTCGATCTCGGTCGAAATCGGCCCGCGCGGCGCTGCGCAAGGCGCCGGGCATCAGCGTGGTCGATCACCGCGTCGATGAAGGTTATGTGACGCCGAAGGAAGCGGCGGGCGAGGACGCGGTCTTTGTCAGCCGCATCCGGCGCGACCCAACCGTGCCGCACGGCTTGGCGCTATGGGTGGTGTCGGACAATCTGCGCAAAGGTGCCGCGCTCAACGCGGTCCAAATCGCGGAAGTGCTGGCGAAGGACCATCTCGCCCACAAGGGCCACGATCACGGCGCGCACGTTCATTAGTCAGGGATCAGACGTTCGCTGATACCTGAATTCCTGGCAGCCATGCGCCGCTAGCGTTGACTTGGTGCGGTGCAGCGGCTACATCCCGTTGAGGCGCAACAAGCGCGCCGTTGCCAGGGATTTTCCCCAATGACGCAAGCCGAACGGCCGCTTTCCCCGCATCTTCAAATCTATAAATGGCCGCTCACGATGGCGACCTCGATCCTGCATCGCGGCACCGGACTGGCGCTGGCGGGCGGCACGGTGTTCCTGGTGTGGTGGATGGTGGCGGCGGCAAGCGGGCGATGAGGCGTTCGCATCGGCGCAGTGGTTTTTCGGCTCGTGGCTCGGGCTGATTTTCCTGTTCGGCTGGTGCTTCAGTTTCTTTTTCCATTTGTGCAACGGCATCCGCCACCTGGTCTGGGACGTCGGCTATGGGTTCGAGATCGGCGCCGCCTATCGCGCGAGTCTGTTGGTCATGGCGGCGGCAATCGTGCTGACGCTGATCGCCTTCATCGGCGGTTTGATGGCGCGAGGCTGAGATGGCGGATACACGACTTCGCTCGCCCTTAGGCCGCGCGCTCGGCCTCGGCTCCGCCAAGGAAGGCGTCGGCCATTGGTGGGCGCAGCGCGTCAGCGCCGTGGCCTTGGTGCCGCTGGGTCTGTGGTTTTGCGCCGCGTTGGTGTCGCTCGCCGGCGCCGATCGCGCCGCCATCGCCGCGTGGCTGCACGGCCCGGTCGCGGCGACGCTGATGATCCTCACCATCGGCGCCGTGTTTTATCACGGCGCGCTCGGCCTCCAGGTGGTGATCGAGGATTACGCGCCGAGCGAGGCCGCGAAAATTGCCGGCATCATCGCGATCAAGCTCCTGGCGCTGCTGCTCGCGGTCGCGGGCGTGGTCTCGGTGCTGAAACTGGCGCTCGGGGTTTGAGCATGCCTGCTTCTTATCCCATCACCGATCATCTCTACGATGTCGTCGTTGTCGGCGCCGGCGGGTCGGGCCTGCGCGCGACGCTGGGCATGGGCATGGCCGGGCTCAAGACGGCGTGCATCACCAAAGTGTTTCCGACGCGCTCCCATACCGTCGCGGCGCAAGGCGGCATCAGCGCCGCGCTGGGCAATATGGGGCCGGACGATTGGCGCTGGCATTTCTACGATTCGGTCAAGGGTTCCGACTGGCTCGGCGACCAGGACGCGATCGAATATATGTGCCACAACGCGATGCAGGCGGTGATCGAGCTGGAGCATTTCGGCCTGCCGTTCTCGCGCACGCCCGAGGGCAAGATCTATCAACGTCCGTTCGGCGGCCATACCACCGAATATGGCGAAGGTCCGATGGCGAAGCGCGCCTGCGCCGCCGCCGACCGCACCGGCCACGCCATGATCCACACGCTCTATCAGCAGAGCCTCAAGCACAACGCCGAGTTCTTCATCGAGTATTTCGCGCTCGACCTGATCATGGACGAGGATGGCGCCTGCGTCGGCGTGATGGCGTGGAACCTCGAGGACGGCTCGATCCACCGGTTCCGCGCGCATATCGTGGTGCTGGCGACGGGCGGCTATGGCCGCGCGTTTTTCTCGACCACGCAGGCGCACACCTGTACCGGCGACGGCAACGCCATGGCGCTGCGCGCCGGGGTGCCGATGCAGGACCCGGAATTCTTCCAATTCCATCCGACCGGCGTTTACGGCGCCGGCGTGTTGATCACCGAAGGCGCCCGCGGCGAAGGCGGCTATCTCACCAACGGCGCGGCCGAGCGCTTCATGGAACGTTATGCGCCGCACGCCAAGGACCTCGCTTCGCGCGACGTGGTGAGCCGCGCCATGACCATCGAGATCCGCGAGGGGCGCGGCTGCGGTCCGCACAAGGACCACATCATGCTGCACCTTGAGCATCTCGACCCGAAGGTGCTGCACGAGCGCCTTCCGGGTATTTCCGAGACGGCGAAAATCTTCGCCGGCGTCGAGGTGACGCGCGAGCCGATCCCGGTGCTGCCGACGGCGCATTACGCGATGGGCGGCGTGCCGACCAATTATCACGGCGAGGCGCTGAACCCGACCGAGACCGATCCCGAGCGTACCATCAAAGGCTTGATGGCGGTCGGCGAAGCGGCCTGCGTCTCGGTGCACGGCGCCAACCGCCTCGGCACCAACTCGCTGCTCGATCTCGTCGTGTTCGGGCGCGCCGCCGCGCATCGCGCCGCCGAGCTGGTGCAGCCTGGCGCGCCGCACAAGCCGCTGCCCGCCGGCGCCGGCGAACCGGCGCTCGCCCGGCTCGAAAAGGTGCGCAACGCCAAGGGCCGGCTCAAGGCCGGCGAGATCCGCCTCAACATGCAGCGCACCATGCAGGCGGATTGCGCCATCTTCCGCGGCCCGACCTTGGCGAATGGCGTCGCCAAGATCGCCGACGTCACCGCGTCGATGAACGATCTGGTGCTGAGCGACCGCTCGATGATCTGGAACACCGATTTGGTCGAAGCGCTGGAGCTCGACAATCTGCTGGCGCAATCGACAGTGACGATCAACTCCGCCCTGGCGCGCACCGAAAGCCGCGGCGCCCACGCGCGCGAGGACTATCCCGACCGCGACGATGTCCATTGGTTGAAGCATTCCGTGGCCTGGCTCGACGCCGACGGCAAGGTCCGGCTCGGCTATCGCCCGGTCCATCTCAACACGATGTCGAACGAAGTCGAATCGATCCCGCCCAAGGCGCGGGTGTATTAGGCCGGCGCGGATGCTGGAAAAGTCTCATCCTTTATTCGTCACCCCCGGACTTGATCCGGGGGCCCAAAGCCAACGCACGTCGCTTGCCTTGGATGGCCGGGTCAAGCCCGGCCATGACGGTGAAAGGGTCGGCCCGCCGGAACAGAATTAGGAAGCAAAGAAATGGCGAAATTCACGCTGCCGAAAAATTCCAAGGTCGGCGCCGGCAAGACCCATAAGGCGCCGGCCGGGGCGAAGCGCGTCAAGAGCTTCAAGGTTTATCGCTACGACCCCGACAGCGGCGAGAATCCGCGCCTCGATACCTACGAGATCGATCTTGCTCAGTGCGGGCCGATGGTCCTCGACGCGCTCATCAAGATCAAGAACGAGGTCGATACCGGCCTGACCTTCCGCCGTTCCTGCCGCGAAGGCGTGTGCGGCTCGTGCTCGATGAATATCGGCGGCCACAACACGCTCGCGTGCCTGAAGCCCATCGACGACGTGCCGGGCGAGGTCCACATCTACCCGTTGCCGCATCTGCCGGTGTTGAAGGATTTGGTCGGCGACCTGACGCATATCTACGCACAGTACCAGTCGGTCCAACCCTGGCTCCAAACCGAGACGCCGCCGCCCGACCGCGAGCGGCTGCAATCCGAGGCCGAGCGGGCGAAGCTCGACGGGCTGTGGGAATGCATCCTGTGTTTCTGCTGCACCACAAGCTGCCCCTCCTATTGGTGGCAGGGCGAGCGCTATCTGGGCCCGGCGGTGCTGTTGCAGGCGGGTCGCTGGCTCAACGACAGCCGCGACGAAAGGACCGGCGAACGGCTCGACCAGCTTGAAGACCCGTTCAAGCTCTATCGCTGCCACACCATCATGAACTGCACCAACACCTGCCCGAAGGGGCTCAATCCCGCCAAGGCGATCGGCGAGATCAAGCAGATGTTGGTCGAGCGGCGCTAATTCGTTGATCGCCCAGGCGGTGCCACACGATCTACGCTTCACCTGATGGAAGCCCCCTCCCTTCCCTTGACGCCGCCGAACCTGCCACCCGGCAGGTTCGGGCCGAGCGTCCGGGTGGACGCTCGGCATGGCGTCAAGCCCGCCTGCGCGGGTGGGAAGAAAACGCAACGCGTTTTCGGTTGAGGGCCAACGCAGCCGAAGCTCCATGAACCTCTGGCGCGCCGCATTTTCCGCCTCGGTCGCCGGACTGATTTGTATCGGCGTCGCGCGCCTCGCCTATCCGGCGATGATTCCGGCGCTGATCGAGGCCCGCTGGTTTTCGCCGTCCGCGACTTTTTATTTCGGTGCCGCCAATCTCGCGGGCTATCTCGCTGGCGCCGTGGCGGCGCGCACGCTGGCGCGATTCGTGCCGCCCGCGATTTTGCTGCGCGCCATGATGGTTTTGGTGACGCTGTCGTTTTTCGCCGGCGCTTGGCCGCTATCCTGGAGCTGGTATTTCGGGTGGCGCTTTATTTCCGGCGCAGTCGGCGCGATCGTGATGGTGGTGGCGACGCCGCTGGTCTTGTCGCATGTCGAGCCCGCGCGGCGCGGCATGGTATCGGGCGTAATTTTTTCCGGCCTCGGCGCCGGCGTCGTGTTCTGCGGCGTCGCGATCCCGGCGTTGCTGCGCTTGGGCCTAGTCGCGACCTGGTGTGGCCTCGGCATGTTCGCCGCGATCCTTACCGCAGCGGCGTGGAGCGGCTTCCCGCGCGACGCCATCGCGCCCGCCGCGACGACGGAACGCTTCGGCATCCGCGCCTGGGGCGGCATTGTGGTGGTGGCGCTGCTGATCGAGTATGCGCTCAACGCCTCGGCACAAGTGCCGCACATGGTGTTCCTGGTCGATTTCGTCGCGCGCGGCCTGGGGCGGGGCATCGACGTCGCCGGATTTTATTGGGTGATCTACGGGATCGGCGCGATCGCTGGCCCGCTGGTCCTGGGCCGGATTGCCGACCGTGCCGGTTTCGGCGCAACGCTGCGCGTGACGTTGGTCATTGAATCCGCCGCGGTGGCGCTGATCGTGGCGTCGCACGGCGATCTCGCTATCGGCGTTTCGACCTTCCTCCTCGGCGCGTTCACGCCAGGGCTGGTCGTGGTGGTGATGGGGCGCGTGCAGGAACTGGTCCGCGATCCCAATCGGGCGCGCACCGTGTGGGCCGCCGCGACCACGTCGTTCGCGGTCGGCCAGGCCGCTGCCGGCTATTTCTATTCCTACCTGTTTGTCGCGACGGGCGGCGTCTATGCCTGGGTGTTTTCCATCGGGGCCGCAATGGCGTTGGTCGCGGTTAGCGTCGATTTGGCGGCCGGCGGATTGAAACGCGGCGTGACCGCCTAAAATCCATGTCACAAGGGCGCGCCTATCTCGTCCTACTGTCGAGAAAGGAGACTGCGATGCTGAAATGGTTGATCCGGCGGCGCCTCGCCGCGTTTGAGCGCGAATTCGATTATGACGCGAGCTATGTCCGCGACATTCTCGACACCGATGTGAAGGCGGCGCTCGCCTTCAACAAATTCCAAGCGATGGCGCAATATCGCCGGGACGTCCCGGCGGACGCGCAGGCGGCGGCGGGGATCGTGGCGACGATGCACGAGGATTGCGGGCCCTGCACGCAGCTTGGCGTCACCATGGCGGAACGCGGCGGCGTCGCGGCGGCCGTGATGCGGGCGATCATCGCCGGGGACGAAGCCGGGATGAACGACGCCGCCCGGCTCGCCTATCGTTTCGCCCAGGCGACGCTGGCGCACGATCCCGCGGCCGACGCGTTGCGCGACGAGATCGAACGGCGCTGGGGCAAGCGCGCGGCCGTGTCGCTGGCCTTCACGATCGCCGCCGGGCGGGTCTATTCGACGGTGAAATACGCGCTGGGCCACGGCAAGGCGTGCCAGCGCCTGACCGTGGGCGGCGCGGTGACGCCGGTGCTGAAACGGGCGGCGTGAGCGACCTCGCGCACGCCGACGCGGCGGCGAACTTCGAACCGCACCGGCGCCATTTGATGGCGCTGGCCTACCGCATGCTCGGCTCGCTCGCCGAGGCCGAGGAGGCGGTGCAGGAGGCGTATCTGCGCTGGCACCAGGCCGACCGCGTTGCGGTGCGCGAGCCCCGCGCGTTCCTGTCGCGCACCGTCACGCGACTCTGTCTCGACCAGCTCAAATCGGCGCGCAACCGACGCGAGACCTATGTCGGGCCGTGGCTGCCGGATCCGGTGGTGGCGGGGACGATGCTCGACGCCGACACGGCGAGCGATTACGCGCACGACCTGTCGGTGGCGCTGATGTTGACGCTCGAACGGCTGTCGCCATTGGAGCGCGCCGCGTTCCTGTTGCACGATGTGTTCGAAATCGGCTTCGCCGAGATCGCGGCAATCCTTGGCCGCAACGAGACGGCGGTGCGGCAGCTCGCGGCGCGCGGACGCACCCACGTCAAGGCGTCGCGGCCGCGTTTCCATCCGAGCACCGAGGAGACCGCGCAGTGCCTGGCCGCGTTCCGGCAAGCGTCGGAGACCGGCAACATGTCGGCCCTGGCCGCGTGCCTGGTCGAGGACGCGGTGCTGTTGTCGGACGGCGGCGGCAAGCGGCCGGCGGCGCTCGTTCCGGTCAGGGGCGCCGACAATATTTGCCGCCTGCTCGAAGCGGTCGGGCGCAACGCGCTGCCGGGCGAATTCCGTACGCGCGAAGCGCAAATCAACGGCATGCCCGGCTTCATCATTCGGGAGCCGAGCGGCGGCCTGATGACGGTCGCGCTCGACATCGACGCCGGCAAGATCGCTGCGATCTATGTCGTGCGCAATCCCGACAAGCTGCACGGCGTTTCGTTCTGATAAAACACCATCGTCATGGCCCGCTTCAGGCGCGCCCAAGCCGGGGCAAGACGATTCCAAATTTCCTTCTTCGGGCGACGATTTCTTCGCTATCAATGAGCATGTGCTCGATGTTTGCGACCATACGCCGCGAGCCGTTTCTGTGGGCGGTGACAGCCTTCACGTTGCTGGTGCGTCTCGCGGTCGCCGGCCACTACGATTTCTTCCGGGACGAACTCTATTTCATCATTTGCGGGCGTCATCCCGCCTTCGGCTATGTCGATCAGCCACCGCTGGTGCCGCTGCTGTCTGCGGCAACGCAGGTGTTCGGCAAATCGCTGTGGCTGCTGCGCTTGCCGGCGGCACTGGCCGCGGCGGCGTTGGTGCCGGTGACGGCGGCGTTGGCGCGGCTCCTGGGCGGCGGACGGGGCGCGGCGCTGATCGCGGGCGCCGCCAGCGCTCTGGCGCCGGTGCTGATCGGGCTCAGCGCCATTCTCTACACGTCGAGCTTCGACGCGCTGAGCTGGACCGCCATCGCCTATTTCGTCGCGCGCGCCGTCTTGCGCGGCGAGGATCGCGCGCTGTTATGGGCCGGGCTGATCGCCGGGGTCGCCTTCGAAGCCAAATACGGCGTCGTGCTCTGGTTCCTGGGCCTGGCCGTGGGTCTCGCCGCGACGCCGGCGCGGCGCTTGTTCGCGCGCCGCGCGCTGTGGTTCGGCGCGGCGGTCGCGCTACTGCTCGCGGCGCCCAATCTGATCTGGCAACAGATCGAAGGCTGGCCGTTTTTTCAAGTGACGGCGAACCATGCCCGCGACAATCTCACCGGCTCGCCGTTTTATTTCCTCGCGCATCAGATCTTCCTGGTGAATCCGTTCCTGGCGCCGCTGTGGATCGCGGGATTGGTCGCGCCGTTCGTGCGGCCTGAGCTGAAGCCGGCGCGGTTTCTGGCGCTTGCTTGGGGCGTCGCCGCGCTGATCACGTGGGGCGCGCACGGCAAGGACTATTACCTGGTCGGCGCCTACCCCACCCTGTTCGCGGTCGGCGCGGTCGCGGCGGTGCGTGCCTGGACCTGGCTCAAGGTCGCACTGGCCGTCGGCGCCGTCGCGGTGACGGCCGCGGCGTTGCCCATCACCTTGCCGATTCTGCCGCCCGCGGAACTCGGACCGTATATGGACGCGACCCATCTGCGGCCGCGCCCCGACCAGAAAGCCTCGGCGGACGCGCCGATCACGCAACTATTCTCCGACCAGTTCGGCTGGCGCGACTTGACGCGTCAGGTCGCGGCGCTGTATCGCGGCCTGCCGCCGGACGAGCGCGCGCACGCCGCCATCCTCACGCGCAATTACGGCCAGGCCGCCGCGGTCGATTTTTACGGCGCCGGCGACGCTCTGCCGCCGGCAGTCAGCGGCCAGAACCAATATTATCTCTGGGGACCGCCCCAAGGCGGTGCATCGACGCTGATCCTGATCGGCCAAAAGGCCGAACGCTGGCAGCCGGCCTGCGACCGGCTCGACACCGTGCCGCGCGATCCCGATCCCTACACCATGCCCTACGAAAAAGCCCCGATCCTGGTGTGCCACGGGTTTCGCGGCGACCTCCGCCAGGTCTGGCCGCGCCTCAAGTTCTATTACTGATCGCGGTCACGCCTCGTAGGGTGCGACGCTGGCCGCGACCGAATCGGCGACATGCTCCTTGGAGATGACGCCGATGACGTCGCCCGCGTCGGGAATGCGCCGGTCGCTCTTGACCACGACCGCCATCGCCCCGTTCTTGCGCCACATGCGGCGGATCACCTCGTAGGCGATGTCGTCGGCGCGCGCGACGGTGAAATTGCGCTGCGCTATTTGGCCGAGATTGACGCCGGTATAGCGGTCCTCGAGACCGCGACGCAGCGCCGTGTTGACGCGCAGCACGCCGAAGATGCGGTTCTTGTCGGTCACCACGACATGGGCAAGGCCGCCCGTGTGCTCGGGCCGCTTCAGGAAATCGTCGAAGCGCGTCTCGGCGTCGAGCACGAGAATGTCCTTGTCCATCACCTCGCTGGCGGGGCGCACCAGGAACATGTTGGCGTGCAGCGCCTTCGGGATGAAATGCCGGCGCGCCACCAGCTTGATGGTGTAGATGTTCTCGCGCGACAGCATGCGGCGCACGCCAACCGCGACCGCGACCGCGAGGATCATCGGCATCACGATCTCGTAGTCGCGCGTCATCTCGAACAGCATCGTCACCGCCGTCATCGCGGCGCCGGTGCCGCCGCCGACCATGGCGCACATGCCGACGATCGCCAGCGTCGGAATGCTGGCCTCGGGCATGGGATGAATGAGCTGGACCAGCGCGCCGAACGCGCCGCCCAGCGTCGCGCCCATGAACAGCGATGGCGAAAAGATCCCGCCCGAGGCGCCGGAGCCGAGCGTGGTCGCGGTCGCGACCAGCTTCGCCACGAACAACAGCGCCAGGAGGCCGAAGGCGTCCGTGCGATGCAGCAGCACCGCCTGGATAGTGGCGTAGCCGACGCCCTCGACGAAGTAATGGCCGTAGAAATGGAACAGCGCGTAGATCAGCACGCCGACGCCGAGCATGCCGACGACGTGGCGGAGATAGGCGTTGCCGATCTTGCCGAACCAATCCTCCGCGAGATGAAGGCCGCGAATAAAGCCGGTGGCGGCGAGGCCGCACAGGCCGCCCAGGATCGCGAACAGCAATAGCGCCACCGCCGACCCGGCATGAGTTCCGAGCGTCGGCGTCGGCGGCACGAAAAACGCCGGCTGCGAGCCGAGGAACAGGCGGCCGATAAAGGTCGCGGTGCCGGTCGCGAGCGCCACGGGTAGGAAGGTGCGGGCGCTGACTTCGGGCAGCATCAGCTCGATCGCGAACATGACGCCGCCGATCGGCGTGTTGAACGTGGCGGCGATGCCGGCCCCGGCGCCCGCCGCGACCAAGGTGATGCGCTGCCACGGCGACATCTGGATGATTTGCCCCAGGGTCGAACCGATCGACGCGCCGATCTGGATGATCGGCCCTTCGCGTCCGACCGAGCCGCCGGTGCCGATCGACGAGGCCGAGGCGAGCGATTTCACGACCGCCACTTGGGGCCGGATGATGCCTTGCTGATAGAAGATCGCGTCCATCACCTCGGGCACGCCATGGCCCTTGGCCTCGGGCGCGAAATTGGTGACCAGGAACGTGACCACCAGGCTGCCGATCACCGGCACCAGGATGATCGCGGCGCCCCACGGGCTCGGCGCGGTAAACACGTTGGCGTCGTAATAGAAGGACAGTTTGCCGAGAAACATCAGATTGTGGATCACCGCGATCAGCGCGCGGAAACCGACCGCCCCGAGGCCGGTGACAATGCCCATCACCACCGCGAGCACGCTCAAGGTGAAGAGGCCGATGGAATGGGGCCGGATGATCGGGTTGATTTCGGACATGACGAAGGGGCGGAAGTTACTTCGCGTCGCGGGCGGATTTCATTAAATCCCGGTAATCTTTACCTCCGAACCGGAATCCCTTTATAGAAGCGGCTCTCGCCCATGGCCGTTTCCCAGCCCGACCCCTCGACGACCACGCCGCTTGCGCTTTATCGCGCCCGCCGCGACGCGGGCGATTTGTCACCCGACGCCGGGCAAGAGGAAGCGATGCGGCGTTTGGACGCGCTGGCGGCGCAGCTCGCCGATTACACCCCCGCCAACGGCACCCGCGGCTGGCGCGCGCGGCTGGGCCTCGTTCGCGACGCGCCGCCACCCCGGGGGCTGTACATCTTCGGCCCGGTCGGGCGCGGTAAATCGATGCTGATGGATTTGTTTTTCGCCGCGGCGCCGGTCGAAAAAAAGCGGCGTGTCCACTTTTACGCCTCCATGCAGGAAGTGCAGGCGCGGCTTCACGCGCGGCGCGCCGACACGGTCGACCCGATCGCCACGGTCGCGGCGGAATTCGCATCCGATGCGATCCTGTTGTGCTTCGACGAGTTCGAGGTCGCCGACATCGCCGACGCGATGATCCTGGGGCGGCTGTTCCAGGCGCTGTTCGCGGCAGGCACGGTGGTGGTCGCGACCTCGAACCGCGCGCCCGACGATCTCTACAAGGATGGGTTGCAGCGCGACCGTTTCCTGCCGTTCATCGCGCTGTTGAAGGAGCACATGACGGTGATCGCGCTCGACGGCGCGCGCGATTACCGGCTGCAACGCTTCGCCGGACGCAAGACCTATTTCATCGGACCGGCCGGCGCCGGGCATCGGGCGCTCGAAGCCGCGTTCGCCGATCTGACCGGCGGCGCCGAAGGCAAGCCGGTCGAGCTGACCGTGATGGGCCGTCTTCTCCTAGTGCCGCGCGCCGCCAAGGAAGTGGCCTGGTTCGGCTTCGACGAACTATGCGCGCGGCCGTTGGGCCCGCCCGATTTCCTGACGTTGTGCGAAGCCTTTCACACCTTCATCGTCGAAGGCATCCCGGTGATGAATCGGCGGCTGCGCAACGAGGCGAAGCGCTTCACCATCTTCATCGACACGCTTTACGAGGCGCACGGCAATCTGGTCGCGAGCGCGGAAGCGCCGCCCGATTCGCTTTACCCAGACGGCGACGGCAGCTTCGAGTTTCAGCGCACCGTGTCGCGCCTCAACGAGATGCAAAGCGCGGATTATATCGCCGGGCGACGCGGCTAGGCCGTTAGGATCTGAACCCAATTGATGATGAATCGAGTCAAAGAGATTCGTCATTCCCGCGAACGCGGGAATCCATCGCGGAGCGTCCGCGAGCCATAAGAGTCTTATGCGGCGCCGACGCGCGGCGATGGCCCCCTGCTTTCGCAGGGGTGACAACGGAAGTAATTGAATCCAGACCCTAGAACGAGTCCGGCCCGACCAGGCTCATGAGCGGCTCACCCTTTTGGTAGCGCCGCAAATTGTCCAGGAAGAAATTGTCGGCACGGGCAAGCGTGTTGTGACCGGCGCTCGACGTGTGCCCGGTGACGCAGACCTTGGGATGTTTCCAGAAGGGGTGGGATTTGGGCAGCGGCTCCTCGCGGAACGCGTCGAGAATCGCGAGCCCGGGCGCGCCCTTGTCGAGCCCCGCGATCAGCGCCGCGTCGACGACCAGCTCGCCGCGCGCGACATTGATCAGGATGCTGCCCGGCTTCATCGCCGCGACGAATTGGGCGTTCACCAAATCCGTCGTCGCGTCGGTCCGCGCCGCCGCCAGCACCACCACGTCGGCGGTCGGCAGCAATTTGGGCAGATCCTTGAGCGTGCCGGTCGCGTCGGCCGCCGGATCGGGACGGCCGTTGCGGTTGAGGCCGGTGATCTTGACGCCGAAGCCCTTGGCGCGATGCGCGATCTCGCGCCCGATCTCGCCGAGGCCGATAATCAGCCAATGGCTGCCGGCCAACTCGTAAAACGCCATGCGTTTCCATTCGCCGGCGGCCTGGGCGGCGCGCGACGCCGCGATCGGCCAGGTCTCGGCCAGCGCGTTCGCCAGCACATATTCGGCGATGGCTGGCGCCTGGGCGTGGGAATTGGTGAGTTTGATACCCTTCGCCACCACATCGCGATAGCGCGGCGAATCGAGTCCGGTCTGCTGCGTGTGCAGCCATTTAACGGTGCCGCCGAGCGCCACGTCGAAAAACAGGTCGAACTGTCCGCCCATCAGCGAATCGAAGGTCAGCCACACGATTTCGGCCCGCGCCTCCTCGGCCTGGATCGACGCGCCGCCCGCGCGGATACCGCCTTTACCGTCGACCAGGATCAGGTCGTGGCCGGCAAGCGCCGCGGCGACCCGCCCGGCCGGAGCCTCACTGGCGAAAATCTTCATGCCTGTCTCCCGTTGCCGCGGCGACTATAGCGATCCCTTGCCCCAAGGGAATGCGCTTGCGCTAAGGTGTGGGTGGAGGAAAACGCAACCCGCGAAAGGAACGCCGGGCGATGGGATATTTTGTCCGCAGTCTTGCCGTTGTGCTTCTGATGCTGGCCGTGCCGGCAATGGCGCAGACCCCGTTGCGGGTCGGCGTCCTGAAACTATCTTCCTCGGCGCCGGTGTTCATCGCCTACGACAAAGGCTACTTCAAGGCGCAGGGCTTCGATGTCGAACTCAAATTCTTCGACGCGGCCCAGCCGGTGGCGGTCGCCGCCGCGGCCGGCGACATCGATATCGGCGTCACCGCCTTCACCGCTGGGCTGTTCAATGTCGCGGGCAAAGGGCGCCGTCACCGTGGTCGCGGGACAAAGCCGCGAGCAACCCGGCTATCCGCTGATCGGCTATTTCGCCACCGCCAAGGCGTACGCGGCCGGCGTGACCAAGCCCTCCGACCTCGCCGGCAAGACCGTCGCCATCACCCAGGCGGGGTCGAGCTTCCACTATTCGCTCGGCCTGCTCGCCGACAAGGACCATTTCACCTTGTCGAGCACCCATCTGCTGCCGCTGCAATCGCTGTCGAACATCGCGTCGGCGTTGAAGGGCGGGCGCGTCGACGGCGCGCTCTTGCCGGTGACCACGGCGCTGCCGCTGATGGCGTTGGGCGACATCAAGCTCCTTGGCTGGGTCGGCGACGAGACGCCGTGGCAATTGGGCGCGGTTTTCGTGTCGCACGCGATGCTGGCGCATCGCGACACGATCGCGAAATTCCTCGCCGCCTATCGCCAAGGCACGCGCGACTATCGCGACATCCTCCTCGCGTCGGTGAAGAACGGGCGCGCTCAGGTAAACGACAAGACCAAGCCGTTGATCGACAGCATCGTGCGATATACGCGTCTCAAACCAGAGCAGGTCGTGGTCGGCCTCTCCTACATCGATCGCGACGGCATGCTCAACGTGGCGGGCGTGGCGAAACAGCTCGCCTGGTTCCAAGCCAATGGCTTCGTCGACAAAGGCTTCGGCGTCGACAAGGTGGTTGACGAAAGCTTCGGTTACGCGAAGTGACCGCGCGATGGAACTGATCGTCGATTCGGTCAGCCACGATTTCGGCGAGCTTGCGGTGCTGCGCGACGTGTCATTTCGCGTCGCGCCGGGCGAGATCGTGGCGCTGGTCGGACCGTCGGGCTGCGGCAAGAGCACGCTGCTCGGCATCATTGGCGGGTTGCTTAAGCCACAGGCCGGATCGGTCGCGACGAGCGGCGCGCCACCGGACGGCAGCTTCAACTCGCTGACCTTCGTGTTTCAGGATTTCGCGCTGCTGCCATGGCGCTCGGTCGCTGACAATGTCGGCTTCGTCTTGGAGCATATTCGGCTTCGGGCCAGCGAGCGCCAGACCATCGTCACCGACGCGCTGCGCCGCACCGGGCTCGCCGAGTTCGCTCATTCCTACCCGAAGCAATTGTCGGGCGGCATGCGGCAGCGCGTCGGCATTGCCCGCGCGTTGGCGGCGCGGCCCGAAATTCTGCTGATGGACGAGCCGTTTTCGGGGCTCGACGCGCAGACCCGCGATCTGCTGATCGAGGATTTCATCGGCCTGATGACGGGCAACCGGCTCGGCGCGGTCTATGTCACGCACAATCTCGAGGAAGCGGCGCGGCTTGCCGATCGCGTCGTCGTGCTGTCGCGCCGCCCGGCGCGGATTCGCGAGATCGTCGCGCTGGAACGTCCCGCGACGCGCGCGACGCGCTCTATGTCGCCGAGCATCAGCGCAACCTGTGGTCGTTGATCCGCGACGAGGCGGCGGAGGCCGAGCGCGAGGTCGCCGATGTCTGAGCCCGCCCCAGCGTTGGGCGCGGTGCGGTTCCGCGGCGGCGGTTTCGCGCCGGTGTCGAACCGCTACAGCGCCTGGATCGCGTTCGCCGCCGTGCTGATCGTGTGGCAGGCAGTATGTTCCGCCGGCTGGGTCAGCGCGCTGTTTCTGCCGAGTCCGGCGCGAATCGCGACGACGCTGTGGCATCTCGTGGTCAGCGGCGAGATCTGGCCGCATCTCTGGGCGTCGTTCGTCCGCATCGCCGGCGGCTGGGTGGTCGGCACGGCGGTGGGATTGGTCGTCGGGCTGGCGATGGGCCTCTTTACCGTGTCGCGCGCGGTCGGCATGCCGATGGTGTCGGCGCTGTTCCCGATTCCGAAGATCGCGCTGTTGCCGCTGCTGATCCTGTGGCTCGGCATCGGCGAGACGTCGAAGATCGCGACGATTGCGCTCGGCGTGTTCTTTCCGACCGTGATCGCGGTCTATAGCGGCGTCGACGCCGTTCCGCGCAACCTGATCCGCATGGCGCAAAGTTTCGAGGTGCCGGCGCCGGCCATCGTGTGGAAAGTGATCTTGCCCGGCGCCATGCCGTCGATTCTCGCGGGGTTCCGGATTTCGGCGGCGACGGCGTTGCTGCTGGTGGTGTCGGCGGAAATGATCGGCGCCGAGACCGGCCTCGGCGCGTTCGTGCTCCAGGCCGGCAACCTGATGCAGACCGACCAGTTGCTGGCGGGCGTGCTGATTTTGTCGC
Source organism: uncultured Alphaproteobacteria bacterium (assembly GCA_963851285.1). Lineage (GTDB taxonomy): Bacteria > Pseudomonadota > Alphaproteobacteria > ATCC43930 > CGMCC-115725 > JAATGI01. Next base: position 225,325 of record CAWKOL010000002.1, read on the forward strand.
TGTTCGGCCTTGCCGTCGGTCGCGCCATCAGCGCGCTCGAACGCGGCTTGTTGCGCTGGCGGTAGCGCGTATAAGAAAGCCGATGTTCGTCATTCCCTATCCCACGATCGATCCGGTCCTGGTCTCGGTCGGGCCCTTCGCCATTCGTTGGTACGCGCTCGCCTATATCGTCGGGCTGATCATCGGCTGGCGCTATTGCAACATACTGGCGCGGCGCTGGGCGGTACGAGGTACGCCGGTAACGAGCGCCAAGGAGATCGACGATTTCCTGGTCTGGGCGACGATCGCGGTGGTGCTGGGCGGGCGCATCGGCTACGTGCTGTTCTACAATTTCGCCTATTACCTCCAGCATCCCGCGCAGATGTTCGAGCTGTGGCATGGCGGCATGTCGTTTCATGGCGCCGCGCTCAGCGTGATCATCGCCATGGCGCTGTTCTGCCGCCTGCGGCATATCCCGTTCCTGCGCTTCGCCGACACGGTCGTGTGCGCGGTGCCGATCGGCCTGTTCCTCGGTCGGCTCGCCAATTTCATCAACGGCGAACTGTGGGGCAGGCCGACCGACGTACCGTGGGCGATGATCTTCCCCAACGGCGGACCGATCCCCCGCCATCCGAGCCAACTATATGAGGCCTTTCTCGAGGGCATCGTCTTGTTCCTGATCCTGTTCCTCATGCAACGCTCCGATACAACGCGCGCCCGTGCCGGCACGTTGAGCGGCGTGTTTCTGATCGGCTATGGCGCGTTCCGCTTTTTTGTCGAATTCTTTCGCGAACCCGACGCGCAATTGGGCTTCCTGTTCGGCGGCGCGACCATGGGACAGATTCTGTCGGTGCCGCTAATCGTGGCCGGTCTGTTCCTGATCTGGTACGCGCGGCGCCGCGAGGCCGTGACGCCGTGACCGCGCTAGCCGCAGATTCTGGCGCAACGGATTCGCGAAGAGGGTTCGATTACGGTCGCCGACTATATGGCAGCGGCGATGGCGCATTATTACCAGAGCGGCGATCCGTTCGGCGCCGAGGGCGATTTCGTCACCGCGCCCGAAGTGAGCCAAATGTTCGGCGAGCTGATCGGCTTATGGTGCGTCGATACCTGGCGCGCGATGGGCGCGCCGCCGCGCTTTATCCTGGTGGAGCTGGGTCCGGGACGCGGTACGCTGATGCGCGACGCGTTGCGCGCGGCGCGGCTGGCGCCGGATTTTCTTGGCGCCGCCGAACTGCATCTGGTCGAGACCAGCCCGGTCCTGCGCGCGCGCCAAGCCGACATGCTGGCGGATCACCGGCCGTCCTGGCATGCCCTCGTCGAAGACGTGCCCGACGGGCCGATGCTGCTCGTCGCCAACGAGTTCTTCGACGCGCTGCCGGTGCGCCAGTTCGTATTGAGCGACAAGGGCTGGGAAGAGCGCCGCGTCGCTATTCGCGACGATTGTTTCGCCTTTGTCGTGGGCCCGCCCGTGTTCGACATGCCGTGGCCGCCCTCGGTGCTGGGGGCGATCCGCGAAATTTCGCCCGAAGCGCTGGCCTATGCGACGTGGCTCGGCCGCCGCCTCGGACAACAAGGCGGCGCGGCGTTGCTGATCGATTACGGCTATCGCGACAGTGCATGCGGCGACACGCTGCAGGCGCTGAAAGCGCATCACCGTCGTGACGTGCTGCACGAACCGGGCGAGGCCGATATAACAGCCCATGTCGATTTCGCCGCGCTGGCACAGGCCGCATCGGGCGCCGGCGCGCGGGTTTACGGCCCGGTCGAGCAAGGCTTTTTTTTGCGCGCGCTCGGCATTGAAAAACGCGCGACGCGGCTGATGGAAGCCTCGCCCGCACACGCCGCGATGGTCGCCGCCGGTTTGCGGCGTCTCACCGATCCCGACGCCATGGGCAGTCTCTTCAAGGCGATGGCGATTGCCGACCCCGCGCTGCGATCGTTGGCGGGATTCGCATGATCGCGCTCGACGCGCTCAAGGTCGCCGGCGTCGCCCACGGGTATTTCACCCGCGACGGCGGCGTCAGCGGCGGCATCTACGCGTCGCTCAATTGCGGCGGCGGATCGGGCGACGATCCCGCCGCCGTCGCCGAAAACCGGGCACGCGCCGCGGCGATGCTGGGCGTCGCGCCCGATGCCCTAGCCACCAATCACCAAGTTCATGGCAGCGACATCGTCACTGTCGCCGGCGACTGGCGGCACGCCCCCCGCGCGCGCGCCGACGGCCTGGTGACGAAAGAGCGTGGCGTGGCGCTCGGCATTCTCACCGCCGACTGCGTGCCGGTGCTGTTCGCCGACATCGCGGCGGGTGTGATCGGTGCGGCGCATGCCGGCTGGCGCGGCGCGCTCGGCGGCGTGCTCGATGCCACGGTCCGGGCGATGACGGCGCTTGGCGCCGAACCGGCGCGCATCCGCGCCGGTTTCGGTCCGGCGATCGCGCAAGCCTCCTATGAGGTCGGCCCGGAATTCCCGGCGCCGTTTATGGCGCAGGACCCGCGCAACGAGCGGTTTTTCATCGGGGCGCCCACCGGCAAGTACCGGTTCGATCTGCCCGGCTATGTGCGGTGGCGGCTCGAGGGTCTCGGTCTCGCCGCCGTCGCGGCGACCGGCGGTGACACCGCCGCGGAGCCGGAACGCTTCTTTTCCTATCGCCGCTCACGCCTCGCGGGCGAGCCGGATTACGGCCGCTTGCTTTCGGCCATCGCGCTTCTATGATCCCGCGCGCTCGAACGGTCATCATGTCTCATCGTCGCTTTTTCTTCCGCGCGGCGTTTCTGCTGGCGCCGCTTCTGCTGTTGGCCTGCCAGCCGCTGCCGCACCCGTTCGAGGACAGCAAGCCGCCCCCGGCCTCGCCAATCCTGTCGCCGCCCGACGCCGCCGGTATCGTGGTCGGACCGGTGGCCGGCGCGCCCGGTCCCGCCGCCGCCGCACTGGCGGCCGCCATGGTCGACGCCCTCCAGAAAGAGGACGTGCCGGCCGATACCGCGGCCGCCAACGAGCACAGCTACCGGCTTGCCGGCACGGCCACGACCGAGCCCGCCGGCGACCAGCTCAAAATCAGTATCGCCTGGCGGCTCAGCGCCGCCGACGGTCATATCGTCGCGACGGAAACCGAAACCGGCAACGTGGCGGGCGCGGCATGGCGGCAAGGCGACGCGACAATGGCCAAGGCCTTGGTCGCGCATCCGGGCATGATCCTGGCCCGCCGCGTCGAAGGCGACGCGCCCCTGGCCAAGCCGGTGAAAGGCGCCACCCTCGGCATCGTGCCGGTGACCGGCGCCTCGCGCGACGGCAGCCATGAATTATCGATGGCGATCGCAGCGGCCTTGAACCGGGCCGGGGTCGCCTTGCAGCAAAATCCGGCGGACAAGCCGAGCTACCTCCTTGCCGGCAAGGTCGAGGTCGGCGCCGTTGAGTGCCGGACAGCAGGACCGTCAAGATCGTCTGGGCATTGTCGCGCGTCGACGGCAAGGAAATCGGCCGGGTCAGCCAAGAAAATGCGGTTCCGGCCGGCAGCCTCGACGGCAAATGGGGCGATACCGCCTACGACATCGCCACCGCGGCAGTCGGCGGCATCGTGCAGCTTCTCCAAGAAGCCAAGGCCGCCGGCTCTTAACTCTAAGACCCGGAAAATCCAGCGAAATCGGCATTTACATTTCGATGGCGAATTTGTTAAATGCGCCGCCGCTCGGCGCGAGGCACCGTTTCGCGCTCCCGTCGCGGCTGAGAGCGTCATGAAGATTCTTGCCTGCAACAGCAATCGGCCGCTTGCCGAAGCGATTTCGGCCTATTTGAGCACGCCGCTGACCGACGCCAGCGTGCGCCGCTTTTCCGATATGGAAGTGTTCGTCGAGATCAACGAAAACGTCCGCGGCGAGGACGTGTTCGTCATCCAATCGACCTCGTTTCCGGCGAACGACAATCTGATGGAATTGCTGGTCACGCTCGACGCGCTGCGCCGCTCGTCGGCGCGCCGCGCGACCGCCGTCATTCCCTATTACGGCTATGCGCGGCAGGACCGGAAGACCGCGTCGCGCTCGCCGATCTCGGCCAAGCTGGTCGCTAACATGATCACGATCGCCGGCGCCGACCGGGTGCTGACGCTCGATCTCCATGCCGGGCAGATCCAAGGATTCTTCGATATTCCGACCGACAATCTGTTCGCGCGCCCGTGTTCGCGAAGGACATCAAGGAACGCTACAACGGCGACGATCTGGTGATCGTCTCGCCCGATGTCGGCGGCGTGGTGCGCGCGCGCGTCGATCGCGCGGCGGCTGACGTCGATCTGGCCATCATCGACAAGCGGCGCGAACGCGCCGGCGTTTCCGAGGTGATGAACATCATCGGCGACATCGAAGGCCGGCGTTGCATCCTGGTGGACGATATCGTCGACAGCGCCGGCACGCTGTGCAACGCGGCCGAGGCCTTACAGGCGCGCGGCGCCAAGTCGGTGGTCGCCTATGTCACGCATGGCGTATTGTCGGGGGGCGCGGTCGCGCGCGTCACCGCCTCGCCGATCGAAATGCTGGTGACGACGGATTCGATCCGCGCCACCGAAGCGCAACGATTGGCGCGTAATGTGCGCCAGTTGACCATCGCGCCCCTGC